>JAFWNG010000041.1 GCA_017510405.1 Solobacterium sp.
GTATATATGTATGTGCATTCATTGACAGCATAATATTTCCCGGCAGCATGAAGCGCCTTCACGAGGAAAACAGGATCTTCAAAAACACTTCTCTCCGGGAAGAAAACATTATTTTCCAGCAGGCATGCCCTCTTATAAATGAATCTGCTGAATCCATAGTCAATTTGTTCTTCTTTTACCGGAAAAAAGCCTTCCCGGGAGAACTTCCGGAACGCATCTCCATCCAGATTTCCGTTTGAGCAGATATAACCGCCGCAGATATCCGCATTATTATTCTCAGCTGTTTCATACAGAGTTTTTAATACAGAGTTACCCGGGTATAAATCATCCGCATCCATAAATGCGATATATTTCGCTTCCGAAGAACGTATGCCGTCATTTCTTGCCGCTCCGGCTCCCTGATTCTTTTTATCAATTACCTTTATCCGGTCGTCTGCTTTTGCAAATCTATGAAGGATTTCACTTGAGCTGTCAGTCGATCCATCGTTTACACAAATGACTTCAATGTCTTCGAGCGTCTGCTTCAAAATACTGTTTAAACAGTTATCTATGTATTTTTCGCCGTTATATACCGGCACAATAACTGAAATTGTTTTCATAAATCCACCACCCGAGTCTTATTTGACCATTACTGCCGTTTTATTCGGATCCGCTTTTTCAATAAACTGCCGATCCACTGACTGTCTTCTTTATGCCATTCACCGTTTACCATCATTTTTAAAGCGTTTTGACCAATCATTTTAAAGTCATGAAAGGAAATACCAGTATAGAACAGCTCCCGATAATACTTTCCAAGATACTTCTTCTTGTAATAAGCATTCTCTTTTTCAGACATCCGGATTCGATCCAGGGTATTGAAAACGATATCTTTGTATTCGTTATACCTTTTTACGTAATCAGACTTTTTTACATCCGTTCTTGACATGCTGTTCTGATATTCGATGTATGCATATAACGGTTCATCCAGAAAAATCTGTTCATAGTGATAATACATTGGCAAAAGTAGCTGCCAGTTCTGTCCTCTTCTTGCAGGATATATGTCGCGGCCGGGAATCGCTTCATCAAGATACCGAACTCTTATCATATGGCAGCCGGCACAGAAAATAGCTTTCCCTAAAAGCATATTCTCAAACTGTCTTTTTTCTTCCATATGTTTATTCCTGCTTTCTTTCCGGACCGGCGTTTGCAAATCGGAAGAATAATACACATTTGCGTCACTGGAAACAACTCCGACTTCAGGATGTTCTTCCATTACTTTCAGTCGTTTCTCTACAGACTCAGGAAAAAGAAAATCATCCGGATCTACCCAGCATAAGTACTCACCGGTAATATGTTTTAAGCCTGTATTGATTGCACCGCCCAAGCCCTGGTTTTCTTGAAAAACATATTTCAGGATCATTTGATTCTTCTCGAAAACCGGCTGGTAATTTTGGATAATCTGTTCCGAATGATCCGTAGAACCGTCGTTAACTACGACCAGTTCAATGTTTTTATAGGACTGATCCAGAATCGATTCCAGACATCTCTCTACGGTCGTTTCCGCATTATAGCAAGGCATTATGATGCTGACTAAACTATTCTGATTCATTCTTCGAATACCTTCCTTAATTCACGATCAACTGTTTTAGAATATAATTCCGTTTTGTCTGCCAATACATTTTTTATTTCGTCGCTATGATTCATGATCCATTCAAACCGATTCCAGACATCATCTTCTTTCTTCAGTTCATTTACTGCAATAACATATCGCTCATAATCGCCAAAAAGATCTTTTGCAATGCCTTTTGATTTGATTGAGTACCCTACGACCAATGTCGGAATTCCGCTTGAATATGCTGCGATAGTCGAATGGGTTCTTGCCCCTATAAAAAAAGAGCAGGTTGAAATAATGAACTTCAGTTCTTCACAGGAGCAGTCATTTATAAGCGTAATACGGTTTGTGGATGAAAACTCCTCATACAGAACCCGCAGCGGAACACTGTCATCATTGTTGTTCCAGCTCACATGAGGTACCAGAGTGATTGCATAATCAGTAGTTTCGAGCAGATGCCGAATCAGAAAACGATAGTTATTCATTACAATTTCTGAGTTCGCATTCCGTTTCATTACCAGCGGGCTTAAGTTGATTCCGACAGATTCCACTTCGGAAGCCGCAATACCAGGTTGTTTTTTTGCTAAAGTAAATGCACTGTCCGGTATCAGCCGGACGTTTTTGATTCCGTTTTTATTCAGCAGCTCATACGTCATCGATTCCCTGGCTGTTATGAAATCGTATGTTTTTAAATCTTCTGTGAACCTTGGATCATCAAACAGTTTTTCTTCCAGAGAGCAGCCGATCAGAAGTGTCTTCTTTGCCTTTTTCCGAATCAGTTTATGGATTGCTATATACAGGGGATAGTTGTCATAGCAATATACATCTCCCCCGATAGACAGTGCAAGATCATAATCATTCCGGATACTCTTTATCGCAGCCTCATATGGCAGTAAATCCATAGGAAAATAATCTTTTGTCAGTTTCAGATGTACATATGCCTTTATAAAAGCTGCATGATTTTTTCCGTCTGATCGTTTTGACGGCAGAATTTCATTCACGATCTCGTTTATTCCGTATCCGGCATCTTCCTCCGGAGCATCGGACAAAAGAGTAATAAATGAATCTTCCGGCAAATGTGCTGCGATCGTTCTGACCAGGGCTTCGCACCCATGATTTCTGCTTCCGGAATGATTATAAATCAGTATTCTTTTTCCCATGCTTCAGCCTCCTGTATAACGTTCTGACGATCGTCCTGAAATAAAACAGTCTTTTTATGCCAGCTGTGTTTTTCTTTCCCAATTCCTTCACAATACGAGCGGGAAAGCCCTTCATTGACTCCGCAGACAAATATTCAGCAATATCATGCTCAGCGTATAGTTTTGCTGTAAGTGCATCTATTGATACCCTTTCATCGTTTCCTTCAAATAGAATAGCATATGCATACTCACTGATTCTCTTTTTTATCAAGGCAGTATCTTTCGGACGATCCGCATCATCGGTTATCCATGTCAGAATCCTTTTCTGGATCTCGATCTGGATATCATAATCAACCTTTTTTCGGAACAGGTAATTCGCCTCCGTATTCAGGTATTGATAGCCGGATCCGTCCCATATCAATCCACGGTTCATTTTCTCGTAAACCTGGACCATAAATAACAGATCTTCCGCAAGAGTTACTCGCTTATCAAACCGAATATGATTCTTCTGAATAAGTTCGGCCATAATGAGTTTATTTGCCAAAAAGCCAAAATAACCATTAGCATACTGATATTGGAGAAAAAGATCTTTCAGACCATCCCGTGAAATAAACTCATCTTTATGACCTATGGTTTTTACGCCTGTTCTGACATATTCTTCATTTAATACATCAATGTCAGAAAAAACTACATCTATATCATTTTCTTCTGCTAAAGCTACTGCTTTCGCCAAATATTCCGGACAAAGCATGTCGTCAGCGTCCAGAAACTGAATCCAGTCACCGTTTGCATGATCCAATCCAACATTTCGTGCGTTTGATACACCTCCGTTTGGAATAGTGATATTGTGAATTCGACTGTCTTTCTCAGCATATTCCCTTAATATACCGGAGGATCCGTCTTTCGAACCATCATCGACGCATATTATTTCATAATCCCGAAACGACTGCTTCAGAACAGAATCCAGACTTTTCCGCAGATACTTTTCTTTATTGTATACCGGTATGATAACTGATACTTTAGCCACGATGCGATCTCCTTTTTACCATCTTATCCAATAAAGAAACCTGCTTTGTTCTCATCAGCATAAGCTGCAGCTTCAGTTTCCAGTGGACCTGACCGAGTTCTGCTTTCTTTAATGCTTCATTGAGTTTTTTGTTATTCACAATGTATGAGATTTCATTGATCCGGTCGTTCTCTTCCAAAGACGCAGTTTTACTGATGCAGTTGCACGCGTAATACAGTAAATGACACCTCAGCTGATTCCTGAAATCATAGTCCTTTCTGGAAGAGAAGAAATCATCCAGAATAGAATTCATTTTTAAATAGACATCCCAGGCGCCTTTTTTATAACTGGTCGTTATTGTTCCCTGATTCTGATAGTAATGATATAAAGCCTCGTTCTTCATATAATAAAAACTGTCAGCGTAATATCCGGCAAACGCACTGAAAAGGTTGTCTTCAGACCATTTGACGCTTTCTTCAAAATACAGCTGATGTTCATCAAGGAAACTCTTGCGATATATACAGTGCCATACAGAAAGCAGCGGGCCGTAATCGATATTCGTTCCCATGATCAGTGATGGGTAAATATCCGTGATTATTTTCTCTTTATCGTATTTTCCAGGGGTGATATTTAATGATTTCAGATATGAATGACCATTCGATAATACTCTTTTGTAATCACTCATGACAAAGTCAACATTCTCCCTGTCAGCGATGTCTGCCATCCGTTCATACATGTCTGCTTCTACATCGTCATCACTGTCAACAAAGCCAATGTATTCGCCTTCTGCCACTCTCATTCCCGCATTGCGGGCGGAACTCAATCCGCCGTTTTTCTTATGAACGATTTTTATGCGGCTGTCTGTTTCTGCCAATTCTTCACACATTGCTGGACAATTATCGGGAGATCCGTCATCAACAAGAATAATCTCTATATCTTTCAGGGTCTGATGAATAAGACTGTCAACGCAGCGTTTGAGATACTGTTCTGTTTTATAGATCGGGACTACAATACTGACCTTTGTCATACCAGCCTCCAGAATACTTCCATTCGTATAATCAGCATTCGTTAATTATCTGATATACCTTCTGAATTTCCTCTTTTTTTGTATAATCCTTCGAATTCAAAGTCGACAGGATCGTGTCTTGAATACTTTTATTGTTTATCGTGTCTATAATTCCTGCCGCCAGTTCCTTATTATCCAAGGAAACGATAACGCCGTCTTCGCCGTCTGTGATCTGTGCAGGAGCTGTCGGATAGTTTGTTATAATAACAATCTTTTTTAAAACCTGCGCTTCTCTTACGGAAATGGACTGACCTTCAAATCGGGACGGCTGAACATAATAATCACACCATTTAATATATGGATACGGGTTCTCTTTTTTTCCCAGCAGGATGACATGGTCTTCCATATGCCAGGCTTTTATCTTATTCCTGATCAGTTCTTCATCCCTGCCGTATCCAATGATATACCAACAGATATTCACTCCTGAATTGAGTATCATCGAGCATACTTCGGGAACATTATCAAAGTTCTTAGCGGTCGTGTATCTTCCGATCGATAACAGTTTGATTCGATTGTCTTCTAATTCGATGGTTTCCTCAGCCTGTTTCATCATCAGCTTATAAGGAAGTATATTCTCGATCACACATGTTTTTTCTGCCAGTCCGGGAAATACCTGAATAAATGAGTTTTTCACGCCATCAGATACAGCTGCCAGAACATCATATTGATTCCAAATACTCTCTTCCTCTATTCTGTCACCTGCTATTTTTGTGTAATCCGTATGGATCCAGGCAATTCGTTTTTTCGCATTAACCTTCTCTACCGGGATATAGTACGGAAAAGTAAACGCAATAACCGCGTCGTAGCATTTATCGCTTATTTGGGGCAGCGCATTTTTTGTGTATTTATAACTGTATTGAATTCCTACAGAGTTCATTCCCTTTATGCCGTGTCTTTTTTTGTAGATTCCGGCTTTGAGTTTTCCGATCATTCGGCCGATCAAAACTCTGTACTGATGTTTTTTGAGTACATCTGCCATAGGAACCGCAAGGGAAGAATACTTCTCATTCTGCGGCAGTAAATGAATGGAATCCGGGATTGCAGACATGAACGGTCCCTGATGTTTCAGTAAAAACAAATCGACATGATACATTTCTGTATCAATCTCATTCAGAAGTCCGATCAGTGCTCTTTCAGCTCCGCCGATTTCCATGTCATTCGCAATAATCAAGATATTTTTCATAGTTTTATCCTGCGCCTGATACGATAAACAATACTGCTTATCTTTCTCGGTTCATACAGAAAGCGTAATATATCACGTTTTATACTATCTTTTCTTTCTGCTTTTCCTGAATAATATACATCTGATTCTTTACTGATCTTTTCCCAGAAACTATCATCCGGAACAGTATTCTGTAATGTATCTATTGTATTTGGATAAATGATGATCTCATCCAGGCTGTTGGTCTTGACTTCCATTTTCCGCTTCTGCAAATGAAGATACATCATTTCTTCAAGTTTGTTCTGTCCGTCAATATTCTTCAGACAGTAAAGTTTTCCTTTTTTATAAATAAATGAAACAGGAGTTTTATCATTTCCAATGATATAAAAAGGAAAATGCCGGAAATCTATATCTGCGATCTTTGAACTGTCATTATAAAAACGATATCCGCTTTCAAGCAATTCACCGGCAAATCCCAGATGGAATCCTTTTACGGATTCATCATACCCATAAATGACCGGAGAATGGATTACCGTTTTATATGTCGGGTACCTGAAGAAGTTTTCCGAGATTTCTTTTTTATTGCGAACAAAGCACAAATGACCGGTTCTTAATAATTTGTCATATTCACTGAAGATATCATCCGTTAAGAACGACAGAATATCCCCAAATATAACATCGCAGTCACAGTATCCCCAAAAATCATATTCCGTTAGATATTCTGAAAAAATATAACCGTAATATGGTTTGTAGTCACAGAGTTTATAAGGTCTGTTAAGGCAGGCTTTCTTATCAAACTTATCTTCCAGTCTCTTTTTCATGTCTGAAAAAGTCATGTAAACATATTTCATGTTCACAGGCAGATCATCAAGTATCTGATCGGTAAACAGGAGCCAGTCAATATCCCTGTTATTTCCGCACGACTGCTTCCATAAATGAAAATAACTATTAAATGTTCCAAAATAAGGAATAATAACGCATAACTTCATCTTAACGCTCTTTCTTCCGACTTTTCATTATCTTATGAAGCGGTTTTGTCAATACACTGCGCATTCTTTTCGATTTTGGCATCCAGCTTTTTGCGTACCAATGAATGGAGTATGTGTTCTCTGTTATTGACAACGTCCCTGTCGGATCATCGTATGGGTTAAAATACTCTGCCGGAAAAACAACATAGTCTTCTTTACGCTGCATCGATCCATCACACTTCAGCCCCATTCTTATAAGCGCCGCAGTATTTAATTTCGGGCATCCTTTATAGCCGTGCCTGCCATCTAAATACGTATCGTATTCCCTCAGCATTTCATACACAGCCTTATTCCCTTTTTCGGCTCCGAAACCCATTCCCGTGTTCACATATTCATTTGTTTCAAATCCGAAAAAAGCCGGCTCTTTCAGCAGATCGTCAAAAGATCTGACTGCCTCTACATCAACATCAAAATACAGACCCCCGTATTCATATACTTTCTGGAGCCGGACATAGTCGCTTAAAAACGCATACTTTTTCTCGTTATATAAATATGTTGTATAGTCATTCTGATAAACATCAACGTTTTCTTCATTCCATTCAATGATCTGGTAATCCGGACAATACTTTTTCCAGCTTTCAATGCATTTTTGGGCTTTCTTGTTCATTTCTCCGTGTCCAAACCAGCAGTAATGTATTATTTTGGGAATCATTTATGATACTTTCCTCCGAATATACTGTTCCAGCAGTATTCCTGCGGGAAGCGCCGCTACTGTCATCCATTTCCTGGGTGATTCTTTAATATAGTGTCTGTTTCCGGCAAGTCTGCTCTCTGCAACATAGTGAACACAGACTTTGAATAATCTTTTTTTCGATATGGGATACTGCATCCGGATCGTTCTCCAGAAAGCAAATCCTTTGGGATTTTTATAATACTGCCTGAGCATTGTATTGCTTGACCCGTCCGGCTGATACTCTACCAGGCATAAGATTTCATTCAGTACGGCCATCTCATATTTTTCATCGATCAATCGATACTTATATGACAGAGGTACATATTTCTCCCCCTCAAAAACAGGGTACGGCGGATATTCATTAATCACATCTGTACGGTAGATCAGTTTCTTATCCCCTGCTCCTCCGGCGGCATAATAACCGGACAGCGTTGTTTTCTGAAATCCTTCCGGAAAACCTTTTCCTATCAGTTTTCCTGTATTCATATCGGCATCCAGCCCGATAATACCGGCGTACCCTTTATCCTTCACTTCAATCCACTTTTTCAGAATGAGTTCTACAGCATTTTCCGGCATTGCATCATCTGAATCTACGCAGACGTTCAGAAGTGTATCAATGTTTTCATACGCCGTATTGTGAGCAGTATGCATACCCCCGTTTTCTTTATAGATGTATCGAATATCAAAACCATTCTCCTGCGTTTTCCAGTTTTCCACTAATTCTCTGGTATTATCAGAAGATCCATCATCGATGATCATCCAGATAAAGTCTTTACATGTCTGGTTTTTCAAAGAACTGTATGTTCTTCCTAATGTATGTGCTCTGTTGAAAGAAGGAGTAAAAACAGTTAATAGTATGTCACTCATGATGATTCCCTGCCTTCAGATAAAAACTCTGCAGTTCCGCCGCAACATCTTTAATGTCGAAACCTTTATCCTTAACCTGCTGCGTGTATGATGTCCTGATATATTTTGACAACTGAATTGCAGTATCTGCCCACTGCTCTGCTCCGGCATCAAGCGGAAGCGGATGAACAAGATCCGTCACATAACAGTCTGAAGATACTTTATCCGAACACAATACAGGAAGCCCGCTTGTCTGAGCTTCCAGTGCAGCAATGCCAAATCCTTCATATAAGGAAGGAAAAACAAATACATCCATGCTCTGAAGCAATTCACTGATATTTTCCCGGACACCAAGAAACATAACCTTATCCTTCAGAGAATAACTGTCTGCTTTTTCTTCGATTTCTTTTCTTAAATGACCGTCACCCACCAGCATCAAAAGACAATTTTCATTCTTTTCTACCATTTGTTTCATAATCTCAATCAAAAAAACATGGTTCTTTTGCTTTGAGAATCGTCCAACATGCCCTAAAACACAGGTATTCTCATCAATTCCCAATTCTTTACGGACGGATCGTCTGATACTTTCATTAAAAGCAAAAGACGTTGTATCAATTCCGTTATTTATCACCTTAAAGTTCACTTTTTTCCCAAATCTGGAGATTCCCGCATCCTCAGAACAGGCAAAAAAGGAATCCGCAATAAATCGGGTCGGAAAAGACATTACGCGATAAGGAAACTGTCTCAAGTTGAAAGAATCATATGTATTATGGCTGTGCGCAATCGTGTGCAGCCCGTATTTTCGGGCAATTGACAGATATATAGCTGCCGTACTGCCGATATGACCATGAACTGCTGTATATTCAGAAGCGTGCTCATTAAAAAAGTCGATCCACCATTTTCGATAAACAAGGTAGTTTTTACCGTTAAAGCGGGGACAGCGGTATATTCTTCCGCCCAGTTCCATGATTTCCTGATCAAAAACTGCTTTGGCGGAACTGCCTTCTACAAAATCGAACTGTACTTTTGTTCGGTCTATACAACGATAAAGATTCATGATCAGAGTTTCCGCTCCGCCACGATTCATAATTCCTATTACGTGTAAAACTCGAATTGGCTTTGACATATAAACACACCTGCTTCCGATCATAGAATATTAGAATAATCCGCTTTGTACATGCATCTGATAATAATAGAAAGCCAGATAACTGACATACAGAGCAATCATCATTATGTCAGCGCTTTTTTTATTAAAAATATGCTTTATTTCCCAGGGAAGTAATATGTAATTAAACAATGAGGTATAGATCGGCAGTCTGCCGATGAAAATTCCGCTGGTCACCATTGAAACAAGGTACAGACCAGCTGTTACGATCGACATATTCGTAGAAATATTGATCAGCGTATTATTCTCATATCTGATAATTTTTCTGCCAAAAAACGAAATAACTGCCGGCACACTATATACCATGACTCTGAACGGATTGGTACCGTCATCCTTCCATGCTTTCCAGTCGGATACAACATTTTCATATTGTGTTTCTTCCAGAATATCATCCAGAAGATTGGTGAACACTTCCACATATGCAACAATCAATAATGTGAGTATTAATAACAGAATTGTTTTTTTATTCCACGCTTCACCGCTGGTGATGTATATTACGGGAAGCATAATTAATGCGGATCGATGCATCGTTGAGGCAAGAAGAATCAATATGGAATACAGCAAATACTTCTTTTCCAGCAGCCATACTGTCCCGGCGAAAATAATAGTGACTGCGGTAAACTGCCGCACTCCGTTGCACATCCAGGAAATATAATCGGTGGAGGCAATAAACAGGAAGATACTCATAATATAGTCAGCGGACAGTTTCCGATAGATCTGTACAAGGGAAAAAATCTGAATCGCAGCCAGAATATAAAAATATGCTCTGAAATCAGCCTTTGTCAGAACTTTGATAAACCCGATGAAGTACCAAAATCCCCTGTCTTTACCGATATTTGAAGCGTATGACATCATAGCAGAAAACGTACTTGGAATACCTTCGTACCCTTTTCTATAGTTGTATGTATCTCCGATATTTCCTCTGCTGCCGACAATATATACAATCGGAATAACAACAAGAACAGCAGCCCATAAGGAAGTTCCCACCTCATCTTTTCCCAGGATTTTCATTGTTTCTTCCACTTGTACAAAATGGAAAAAGAGGGCCATCACGCCCATCCAGAGAATAATGAAAACAAACTCATTAAGCTCCATAAAGAACCTCGGAAACTATGTAAGACATACGGGATACGACACCGTTGCGATCAAACTCGTTTTCCATCTTTATTCGCGCATTTCTGCCAAGTGAAGCACGTTCTTCTATGGAGAGAGTCAGGAAATGCTTCATGGCATTATACAGACTCTGGGTATCCCTTGGCCGTACCAGATAACCGGTAATGCCCTCATCTACAGAGTTATTGCAGCCCGGAATATCCGTTGTAATGACCGGACGGCCAAGAGCAGAAGCCTCCAGATTTACATTCGTCATTCCTTCATGGTAGGAAGGCATGACCACACAGTCGCTCGCCACATAGTAAGGAATAGGATTTTCCTGAAATCCATGGAATACCGCAATTCCCTTCTCTACGAGATCTTCCACACGTGCTTTATACTCATCCTCGTAAAAACCGATGATATCAAGAACGATATTCTGACTTTGATTCAGCCGTTCTGCTGCGTCAAATAACTCGCCGACGCCTTTCTCCTTCATGATCCTGCCCACGAAAAGGAAATGTACCGGATCATTTCCCGGGAATTCATGATAGGTATACTCACTCAGATTAACACCGGCACCCTGCATGACTTCAATGTCTTTCCGCTGAACGATTCTACGTTCAACAAATACCTGCGCATCCCCGTCATTTTCGAAAATCACTTTATACGCCTTACGCAGCCCGTGCTTGTACATCCGGGATACCACTGCTGCCATCTTCGGACTTTCAAAGGCAGTCCCCAGTCCCTGTACATTCGCAATGTACGGGACACCGTACATTGCACACAGGGATCCCATATAAATATTCGGCTTAATGGAATAGGTGATGACAAGATCCGGAGCCTGCTCTTTCAGGATCGAACGGTACTGAGCGATCAGTTTTGCATCTTCTGCAGGATTCATGCCTCTGCGGTTGATCGGTGTTTCGATCAGTGTATAGCCGCAGTCACGGAAGTCATCCTCATGACCGACGAAAGGAGTGCAGATCACGATCGTACTGTAATTTGACAAACGCGAAAGGAGTTCCTTCCGGAACCGGTACAGCATATACGAATGGTTCGTTACGATCATGATCTTTTTCATATACTACTCTTCCTTATTCTCTGCTTCTTTCTGATAGCTTGTATAACCATAACTGCCGTAGCCGTAGTTATGATGTTTGCCGCCGTTCAGAACACAGCCGGCAATCTTGACACCGGCCTCATTCAGTTCCGTGATTCCTCTCAGGATCACCGGCCGTCTTGCATAATCACACATGATGACATACACGGCAAGATCCGCATTTTTCACCATTAACATCGCATCTGCCAGCATCGCAGACGGCGGTGTATCCAGGATAATGACATCTGCCTTTTCCCTCAGCATGGCAATCAGTTTGCGCATCTGTTCGGATCCAAGAATCTCGATATGCTCGGACGGATCCTGTGCTCCGAGCAGACACAGAAGGTCAAAACCGCGGTCCTCGTAGGAATACAATGCATCAGACAGTTTGACTTCACCGGATAGTACCTTTTCAAGTCCCGGATAGTCTCCCTTGATATTCAGTACTTCCTGCTGCGATGGGTTACGGATATCACAGTCCAGAAGAATGACTTTCTTTCCCTGACCGGCAAATGAAATTGCTAGGTTTCCCGCCACCGTGGATTTTCCTTCACCCGGAATCGAACTGGTTACCATAATGACCTTCCGGTCCGTACCCTTCATGCGCCGTTCAAGACGCGTTCGCACCGTACGTACCGCTTCCAGATAGTCCTGCTGTACATTCTCTTCCAGAATACTGATGCCGGAGTCGCCGTCACCGCGCTTTTTCTTCCGATACACCGGAAGTGTTCCAAGATACGGTGTATTGACCATTTCACTCAGATCTTTATGATTGCGCACCGTACGTTTTGTGACCATGAACAGGAAAACATACAATAAACCTGCCGCCAGACCGGCTCCGGAATATTTCAGGATAGACCCCCGCATGGAAACAGCTTTTCCGGAATCCTCCGGTACGCCGCTGTCTTCAATGATTTCAAACTGCGTCTCTCCGACAACATACCTGGCTATCGACGGATATACCCGGATCACTGTCTGAAGCTCATTATAGACATCCAGTGCATTTTTACCGGTCACACTGATCGTCAGGAAGTTCGTCCCGCTGACGTTCGTCACCTTGATCGTACCGGGAAGACGGGAAACTCCCATATCTTCCGCAATCCGATCGGATAATATACCCGATGTAAGAATTGCCGGGAAAGTTCTGGAGATCTGCCCGGCTGTCAGTTTACTGTCGTTGCCGGGTGTAGACGTAGAAACCGAAACGGTGCATTCCGCTTTATACTGAGGGGTATAACTCGTAGATACACGGAACCAGGAAAACAGCCCCAATATCAAAGCAAGCAGAACCGGTATGATCCATCTCTTGCGCAATGCTGTCAGATAATCATCCAGAAATACCGTAATATCGATCTTATCCGGCGTTGTATCACTGCTTCTGTAAGTGGAATTACTCATCAGAACTGTCCTCCTTTCCGGAAGACGACTTCTTCCTCTGGTACGGACCGTACTTGCCGTAATATTTGCCGTATCTGCCGTACTTGCCGTACCGGCTGTAGCGGCCGTAGCCATAGCCGTAGCCATAACCATAGCCGTATCCATAGCCATAACCGCCGGTCACAGAACCGGTACCCGGCAGACTGCGTACATCGTTCAGGATACATCCGGCAATACTTGCCCGGCACGTTTTCAGTTCGTCAATCGCATCGTTGATATCCGCCGACAATACACGGTCATACTGTACGACCAGGATTGCGGTATCTGCTATGTTGGCAAACGCTTCAGCATCCGCCATCGCAGACATCGGCGGTGAATCGATAATAATATAGTCAACGGAATTCCGCAGTGCTTCCAGATATTCCCGCATCTGCGCGTTTCCGATGATCTCTGTGGAATTCGGATAGGAATGTGACGACAGGATCATACGCAGTCCGGTGTGTTCTTCGAACTTCAGTATTTCCGGGAAACGCACAGTTCCATCTATAAGATCCGGAAGTTCTTTTCCCTTCTCTGTTTCTATGTCGAATAGTTTTGCAAGAGACGGTCTGCGAAGGTCTCCGTCGATCAGAAGCACTGTATGACCCTGTTCCGCCAGCGTTAAGGCAATGTTCGCTGACACCGTAGATTTTCCCTCATGTTCCTGAACACTCGTCACCAGAATGATATTACTGCCGTCCTTGCGCGACTGGTTGACGATCGACGCTGCGATTTTCTTGTATTTTTCTACAAAGGAGAAACTGGCAGTCACATCCGTGATCAGTATTCCCTCTTTTTTTCCTTTAAACCGTTCAAACACTGTCTTATACAGCTTTTCATGATGGATGACACCAAGTG
The DNA here is from genome assembly GCA_017510405.1 of Solobacterium sp. Lineage (GTDB taxonomy): Bacteria > Bacillota_I > Bacilli_A > Erysipelotrichales > Erysipelotrichaceae > Bulleidia. Next base: position 14,145 of record JAFWNG010000041.1, read on the forward strand.
ATTTGGCATCGAGCTTTCGTGTCAGATCCTTTTCTGATTTAATCGTATCGTGCTGCAGAGACATCCATGCAAACAAAACAAGTAATGCCCCGAACGCAATCATGAAAATCCGCCGCGCACCTGCAAAAATCGAGAACGAGGAATCCGGACGCTGAGGCATTCCCGGTTCTGCAAGCACCGTCATGACCTTATCATTCGTTACATACTGCGAAAGATTCGTATAGTTGTTCATGATGGAGCGCATGATCTTATAGGAAAGCTGAGGAGAGTCCGCGGTCACTCTCAACGTAAGAAGATTCGTATTCTTTATGATGGATGCTTTAGTGACTGCATTATATGTTTCCAGCTCCAGATCCCTGCATACCTGTTTTTTCAGAACATCACTGTTCAGGATATTCGAAAAAGTCTCTGCCATTTTGGAAGCCGAGTTCAGATTGTTATTTACGTAGTTGCTGTAATTCTTAGACATGACCACAAATGTAGCTGTCGTAGTATATTTTTCCTGGTATTTTGATTCGTTATACAGACTGAATGCCATGGTGATCGCCAAAGCGCCCGCCAGTATGGCAGGAATGCTGCGTAAAAGATCCCTGAGAAGGCTGTATGGTTCGATATCATCCAGAAAACTGAATCTCTTGTACCGTGTCTCACTCATATCAGTATTCCTCCACGATCAGATACATGTATGATGATCCTCTTGAGTATCCACCTGACTGAAGCGTATAGATCACCGGATATGTTCCCGGTGTGTAGTAATCCACTTCTGAATCATCAATCATAACCATATCTGATGAATACGGTGCATCTTCGTCCATCTGATCAAAATCTGTTGTTTTCCCGTTTCTCCAGATGCCGCGAATATTTTCTCTTAGAGCCGGTTCTACCCCGACCGAAGTATACATAATGTAGGTCGTCAGTCCGGGTGACGGCGTGTTGTAACTGTCACTGTCATCTGCCAGCAGATTGATGAGGATACTCGCTGTATCTCCGGCAGTATTGGTAACTTCCAGCGTAACATTCGTACCGATATTGCTGTTGGCTGTGATTGCACGGATGCGGTTTGTGATATCCCCATCAAAAACGTCAACTGCATGTACGCCGGTGAGTACGCTGTATCCGGAACGGTTCAGGTAGCGGAACGGCTGAGACGCAGAAAAGCGCGGTGAAATGTAATCTACATACCGCACACGTCTGGTATATGTCGCTACATTGTTGTGGGAATCAAATGCCGCATAGTTGACTTTCACGAGGCCGCGCGACAGAAACTTGGAACGTGACACTACCAGAAGAGAATCTGTCACATCGCCGTCTACGTTATCCTCCGCGTGCAGCCCCTGCAGCAGATCTGCATCTGATGCACCTACACTGACTTCGATGTATTCCAGATCATCCGTAATAACAGGTGCTGTTTTATCCCTGTCTTTCATCCGCGTATACTGGTCTATTCCGAATACCGCAGCAACGATGATAAATAGTGCATATAATACGAGTCTTAATCTTCTCATTCGTAATCCTCATCTGAAATATATGGAATCGGGTCATACCCGACCAGTACTCTGCCGTCAAGAATCCGTCCCGGATTCTCTTCCAGCAACATATAAGTATACTCCTCTCCGAAGTTCTTTTCCAGTTCCTGCGTGATGGTATCCATGTTGGGCTCACGCCATCCCATGCGGTGCGCGTCACTTGCCACGCAGTGTACAAGGCCGTGCCGGAGCAGACTCAGAGCACAATCCTGACACCGTTTGCCGTTCGAACCGAGGATGCTGCCTTTATTCAGCTGGATGCCGTATCCTTTCTGATACCAGTCATACACCAGCTGCGGGTCTGCCTGTACAAAGGAATATCTTGCCGGATGAGCAACGATCGGCCGATACCCGGCATCGTAGCAGTCCGCCAGTATTTCGTTTACGAAGTCGGGTTCCTCATGGAAACCAAATTCGATCAGAATATACTTTGTGTGATTCAGAGTCCACAGTTTTTTTCTTTTCAGAAGTGAAACTGTATCTTCCGTACCGTAGATCTCCATGCCTCTGTACAGACGCAGCGGAATGCCCTGTGCCCGCAGTGCTTCTTTCAGTCCGTGGTACTTCGCCTCCAGACGCTCCCCGGCATAGTTCTCATATAAGCCCGGATAAGAGTGCGGAGTGACGATCATATGATCCACACCGGTTTCATAGGCCATTCTTGCCATGGCCAGCGACATCTCCAGGCTTCTGGATCCGTCATCCACACCCGGTATGATATGAATATGTATATCGATCATCTCTGCCTCCCTCGCAGGGATTATATCATAAACGCCACTTTGTTACTGTAATCCATTTACATTCCGATTACTCCACATATTTACCGGCAGGTATCATCTTTCAGCAACATCCGGTGTTTTCTAAACATCACAATGCAGAATATATTGTGACATCATGGAACTCAGATGTCCTCGGAATTAAGATATAACGGAAGTGTTTCTTCTTACTTGATTCCTAATACATACTGTTTTATCCATCCGTTTTTATCCAGATCACGGATCCATTTGATTTTATCTAAAGTGATAATAATCACAACCGAGCCCAGAAATGACAGCAGTTCCAGGAATAGGAATCGGTATAAATATGTAATATTCCATCCGGTATAATCGAGAACAACTACCAGGCCTTCCATGATGCAGATATGTATAAAATATATGCCAAATGAGATACGGGCCAGTTCAGCAGTGATCTTTTTGATTATTGCCGAATAGTTACTGCGCTGCAGCAGCTCAAACACACAAACCGAGACCAGCATGGGAAATATGCTATTATAACCTATGGTGTAATCATACTCTTTTGTAAAGATCCAAAACTGAAACAGACAATATGCAGAGAAAGATAAAATACCGAAACATATTATTGTTTTTGTTTTGAACCGTTTTAATCCGGAAAGGTGTACAAGGTAATATCCAAGCAGCAGATAGACAACATACATGGAAAACACATGTTTTGATGCAAGTGAAAAGGTCAGGGTCATCGAAACTCCAAGTGCACCGAGCAGACCATTGACATCCGGAATAAGGAAACTCCCGATAACTACAAGCAGTGCAGGATAAATAAAGTATTTCCTGTTTATGTGTTTTAATCCTGTTGAAATGATCGGAATAACAAGGTAAACGCACAAAATCATGTACATATACCACATACTGTACATGTCCACCGGATTCAAGAATAATAACGTCAATATAAACCGATACAAACAGGTCGTGATTCCCGCTGAAGATAATATCGACCCGGGAAGAAGCTGCTTATACCAAAACATGATTACAAGCCAGATTTCAGTTGTTATAAACAGATTCAGCCAGTTATGCTTTAAAAACTGAAAAGGTTTTTCCTCATAATCTCTGTGCAGCAGCAGTGCTCCGGAGATCATAACGAATAGAGGAACACCAATTCGACTGAGCACATAGACTACAGTCTTGAAAATCGTAAGTGAAACAGGAATTGTCAGGTATTCTGTAATTTGATCATAAGAAATATTGAAGCTTCTGTTAATTGCATGGTTTAAAGATATGGAGATTATGGCTATTGAACGTGCAGCGTCAAGCCATATGATTCTGTTAGATTTTTGCATACCGGCACCTGTTCTTATGTTATTGATGCTATTACTGATGAGGCTATGAGGATTTTCCGGCAGATTAGAATATCCTGTGTTACGAGTTTAAGAAGGTGCCTGACTGCCTGATTCTGAAACAGTCCGGGAAATCATTGTCTAATATATAGGGCATACTGTCCGGCATGTCAAATAGAGGGCAGAACTGTCTGTCTTTTTTTCAGGTTCATCAGAGAACCGCTGTCTGAATATGACTGCTGTTCTTTCATTAAACCGGCATCATTTGACAAGAACCCTGAAAGCCGATTAAATTCCTGTGTTCCCTTCAGATATCATATGATTATTCGACAGATATACTCTTTTGATTATTTCCCACACTTTCACATACTTGTTTTTAGCACTCTTATAAATAGTGTGCTAAACTGTACAGCAGATGCATATACCCGGTATGTGCATGAAAGAAGGTGATTCCGATTGAATAATAACAACAATAACAACCGAAATAATCTGCCTGAAAAGAAACCGATCATTTACTACTATGCCGTAGTCATGCTGGTGCTGGCATTAATGAATCTGTTCATGGTGCCGATGCTGAACCAGGCAGAGATACAGGAAACATCGTACAGTACATTCCTGAAAGAAACGGAAGAAAACAAGATCGAAAAAGTACAGGTCATGACCAATCAGATCCGATATAAGAAAGTCGGTGACGAGACGGTCTATAAGACCGGTCTCATGGACGATCCGAATCTGGTGACACGTCTGACGGAACACAACGTGGAATTCACTTCCCAGATCATCGAGCAGCAGTCGCCGTGGATCTCGTTTTTCGTCAGCTGGATCTTCCCGATCGTAATGGCAACGTTCCTGCTGCGCATGATCATGAACCGCTCCGCCAAGGGAGGCGGCATGGGCATGTTCAACATGGGCAAGGCCAATGCCAAGGAATATGTGAAGTCAACGACCGGCGTTACATTCGCGGACGTTGCCGGTGAGGATGAAGCGAAGGAAGCACTGCAGGAAGTCGTCAACTACCTGCACGATCCCGCCAAATATAAGGATATCGGCGCCAACATGCCGAAAGGCGTGCTGCTGGTAGGCCCTCCGGGTACCGGAAAGACTCTGCTGGCAAAAGCCGTTGCCGGTGAAGCCAACGTACCGTTCTTCTCCATCTCCGGTTCGGAGTTCGTGGAAATGTTCGTCGGTATGGGTGCTTCCAAAGTACGCGACCTGTTCAAGACAGCCAAGGAAAAAGCGCCGTGTATCGTGTTCATCGATGAGATCGACGCTGTCGGCGGAAAGCGTAATGCCGGCAAGTTCGGAGGCAACGACGAACGTGAACAGACCCTCAACCAGTTACTGACCGAGATGGACGGTTTTGAGGGCAATACGGGCATTATGATCCTTGCCGCGACCAACAGGCCGGAAAACCTGGACGACGCCTTGCTGAGGCCGGGACGCTTCGACAGACGTGTTCCGGTAGAACTGCCGGACCTGAAAGGACGTGAGGAGATCCTGCGCGTCCACGCAAAACGCGTCAAGACGGATCCGGACATCGACTACACCACGATCGCCCGCATGGCATCCGGTGCCTCCGGTGCAGAACTTGCCAACATTATCAACGAAGGTGCCCTGCGCGCCGTCCGCGAAGGCCATCCGCGCGTTACCCAGCGGGACCTGGAGGAAAGCATCGAAGTCGTCTTTGCCGGCTACCAGAAGAAAAACGCCATCCTCACCGATGAGGAAAAGCGCGTCGTTTCCTACCACGAAGTCGGTCATGCTCTTGTGGCTGCTCTGCAGACACACTCTGCTCCGGTCCAGAAGATCACGATCATCCCGCGTACCAGCGGTGCTCTGGGCTATACGATGCAGATCGAAGAAGGCAACCACTACCTGTATACCAAGGAAGAACTGGAAAACCGCATCGCCACGCTGACCGGCGGACGCGCTGCCGAAGAAGTCGTCTTCGGCCAGATCACGACCGGTGCCTCCAATGATATCGAACAGGCGACCCGCGTAGCCCGCGCCATGATCACACGCTACGGTATGAGCGATGAGTTCGACATGGTCGCCATGGAGACGGTCAACAGCCAGTACCTGAGCGGCGATACCACCCTTGCCTGCTCCGATGACACGGCAGCGAAGATCGATGCCAAGGTCACGGAACTTGTCCAGACACAGCACAACAAAGCGAAGAAGATGCTGACGGAACACCGTGCCGACCTCGACCGCATCGCCCAGTATCTCTACGAGAAAGAAACGATCACCGGTGACGAGTTCATGGCTATCCTGAACGCAGCGCCGGCAGAAGCAGAATAACGATCCCGGTAAACGGCTCCGTAAATCACAGGAGCCGTTTTTTATCGTTTCCGGCCGTATTTCTCTGTATGATTCCTCATGTCCGTTAATAACTGTTTTCGGTTATCAGCAGGATCGTTTTCATCTTTTAAACTGAAGGAGATGACAAAGAAGTATTACAGAAGCAGAGGGCTTGCCAGCATACCTTATGAGGCGGAAGAAAAAGATATCATCTTTGAAACACCGGACGGCGATATCCGCAGTTCCTGGTCGCTGAACGAGTTTCACCGTGTTCCCGGTGAAGAAGTATCCCGTATCCCCAAACACTGGCACCGCGCCCTGGAAATCATTATTCCGGTATCTGCCAATGCGGAAGTATGGATCAGCAGCAAGCGACACATCGTGGAGCCGGGCAATATGATCATCGTGAACTGCGGTGTGATCCACGAAAGCCGCCGGCAGGACTATTCCCTTGCCTACTATGGTTATGCACTGCAGTATTCCCGTGACTTTCTGCAGTCCATGGTCGACGATTTTGATATGCTCAGTTTTCCGGAAGAGCCGCTTCCCCTGCCGGACGGACTTCTGGATAATATCAGAAACGCACTCTCATCATCCCGTCCCCATGACGAATACGACAGACTGCGCACCTCTCTGCTCATGAACCGTTTTCTTCTCTTTCTGCTGGAAAACTATGCCCGGCGCTCTGTCGACGCTGTGCCGGAAGCAGAACGGGATATCGTATATCTTGCCATGTCCCGTATTGAAGCGGAAGCGTATACCGAACTGAGTCTGCAGAATCTTGCGGATGCCCTTCATGTATCGTATGCGTACCTTTCCCGCCGTTTCCGCAGCCGCATGGGCATGACGATGCTGGAATACCGCGACCGCATCCGCATTGAGACTGCGCGCCGTCTTCTCACCACCGGCGAACCGCTGGAATCCATTGCCCGCAGCCTTGGCTACAAAGGGTATACCCAGTTTTCACGTACCTTTCAGCAATACTGCAGCTGTACCCCTGCAGCCTACCGGAAAAACAAGTCATAATCCGTTCACATGAAGTCACGAATCAGCATTTCGGCGAACATGCCGGAATGCTATTTTTTGTTTAGTGAATGCTTTTCGCATACCGGAAAGAAAGGAGAATATCATTGTGAACCTGAAGAGACTTGCCGCATTATTTGCGGCCTCCTCTACCCTGATCGCAGGTCTTCATACACCTGTGATCGCCGAAGAGCCGGATGTTTCCGAAGAACCGGAGATCACTGAAGTTTCAGAGACTCCTGAGATCACTGAAGAGGAAGAAATCAAAGAGACCGAAGTGATCGAAGAAGCGGAAGAACCAGAAGTGTCTGAAACAGCTGAGACTTCGGAAGAAGGTGAACCGGAGCCGGAACAGCCGGGTGAACCCGCTGATCCCGAAGAACCGGAGGAACCGGAAGAACCCGCTCAGTCTGCCGTGATCCAGTCGATCACTGCCGACACACGCGCCGGTGACGGCGGCCGGGAGGTGTGGTCATTTGTGATCACAGTCGATGACGCTGCCAAGATCGCAGATCTCGCAGCTGAAGACTTCGACATCCTCAACAACAGCCATTCCCACTACTACAGTGGGGATAACTCCATCGGAGTTCCGTACGATGATGACGGCATCACCCTGACTGTGAATGATGCAGTCATCACGATGAACGTCAGGCCGTTCCGCTATGACGGCATGGTCAAGGCAGACTTCAGCGCCGTTCCATGGGAAGTCGTATGCGCCAGAGATGCAGGACTGTCCTTCACGGCGGAAAATGTCACCACGGTCAAAACGAACATCCTGGACGAGGCTGCCCGCAAAGAGATCACATACGCCGGCCTGACCCGCAAATATGCTCTCTATGTACCGAAAGACGACCGCGGCAATCCCAAAAAGAATGTTCCCCTGGTCATCTGGAACCACGGCGGCGGCGAATACAACATCGACATCGAAGCTACGCTGCTTGCCAACCGCGGCCTGACCGCCTGGAATGAACAGGGTTATGAGTGCGCAGTCCTTGTCATGCAGGTTGCCAATCCCAACTACAGCTACGGCGCTGCCAATGATGAGAACAAGAAGAAACTCATTGACCAGAACAATGCTGTACAGGCAGAGATCATCCGCCGGCTGATCCACGAAGGCACTGTCGACCCGACAAGAGTCTATGTGACAGGCGCTTCCTCCGGCGGCGGCGCAACGATGCGCTTCCTGATGCAGTACCCGGAACTGTTCGCCGGCGCGATCGCCATGTGCTCCATGGACCCGATCGTCTGGATCCACCACAATAGTAATTTCGAGTATGCAGCGGCTGTATCCGGGTTCGAAGAAGCCTGGAAAGGCAGTGTGTATACATGGGATGCAGAAGCGGAAGCGATGGTTGAAAAGAACGTAAATACACAGGCACTGCTGAATGTACCGATCTATTTCACCCATGCAGAAAACGATCCGACCTGCTCCGTCAACTCCTCGAAGACCATGTACGACGCCTTCAAAAACCTCGGCGACACAAACAATAAGATCAAAATCTACTCTGACGAAGACATGGCCGCGGCTGACATCGGAAGCGCTCTCGGCTACGCTCTGTATCACTGGAGCTGGTGCAATGTCTTCAACGAAGTGAAGTACGGCGGTGAAGAAACGCCGATGCACTGGCTGTTCCAGCAGAAGAAGGAACTCACAGCCGTTGAAGTCGAATCCATCGAAGCACTCGCAAAAGTCGGCGACGGCGCAGTCGAAGTCAGCACATTCAGAATCACTGTAAAAGAAGGATATGCAGACAAGATCGCCGGCCTCACAGCAGCGGACTTCGAGATTTCCAACAACAGCCATTCGCATTACTTCAACGTCGACGGTTCCATAGGCGTCCCGTATGAAGACGATGAGATCGAAGTCTCCGTCGAAGGAAACGTCATCACCCTGAAGGCAAAGCCGTTCCGCTACAACGGAATGGTCTCAGCCAGCTTCGCGGATGTTCCGTGGGAGGTCAAATGCTTTGCCGTCGAAGGCCTGGATTTCAAGAAGGAAAACGTCACGTCCCTGAAGACGAACATTCTGGATGAAGCAGAACGCAAAGAGATCACCTATGCCGGTCTGACCCGCAGATACGCCCTGTATGTTCCGAAGGATGAAAACGGCGAACCGAAGAAAGATCTGCCGCTTGTCATCTGGAACCACGGCGGCGGTGAATACAACATCGACATCGAAGCTACTCTGCAGGCCAACCGCGGCCTCACAGCCTGGAACGAACAGGGCTATGAGTGCGCAGTCCTCGTCATGCAGGTCGCCAACGCCAACTACAGCTACGGCGCTGCGAATGATGAAAACAAGAAGAAGCTCATCGACCAGAACAACGCTGTCCAGGCAGAGATCGTCCGCCAGCTCATCGCAGCCGGCACGGTCAACGAAGACAGAGTCTATGTGACCGGTGCTTCCTCCGGCGGCGGTGCAACGATGCGCTTCCTGATGCAGTATCCGGAACTGTTTGCCGGTGCGATCGCCATGTGCTCCATGGACCCGATCGTCCATGTCCACCAGAACCGCCAGTTCAACTACAACACAGCTGTATCGCAGTTTGAAGACGCATGGCAGGGCACCGTCTACACATGGAGCGAAGATGAACAGGCCATGGTGAAGAAGTATGTCGATACGAATACACTCATCAATGTGCCGATCTATTACACGCATGCGGAAAAGGATCCGACCTGCTCTGTCAACTCCTCGAAGACCATGTATGACTCCTTCAAAAACCTCGGCGATGAAAACGACATGATCCGCATCTACTCCGAAGATGACATGACCGCTGCCGGCATCTCCAGCGCCAGCAATTACGGCCTGTATCACTGGAGCTGGGTCAACGTCTTCAACGAAGTGAAATACGGCGAAGAAGAAACACCGATGCACTGGCTCTTCGAACAGGTACGCACCAAAGCGGAAGAAGATCCCGCCGCGGTAAAAGTAGAAAACATCGAAGCATTCGCCAAAGTTGGCGACGGCGCAGTCGAAGTATACAAGTTCGAGATCACCATTGCCGAAAAAGACGCCGCGAAGATCGCCGACCTCAAGGCTGAGGACTTCGACATCCTGAACAACGGCCACTCCCACTACATCGACCTCGACGGCACCGGCGGAAACCGCTATGAAGACGATGAGATCTCTGTAACAGTCGATGGCAGCAAGATCACCCTGACGGCACGTCCGTTCCGTTATCCGGGCATCATCGAAGCCGACCTGTCCACCGTCACCCCGTGGGAAGTCGTCTGTGAGAAGATCCCTGCCCTGTCCTTCAATGAAAAGAAGGTCCTGAAGCTCCACACGAACATCCTGGATGAAGCGGAACGCAAGTCCATCACATATGCCGGCATCACACGTCAGTATGCCCTGTATGTACCGAAGGATGAAAACGGCAATCCGAAGAAGGATGTCCCGTTAGTGATCTGGAACCACGGCGGCGGTGAATACAGAGTCAATATTGAAGTGACCCTGACCGCGAACCGCGGCATGACCGCATGGAATGAACAGGGCTATGAATGCGCTGTCCTCGTTATGCAGGTATCCAACGCCAACTACAGCTACCGGGCAGCCACCAATGAATCCAAGAAGAGACAGATCGACCAGAACAACGCTCTGCAGGCCGAGATCGTCCGCCAGCTGATCGAAGAAGGAACCGTCAATAAAGACAGAGTCTATGTGACAGGCGCTTCCTCCGGCGGCGGTGCGACGATGCGCTTCCTGATGCAGTATCCGGAAATGTTTGCCGGTGCGATCGCCATGTGCTCCATGGACCCGATCGTATGGGTACACCAGAATCCGAACTTCGACTATGACACATGTGTATCCGAGTTCGAAGAAGCATGGAAAGGCAAAGTATACACATGGGATGCGGAAGCCAATGCAATGGTCGAGAAGGACGTTGATACAGAAGCACTGCTCAATGTACCGATCTACTTCACACACGCAGAAAAGGATCCTACATGCTCTGTGAACTCTTCCAAAGCAATGTACGACTCCATGAAGAATCTGGGTGATGAAAACAACATGATCCGGATCTACTCTGAGGATGACATGACCGCTGCAGGCATCTCCAACGGTCTGAACTACGGTCTGTATCACTGGAGCTGGGTCAACGTCTTCAACGAAGTGAAGTACGGCAGCGAAGAAACACCGATGCACTGGCTGTTTGAGCAGACCAACGCAGCCACTCCGGAAGAACTGATCGAAGCATTCGTGACCCGTCTCTATGAACTCTGTCTGGACCGTGAACCGGATGAGGAAGGATTCGAGACATGGTGCACACTGCTCAGCGACGGCAGGATCACCGCTGCCGAAGCAGTCCAGGGCTTCTTCAACAGTCCGGAAATGAATCAGAAGGAACTGACGGATGAAGAATGGGTCGAAAAGTGCTATGAAGTCATTCTCGGCAGATCCAGTGACGGTGAAGAAGGCGCAGGCTGGGCGGAAACACGCAGCAAAGGCGTATCCAACAACTACATCCTGAAGGGATTTGTGGAAAGCGAAGAATTCAAACAGATCGCTGCGGAATACGGCCTCGATCCGGGAAAGATCGAACTGAACGAAGCACGTGACCAGAACCCGGACATTACCGAGTTCATCAGCCGCTGCTACACGGAAGCACTGGGAAGAAAAGGCGATCCTGCCGGCATCAATACCTGGTGTGCAAAGATCCTGAGTGCAGCGAACAGTAAGCAGGCCGCGATCGAAACGGTGTCCAACGGCTTCCTCCACTCTCCGGAGTTTGTGAACAGGAAAACGACCGATGAGCAGTATGTCACGATCCTGTACCGGACATTCCTGGGAAGAGATCCGGATACCGCCGGATACAACGGATGGGTAAACCGTCTCAAGTCCGGCATAAGCCGTGATTCCGTCATGATGGGATTTGCATATTCGAAAGAGTTTACCGATCTCATGGCAAAATACGGAATCAGATAATATCCTGCGTTACAGACCGGCAGAAAAGACTGCCGGTCTTTTCTTTTTGCACCGCATCTGCGAAACAGAAAAAGTCACCCGGTGTATCGGGTGACTGCCGGATCAGTGTTCGCCGAATACGATGAGACTGTCTGAGCCTTTAATCTCAGCCGTTTCATCAAGCGACGGATTGAACCGGTAACTGCCGTTATTTGTCATATAGCCGAGGAAGATATATCCCTGCCTGAAGAGGATCTGCCGCAGCTGTCTGACGGTATAGGAACCGGTGCAGTTCAGGTTGGAAGCCCGCTTCATATACACTTCATTGCCTTCATTGGACAGGATCTCCCGGAAGGCGCCGAGCAGCTGCGGACTTTCCGCCAGCTGTGCCAGCAGCAGCGAAGACATGCTGGAGGCAACGATGAAGTCGGTACGGTCGCCATAGGCGATCAGGGACTGGTTGCTCTCTTTGCGCATCTCGGCAGTGATATTGTAGTGCAGATGGTATTTATCCCGCAGTTCCCGCAGATTCAGCAGAAGGAAGATCGTATTCATATCGGCTTCTTCCTCGTCGCCGTAGTTGCTGAGGAGAATGATGTGTTCCGCGTTTCTTGTGATCTCCAGAAGCTTTCGTTCGTTCCTGGTGTCGCCTTCCGCCAGTTCCAGAACGATATCCCGTTCTTCGCAGATCGACCGGATCAGTTCCTCGTTGTAATGATCCCAGTTGACGAGCGTGACCTTGCGTACGTTTTCCGGCAGTTCCCGCAGTACGACTTTCAGACTGCTGCGGTTGCCGAAGACCAACGTCTCCGTGGTCCGCTCCGGCTTTACCGGCACATACTCCGCATCGTCCGAAAGAATATCCCCTTCTTCCCGCAGTACCGCGGAATCACTGTCTTCCGCAAATGCAAGAATGCGGTCGCTTTCCTGTACAGTCATGTTCCCTTCCGGGTTCATATACATCTCATGATCATGCCAGATGCCTACCGGCACACCGCTGTCCATACGCCGCATCACTTCGGCAAACGTCAGCCCGGCAAATCCGCCGGCAGGGATCATGTACAGTTCAGAGCCTTCAAAATTGAAGATCTCCCGGAACACTTCGGAAAGACCGGTCTGTGTACAGGAGTGGGCAATGATCTTAGCCAGTGTATCGTTTGCCTGCAGTGTGATCACATTCAGCTTCTTCGCAAGCAGAGGCGGAAACCGGTTTTCTTCCTTGGAAAGGATCGCGTTGACACGCACGCTGCTTTTTCCCGTTTCATGGAGGAGAGACGATACTGCCAGCAGGATCTTGACCGTGGTGCTGTCATCGGTCGGACTGACCAGTATGGTGCGGCATGTACGCACAGAAAGCTTTTCCATGGAGCCGGGATCGAAGGGATCGATCGTGCGGCAGATCACGCGCACATTTTTCGGAACATCCACATTGTCCGCGATATACTGCTCTGTTTCGTCACGCTCCATTTCCGCGCCGATCACGATCGTGCACGGATCATCCCCCGCTGCCAGGATCAGCTGCCTTAACAGCGTATATTCGCCCGGATAGAAGCCGATGAGGATGATATGTCCGGACTCGATCACGGCAGAGTTTCCCCTGCGCAGACCCACGATGCGCTCTTCGATCGCACTGGTCACGATACCGATGAGCACGCTGGTTACCAGGAGACCGGCAAACGCCGTCAGCGCCATGATGATCAGATAACCCGGTGAACCTTCCTCATAGGACGGCATCCACGCATTGATGATCGTAGCGATACTGTTCCACAGCACCCCTGCCCCTTCCTGCTCTCCGTTAAAACCGAACAGCAGGATCAGTCCCGTCATCAGCAGTACAAACAATACAGAGAATATAACCAGTATGCGGATCAGACCGATACTCCCTCTGGACATATGCCGGTCAAACCAGTACCGTATCCGCTCTCTCAATGTCGGTGTTTCCATGTCTGCCTCCCTCTCTATCCCGTGATTCCATTGTATTACGTAATTCCCTGATAAAACATGACCGGCAAAAAAGTAGTATGTTTACACCAATGTCTTCTTTCATTGAATGACCCTGCTTCATTTTTTTCTGTCTGCCTCTTCCTGTTCGCCCCATCCATTGTTATACTGTATTCAGTATAGTACGTTTATCCGTATATTCTGCTTTGCGGAGGTGATCATGCTTTCTCTGGAATATATGCATTGAAGGGAGAGTATATGCTAAAGCCAAAGCTGATCAATATTCAGGATATGCGTCTTCTGGATGATGCATTCTTTGCCGCAGCCATGCAGAACTGTATTCCTGCTGCAGAAGCACTTCTGCATTGTCTATGCGGGGATACCAGCCAGCACGTGATCCGCAGTCAGATCCAGGATTTTCTTCCAAATCTTCAGGGAAGAGCGGTCAACTGTGACCTGGTCATATACAGTTCTGACGGTACTGTCTGGATCGTTGAAGTTCAGCGCAGCAGAAAAGGCGCCAGACCGCACCGTTCCCGCTATATCGCCAGTGCCTGGGATCATCAGAGTCTTCCAAAAGGAACACTGTGGAACAAACTATCAAGGCTTCGAATCGTCTTTATCACAGAGTCCGACTGCATCGGCAACGGGGAACCGGTCAATTATTACCTGCGGAAAAACCAGTTTTTCAATGATATCCTTGCGGATGATCTTGTCGTTATGTATGTAAACTGTTCCTGTAACGGAAAGAAAAGATCCGGACTTGACGCACTGATCCACGACATGAAATGCAAAGATCCAGAAACAATGTATATTCCCGCATTACGGGACAGATGCAGTGAACTGAAAAATACAAGAGGAGGAAATACTATTATGTCTGAATACATCATGAGAGTGTATGGAGATGAGATCCGCATCAAAGCCGGCAATCTTGCCAGGGACATGGCGCAGGACATGGCGCAGGACATGGCACGAAACATGGCGCACGATATGGCACAGGACATGGCACGAGATATGGCACAGGACATGGCACGAGATATGGCGCACGACATGGCACACGACATGGCACAGGATATGGCGCAGGACATGGCGCACGACATGGCACAGGATATGGCGCACGACATGGCACACGACATGGCACACGACATGGCACAGGATATGGTACAGGATATAGCCAGAAAAAAAGTACGCAAAGTAAAGCAGAAAGCCAGAAAGAGACTCAAAAAAAGACAGGGAAAACTAATTGTTTCTCTCTATGAATATTTACATAACGAAAAGCCGGGATTCTCTGTCACAGAGATCACACGGCAAATATCGGATATTTCAGGTATTTCCAGAGAACGTATCCTTCACACTCTGACCAAAAAGAAGCTGATTCCGCAGGAATCCGTGTGAGCATGCTGCAGGATCTTTGTGTACTTCACAAAAAGAAGCAGGCCTACACCTGCTTCTTCCTTTCGCGTTCTGCAGCGTCCAGTATTTTTTCAACATTGCGCCTGCCGTTGGTAATGCCTCTGTGCAGCGTCATGGCAATAAACATGGCTGCCACTGCCAGAAGCACACCGGCCGTGATATAAAAGCCATTGCTCTTGTATATGCCGAACCACGCGATCACAACACCGATTCCGGAGATCACGATTGCAATGGTGCGCCACGAGGCAATACGGCGAAGCGCTGCCGTCTGCATCTCAGCTTCTTTGATCAGATCCATATATTGTGCACCCCCTCATGGAAAGCGAACAGCAGATCTGTGCGGTGCAGATCTGCTGTTCCAGCAAAGAAAAGAAACAATAACAGAAAGAAAGGGGAACAATACGTTTTCTTTGCTCAGTATGTCAGACCCGGATCGAAGAATCCGACCAGAACACCGACGAAAGCAATGACAACGAGCAGCAGCATTACTTTGATCGGGGACAGTCTCTTCTTCGCCATGAGCCACCAGCACAGGATGACGAAGCATGCTGTGAGGATGCCTGGGAATACACTGTCGAGTTTTTCCTGCAGTACCATGTATGCTTCGCCTGCTTCATTGAACAGAGCAAAACTTGTCTTGACGCTTACCCATGTTGCGGATACGGCACCGATGACGATTCCGCCCAGTGTCGTAACAGCTTCACGAATGGCTTCACCGATATCGCCGATCAGGAATTCAACTGCTTTTGTACCAAGTTCATAGCCCTTGAAGTACAGCATCTTCATTCCGAAGTATGCGAACAGGTTCCAGACTACGATATAGAAGATCGGTCCCATCGGGCTTCCGCC
Organism: Solobacterium sp.; assembly: GCA_017510405.1. GTDB lineage: Bacteria > Bacillota_I > Bacilli_A > Erysipelotrichales > Erysipelotrichaceae > Bulleidia. The sequence continues at coordinate 30,172 of JAFWNG010000041.1, forward strand.
GGAGGACATACCCATGGCGATACCGAGAAGGATCGGGATAACTGTACCGACGACCAGAGAGTCACCGATACCGGCGATCGGGCCCATAAGACCGGCACGCAGACCGTTGATGGTTTCATCGTCTACGTCTTCCTGTCCGTTTGCACGAGCCTCTTCCAGACCGGCTGTGATACCGACTACGACAGTACCGAGCTGCGGCTCAGTATTGAAGAATGCGGTATATGTGTTCATCGCTTCAGCTTTTTTGTCATCGTTGCCTGCATACAGTTCATCTACCAGCGGGAGCATTGCGCACAGATAGCCGAATGTCTGCATGTGTTCCTGCGAGAAGCAGGTCAGATTTCCGTAGTACCAGTTATGGAAACTCTTGGTAAGAGCCTTTTTAGACAGTTTCTTAGCCTCTGTCATGTCAGATATCCTCCTCATCATCGTCAAAGTCCGCTGCTGCGCCTGCTGCGGCCGGCTTTCTCAGCTGGAGAAGCTTCAGCTTGTAGATCAGGATGGCGAACATACCTGCTACGACGGTAGCGGATACCAGGTTGATTCCCATGGATGCTGCAAGTGTGAATCCGAACAGATACGGAATGAAGTCTGCAGCGTTCCGAACGATCTGCTTAAGCAGAATGGCAATACCTACACACGGTAAGAGGGAACCGACTGTGAACAGTGTCTTCATTGCAATGCCGTCCATCGGCAGAGCAACTTTGATCGCGTCAACAACATTTGCACCGAGTTTGCACATGATGACTGTCGGGATCAGAGAGAAGCAGATATGGGAGATCCACGGATAAACCATGTCTACCATGTAGAGCTGCTTGTAATTGCGCTTTTCAACAGCTGTCCAGCCGATGTGCTGCCATAACAGGTTCATCGTAGCTGTGCCGTAGAACAGAACGGTACCGATCGTACCGACCATGGTACCGAAGGATGTAGCCAGAGCTGCGCCGTCAGCGGAAGCAGCGTCGAGGCCGTAGCTCTTAAGAGCTACCATTGCGAGAGGAATACCGATATAGGATACGGCACGTACGTCCGCAGATACCGTTCCGCCCGGAGTGACCAGTGCGATATAAACGACCTGCATCGCCGCACCGACCATGACACCGGTCGCTATGTCACCGAGAATGATTCCGCAGACAAGTCCGCCGACGAGCGGTCTTCCCAGCGTATAGTTACCGATGGAAGTGCCGCCCATACCGGGCATACTTGAAAGGGATGCAAATAAACCAAGCAGGATAGCCTGCAGCCAGCTGATTGTCATATTCTATCTCCTTAATTATCTTTTAGTCCTTGAATCCGAACTGTCCGCGGAATTTTCTCCAGTTGCCGATCGCTTCTTCTTTCAGCAGTGCGAATTCCACTTCGTAGCCGGCTTTCATGATTGCTTCGAGAGCCTCAGCCTCTTCCTGTGTGATGGACTGGTTGTTGCCGAGCTTGACAGCACCCGGACGGTCGTTGCACGGTCCGATAATGACTGTCTTGACGCCCGGCTTGAAGCCCTGGTCAACAAGCAGCTTCTTCATGTCCACCGGGTTCTTGGTGATCAGGAAGTAGTTGTCTTTGCTGGCGAGAACTTTTTCGCACTTTGCCTGGAACTCGTCGAGGGACCAGACGAAAGTCTTCTTGCCGCTGGCGCTCTTGTAAGCCGACTTCAGGACCGGGTTCTTAGCCGCTGCATTATTTACGGCGATCAGTCCGTCGCACGGATACTCCAGTGCCCATCTGGTGCAGGTCTGACCGTGGATCATACGGTCATCTACGCGAATGAATGATACTGACATGATGTGTTTTCTCCTTTCTCAGATGTCATCTTCCGATTCTTCAACAGCCACCTGGAATTCCTGGATCATCTCTCTGGATTCCGGAATAACGCTGCTGCGGATGTGCTCTTTCAGGTCTTCCGCATAGTCTTTGGACAGAACTGTGTTCAGAACGATCGGCAGATTCATGCCTCCGACCATAATTGTCTTGCCCAGAAGACCTGCTTCACCGAGTACATTAGCTGTCGTTGTCAGCGGTGAGCCGCCCACGATGTCTGCAAACACGGCAATTTCATCTTCAGCAGTGATGTTCTTGATGACTTCGCGCAGATTTACCGCGAATTCATCGGCACCCATGCCGTTTTTGAGGCTGGTGGAAAGAATGTCTTCTCTGCTTCCCGCCAGCATTTCAATTGCCTTGTGCAGTCCCGGAGCGAATTCCCCATGACTGACCAGTAGGACATATCTCATGATGGAACCTCCTCTATCTGTCAAAATGATAAAAAAAAGCACCTGTTGTTTTCAGGTGCAAAATGTCATGTATTACATTGACAAATGTCACTTGTTTTCACTTAGAAACTCATTGATTTCACGCTGAAGTGACAATAGTCCATCGCCCCGGGAACTGTCATTTTCCGCTTCTTCGCGCACGCCGTTTTCCGCCATCATGAGGGCTCTGTCATAGCCCGGGAAACGGTGTACTTCGACAGCCGAAGTCATGATCCGGTGGATCACTTCGGCATCGAATTCCGTTGTGCCGGGAATGTCTTTCTGCAGCAGCTCCACGATGCCGCTGTTTTCTGCGATCTCGGCGATCGGCGAGATGCCGCGGGAATATTTGTACAGATCCAGCTGGATCTCCCGGTCGTAGCACAGCAGCTTCAGGAATTCCCATGCCAGTTCGGGATGATCCGCCCGGGAGCTCATCCCCATCAACATCGTCTGCAGTACGGATACGTTGTCCCCATCCGGTCCGGCCGGCATCGGCAGGCCGTCCCACTCAAAGTTCGTATACTTTTTAACGCGCCACGGAAACGGCTGGTACATCCGGTATTCGGAATACAGGAACGGACGGAACACCACATTGCCGAGGTCGAAATCACGGGATGTCACGATGCGTCCGTGATTCATTTCCTCCAGGCGCGATATAAAGCGGATCGCATCCCGGATATTGCTGTCGGTCAGGCTGCACGAATCCCCGCGTTCGGAGAACAGCGACGCATTGTTGGCATACAGCGCGTCGTTCCACGAATAGTCATAGGTGCTGTACGCTTCCGGGATCCTCTCCGTCACCTGCTGACAGATGTTCAGGCAGTCATTCCATGTCCAGTCCGCCGCCGGCATATCGATGCCAGCCCGCGACAGCAGGGTCTTATTGACGAACATGATCGTCGGCACGCTTTCCTGCGGCAGAGCATACTGGATGCCGCCGCGCCTGCCGGCCGAAAGACACGGTTCATAGTACGCTTCCGTGTCAAACGATCCGTCCAGGAGGATCAGATGATCCAGCGGGGCCAGCGCGCCGGAAGTTACCAGCAGGTCAAAGTCCTCCGGCAGTACGAAATACACATCCGGCTCCCTGTCCATCAGGATCTGCTCTGTCAGCCACTCACTGTAGTCCGCCGAGCCGATCCCGCTGACATATTCCACCTTCACACCCTCATGTTCACTCTCAAAACGTTTGATCGCCTGGTCGAGGATCCGGTAACAGTCCCCGTTCGGCGAATCCCAGTAGCTTCCCGCGTATACGCCGACACGCAGCGTCACGGTCCGCTTATGCGTAAGATCCACCGTTCCCCAGATCATGATCAGAAACGTCATGAGGATCACAAACCAGCCGATATTTTTCTCCGCTTTATCCATTCCAGTCGCTGTCCTGCATCGCCATGCCGTTCTGCACTGCCCAGATCGCCAGCTGCGTGCGGTCTCTGAGACCGAGCTTCAGAAGAATATTGCTGATGTAGTTGCGTACCGTCCCTTCCGACAGATACAGCTTGCCGGAGATCTCCCGGTTCGACATGCCGTGTCCGACCGCCTTGATGATCTTCCGCTCGTTGTCATTGAGATCCGCTGCCGAAGCTTCATCCACGTGGATCACTTCGTTTCCCTTGGCCATCGCCGAAAACTGGCTGATCACCTTGGTGGCGATCCCCGGATTGATCAGTGCTCCGCCGCCGTAGGCAATGCGTATCGCCGACGCCAGTTCGCCGATGCTGGATCCCTTCAGAATATATCCGCTGGCGCCGTATTTCAGGGCACCGAACACATATTCATCGTCGTCAAATGTCGTCAGTACGATGACCTTGATCTCTGGCCAGCGGCTCTTGATCAGCCGCGTACCCTCCACACCGTCTTTTCCCGGCATGCGCATATCCATCAGAACAACATCCGGCTGTTCCGCTTCCATCATCTGCAGCGCTTCCGTTACACCGGACGCGCAGCCGAGCACATTGATATCACCGGAAGACTGAATAAGAATTTTCAGACTTTCCCGGAACATTTCCTGATCATCCACGATTACTGTCTGGATCATGTCAATTACCCCCTTTGATACTGCGAACCGGAAGACTGGCGATCACATAGAATCCTTCCTGGCCGTCCCCCGGATCATCTTTCCGGTTGCCGTACGTGACGGAACCGCTCAGCAGATCCAGCCTCTCCCGCATATGACGCAGGCCGAAGCCTTCCTTTATATCCGCGCTTCCCCTTCCGTTGTCGCGGATATCGATCAGCAGCGCGCTTTCCTGCTGGCGGATGGTCACGCAGATGGCATCCGCATGGCCGTGCCGCACAGCATTCGTCAGACACTCCTGTACGATCCGGTACAGTGCGTCTTCTTCATCACTTGCAAAATATAAGTCGCCGGCTTCCTGGCGGAAATCCACTTTCACCGAAGTCGCGGCTTCGAACTTTTTGATCATTTCTTCCAGCGCCTGCTGCAGCGTATGCTTTTCCAGCGTATCCGGACGCAGTGCCCGGATCGACTGGCGTACGTCGCTCAGGCCGTCCCTCGCCGCTCCGGCAACTGCTTCAAGCCGCTTTCTCGCTTCTTCCGGCTGCCGGTCAAACAGCGCCAGAGACGCTTCACTGGCCATGATGATGCCGGTCAGCGTGTGGCCGAGCGTATCATGGATCTCCCGCGCCAGACGGTTTCTTTCCCGGATCTCCGTCATGCGCTCCAGTTCGGAATTTGCTTTTTTCAGCTGGTCATACAGAGAGCGTATGCGTTCTTTTTCCGCCGATTCCCCGTTGAACAGCAGGACCATATAGTACACGAACAGCAGGATATTCGCCGATACCAGCACGCTTTCGATCGCGGACAGGTATCCCTGGATCTTTGCGTCATAGAAGGAAAGATAGACCGAAAAGGCCACTTTCCCAGTCTGCGCGGAAATAACTTCGTAGCGTCCGAAGGCAAAGATGAATACCAGGATCACCAGAAGCAGCACGCGCACTTTGTTGTCGCGTATATAGTTGACAAGATCCGCCAGCACCAGCAGCGCGATCCCGGTGTAGTAGAAATTCAATGACCAGATGATGCCGATGCACAGAATGATCTCCGCAAAGCATACGAATCCCGCATTCCTCGGAACGCCGTTTTCATCCGTCTGCTTGCGCAGGCTTACCGCCGTCAGAAGCGCGAACTGCGTCAGTGCGCCCAGCGGCACCATGAGCGGATTCTGCGGGATCGTTCCCGCCGCGGAAAGAAACTCATATGCCTGCAGGGAACGACAGATCCGGAATGTCGTGACCGGACAGATGATCCCGTAGAACAGTATGACCGCAAAGTTGACCGCCAGCATGAGCATGGACGTATCCAGCACGCGTTTCTCAGTCCCCATTACTGCCACCCGGTCAGATCAAACTCCGACACATTTTCCGCTGTGATCAGCTTTACCGGCACGATCACTTCTTTTTCCACCTGTTCGCCGGCCAGCACCCGGTATGCGATCTCCGCAGCTCTCTGCACCGCTTCATACGGAAACTGCGCGCACGTGGCGGTCATCAGCCCGTCGTGGATCAGTCCCTTCGCTTCCGGCGAACCGTCCACGCTGTATACCTGGAATGACTCCATACGGCCGCTTCCCTCGATCGCCGCCAGCGCGCCGAACGCGCTCGGATCATTCAGCGCCATGACCGTATCCGCCTCCGGATGATCGTCCAGCAGTCTTACCATGACAGGCATGGCATTTTCGATCTGACCGTCGGATTCCCCGATCGCGACCAGCTCGAAGCCTTCGTGCCCTGCCAGTGTTTCGACAAAGCCCTGAATACGCTGGGTGCCGGACCTCGCCGATGTATGTTCCAGAAGGATCACAGACGCACTTGTACGGTGCTTCAGAAGGTGCTGTGCGCACAGTACGCCTGCCTGGTAGTTGTCCGAAACGACGGTACATGTCACAAGGCGGTCGTCTTTCACCGGCGCGTCCACGACGATCACCGGCACATTCGCCCTGGCAGCCGTCTGCAGCGCTTCATCCACCGTATCCCATTCCACCGGTGTAATGAAGATCACTTCCGCGCCGGCGTCGATCAGATCTTTCACTTCCTGATTCTGCCGGTCCTGGTTCATTGCGGCATCCCGCGTCAGAAGCACATCTCCGTGTTCCTCGATCACCGCCCTCAGCCGGCTGTCCAGCATGGAGTAGTACGGGTTGTTCATGGTCATATACGTTGCCCCGAAAACATGCCTGTCTTCGTTCTGTTCCGCCGTGATATCCTCCGGCCAGAAAAACAGGACATATACGGTCAGACACACGCATAATGCCGTGAGCACAAGTCCGATGCGTTTGTATAAGTCACGCCAAAAATCCATACCGCCTCCAAAACGCCATACTTCATTTTACCCGCTGTGATAATCGAAAAAAACAGATGGACTCCCGTCCCTTTCAAAAATATGACAATTGTCATTTTGGCATAACAAAAAAACTGCAGTATACGTTTATTCGTACGTATTCTGCAGTCTCTCTCAATGGATCATTTCCGTTTTCTTCTGTCTCTGCCAGATGAGCCACGCGCCGCCCAGGAACAGGAATACCGATATGAACTGCGACGTGGACAGCGGTCCCACGCTTCCCCGCATATCGCCGCGCAGGAACTCGACCAGGAATCTTCCCACACTGTACAGGATCATATACATTCCCGCTGTATCTTCCGGATGTTTTCCTTTCATGAGATTCCGGTACAGTACCGCAAAGATGATGAAATCCCCGATACTCATGATCAGCTGGGTCGGGATCACCGGTGTTCCAACGGGACACAGGGAATCCGTTGGGAATGTCACACCGAACGGTGACGTCGTCGCCTTTCCGTAGCAGCAGCCGGCAAAGAAGCAGCCGATCCGCCCCAGGCCCTGTGCCAGCGCCATGGAGGGAAACAGCAGATTTGCATACGTCATGAAATCCCAGTTCTGTTTTTTGCAGTACACCCAGGCCGCAAGAATACCGCCCAGTATGCCGCCGTATACGACCCATCCGCCGCTGCCGAGCACCGACAGGGGATCTTTCAGAAACTGCTTGTATTCAACGATACAGTACAGCAGTTTCGCACACACATATCCGAATATAATAATGCAGAAGATCAGGTTATCGATCTTATCGTTTTCCAGTCCCAGTTTTTTCGCGTTTCTTTCCGACAGCCAGAACGCGGCCAGTATGCCGAGCGCGATCATGACGCCGTACCCATGCACGGTCACCGGGCCGATCGTCAGCCAGTCATTGTACATAGTTGCCTCCCGATAATGCCTACAGTCTACTATGATTGCCTGAAAAAGGAAAGAATTCAGCATACGTGAAAATGATTCCCTTCTATGCGATACTTAAGGAAAGCAAAGAAAGGAAATCATACAATATGGCAAAATTCCCGAAAGGATTCCTGTGGGGCGGTGCTACGGCAGCGAACCAGTTTGAAGGCGGCTATGACGCCGACGGCAAGGGACTCAGCGTTCCCGATATCATCATGGGCGGCACCGTTGACAGACCGCGCTACATCACCCCGGCCGGCGTCCGTCCGGACACGTATTACCCCTCTCACGAAGCAATTGATTTTTATCATCACTGGAAAGAAGATATCGACCTCTTCGCGGAAATGGGCTTCAAGTGCTTCCGTCTCTCCGTTCAGTGGAGCCGCTTCTTCCCCAACGGCGACGACGCAGAACCGCTGCAGGCCGGCATTGACTTCTACAAGAACATCTTCCTGCACTGTAAGGAATGCGGCATTGAACCGCTGGTAACGATCTCCCACTATGAGTTCCCGCTCGCTCTTTCCCATAAGTACGGCGGCTGGGACAACCCGGCAGTCATCGACCTGTGGCTGAACTTCACAAAACTCTGCTTCACCGAGTACAAGGGCCTTGTAAAGTACTGGCTTACATTTAATGAGATCAACTGCGGTACGCTCGGCGGCTTCGGCGCGATCTACGGACTCGGCATCCTGCCGGATCACGACTGCCCGATCGGCATGGGCAAAGTGGACTGGGATGATCCAAAGCGCCGCATGACCGGTCTCCACAACCAGTTCGTCGCCAGTGCAAAAGCTGTTCTTCAGGCGCATGAGATCGATCCGGAGAACAAAGTCGGCTGTATGATCGCCGGCGCGGCAAACTATCCGTATTCCTGCCGTCCGGATGATATCGTTGCGGCGATGGAAGCGGACCGTGTATTCAATTTCTACTGCGGCGACGTACAGTGCCGCGGCGCATACTCCGCATGGGCGCCTTCCTACTGGAGATCCATCGGCGTCGATGTCGATTACATGAAGGGCCTTGCGGAAAAAGACGCAGAGATCCTCAAAGCCGGCAAAGTCGACTTCTACAGTTTCTCCTACTACCAGTCCAACACCGTATCCACCGATCCGGAAAAGCTGAAAGGCAAAGGAAACCTGTTCGGCGGCGTCCGCAACCCGTATCTGGAAGCCAGCGCATGGGGATGGACGATCGACCCGAAGGGACTGCGCTACTATCTCGAAACGGTTTATGACCGCTACCAGATCCCGCTCATGATCGTTGAAAACGGTCTCGGTGCCGTGGATGAACGCAGCGAAGACGGCAAGTTCCACGATGATTACCGCATCGATTACATGCGCAAGCACATCGAGCAGATGGCGATCGCGATCGAACACGGCGTCGATCTGATGGGCTACACCATGTGGGGATGCATCGACCTCGTATCCGCATCGACCGGTGAGATGAAAAAGCGCTACGGCTTCATCTATGTCGATAAGGACAACGACGGCAACGGCGATCTTCACCGTGAACGGAAAGACAGCTTCTACTGGTACAAGAAGGTCTGCGAATCCAACGGCGAAGAACTCTGATCGATCCGCACAGATGAGGGAGTAAATACTCTCTCATCTTTTTTATACGGTAATCCGTATATTTATCGCTGCATCTGCCTTTTGTCGTGTTATTATAAAAATGAAGAAAGACGATCGGAGTGACAGTCTTCCCTTTAATATTAACGAAAATGATCGCTGATGCTTACCGGGCAGGCGATCGTTTTTCGTCTGGGTCAATTCTTTCAGTCCGTTTCCTTTTTCAGGGCGATCCGGAACAGTTTTGCCATCAGCGGCACATAGGTCGCCGCAAATACGGCAGAAGATGCACAGATCACCGTCTTCCGGTGTTTCTTCGGAACAAACGTGCCCGCAGCCAGTCCCATGGCAAACAGGCAGAATTTAACAAGGGCAAAATCTTTCCAGGTGCTCTGTTCCGCATAGCGGTCACCCAGCTTCAGTAATTCTCTGAACATTATTTATATACCTCCGGTCTCAGAAACCTCTTTTCCTATCTCTATTCTATATATAGAACACGGAGATGATAATGACCGTACAGAGATATGACAGATACACCGTTATGCTTTTTACCCCCTCTCACAGAGAGGGTTCTTTCGTATGCAACACTATGTTCGTACAGCAAAGGAGGAAAAAACATGGGTGTACGTGATGGAATCATCACAAAAGATGAACTGAACCTGATACTGATTCTTGACAATTCGTATTCGATGGTAAACGGGAGAATCGCCCAGCTCAACAGCGCGATCCCTACATTGAAAAACAGTCTGATCAAAGTAGCCAGGGAAAATAACGTCGATCTGAAGATCCGCATCATTGCCTTCAGCGATGAAGCAAAGTGGGTCATCGGATCCGAAAAAGAAGGTGCGGACATTGAAACGATCACCTGGAAAGATCTGACTGTCGTTGGCGGAACTGCCACCAATAAGGCGATTCGAGCCGTCAATAAAGCACTTTCCAAAAAGAATCTCGGCGGCGACCACATCCTGCCTCCGGTCGTCATCCTGGTGACCGACGGCAACTGCAACCGTGAAGATCACGATGACTACCTGAAAGCAATCGAAGAGCTCAAAAAGCGTCTCGCCGGCAACACCGGGAAAGAAAAAGTTACCCGCATTGCCATCGGCGTAGAAGGCTACAACCGTACAGAGCTTGAGGAATTCGCTTCTGTAGGACGCATCGCTGATGTTGAGCAGCCGCTGATCTTCGACGTTGACAAGGCAACCGACCTTGGCAAGGTGATCAACTGGGTCACTGTCACTTCCATCATTTCCAGCATCGCTGAAGAAGAGGATATCATCGATCTCGGCGATCCGGACTGGGGCGATGATGAAGATGACGACGACAGCATCAAATAGCGTTCACGCAGGATCTGACGGGAGTCATCCGCATGGATACTCCCGTCTTTTAAAGGAGAACCGCCATGGAAAAACAGCATACAGAATACAGAACGATCGTGTGTGATACCGCACGCAGACGGGGCAGAGGGCACATTGCCAAAGAGACGCCCTGTCAGGATTACTGTCTTTCATTCCCTGCAGGTGAAGGGCTTTTTGTGCTTTGCGCAGCTGACGGACACGGCGGCGACGAATATATCTACAGTGATCTGGGTTCTGAGCTTGCCTGTACGACGCTGAAGACCGCGGTGGAACGCTTTGCCTGCGGACAGGATCTGTCGGTATTCCTCGGACTGGAATTCCGCAGAGCCCTGCTGGACAGCTGGAAACGCGCCGTACTGGACTTCCACGGTCCGGACAGCGAAAGTGATCTGCGCATCGCCCGCCGCTACGGCACAACGCTGCTCTACGCGATCGTTTCCGATACGGAAATGGTGCTCGGCCAGCTCGGCGACGGCGCCATCCTGATGTTCAACGACGACGGCGTATGGCAGCTGTTCAAGCGGCATGAGCCGAAGAGCGGTTCATCCACTTCTTCCATGGTCTCTTCCCGGGCCGTATATGCCCTGCATACAGAAAAATATTCCCGTTCCCTGTTTCCCCACGTGCTGCTTTCCACGGACGGCATCTATGACAAGCTGGACCACGGCGATTCCTTTCTCCGCTACGGGATGGGACTCCTGCATGACACAAGAAGCCACGGGGAACTGACGGAGCCGTTCACGGTGGAAGGCATCGATGTCTTCGAAGAGACTCACGACGACTGTTCGATCGCCCTTCTGACTTCCCGCACAGGCTCTTCCCTGGAAATTCCCGAAGGCATGTCCTTTGTCCGGGCATGGGACGGCATCACCGTGTGCAGTGACGGCACGCATGAAGCACATAGCACCGGCAGACCTGCATCGGAAGTGATTCCCGATTCCTGCGCGTTTCATGTGCTGCCAGCGGAAGGCACCGATCCGTATCTCTATACTGTCCCGGAAGATTCCGTGATGATCAGCGAGCTGATCGAGGAAGGAGAACACCTCTTCAAAAAGAACCGGGATGACGACGATGAAAGTCCGTGGACCAACAGTTTCTGGCTGGACCTCTGGACCCGGATGCACCGGGTGCGCGATCAGCTGCGCAGAAATCAGTGCATGCCGGAAGAGCATCTGCTGAAGACCGCCCGGGTCACGCCCGACGGCAGTCTCTGGTTCTTCCGTGACGCATTCTGCGGCCGTCCGTATGACGAAGCAGCCCTGAACGCACTGTTTGAGCGCTTCTTTGAACGCTTCAGTTTTATCGGCATTCTTTCTCTCGGCGACCGCGTATGGCCGCTCACAGAGACCGGAAGCCGTTCTCAGATATTCACGTTCCGGAACGAGCCTCTCTGCCGTCTGGTCCGCAACAGCGACAGCGGTCAGTACGGCCTCTGGAACCTGACGGAAACACCATGGATCATTCCGGCGACCGGAAAGATCATCGCACCGAACAAGGTGCTGAAACTGCCGGAAGAGCATCCGGCGGACATCGGAGATACGGAGCACACGACGCTGAGTGCCGTGATCTTCGGGAAAGGAGAACTGCCATGCTGAAAAAGGGACAGATCATTACTGACGAAAACGGCACTGCCTATACGCTTGTAAAGAAACTCGGTGCCGGCGGCCAGGCAGTCGTCTGGAAAGTCCGCGACAACAGAAGCGGAATACATTACGCCTACAAGCACTACCGTCACAACACCAGAAACGTCCGCTCCAATATCGAAGACCTGAAGAATATCGGTTTCTTCAAGGATAAGGACGGAAAGAAACTCGACTATGTCATCCTGCCGACGGCGATCGTCGAGGATGACGGCGACGCGTTCGGATACATCATGGAACTGGTCGACCTGAAAGACTTCACCACCCTTCCGAAAGCATGGTGCGGCGAGTATCCCGATGCGAAAGTGATCTGCCGGATCCTCGGCAGTCTTGCGCATGTTTTCGAGACGCTTCATACCTCCTACGGCATGTGCTACAAGGACGTCAATGAAGGCAATATCTTCTTTAATCCGAAGACCGGCGAGATCCGCATCATCGACAACGACAATATCGGCTACGCCTCCAAGTTCACGATCAAAGGCACGAGCCGCTACATGGCGCCGGAGATCTGCCTGGGTGAAAAGCCGACGCACAACTCCGACCGCTTTTCCCTTGCCGTCTACGCGTTCCGTCTTCTGACCGGCGGCTATCCGTTCGACGGGCCGTACACCGAACGCTATTGCCGGGAACACAATATGCTGGCAAAAGACGCTGCGCCGGTCATCTACGGCAGCGATGCCCGCTTTATCTGGAATCCTGCGGACACGTCCAATTCCATCGAAAACAGTACCGATCCGCGTCAGAAAGGACAGGTCGTCTACTGGAAGCGCATCCCGCAGCCGTTCAAGGACCTCTTCATCAGCACGTTCGTTACAAACCTGAAGCCGGACCGCAGAGCAGAGCGTCCCACAAACTCCGAGTGGATCGATACCTGCCGCCAGCTGGAAGCGGAAACGGTCGTCTGCCGGCATTGCGGCACAGTGACATTCGGCACCGACGTATGTTTCGAATGCGGCAAGAAGATCCGCAGAAAAACTGCGCCAAAGCCGACGCCCGCACCCGCCCCGGCACCGGTCACCGGACCTACGGCACACCGCCGCAGCGTAACGTTCCGCGTTCTGAGCGCCGGCGAAGCGAAGAAAGAGATCCGTCTCAACGTAGCGGATACCCGCAGCGGAAGCACGATCTCGAAAAATCTGCCGGACGGCGAGCTCTTCCGCATTCTCTACAGCAAGAAACAGAAGAAGCTCGGCATACGCAATCTCAGCAGTTCCGCATGGACGATCGTGCACGCGGACAAGACGAAAGCGACCTGTGCGCCGGGCGACGTACAGGCTCTGGAAGAGGGCATGATGATCCGCATCATCCCGAAGACCGCACAGCTTAATGTGCTTAAGATCGACTGAGGAGGTGTCCTGTGAACAGCCTTGAAATGTATAAATACCTTCTGAAAAACAGCTGGGACGATCATCCGCGCATCCGCGCCATGAACGCCGACCGGCTGATCCGGTGCATCGTTGAGGAACTGTACGTACCTCCGTATCTGCTGAAGAACTCGCCGTTCCTGACAGCGGCCGCCCAGGAACAGATCTGCGCCTTTGACGCTCTGTTTATGGTCATCGGCACAGAAAAGCGCCTCCAGGATTCGTCTTTCACGACCCTTGAGAACCGCAATGTGATCTACCTGTTCCGCGACATGCGCATGCACAGCGACGGCAAATACCGCTCCGATACCCGCCGCATCCTGCGCCGGATCAAGCTGCTTCTGCCGAAGGAACCGGAAGAGAGCGCAAAGGATGAGTCGGAGCCGGTATCTGTCTCGGTATACGAAAAAGAGCGTCTGCGCCACCTGGCGGAACGTTCCCAGAACAACCAGGAGATCAGCGACGCCTGGCACCTTCAGCAGCGGGAACTGGTGGATACCGTCAACGGCCTCGAACCGACGGTACGTGCGGTCACGACAGCGCTTACCGATCTGCGCGACCGCATCCAGGGATATACCGACACACGGTTTATCGAGATCCTGATCCGCCAGTACCACCAGATCGCCGACGCCTGGGATTACCATTTTGAAAAAGCAAGAAATTCGGATAATGAAGACTACTACAACGCAGTCCTCAACTATTCCGATTTCATGTACGACATTATCGACTATCTTGCCCTGTTCGGGGTGGAGGAGATCCGCAGTGAACCGGGGACTCCCTTTGACGGCTCCATCCACACCGTGCGGGGAACGAAAGAATTCTCGCCGCGCGAAACGGTCGTGCGCAGAAGCCTGCGCAGCGGATTCCGCCGCGGTGACACCGTTCTGGAAAAGGAACGCATTCTGACGGAGGTGACACGCTATGAGAATCGGAATTGACTTCGGCACATGTTTTTCTCTGCCGGCTTTACAGAGCGATGACCGCACCGTTTTCCTTCTGCCGCCGGGAGTCTACGGCATTCCCTCCCTGTTCTATTACGACGAATGGGAAGGCATCCAGACGGGAGAAGCCGCAAACAAAGCCGGTCAGGGCACTGACGCTGTCAATCTGAAGCGCGCAGTCAAGCTCAGCCTTCCGTCCACATTCACCGCTGACGGAAAAACATTCACCGGAAAGCAGATGGCTGCGGCCATCCTTGCCGGCGTCGTTTCTCAGGCGCAGTCGATTGCCCGCACGAAGCTGATCACAGAGCCGATCGATGAAGCCGTGATCTCGGTGCCGGCAGCCTTTACCCAGGCGGAAAAGCGCATCCTGCGGGAAGCCGCGGAAACCCCTGTAAAGGACGGCGGTCCCGGCATCAAAGTGATCGGCTTCATCAAGGAGCCGGTCGCAGCTGCCCTGTCCTACTTCCGCGATTCCATGAAGGACCATACCCGCATCCTGGTCTATGACCTGGGAGGCGGCACGTTCGACATCGCGATCGTAGAAGCCGACAGCCGGCTGCGGGAAAAGTACACCGTCATCGACTCTGCCACCCTGCGGATCGGCGGAAATGACTGGGATGCCCGGATCGAAGAGTACCTGGCTTCCATGCTGGAGAAAGAATGCGGCTTCGCAGTCTCTAACGATCCCGGACATATGGAAAAGATCCGCCGTGAAGCAAACAGCGTCAAGCATGCCTTCAGCGAAAACATCTGCGGTGCTTTCCCCCAGCGTGTGCGCGCCCGGATCGAGGTAAACGGCCGCAACCACAATATCCCCATGACCAGCCAGATGTTCGACGAACTGACCGGTGAACTGTTCCGGAAAACCGTCAAAGAAACAAAACGGCTGCTGGACGCGAATAAAGATCAGCCGGTGCAGGACATCATCTGTGTCGGCGGCAGTACCAATATGCCGCAGGTGCAGAACGGCCTGAAGAGTGAATTTCCGGATAAGAACGTACACTTCTATGAACCGGAAAAAGCAGTCGCTTCCGGCGCTGCGATCTATGCGGAATACTGCGACGGAAAAGAACCGTATCTGACGGATATCGCCGCTTTCTCCTACGGCACGGACTGCTATCCGGACTTTGAAAATGATCCGACACGCCGCGTCATTATCAATCTGGTCCGCCGCGGCCAGCGTCTGCCGGTATCCTCGACCGACCGGTTCCGCACCGCTGTCAATAACCAGAGACACATGTACTTCGATATCTTCGAAACAGAGCAGGATGTCCGCGAATACGATTATAAAGACCGTGTCCGGCCGATCCTGTCCGCCGAGCTCGAACTGCCGGCAGGGCTTGCCAAAGGGACCCTGTGCAAACTGGATATGACGCTGAACAAAGACGGTCTTCTGGAGATCTGCGCCTCTTACGGAAACGACCTGAGATCCGAAGCGTCGCTGTATCTGTATGACGACAATGGAACACACATATGAAAACGCGCTGGCCTGGCGCAGAAAACAGAGCCGGCGCGCCTGGCGGCCTTTCTTCCGCAGCGCATCCGCGGACGAAAAGAAATGCTATGAAGCCGTCTGGGAAGGACTGACCAGACGCGATGCCGTCATCCCCATGCCGGTGAACGATCCGGCGATTGCGGAAAAAGCGCTGCACCAGTGCCTGGATGACGACCCTGTCCTCTTCGATACCGGCCCGATCGAACTGGCCATTTCCGCCGCCGGCACAAATATGCTGGTTACGTATGCGATGGACGAACAGCAGTTCACGGATACCATCATGGCGGTAAGGAACGCTGTCACGCAGCTGAAGCGTGCCTGCCGGAACAAAAGCCGCAGCGATTCCATCCGCTATCTGCACGACTATTTCGTTCAGAACATCCGGTATGACCGGAGCGACGATCCTGCCGTTCACGAAGCCTGGCTTGTCTTCAAAGAGCACAGAGGCGTATGCGACGGCATCTCCAAAGCCGTAAAGATCCTGCTGGATTCCTGTCATATTCCAAGCCGGATCATCAAAGGAAAATCGCAGGGAGAAGGCCACGAGGACGGTCATGCCTGGAATCTGATCGAGGAGAACGGCACCTGGTATCACTACGACTTCACGTTTGACAACACCCTCTCCGAGGGATCGGAAGACATCCACTATGACTACTACCGCCTCAGTGAAAGCCAGATCCGGCGCGATCACGAATACACGGACGTCCTGTCCGTGCCGCCGGCAGCGCAGGAAGACG
This sequence comes from Solobacterium sp., assembly GCA_017510405.1. Taxonomy (GTDB): domain Bacteria; phylum Bacillota_I; class Bacilli_A; order Erysipelotrichales; family Erysipelotrichaceae; genus Bulleidia. The sequence continues at coordinate 46,778 of JAFWNG010000041.1, forward strand.
ACTGGTTCCGGCAGAACAACTGCTATTTCACAAGTAAAAAAAAGCTGCGGGAGTATATCCGCAGCTGTATGAACAGTCACCGGAAGTCGTTCACATTCCGTCTTCCGTATACCAAAGACCCGCTGGTCACCAGGGACAGCATCTGTACGCTCGTGAAAGAGGAGCTGGAAAAGACCGTACTCTTTACCACCGTGTACTCCGTCTCCTTCAATGAGAGACAGATGGTCATGATGATCCGTCTTCAATAACACCGCACATCACTGCGGTGTTTTTTCCGCTTCTTTCGTCTCCTCCGGTGCGGCCGGGTCTTCCGCCACTTCCGGTTCTTCCGGTTCTTCTTTCTTTTCGACTTCGATGAACTCGCCTTCGATCACGTCGTCGTCTGTATCCGCTTCTGCTGTGACGGTGCCGCCGTTTTCATATTCCTTCAGGAACGCATTGAAGCGGTTCGCCAGGAACAGCGTTACAAACAGATCCGAGGCGCCGCAGTATACCAGTCCGCAGCCGATCGTAATAAACAGGATGTCCGCCGCGGTCTTTCCGGGCATCAGGAACATGACGACCAGTCCGAGCACCACCGAGATCGCCGCAAGGATCAGATACAAAAGTGATTTCTGATAGCCGATGCGGTATGCCACAACACTCTGCTGCAGCTTTACAAGGCCGCTTGCCACGATCACAAGTCCCAGCAGGATCGGCACCAGGTCGATCAGCAGGGACTGCTTGTTCATGATCAGCAGACCGGATATGATCGAAGTCACGCCGATCATGAATTCATTCCGGTACAGCGTATCTTTCAGATCCAGCAGGAAGTACGAAACTACATTGACGATACCGAACGCGATCGCACCGATCCCGATCACGCTGCAGATCACACTTGCGCTCAGTTTCGGGAAAACGATCAGAAGCACACCGGCCACGATCAGTGCCGCTGACAGAAGCAGCGATCTCCATTTCAGCTGTTTTAACATAATTGTTCCTCCTAGAATGCTACTTTATAATCCAGTACAAGATTCTCTTCCGTTTCAAATTCCGGCATGCGTGAGATCTTGAACCCTTCCGCCACGAAGTTATAGCCGAATGTATCGAGCAGAGTATTGAACTCCTCTGCTTTTTCATTATACGGCCTGACTTTCATGCGCAGCACCGCAAGTTCCGCCAGCAGATTGGTGCGCACTTTCTGATACTCCGGATCTTCATAAATATACGGGTATGAATCCATCGATATGCTGAGTCCTTTCATCAGGATGCCCAGGGCGCTCTCAAGACTGACTTCCACCGAGATATTCTTATTCCAGTTCGGATATGCCAGCATCTCCCGTATATGCTTCATCGTCTCTCTTTCCCTTACCGGGTACTTTTCCACTGCCGTCAGGAACTCTTCCGCGGCTTCCCGGCGGTGCTTTGCGCTTTCCCGCACTTCATCCAGAAGCGCTTCGCATTCCTTCTGCGCACGTGAAAAGCGGATGCGTGCATATACCACGCCGGCGGTGATGACAGCGATAATGAAAGCCAGAAGAATCATATATTACACCTGCATTCATTATACATCACCCGGCGTCTGTTTCATGGTACGATTATTCCGGAGGACACCTGTATGAACATATTATTTGTTACCCCGATCCCGGAAGACAAAAAGTCTCTTTTTACTGACATTCCCGGTGCCCGTATAACCTTCAAAAACCGCGCGGAAGTCACTGCGGCCGACCTGGAAGGCATCGATGCCGTGCTCGGCAACCTTCCCGCAGACCTGATCAGTGCCGCTCCGTCCGTCCGCTGGCTCCAGCTTGACAGCGCCGGCGCCGATCCCTACCGCACTCTGCCGGAAACCATCGTTCTCACCAACGCGTCCGGCGCCTACGGCGAAGCGATCAGCGAGCATCTTCTTGCCTGCACGCTTGCCGTGATGAAGCGGCTGATGCCCTATCGGGAAATGCAGTCCAGACGGGAGTGGGAGAACCTCGGTTCCGTCGATACCGTCTCTATGAAAAACGTACTGTCCGTCGGTATGGGCGACATCGGTACGGAATATGCCCGCCGCATGAAGCTGCTCGGCGCCCGTGTCAGCGGTGTCCGCCGCACGGTCCACGACAAGCCGGATTTCCTGGATGCTCTGTATTCCATGGAGCAGCTGCCGGACATCATCGGTGAATTCGATATCGTTGCCCTGTCCCTGCCCGGTACGCCGGAAACAGCCGGTCTGTTTAATGAGGAAATGCTGCGGAAGATGAAAAAAGGCGCGATCCTGCTGAATGTCGGACGCGGTTCCGCCATTGTCATGAACGATCTTGTTCATGTGATGCAGGACAGACACCTTTCCGCCGCCTGCCTCGACGTGACCGATCCGGAGCCGCTGCCGAAAAACCATGCGCTCTGGAACACCGAAAACGTTTATATCACCCCGCACATCGCCGGCCGCTTCAACGCCGCCGTCACCTACGACAAGGTACTCGGTATTTTCCGGGCGAATCTGATCCGGTTCCTTGCCGGTGAAAAGCTGGATAATATCGTAGATAAAAATCGCGGCTATTAAGGGCGCGGAGGACAAACAATGGCATCTGACTGGCTTTCCCTTGCACAGGAGGAAGGCATGACCCTCACGGATCTCTTTCTGAGGCTCCGTGACCTGTATGCCGGTCTCCTGCGTCATCTGTACAATAATCCGAAAGATATTCCGGATTTCATCATCCACTTTTCCGGCGAACGGCGGGAGATCGAGGACGGCGAAGCAAACGGCTGGCCGGTGATCAGCGTAACAGCACGTTCTCCCAAGGTGACGGAAAGTGTGATCCGGGACCTCACGGATATTGAAAACTTTGAGAATTCCTATACGTGGTTCCGGGACAATAACTTTGCCGTATTTGATTTCAAAGCGGAAGGCATCTCCCCGCTGCAGTTCATTACACCGGTCTTTTTCCAGGAACTGATGCGGCAGACGGAAGCCTTCGGACTGCGCAAGATCAAGATTTCGCACATGTTCGAACCGCTGATCTCTTCCGGTGTCTCGGAATTCATCTACAGTTTCTATCACCTGGACATCAATCTCCTGCATACGCTTTCCGGCATGACCTATGAAGGCGGCTTCATCAACTGTACCCTGCTGGTGCCGCGCTACGACATCCGTACCGAAAAGCGCACCCGCCGCAAAGGTCTTTCCGTAGCGTTTGATGAACCGGTGCAGTTCTCTGTCGAAAATCTGCGGCAGATCCGCAAAATGGTCGAGATCTCGGACAAATATCTCGCACTTGTCATCAATCACGCCGGCAAGATCAGCGGACTGACCGAAGAAGACCGGTTTCCGAGTGAATGCAAGGTACGTCTGTGGGGACACCTGAGCTGGACGATCACCTATGAAGGCGGCGAAAAACTGTCGTATTACAACGGCAGCTATCACATCCACGTGACCGCCCGCCAGAAAGGCAACGTCGGGATCCTGCTGCAGAGTCTGTTCCCGGCGGAAAATGAAGAAACGCTTGCCCGCATCGAGGATGTCATCCGCGGCGCCGCAAGACAGCGTCACGGTACGATCATCCTGATCGGTTCACACGATACCGCCGTCACCGAGACCGAGCGTCTCTGCGATGTACGCAGTGCGATCGGCATCTCCCCCACCGACCTGGCGGAAAACGTGCATCTGATCCCGCGTCTGACCGCGATCGACGGCGCTCTGATCATGGATACTGCCTGCATCTGTTCCTGCATCGGTGCGATCCTCGACGGTGATATCGTTTCCCGCGGCAGTCCCGCCCGCGGATCCCGCTTCAATTCCACCGTCAACTATGTCAAGCGCCGCAGCATGCTCGGACAGAAGTTCATCGGCATCGTTTTCTCGGAGGACGGTACGATCGACGCTGTCAGCGATACCCGCGTGCAGCGGCTGGATCTGGCAGAATGAGCGGTGCGCACAGCATCGCTTTTACATGAACTTTACGTATGCCTGTTATGATTAATCCCGTAGTGGAGGTGCTGTATGATCTATTGTCTCGAAGATGACAGCAGTATACGCGATCTGATGATATATACACTTACCGCCGCCGGATTTGAAGCGGCGGGGTTTGCCGAGAGCACAGCGTTCTGGGAAGCTGTCCGGACACGCATGCCGCAGCTCGTCCTGCTGGATATCATGCTGCCGAAAGAAGACGGGCTGACCGTTCTGAAGAAACTGCGCAGCGATGCCCGCACCAGAAACATCCCGGTCATCATGGCGACTGCCCGCGGCAGTGAATACGACCGGGTGATCGGACTGGACCTCGGCGCAGATGACTATCTCAGCAAACCCTTCGGCATGATGGAAATGGTATCCCGGATCAAAGCCGTACTGCGCCGCTCCGGCAATGCCATGCAGAACACGGTGCTGGAATACGGTCCAATCCGAATGGATCCGCCCCGCCGCACCGTGTCGGTCAACGGCGAAGAGATCATCCTGACCCTGAAGGAATATGAACTGCTCCATGTATTTCTGGAACACCCCGGCATCGTCTTCACCCGCGACCAGCTGCTTTCCCTTGTCTGGGATATCAGCTATGCCGGTGAAACACGCACGGTCGACGTTCATATCGGAACCCTCCGGACAAAGCTGAAAGAAGCAGGCGAACTGATCCGGACGGTCCGCGGAGTCGGCTACCGGCTTGAGTCCATATGAGCCGCAAGATCTTCTGGTCGATCCTTACCGTCGCGCTTGCGGTCATGGTCATCTGTGTATCCGCCGCAACGCTTGCTCTGTACAACCAGTTCACCGAAGAACATCTTCAGCAGCTCTGGAATGAAACACGGCTTGTCCGTCAGGCAGTCAATGGCCTCGGACTGGATTATTTTGCTGATCTGCGCACCAGTGATTTCCGTATCACGTGGATCACCGGCGACGGCCGCATCCTCTATGACAATGAAGCAGAATCCGCTTCCATGGAAAACCATCTGGAGCGTGAGGAAGTACAGGATGCCCTGAAATACGGTGAAGGTGAAAGCGAGCGCTATTCTTCCACCCTGGCTGCCCGCCAGCTCTACACAGCAGTGCGCATGGATGACGGAAGCGTGCTTCGTCTTTCCATCACCCAGCCCGGCATCCCGGATATCGCAAAAGCCTTCCTGGTTCCCGGAATTCTTCTGCTGACGGGCGTGTTCTTCCTGTCGCTGTTTCTTGCCGGCCGTCTCTCCAGCCGCATCGTCAAGCCGATCAACGAGCTGGATCTTGACAACCCTCTGGAACAGCCGGATGCCTATCCGGAAGTCCGCCCCCTGCTGGAGCGTCTCGAAGACCAGCATGAGCAGATCCGGAAAGACAGCGAAGAACTGGAACGCATCTCACTGATCCGCCAGGAATTTACCGCCAATGCTTCGCATGAGCTGAAAACACCCCTGCATATCCTGTCCGGCTATGCCGAGCTCATTGAAAACGGCATGGTGCGCAGCGAAGATATCCCGCGCTTTGCCGGACGCATCCGCACGGAAGCACAGCGCATGACAAAGCTGGTCGAAGATATTATCGATCTTTCCCAGCTGGACGGCGGCGGTGATGAGAGCCGGCGGGAAGACACCGATCTGTACCGGATCGCCGTCAATACCGCAGAAACACTGCAGGCAGCCGCTGACGAAGCCGGCGTACAGATCAGTGTACAGGGTACTCCTGCCGTCATAAACGGCATCCCTGACGTTCTTTACAGCATGATCTACAACCTGGCCGACAACGCCATCAAATACAACAATGCCGGCGGTCATATCACCATCTCTGTGGAAGACAGTCCGCAGAATGCTGTCCTAACCGTAAAAGACGACGGCATCGGTATTCCCGAAAAAGACCGCGAGCGCATCTTTGAGCGTTTCTACCGGGTCGATAAAAGCCGTTCCAAAGAGGTCGGCGGCACCGGTCTCGGCTTATCCATCGTGAAACACGGCTCCATGATCCACAACGCTTCCATCCGTGTCGACAGTCAGGAAGGAAGCGGCTCAGTCTTCACGATCGAGTTCCCGAAGGTACACCGGGAAATGTAACGTTTGTATTACTTTTGATATTAAATTTACACGGATTTTTCATTTCGTTCCCAGTGATTTGATATTGCACTGTTAAGATATTCTGGAATAGCCATGTATTATGGCAAAGAAAAGAGGTCTGTATGTCCCTGTATGACACATTTACGCTTCTCGGCGGTGTCGGACTTTTCCTGTACGGAATGTCCCTGCTGTCCGACGGTCTGAAAAATGCCTGCGGCGAACGGCTGAAGGTACTGCTTGAAAAAGCGACTTCCAATAAGTTGACCGCAGTCGTGTCCGGTATTCTGGTCACAGTATTTATTCAGAGTTCTTCCGCCACTGATGTAATGGTCATCGGATTCGTTACATCGGGTCTGATGAAACTTACGCAGGCGGTCGGCGTTATCATGGGTGCCAACATCGGTACCACCGTCACTGCCCAGATCACCGCGTTCAACATCGGCGCCATCGCACCGTTCATTCTGTTTATCGGTGCTGTGATCTGCCTGTTTGTCAAGAACCGCACGATCCAGTACTCCGGCATGGTCGTCCTCGGCTTCGGTATGCTGTTCCAGGGAATCACCCTGATGAAGTCCGCAATCATCCCGCTGTCGGAAACACCGGCGTTCATCGCCTTCATGTCAACGCTGTCCAACCCGTTCATCACCGTGATCTTCGGCGTCCTGTTCACAGCACTGCTGCAGAGTTCTTCCTCCGCAACCGTCATCTTCCAGGCATTCGCCATTCAGGGGCTGATCACTTACAACACAGCCGTTTACCTGATCATCGGTGCTGCCCTTGGTTCTGTAACACCGAACCTTCTCGCAGGTCTTACCGCCAACCGTGCCGGTAAGCGCTGCTCGGTACTGAACCTTCTGTTCAACCTGATCCGTGCCGTCTTCATCTTCACGCTGGTCACTGTATTCCCGCAGATCCTCAACTGGATCACCGCGCTTTCCCCGGGAAATATCGGCCGTCAGATTGCTAATACGCATACAATATTTGCAATCATCGCGGTACTGGTACTTCTTCCGTTCTCCGATTACATCGTCAAGCTTTCCGAAAAGCTGATCCCGAAGGATCGTTCGGAAAAGCAGCGCGAAGAAGACCGCCGTCTCATGTTCATGACCCAGACGGAAAATATCCCGGCTGCGCTTGCGGCTGATCAGGCACACCGTGAAGTTACCCGTATGGGTGAACTTGCGATTCGCAATATGAATGATGCTGTTCAGTGTTTCTTTGAACCGGATAAGAATCTTCGTGCCAAGATCGAAGAGACGGAAGAAACGGTCGACTGGCTGTCCGAAGCAATTCTGGACAAGTTGATCGAGATTCGTTCCCTCACCTCTCTTCCGGAAGTTACAGACCGTGTCTATCACATGATCCGCGACGTTGATGACCTGGAGCGCATCAGCGACCACGCCATCAACATCCTGCGTTATCAATCCCAGATCACAGACGGCAGTGCAGTCATTTCCGAAGAAGGCCTGAAAGACCTGCGCGAACTGTCAAACATCGCTCTGGAATCTCTCAAGTTCTGTCTCTTCGTATACAAGACAAAGAGCGTCCGTGAACGCGGCGCAGCCGAGATCCTGGAAGACCGTGTCGACAAGATGAAAGACACTGTCATCCAGCGTCATGTCCAGCGTCTTTCAGTCCATACGTGTGATCCGCGCGGCGGCATCATCCTGACGGATATGGCGGTCGACCTGGAACGCTGTTCCGATCACGCGATCAACCTTGTGCAGTCCATTTCGAAAGATGCTCATTAATAAAAAGCTCACTTCAATGAAGTGAGTTTTTTTCGGTTAAGCACTCTGTTCCGCCGGTTTGGAAGCCCTTGACTTCCATGCGCCGCTGAGCAGATAGGTACCGCCGATGAAGAATGGTACAAGGCCGGATAATGCATTTCCATACCAGAAACCGCGGATGCCCCAGTTCCATACGATACCCAGCAGAAGCGCCAGGCCAATGCGGCATACGATGCCGTCCAGAAGCGCGACTGCCAGGTTCAGTTTGGAATTGCCCGAGCCGTTGATCAGCGCGAAGTTCGCCGGCCGCAGCATTGCGCCAAGATACTGGACCAGTGCGATCGGGATATAGGTAACTGCCATATCCAGTACCGCACGGTCGCTGGAGAACAGTCCGAACAGCCATTCCGGATGGAATGCCGTGATCACTGCCATGATGCACGCCGGTATCGCTACGATCCACAGAGCATGGAAGACCACCTTCGGTACACGGTCTGTCTTTCCTGCGCCCAGTGCCTGCGCTACCATCGCGCCTCCGGCAGAAGAGATCGCCTGTGATACGACGCCGATCATCGTCTCCAGCTTTCTTGCGACACCGGTGACGGCAACGGCTGTCGTTCCGTACGTATTGACATAGGAATTGACAAACAGCATGGAGAATGTGATCGCGGCAGACTGGATGACCATGGGAATACCCAGGGACAGCAGCGGCCGGATCACGCCTCCGTATATGCGGAAATGATTCGGTTTGAAATCAAAGTGGATCTGTTCCCGGTTTCTGTACAGCAGCCGCAGGGCAAACAGGAAGCTCACACCCTGACCGATGACAGTCGCAAGCGCCGCTCCCATCGGTCCCATATGCAGCGGTCCGACAAACAGGATATCGAGAATGACATTGATGACAGACGCAATGGCGATAAACTGGAACGGATGCCTGGAATCGCCCATGCCGCGCAGCACCGCCGACACGAGATTATATCCGTAGATGAAGAAGATGCCGTAGATACAGGTCACACTGTACTGTCTGGTATATTCCCAGATATCCTCCGGCGTATTCAGCCAGTTGATAATGCCTTTGTAGCTGAACAGGAAGATGATCATGATGATGACCGCCAGACTCATCAGCAGCGTGAACAGGGTAGCAACCATCTCACCTACCCGGTCTCTGCGGTTCTCACCGACATAGCGTGAGATCAGGATCTGTCCTGCATTGGAGAATCCCATTGCCACAAATGTGATCAGCTGCAGCACTTCACCGCCGATGGATACCGCTGAAAGTCCCTGTGTACCCACAAATCTTCCGACAACAATCATATCCACCATGTTGTAGATCATCTGCAGGAGTCCGGACAGCAGCAGCGGCAGTGCGAACCGGATCAGCGTACCCGGCACACTTCCTGTTGTAAGATCACGTATCAGTTCTTTTTCCTTCGCCATACGATTTCTCCTTATGCATCTATTGTACTGGACAATTTCCTGTTATGAGACAAAAAAAGCATTCACGGGGGAATGCTTTCAGATGGCTTAACGGTACGCTTCGCTGTTTGCACCGTCGTATTTCGCGATCTGCATCAGTGCGGAAAGCGCGTACGGGAAGCCGGTATACGGCATTGCCTGCACAACTGCCGCAGTGACTTCCTCCAGTGTATTGCCTGCTTTGACAGCACCGGCAATATGCGGCCGGATCTGTGTGGCGGCACCGATCGCGACGAGTGCGATCAGCGCATACAGTTCCTTGTCAGCATCGCTCAGTACGCCTCTTGTCGCATAATCGCCGAAGCCGCCTGCTGTCAGCATATGCGGAACAAATTTTCCGAATTCACCCGGCAGTGACGCAAACACTTCTTTGACTTCATTGCCGTAGCGCGGAACCTGGATCTCTGCGCCTTTTTCTTCGCGTTCCTCATATTTTACTGTTCCGGCAGCGGGCAGAGGCAGTTCAATACCGCGCTCTGTAAACACTTCGTTGACCGTGCTGACGGCATTCAGCGTACGCGGATAACCGATGTACGGTGCGATCTGATAGATTGCCTCACGGATCTCGATCGGCTGGTTGCCGATATTCAGTGCAGCGTTTGCATGTGCTTTCAGCTGCGGCAGTGTCTGCAGACTGGAAAGAACAACTACGGTTACCATCTCCCGCTTCTTTTCGTCGATCACTCCGGTCGAGAATACTTCATCAAAGATCTGATTCTGCAGGATCTCATACAGTTCCGGATCCTGCGGATGCGGACCAGGTTCGCCTCCGAATAACTTCTTCAGGTTCTCCTGTGCTTTTTTTGTGAGTGCCATTATTATCTCTCCTTACTTTTCTGTTATCTGTATTATAGCAAAAACAGGAAACAACATTCATCGTCTCCTGTCTATGTTTTGGCACATTCCAAAAGAAAAAGTGGAGGCTACAGGACTCGAACCTGCGACATCACCCCTGTGAAGGGTGCGCTCTCCCAACTGAGCTAAGCCTCCGTGCCTGTATATTGTAGCACATTATTGAAGGGACGGCAGAAAAACCGTCCCTTCTCTTTTTTCACTCACTGTATACCAGCGTAAATTCCGTTTGCAGGCCGTTCTTTTCCAGCATATATTCACCGGAGTCGATGTCTTTTGCACCGGCAAGGCTGCATTTGATCTCTTTGGACTCCCCGGGTGCCAGTTCATAGGCGATCATGATCCACATGCGTTCCTCTTCCCATTCCACGCTCTTCCACTCAGATGCGTCTTTCCGGTACAGTTCAAACGGTTCTCCATAGGAGAATGGTTCACTGCTGTTATTTGTGATCACCGCAGTCAGCGCGTCTTTGTCAAAACCGGTGACTTCGAATACGATGCCGTTCTGCTCTTTCGCTTCTGTGCGGTCCAGCATAAGTACAGGATCGAATGCACTTTCTGTTTTACCGGTCCATGTCATGATCCCGCCGAATTCACGGATATCGGTATAACCCATGTCTGCCAGTTTCTGCGCTGCCTGTTTGGAGCGGTTGCCCGAACGGCAGTAAACAAGGATCGTCTGTGACTTGTCCGGCAGCTGTGACGGAGGTGTGGTATTGATATGTTCATTGGGAATACAGATCGCACCGGGAATATGACTTTCGTTATATTCATCCAGGGTGCGTACATCCAGCAGGATGTACCCGGTCTCTTCTTCCATGATGCGCATGGCTTCTTCCTGTGTGATCTGCTGGAAGGAAGCTGCGCTGCTCTTTGCCCCGGAGCAGCCTGCCAGCAGTGCCAAGGCCAGCAGTCCTGTAAAAGCCTTATTCATCGGACGGTTCCTTTCTGATGTACTCCCGCAGGAATATACCGATGCCGTCTTCGTCATTGGACGGCGCTGTGTAGCGGCTTACCGCTTTGACGCGTTCATCGGCGTTGCCCATTGCCACACCGACATAATCCCGTATCATTTCATAGTCATTCATCATGTCGCCGAATGTCATGATCTCTTCTTTGTCCAGTCCCAGTTTCTCCGCCATGATGGCGATGCCTCTGGATTTGGTCAGCTCCGGATTGACGCATTCGCTGCGGTCGCCTGCCGAGCGGAACATGCGGTAATAGACAGGTGCCGGCATGGCTTCGTAATGCGCAGTAATGCGGTCCAGTTCCTCCGGTTCCGCAGTCAGGAGCGCTTTCGGCAGCTGCTGTGTCTCATAGCCTTTCAGACCATCCACCACCAGGGAGAAACGGTTGAGAAGCGCGGTCTTTTCCGAACGTTCATCCTGGTAAAGCACATGGTAGGTCTCTTCGTCATAGATACCGAGATTAAACTGGAAATCCCGGAAGTTCTCCTGCATCTCGGTCAGCGCGCGGCCGTCCATGGCAAGTACAGAGGTCATTTCACCGGTACGGCAGTCAAGCACTGCAGCGCCGTTGAAGCCCATAATCAGATCTGTCGCATCCGCGATGCCCCATTCATGGACAAGATGGCGGACAGCATAAGGGGATCTGCCGCTGGCAATACCGAACAGAATGCCCTGTTCACGCAGATACCCGATCTCTTCCCGAGTAACCGGCATGACGTTTTTCTGACTGTCCAGAAGCGTGCCGTCGACGTCCGCCAGGATCAGCCGGATGTTTTCTTTGACTCTCATAAATCTCTCCGTTACATATTTCTTATATACGCAGTCCGGCAGTCATCAGGACAAGCGCAAACAGCACAAATCCCATTCCCAGCGGTCCGACGATCCGGAATCCCCGTTTTTTCAGGAAGTACAGGATCAGTGTAGCGAATATCGGGTTGAAGAATGCCATGAACACCGGTACGTCCAGTGCACCGGCAAAGATCGCCCATGTCACGATGACCGTTGTACCGAAAATCAGGGACGCGGCACTGATCACGGACGGCAGCTGCGCATGTTTGCCAACTGCGTCCACCGCTGCAGAGGCATCCTGTTCACTGACTTTTCCCGCCACTGCCCGGTATACCAGCGGTCTGGTACAGGCATCCGCATGGAACAGCAGTCCTGTATAGCAGCCGATCGCTGTATTGATCTTCAGTGCCAGCCCAAGACCAGGCGCTTTCATGCCGATGAGTTCTCCCAGCATCCACATGGTCAGATACGTACCCGGCTGACCGAGGAAAGACAGCCAGAACGCAGTTGTAAAGTGGCTTTCCGGGACCTTTGTCCACCAGGGTGCGATCCGGCTGACATTATCCGAACCGGGATCCCCCTTTTCGCCGGAATACGCCAGCGGTACGTCCGCCAGCGCACAGAGCAGTCCGCTGACCACACCGACGATCCCAATGATCACGTAACGATTCATGTCCTCACTCCGTTTCTAAACATTGCCAAGCAGCACAGTGTCCAGGTATTCTTCCGCTGCCTTCTTCATTTCGCGCATCCGTACGATGTCCGTTGCCGGTATGCTGTACCGGTAGCGAGGAAAATACCGCGACAGGTGCAGAACGATCTTCCGGTCCAGCGACGCCAGCCAGCGCGCTTCCTCGCGGATCCATTCCGTACGGTCGTTTTTGCCGGGAATGACCAGTGTCGTGACTTCCACATGACACTTCTGCTGCGCACGTTCAATGGTATGTTTTACAGTATCATAATCACCGTGCAGTTCCCGGTAGAACGCTCTGTCTCCCTTCAGATCGATATTCATCGCATCGACATACGGAAGCAGTTCTTCCAGTATATCTTCCGATACGCACCCATTCGTCACAAGAACGATCTTCTGTCCGAAGGGCTTTACCAGTTCCGCTGTATCACGGATGTATTCCCATCCGATCGTCGGTTCATTGTAGGTAAATGCGATACCGATGCTTTCCGTATGCTTCAGAGCGATCCCGGCCAGTTCAGCAGGACTGATCTCGTAATAGCTGCTGTCATTTTCCCCATGCATGGAGATCGTATGATTCTGACAGAACGGACAGGCAAAATTACACCCGAAGCTGCCGGCAGACAGGATCCACGAGCCGGGATAGAAGTGTGCCAGCGGTTTCTTTTCAATTGGATCGATGGCAAGGGATGTCAGTTTTCCGTAATTCAGCGGTACACTCTGACCATTGCGGTTTCCCCGGGCTCTGCACGCACCGGTTCCCCCTTCCGGGATATGACAGTGGTGCGGGCATACCGGACAGATGATCTCAGACATGCCGGATCACCTCGAAGCGTTCCAGTACAAGATCATCGTCTGCGGGATCGATGCCTCCCTTGCGGCAGGCAATGCTGATCTGTTCCGCAATGGTATCCACGCCTTCCAGATCCGGCAGAAGCAGTCCCCGGCGTCCGCGGCATGTGCAGATGACCCCGTATTTCCGGACATCCAGATACGTTTCATCCGGGATGCGCTCCGGTTCCGTGAGTACATCCACGCTGATCTCCAGCCAGGGGAGTTCATTCACGGTCACCGGGGAAAAACGCGGATCCCGCGCGCAGGCACTGATGCCGTTGCGGATGATCTCCTCAGCGATGCAGTCCTGCACCGGCAGGATCGTTCCGATACAGCCGCGCAGATCACCATGCATGTGCAGCGATACAAATACGCCTGCCTGCTTTTCCAGCATTTCTTCCGGCAGATCACGCGGGATCGGCAGAACGGTACGGGTACGTACCCAGCGCTCCACAGATGCACGCGCCAGTTTCACATAGGCATCGCTGTCCGCCGTTTTCTGTTCCAGCCGGGCAAGCTGTTCTTCCTCATACTTCTGCAGGAACCGCCTGTTTTCATCGGTTCCATCGATATCATAGGTAACGATGCCGTAGCCGACACCAAAGGTCGCTTCATGAGACAGCACATGCGGCGTTACCCGCATACCGTCCAGTATGCCTGCCAGGATAACAAATGCGCGATGGCCGCACTCCTGCGCCTGATGCAGGAATTCCGGAGAATATTCCAGCAGTTCACCAAATGCCGCGCTTCCCATCGTGCGCATGATCTTTTCATCGTATTCCGGTCCGGCCGGATCCAGCCCGTACGGACCGTCTTCCTTCTGACAGTGGGAAAGATCTCCGCTCGCGATCACGGCAACGCGTCTTCCCAGCTGTTCCGCTGTCTTCGCAATGACCTGGCCGAAGCGGTAGTGTTCGCTGAGCGGCTGTCCGCTGAGACCGATCCTTACAAGTTTATAGTCGGTATACAGCGGATCCAGGAAATACAGCGGCACCATGGTTCCGTGGTCCAGCTGCGGTTCCCGGTCATAGTCCGTTCCGCCCGCGATCCCTTCTTCTTCCAGATTTCGGCTCAGTGTTTCAGTAAATACCTGATCATATTCTTTGCGGAATTTCACCTGCCCGGCATGAAACTGCCGGAAGCTTCCTCTTCCCTCTTTTCCGGAAGAGATCTGGAAGTAATCCCGGTACATGATGGCATGCGGAGAGAGTACGATGACCGTTTCCGGCTTCGCGTCTGCGATCTCTCTGCAGGCCTGTGTATAGGCGTCCAGTGTATCCTGTATCTCATATTCCCTGCCCATTCCGATCTCATGCACGGCAAGCGGCGGATGCGGCACCATGACAGCTTTTACGATCATTATCTTACCCTCACATCTTTCTTCCTTCATTGTAGCAGGAAGCCGGTAAAAAAGGCATGGGCCTGCAGCCTTACAGGCTGTGGATCCATGCCGCGATATCGCCGGTTACGTTGTCAGGTATATGCTTTTCTGTCCTCACATCTTTACTTGCTTTCAGGATCGTACGTGCTGTGGAGGGTACGAAGAGATGGCTGAGACCCGGATACAGACGGTATGTGACATTTTCCCGGTCCTTCAACACTTCTTTCCAGACCGCATAGTCTTTCGTCGCGGATACCTGGGCGTCGTTTTCTCCCTGCATGATCAGCAGCGGCTTCGCAGTCGCGTTGAGATATTCCGCCGGGGAATGCAGTCCCATTTCCTTGAAATACCACAGGGTCGTACCACCGCCGAATTTCTTCTGCTTCGCTGTCTCTTCATCCATGGCATCCAGTCCACTCAGCTGTTTTTCGAACTTTCTGAGCTGTCTGCCGACGATCCACTTCATCAGGCCTCTGCTGTCGTCACGGATCTCACTCACCTGCCGCAGCAGCAGTTCTTCCATACGTCCGGGGATGCCTGCCATCATGATGATGCCGGCAAAGTCACCGCCTTCCGCGTCAATGCGTCCGGCAAGCATCGCACCCATGCTGTGGCCGATGATGAATACCTTCTGCGGGTCGATGCGGGGATCGTTTTTCAACAGCTGTGAAGCCAGGATGGCATCTTCGATCGTTTCTTCCTTTACAGTGATCAGTCCCGCTTTCATCATGCGGCGGGCATGTTTGTACGGACGCTTGTCATACCGCAGGGTCGCTACGCCATTCCGTGCAAGTCCGTATGCAATGTCCCGGAACGGCCTGATCTTGCCGATCCTTTCGTCTTTATCGCTTGTTCCGCTGCCGTGTACCAGTACTGCGGCAGGGTACGGTCCATCACCGTCCGGTAATACCAGTTCCGCGGAAAGCGGATAATCCGTTCCTTCCCCGAGGATCAGTGCTTCAGTTTTCATCGTCTGTCACAAAGCGTACCGCTGTTCCGTACGCCACCACTTCCGCAGCACCCTGCATCATCTGCGCAGAGCCGTAGCGCACGCCGATGACCGCGTCCGCTTCCAGTTCCATCGCTTCGTCCACCATCCGCTTCACAGCGATCTGTCTGGCTTCATTCAGCATTTCCGTATACGCGACGATCTCGCCGCCGACCAGTGTTTTCATACCGGCCATGAAGTCCTTTCCGAAATGCTTGGTCTGTACGACCGCTCCTTTTACCATTCCGAGCGCTTCGATCTTCTGTCCCGGAATATAATCAATACTTAGCAGCTTCATCTTCTTCTCCTTTCCGGATCTCACGGATCCTCTGAATCAGCACGGCGATCACACCGACAGTCACTGCCGCCGGTATGCAGAGAACAACGATCAGTACCGGAAGCGAAAGCGGATCCTGTGTATTTCCATAAAGGATCAGCCCTGTCATCAGAGCCATGAGCAGGATCATGAGCAGTGCTCCGGCCACGGAACCCAATGTCTTCTTCCGGTGGATGTCCGTTACATTTACATCCATGAATTCCATTCCTTTCTTTTCCATACGGACAAGATCTTCCAGACAGGTATCGATATCCAGGTCCGCCAGTGTCTTTCCCTGCTCCGCCCGTTCGATCAGACTGTCGGTCACAGCACAGAGCCCGTCCAGATTTCTTTTCTGCTGTTCGTATGCGTGTCTCTGCTTATGCAGGCACACTTCCAGCGTCTCACTGCCGTCCAGGACCCGGCGGATCTCTTCGATCGGCACAAACAGCCTGCGCAGGAATTTGATCTGTTTGAGCCTCTCGATATCTTCCGCGTCGTATTCCCGGTATCCGTTCTCCGCACGTTTTACTGTCAGCAGTCCCTCTTCTTCATAGAAGCGGATATTCTTCCGGGTAATGCCGACAAGTTCTTCTACTGTCCGTATCTTCATATAAATGCCCTGTCTTCATGCCTTTTATACAGCTTCCACCAACGGGAAGGTCAATACCATTCTGTAAAAATCATATCAAAAACTTCAGATTCCTTACACAGCAGCGTTGCAGGACGCGTGTTCATTGACTCTGACGCTTTAGTGTAATAAACTGATACCATTACAGCTGTATCAGCTGAAAGGAGACTGTCATGATCAATAACACAATGAAAAACTATGGGAATAACCGTTCCGTCATCCGTGATCTGTTTGAATTCGGCAACCAGCGCAAAGCTGTCGTCGGCGCAGAGAATGTCTTTGATTTCAGTCTCGGAAACCCGAACGTTCCCGCCCCGGCGAAAGTCAACGCAACGATCCGGGAACTTCTGGATACGAAAAATGATATTTATCTGCACGGCTACACCTCGGCACAGGGTGACGCCGCCTGCAGAGAAGCCGTCGTAAAGGATCTGAACAAACGCTTCGGCACTTCCTTCCGTAAGGAAAACCTGTATATGACCTGCGGCGCCGCGGCTTCGCTCAAGATCGTACTGACTGCTCTGTACACACCGGGTGACGAAGTTGTCGTCTTCACACCGTATTTCCCGGAATACCGCGTCTTCATTGAAACAACAGGTGCTTCTGTACGGGAATGCCCGTGTGATCCGGACACGTTCCAGATCGACCTCATAGCCCTGGAAAACGCGGTTACAGAACAGACCAAGTCCGTCATCATCAACTCTCCGAACAATCCGTCCGGCGTTGTCTATACCGAAGACACAGTCCGTCAGGTCGCTTCCTTCCTGAAGCAGAAAGAGGAGGACTATGGTCATCCGATCTACCTGATCACTGATGAACCATACCGCGAACTGGTGTACGACGGCATCTGCGTACCCTTTGTAACTAAATATTACACAGATACGATCGTCTGCTATTCCTATTCCAAGTCCCTTGCCCTGCCGGGTGACCGCATCGGTTATATCCTCGTACCGGATGAGATCGCGGACAGCGCGGATGTCTACGCGGCCGTCTGCGGCGCGGGCAGAGCGCTCGGCTACGTCTGTGCGCCAAGCCTCATGCAGCACGTCATCGAACAGTGCACCGGTCTGGTCTCCGATCTGAACGAATACCGGGAAAAGCGCGACCTGATCTACAATGCCCTGACCGATCTCGGCTTCACGTGCATTCATCCGGACGGAGCCTTCTACCTGTTCATGAAGTCACCGATCGCGGATGCCGGCGCCTTCAGCGCAAAAGCGAAGGAGTTCGACCTTCTGCTCGTACCGGCAGATTCCTTCGGCACACCGGGCTTTGTCCGCATCGCCTACTGTGTCGCGACTGATATGATCCGCCGTTCCCTGCCTGCGTTCGCAAAGCTGGCAGAATGCTACGCCGAAGAACTGAAGAAGTAACACATGAGAGTGAGCATGTCTCACTCTTTTTTGATGCAGAAACAAAAAAGATGCCTGCATTTCCGCAGACATCCGGGAGTGATCAGTCGAGATCTTCGCCGTTGGACTTGTAGACTTTCTGCATATACCAGAACGAGTCTTTGCGGCGGCGGGAGAAATCGCCGGTTCCGTCATCGTAGCGGTCTACGAAGATGAAGCCGTAGCGCTTGCGCATTTCACCGGTTCCGGCGGATACGAGGTCGATATGACCCCATGGCTGGTAGCCCCACAGTTCCACGCCGTCCAGTTCGATCGCATCTTTCATCGCCTTGATGTGATCACGCATGTAATTGATGCGGTACTGGTCATGAACGCTTCCGTCTTCTTCCACGGTATCCAGCGCACCGATGCCGTTCTCTACGATCATCAGCGGCTTATGCCATCTTTCATACATCTGGCACAGGGAGATGCGAAGTCCCATCGGGTCGATCTGCCAGCCCCAGCGGGAAGCTTCCAGATACGGGTTCTTTCCGGCTGCGGTCTGGTTGCCTTCGGTACGTGCCGCATTCGGGTCTGCCGAAGCCGTTCCCGACATGTAGTACGAGAAGCCGATGTAGTCGACTGTACCCTTACGGATCCACTCCATATCGCCGTCTTCCATTTCAATTGTGACGCCGTTTCTCTCGAACCACTTCAGCTGGTAGTTCGGATAGTAGCCGTTCACCTGCACATCGATATAGAAGTCTTTCTTGCGCATTTCCTCAATGGCTTTCATGACATCGTCCGGATGGCATGTCAGCGGATATACCGGGGCATACGCTACCATCATGCCGATCTTGTTTTCCGGATCGATCTCATGTCCGCGCACGACTGCCTTAGCCGAAGCGACGAAGATATGGTGGTCTGCCTGGTAGCGTACCTGCGGTTCCACGGAGTGAATACCCAGCTGCATCCATGACCGCAGAATATTGATCTCATTGAATGTCATCCAGTAGCGGACACGTCCCTTGAAGTGCTCAAACAGGACTTCCGAGAAATGCACGAAGTAGTCCACCAGCTTGCGGCTGTGCCATCCGTCCAGTTCATCCGCCAGCACCATCGGTACATCGAAGTGGGCAATGGTAACGACCGGTTCGATGCCGTACTTCAGACATTCATCCACGACCGCGTCGTAGAATGCAAGACCTTCTTCATTGACTTTCTCTTTGCCGTCCGGAATGACTCGTGACCAGGACATGGAGAAGCGGAAGGAATTCATACCCATCTCAGCAAACAGGGCAATGTCTTCTTTGTAATGATGGTAGAAGTCGGTTGCCTGATGCGACGGATAGTAGATACCCGGAATGATGTATCCGACAGCGCCTTCCGGCAGGGAAGCTTCTCTCGGCAGTTCGAGGATCTCTCCTTCTTTCGTCTTTACCGTATACATGCGGGGATGATCCTTGTCACCGCCCTTGATCGCGTCGGATGTCGCAAGGCCTCTTCCGCCTTCCAGATATCCGCCTTCGTACTGGTTCGCCGCTGTTGCGCCGCCCCACAGGAAATTCTTTGGAAAACTCATACTGCTGTACTCCTCTCTTGTATCTGCTGTTCCCATTCTTTTCGTGTCAGTATATTCGTTACGGAAATAACGTCTTCATCGAGGGCATTCCTGCGTGCCTTTCTCCGGTACTCGTGAAAGCCGCATTTCTGCTGTACGCGGGCAGACCGCCGGTTGTGGTCATAGTGGCTGCATACCAGCAGATCCGCATTCTGTTCCTCGAACATCCATCGTATCGCTTCGCTCACGGCTTCGGGCATGAGTCCCTTTCCCCAGCAGTCCTTGGCCAGCACAAAACCGATCTCCCGGCATCGGTACTCTGCCAGTTCCGGCAGTTCTTCTTCATCGTATTCCTCAATACCGAGGGATCCGATGACCCTGCCGTCCAGCACAAGGGCGAACTGATGTTTCCCATTGATGAACCGCTTCAGGATAGCTTCGGTTTCCTGCAGGGACCGGTGATGCGGCCATCCGGCCATTTCACCGACGCCGCTGACCGAGGCATACGCATAAAAATCCTCCAGGTCGGCTTCACACCACGGCCGCAGCACAAGACGCTTCGTATGAAGCACAGTGCCGCTGATATCAATTGGAATGTTCATTGAGGTTACTCCCGTCTTATTGCTTTTATTATAAACTCTGGTCCGCTCTGTGAATATGCGTGCAAAGAAAAAATCCGGATATTCTCCGGATCAGAGCATTCCCTCTGCTTCACTTTCTTTAATTGCTTTGTTCAGCAGATACAGTGCGAATACCGCAGCCAGACCTTCTCCGACCGGCAGCGCCATGGCCAGTCCCTTTTCGCCCAGGAAATGATCCAGGGTGAACATGAGCGGAATGTAGAAGATCAGTTCCCGCACGAAGGCATGGAGCATCGTTGCTTTTCCCTTGCCCATTGCCTGCATGCAGTAGGACGTATGGTAGTTGATCAGCTGCACCGGCGAAGCGAAGCAGCGGATGCGCAGGAACAGCGATGCATAGCCGATCGTGATCAGCGCCGTTGCGGCATCCTGCGACTTCGTGCTCAGGAACAGCCGTACAAACGGATCGGCCAGCAGCGTGAACATGATAATGCTTAAGCCGGAGATCACAAGACCGGCAGTACGCGCGGTACGGATCGTTTCCTTCATACGGCTGTGATTGCCGGAGGAATAGTTATATGCCACGATCGGCAGCATTCCCTGGCAGATACCGATATTGACAGCGTTGGGAATACGTTCCACTTTCATGACGATTCCCATTCCCGCAAGCACCATGTCACTGTGCGAAGACGCGATGATATTGACGCAGATATTCGCCAGGTCAAAGAGACCGGTCAGTAAAGCAGAAGGAATACCTACCGCAAACAGTCCCTTCCGGTTCTGTGCAGTCACAGTCAGCGCAAGCCGCGGGTCCATGCTCAGCGGTGCTTCTTTTCCTGCCTTTGCATACGCAGCCACCAGATAGACACAGGCGATCGTATTGGACAGTGCCGTGGCGATCGCCGCACCGGTAACTTCCATTCCCTTCGGAAGCAGCACGAACATGAACAGCGGATCCAGGAAGCAGTTGAGGATACCGCCCATGCTTAAGCCTGTGCTGGCTTTTCCGGAGAAGCCGGCATTGCGCAGAAGATGCGCCGAAGCCAGTGACAGGATCGACGGGATCCCGCCGATCACGACCACGATCAGCGCATAGCTTTTCGCGTAATCCAGCGTCGCTGCAGATGCGCCGAGGAACTTCAGCAGCGGTGTCAGGAAGATTCCTATCAGCGCCGCATAAACTGCCGCAATGCATACCGCACCCCAGAAACTGAACGCACTGACTGCCTTCGCCTCTTTTTCTTTCCGGGCACCCATCAGTCTGGCAACAAGACTGCCGCCGCCGATGCCGAACAGATTGGACAGCGCCACGTTCATCATGACCATCGTCAGGGTGACCGACGTTGCGGCCATCATATAGGAGTTCCCGGTACGCCCGATAAAGAACGCATCCACCATGTTGTATACCAGATTGATGATCTGACTGATGATCGTCGGCACCGCCATGATGCGCAGTGCCTTCGGCACCGGTGTTTCCGCAAACAGTTTCTGTTTATTGATCGTTTCTTTTGTCATTGTTTTTCCCCGCTTTTCTTACGGATACCGCTCAATCATAGCACAAAAAAGCAGTGAACTGTATCTTCGCCGCTTACACTTCCGGCACACCGCCGCCCGTCTGATCTGTATCGTCCGCGGAAAATACTCTGTAAATACAAACATTGATCTATGGTTAATGATTATTCCGCGTATAGTCTGCTACAATGAAAAAAACGCTTTCTGACGAATCACGATCATACAAGAATCATTTGAAGGAGAATAACTATGCATTTCACTGTATCTTCGTTCAGAAGCCGGAAGATTCCGGCATTCCTGACAGCCTTTGCAATCGCTGCATCGTCGGTTTCTGCTATGGGCATCCAGCCTGTGCACGCGGACGGCGAAGGCCCGGTGATCACCGTCCAGCCGCAGGACGTGGAAGTAAAATATCCCGAAGGCGCGTCTTTCCATGTCGAAGTAGCCAATCCGGAAGATGTCGCGTCCTATGAGTGGGAAGTCTATGACCAGAACAGCACCCTGAAGCTGACAAACGGATCGACGATCTACACCGACACCCTGGTATTCCCTGCCACTGCCATGGACTATCCGGATCTTGACTGCCGCTGCATCATCACCGATAAGAACGGCAACAAGACCGTCTCGGAATACGGCACCCTGTATGTCACAAACAAGGAGGAATACAAGACCGTTCTGTATGTCGGAGAATATGCCGTTAATCCGGGCGAAACATTCGACATTTCTACAACGGCGCTCGGTACCGGGAAAGTCATCTTTGACAAAGACGGAACGAACATTACGCTGGACAATATCAATATCGATACGACGAACTATGTCAACGATGTCCTGTTTGCGAATTCTTTAGGACTCATGCTGTACCGCCGGCACAGTATCGAACCGGAGTATTACTTCCATCTTGTCGGCAAAAATGTAATCAAAAATACATTCTATGATCCGGAATACAACGCGGCAGGAATCGAGTTCAATTCCTTCTTCGCCTGCAGTGAAGATCCCAATGCACCGACCGTCCGCATCGACGGTGACGGATCGCTGGAAATGTACGGCGGAAGCAATATTATCTACAGTGATGCGAACATTGAGATCGCTGCCAAAGTATACGGCAATTCCAATTCCGATATTTTCTCGGACGGCATCACCTGCCGCAATTTCATCCTCGACAGCTTCGGTGATCTCACACTGGAAGTCAACGGCACCGGCATCTTCTCCCACGGTGACATTCGCTTCCTGAATGGATCAAAGGCCAATATCACTTCCAGACCGGCACGTGTTTCCGTCGGCGCAACCACCAAGAATATTCTTTATCTCCCCGGCTCCGTTTATCTGAACGGCGCGGAGGTCAATATCAAAGGCATTGCCGATCCCGAACGCTTCCTTCCGTATGAGCGCTACCTGGCAACCTTCTGCGGCATTGCTATGGAGAACGACGGCGGCGTGAATCTCGATAAGAGCAAGCTGACGATCGATATTGAAGCACTTCCTTCGGAAGAACAGTTCGCCGTGAACTTCAACGGTCTTGTCGGAGGCGAAGACGGCAGCTATCTCAATCTGACCAATGATTCCGTACTGCACATCAATATGAACGCGCCGGGCATCTTAGGCACAGCAGGCATCTACCTGCCGGGCGCGATCACAGTTGAAAAAGACTGCGGGCTCACAGTCAATGTTCTGGCATCCGGTGAAGTCTTCGGCATTCAGTGTGACAAAGAGTTCAATGTAACAGACGCAAATGTAAATGTCGAACTGAAGTCTGACACAGACGAAGCTGCCTACGGCATCGCGACAGGCGGCACACAGATCATCCTGAACGCTCCTGTTTACAGCGTTCATTCCATTGCACCAAACGGTGTCGCATTTGCGGCGGATACCGGTGAGCGCGGAGAAGAAGCTTCTGCTTATGAAAAAGACTACACAGCGTCATTCATCAAGTTAGGAGGCAAGGCTGCTGTCACTTCTCCGAGAAAGAGCGAGATCAGTGTCTGCGGTATTCCGGGCTACGGTTCCTTCATCAAGGCCGAAGTCATCTACGATTCCGCCGATACGACAAAGCCGGCTACCGATGTGCTCATCGGCGTCCCGGGCAGCTCTGTTCCGATCCTGCCGATCGTCGGCGTCGGCGCAGCGATCGTACTGCTTGCCTGCCTCTATTTCTTCAAACGCAAAAAAGCATAAGCGTATCTGCCTGTAAAAAGATGGACCGGCTGCGGTCCATCTTTTCTTTTGCGCAAATGCTTATGCCTGTTTCCCGTTGTATACGAAACACATCATCGTCATATCGTCAAACTGCGGCGCTTCTCCCACGAACTCGTCCACTTTCATGGCGATGTCGGTAAGAACATGTTCCGGTGTATCTGTTCTGCCGCTGTTGAGCGCTTCCACCATGCGATCATTTCCAAACAGTTCCTCCTGTTCGTTGGCAGCTTCCGGAAGACCGTCGGTATACAGGAACAGCATGCTTCCCTTTTCCAGCTGCAGTTCATATTCGCTGTATCTCACATCTTCCATACCGCCTACGACAAAGCCGTGTTTGTCTTTGTACAGTTCGAACGGTCCGTCCGGCTTCTTCAGCACCGGATATTCATGTCCGGCGTTGACGGCGGTAAGCAGGCCTGTATTCAGATCCAGGATGCCCATCCAGACGGTCACGAACATTTCCATCGTATTATTGGCACAGATCGAGTCGTTGACCGACGTCAGCACTTCTTTCGGACTCTGGCCTGCCAGTGTATAGTTGCGGATCATGTTTTCCGTCAGCATCATGAACAGCGCGCCGGGAATTCCCTTGCCGGAAACATCCGCGATGACCAGCGCCAGGTGATCGTCGTCGGTCAGGAAGAAGTCATAGAAATCGCCGCCGACTTCTTTTGCCGGATTCATGCCGGCGTAGATATCAAAGTCATTCCGTTCCGGGAACGGCGGGAACTGACTCGGCAGCATCGCTTCCTGGATACGCGCGGCAAGATGCAGCTCGGTACGCAGACGCTCCTGCTCTGTCGTGATCTTCACATTTTCCTGAATATACTGCTTCAGACTGTGGTCCATTTCCTCAAAGGACTGGGACAGCGATTCGATCTCATCGCCGGTATGGATCTCCAGTTTGAACGGTTCATCACTGTTCAGATTCCTGATCAGATTCTTCGTTGCTGTCTCCAGAGAAGTCACCGGCTCGATCAGCTTACTGCGGACAACACGGTAAAAGACAGCGATTCCCACGGTCAGGATGAATGCCACGGCAATGAACAGATTCAGGATCAGGTGACGCAGTTCTTTGTAAATACGGTCCACCGGGATATCCAGACCGACCAGCGCGACCGGTATCCCGTCATT
The DNA here is from genome assembly GCA_017510405.1 of Solobacterium sp. Taxonomy (GTDB): domain Bacteria; phylum Bacillota_I; class Bacilli_A; order Erysipelotrichales; family Erysipelotrichaceae; genus Bulleidia. Next base: position 71,734 of record JAFWNG010000041.1, read on the forward strand.
TCCTCTGACGATGGAAATCGCCGTGGCCAGTTTTTCCTTGCTGTTCTGATGAAGACCGATGATAAAGTCGCTTTCCCACTCAGGGTGCTGCAACAGCTCCAGAAACGCTTCTTTTTCACCCTCCCGGTATGGTCTGCTCTCTTTGATGCCCATACTCTGTTCGTATAATTCCTCACCCAGATCCTCTTCTGTTTCAAAGTCTGTCCAGTAATAGTCGATAATATACATTACGCTGTCTTCCTGCGGTACGATCAGATAGACATTGCGGAACTTGCCGTATTCGATCGCTGAGCTTAACAGCCACGCTATACTGGAAATCTCATTGGGAATTTCATCGGTATCTGACTTTACAATTTCTTCCACAATGATACCCGAAACATTATCGGCGACCAGTTCCACATAAGAATAGGCATACTCTGTATAAGAGTCGATACTCATACGGTACATCTGAAAGCCGGCCGCACCAAGTGTGCCAAGGAAAAGAAACAGTCCAAGCACAAGCATGGCTGTTACACTTTTGACTGCCAGCGGTTTTCTCTTTTTTATCTGATCTGCCATATTAACGGTCCTTTATTGTTTCGAATGATTTGTGTATCTATTATAGAGTAATTTCATATTGTTGTCTTTGCACGGAATGTAAAGAAAAAGAAACGTCCGACGGACGTTTCCCGGGAAATCAGAGATTTGCAGCGCCGATCATGCCGGCAGTTTCTTTCAGCATGGCTGTGCGCAGTTCCGGTATATTGCCGTGTACGCCGCCGAAGCTTTCTTCCTTCATCATCTCCCGCAGCGCCGGAAGGATCCGCTCCGCATACGGTGACAGCATTCCCCCGATCAGGATCAACTGGGGACGGAAGAGATTAACAATATTGACGATGCCGGTCCCGAGCATCTCTGTATACTGACGGATGATCTCCTGAAGCTCGGGATCCTGGTCATCCGCGAAGATCTCTTCCGGCGTCATCTGCTTTCCTTTGGCCTTCGAAGCTGCTTTTGTGAGCGCCGGTACGGACGCATACGCTTCCAGACACCCTCTTCTGCCGCACGTGCACGGTCTGCCGGCTGAGCGGACGACCATATGTCCGATCTCACTGCCGCCCATGATGCCGCCTTCAAACACCTGTCCGTTCAGGATGATTCCGCCGCCGACGCCGTTTCCAAGCGTAAACAGTACAACATCGCTGTACTCCCGTCCTGCACCGGCTGTCGCTTCGCCCAGCGCCGCGCAGTCTGCGTCATTGGCAATGCGGACCGGACACGGGATCACTTTGCCGAGGATATCACGCAAAGCCACGTTTTCCCAGCGCAGATTGTTGGAATAGATGACTTTGCCGCTCTGGCGGTCGATCGTCCCCGGTACGCCGACGCCGGCGCCGATGCACTGATCCAGCGGGACATTGTTGTTTTCCAGCAGTGCCAGCGTTTCCTGCGCAGCGGTCTCAATGATCTCTTCAGCTGTTTTTGTGCGGTCGGTCGCATAGTTTTTCTCCGCGATCAGTTCGTTCTGGTCATTCACCAGACCGATCTGTGTCCGGGCAGAGCCGATGACGATGCCGGCACGGATCGGATTTGCTTTCTCACGGATCGTTGTCAGCAGCGCGTCGCATTTTCCTTCAATCGAATAATCCCCGCTTCCAGCCGGCAGGAAGATACTGTCGCCTTTACGGTACGCTACCGTCTCGCCGCCGCTGCGTATCCTTCCTTCTCCGTCCAGAATCAGCACCGACAGGAATGATTCCTCATTGACCGTACCCTGCATACGATAGGTCAGACGTCCGTCCAGATCCAGTTTATCCACGGTGAAGTAGTCACAGTCCGCAATGTGCGGATAATTTTCGCCTCTCTGCACGATCGGCACGCGGTTTGTGACCGCAAGTGCCTTTTCAATGTGCAGGTCACGCTTGCGTCCGTCCTTGCCGACCCGGCCGTAGTCATAGACACGGTAGGTGACATTGGAATTCTGCTGAATCTCTGCGATCAGGATGCCTTTTCCGATCGCATGAAGCGTACCGGACTCAATAAACAATGTATCGCCTTTATGTACTTCGACCGGATTCAGCACTTCCAGCAGCGTATTCGTACGGATGCGCTCGGCGAACTCTTCTTTGGAGATCTCCTGCCGGAACCCGTAGTACAGATACGCACCCGGTTCCGCATCCAGCACATACCACATCTCCGTTTTCCCGTACTGTCCTTCGTTCTGCAGGGCATAGCCGTTCGACGGATGCACCTGAATGCTGAGATTGTCTTTCGCATCGATGAACTTCGTCAGGATGGGGAATTCGCGGAATCTGCGGCAGTGTGTGCCGAGTACTTCCATGCCGTTTTCATCAATGAACTCTTTCAGTGTTCTGCCGGCATGCAGTCCTTCCGCAATGACCGACGGTCCGTCCGGATGACAGGACAGTTCCCATGCCTCCGCCAGAATGTCTCCGTCGTATTCCACATTGTATTCGTTTTTCAGACGCTGCCCGCCCCACAGGTAATCCTTGCATGCAGGCTTCAGTTTCAATACTGTCATATGATGATCCCTCAATTACTTCTTTTTCTGTATTTTACACTGTGTCCGGCGCTTCCGTCTTTATCATCTGCCCCGGAAACTGCATGAATCCGTCTGCCGAAGTCATCTTCGTGACATCTGTCACCCGCAAAAGCAGAATAAAAAGCATATGCGTTCAATGCATATGCTCTGATTCATAGGATTCAGTCTTCAAATTCGATTTCCAGATCTTTGAAGAATGCCTCAGTGCCGATCTCAGAGAAGAAGCCGACCGATCCGCATGCGTCCGCACCGTGCTTCATATGGGAAACCGTCAGTACCGGTTCTTCCGCACCATTGAGATAGAACGCAGCGGTTTCATCATGGATCACGGCTTTCAGCTCTGCCCATTCATCCAGCACAACATCCATCGGTGCCTCATACTGTGTAATGCCGAATTCCCGGAAATACGCGAACGTATATCCCGGATACGAGAAATACTGGCAGCCGTGCGCACGGCGTACCGGATCATCAGTCATTGCATTGGTCGGACGGATATAGAATGATTCAAACTCACTGGCATCCGGATTAACGCGGTAGACGATTCCGATGAATCCTCTGGCAAAATCCGGTGCGTCCGGCAGAAGGCGGCTCAGCATTTTCACTTTGATCGTTCCGTTATGGAAATCACAGTCCTTCAGCATAGACAGCGTATTCTCATCAAACTGCATGATCTTATCTGCCTTGACCACCCGGATCACTTTTTCACCGTCCAGGGTCACATCGCTGCAGTCGGTATAAAGGTTTCGGTACAGTTCTGCACTTGTTTCATATTGTTTGCGCATCGTTCATCCTCCTGTCCGCATTATAACATAATATTTTACGTATCATAACCGCCCGGGAATCCTCCGTATGATACTCTGCAGAGTCATTATTCGGACGATTTCTTCCGTATGATCAGGAGAACAGCGGCCGCAATGACGCATCCCGCAAGCAGGTATCCCCAGCGCACCGGATTCGAATGATCCCCGGTATCCGGAATGTTCTTTCCGCCGTCTTTCTGATTCGCGGCTTTGATCGTAAACACCGCCTCTGCCGAACCGTCGTCGAACGACATTGTCAGGGTATGTTCTCCCACCGACAGTGTTTCCAGAAGATCCGGCTTCAGTTCCAGAATAACGCTGCCGGAGCGGACATCATATCCCCATGCAGAAACTGCCGCCCCATAGATGGAAATACCGGTAAAATGTTCAAACGCAGCACTGTTGTCCGGGGTACGTGTGAAGACGAACCGGGCATTTTCCTTACTGCCCTTTGTCCATTCACTGCCGTTTCCTTCCGTGCACTCATACAGGATGGTCACCGGCTCTGTTTCCTTTTCGATCGTTACTGTAAACGGATTGGAATACAGATAGTAACTGCCGTAATTCTCTCCTTCGATATCCATCGAAGCTTTATAACGCCAGATCGCCAGTTTTTCCGTACCTTCATCGTTCAGATCTTCTATTACGACCAGTTCCGCATCTTCCAGCACCGATGTTTCCCGTTTCTTGGTTACGGCTTCCGGCTTCGGGACATCGTCCAGATTCTTTACCGTCTCATCCTTTGCTTGGATCACTTCGAAGTGATCGGATGTCATCCATGGTTCATTTGTTGTCAGTCCATGGATACCGTTCATGTAATCTTCGGCAAACCTGCCTGCATCGTCCGGCAGCTCGTATGTCCACGGCCAGAATGTAAGCCCTCTCTGAACACCTGCCTGTATCATATCCAGCGGAATGCCCGCAAAATTATTCGTTGCATTCCAGCGGTCGAGTCCGCTCATCAGTCTCTCCAGACCTGCTTCCGCACCTTCGGCTTCCGCCGCTTCCATCGGAGTAGAGTACGGATAATTCTCCGGAAAATCCATCATGACTCCCAGGAATCCGGCAGACATCTCCGGATATTTTTCATACATGGCGTCCAGGATACTCATGCTGAATGTAATAACATAGACCTGATCCCAGGCATCCAGTTCATCCACCAGAGCTTTGTACACATCCAGGATCTCTTCGTTCGCGGACTTGATCTCCACACAGTGGACCAGATCTTTTCCTTTCATTGTTTCCAGGTATTCCCGCAGGGACGGCGTCCGGTAGACATAGCCTTCTTCTTCCCCAAAGAGTTTCCCTCCGAAGAGTTTTCCATATACCGGGTTATCTGAACTTACGTCATTGGACAATGGAATCCCATTCCTGCCGTCCCATATAAATGGATACGACTGGATCTGTGACAGTGTGAGTTCTTCCCCGTCTTCCCCGTTTCTATCCAGAAAATGTCTCAGGTCAGGATCATGCCGGATGAAGATCTGCCCGTCTGCGGAAAGTAATATATCATTCTCTACGATATCCGCGCCTTCTTCATAAGCCCCTTTCAGAGATTCCAGAGTATTTTCCGCATAGTTGGAAGGATCCCCTTTATGACCCACTGTAAACGGCACTCTCAGCAGTGACGGTGCATCATCCCGGAAGAAACCGAGTGCATCGATCGCTGCCGTATAGTCATCCACAACGACACCGTTTACGCCGTTCGTATACTGCGTCAGGATGTTCTTCCAATCGGCGGAAGTCTTCACCCATACCGTCGTACACAATGACTGCAGAAGCCGTACATTTTCGTATGTTGCAGCCTTTTCGCTCAGTATCACAACTTTGCCGTGCGCACCGTTGACCGCCGCGGTCATATCGGTAATATCTTTCCGGCTGAGGCTGTCCAAAGCGGAATAGTCCAGCATGCCTCTTACATGAAGCAGATCGGCAGCTTCCTTCACTGCCTCTCTGTTTTCCGGCGTGGATACTACGAAGCAGTCCTCATAGCCGGTCTTTGCCAGCCACTCTGTCAGCGCACTGCCTGCCGCCGTGTCTTCGATATAAAACGCTGTAATGATCGTCGGTGACACTTTCCGTACATAGTCTTCGATATCTTCCGACAGCAGGACATGGTCACGGTCGTACAGTTTCAGATCCTGATCGACCCACACAAACGCTGTCGCAGGCCGCACATCCGCTTCTGCAGCCGCAAAGACCGTCTGGTCCGCCTGCCACGCAACAGATGCCGGGATCATCCAGGAAGTTTCCGGTTTGTATGTTTCGGAGTAGAGTCTTGGGAAAACAGCTTCTTTTTCCTGACCGCACAGTTCACACTGACAGACTCTCAGGCCTTCTTCCAGAGTCGTGGAAGCTTTCTGCGTGACCCATTCACTCCATTCATGGCCGTCCGGATCAATATCCTCTTCTCCCTCAAGCCACTCGCCGCAGCCGGTGCACCGGTATTTCCAGTACCCTTTTTCAATACATGTTGCATCTACGCTTTCATAGGTATCCCAGTCTGTTTCATGATTTGCCGTTACGGAATAGGTGAATACCAGTCTGCTGGCTGTAATCTCAATAACGGTAAAATTCTCCATCTCACTTGCCCAGCTGATATCCTCTGCGCTCAGATCCGCTGAAAACTCATACCCGTCGTGCAGAACAGCGGACACATAAACCATATACTGTTCATCACCGGTAAATGTACCTTCATACGGAACATATCCGCCATCCTCTGAATATTCACTGATCCAGACACTTTCTGTCTCACAGATGTCTTTGTCATATTCCTTTTCCCCGCTCGTCAGAAAGAAATCGGCATATGGTTCCGATCCACTGTCGGATCCGCAGGAAGGAGACTCAGCGAGTACTTCCACCTCTGTGATCATGATAGGATCATCCGCATTCACACGGGACGGCCCCAGGATCATTATGAGAAAAAATGCCATCAGCAGACACATTATCTTTTTAAACTCTGTTTTCATACAAATACTGCCCTTCCATTGATAATACGTACGTTCTATCCACAGTATAGCATTTCAATGCATTCTTCAGGAACGGCATCCCCGACTGTATTCATCCCCGGCAGTTTTTTCCGCTGTGAAACGTTGATCGGACTGCCCGTCTGCGGGATCCCTGCAGATTGACAGTTTTTCTGTGAATTCCTATATTGAAAATACGATATGATGGACAGGGAAAAGGAAGAAATACACGTCTGCGTTTTTCTTCATCTCTTTCTGTTTTCATCACAGAAAAGAATACGCATTATAAGGAGGAGTTACCATGCCAGATATTCTTTTGACAAGAATCGATAACCGGCTCGTCCACGGACAGGTCGGAGTCGTATGGACAAGTTCACTTGCCGGCTGCAACCTGATTGTCGTCGCGGATGATCTTGCGGCAGAAGACGAAATACAGCAGTCTCTCATGCGGGCAACAGCCGAGAACGCCGGCTGCGGCATCCGTTTTTTCACGCTTGAAAAGACCTGTGCCGTCATCCACAAGGCATCCCCCGATCAGCACATATTCCTGATCGTAAGAAATCCGCAGTCTGCCAGAAAGCTTGTGGAAGGCGGTGTTCCGATCAGCAGACTCTGTATCGGAAATATGCATGAGGCACCGGGAAAAAAGCAGACCGGCGATGCACATGTCTACATGGATGAAAAAGATCTTGAGGATCTGCGCTATATCCGGAATACCGGTACGGAGGTCTATATCCAGATCGCTCCGGGTGACAGAAAACTCGATTTCGAATCCTGAGAACAGATCGCTTTGAATCGTATTTGAATCATTAAGGATAGGAAAAACTGTTATGCAGATTACTTTGATGCAGGGCATTCTGATCATGCTTGTTGTTTTTATCTGTGCCTTTGACAAACCTACGGAAGCCTTCATGTGGTTCCGGCCGCTGGTAGTGGCGTTTTTTACCGGACTCTGCCTCGGAGATGTAAGGCTCGGTCTTTCAGCAGGTGCAGTTACCGAACTGTCGTATCTCGGTCTTCTTACGGTAGGCGGCACCGCTCCGCCCGATCCCCTGTTTGCCGGGCTGATGACGACTGTGCTTGCCTATACGACCGGTCAGGATGTCAGCGCCGCCATGGGTCTTGCCATTCCGTTCGCCTTGATCGGTCAGTGGATCCACATTGCCGCAAACACGCTTTTTGCGGGGTTTCTTCCGGCAGTGGACAAAGCTGCCCGCCGCGGGGATGAGAAAGCCATCGGCCGCATCCTGTTCACCAGTCAGTTTATCTACGCAGGCGCATTCGCACTGGCCGCATTCCTTTCGGTCTATGCACTGCAGGACGGAATCGCTGCGTTTGTCAATTCCTTCCCGGAGCGGCTGATCCACGGCTTCGAAGTAGCCGGCGGACTCATGCCTGCCGTTGGTCTTGCCCTTCTGCTTAAGGTCATGCTGAAGGGAGAGAACGTTCCGTATCTGCTGATCGGCTTCGTTCTCATGATCATCACAAACTGTCAGAACATACTCCCGATTGCCATCCTTGCCGGTGCAGCCGCCTGGATCATCTATACCGGCGACGTCCGGAGAAAGGCAGAAGCGGCAGTAAGCAAAAAAGCGGAGGAGGATTATTCCGATGGCATCTGACAACAAGATCACAAAAAAAGATCTGAATAAAATGGCGCTCATGTCGCTTTTTGAGCAGGCCTGCTTCAGCTTCGAACGAATGCAGGCAGTAGGTTTTGCCTGGGGCATGTCCGGATGTTTCCGCAGGATCTTCGGAGATAACAACGAAGAGATGGCAAAAGCGCTTCAGAACAACCTCGACTTTATCAATACCGAGCCGCATATGGCAGCGATCCTGCAGGGACTCATCGTATCCATGGAGGAATCCGGACAGGACAGAGAACTGATCCACAGTATGAAGACCGGTCTCTTCGGACCGCTTGCCGGCCTTGGCGACGCAGTCTGGTGGTATACGGCGATGCCGATCGTAGCGGCGATCAGCTGTTCGCTTGCCGGACAGGGTTCCGTACTTGGACCGATCATCTATATTGTATTCTGGGCGGTTACCGGTATTCTTTCCCGCCGGTGGTTTATCCGCATGGGATACAGTGCCGGTCTCAGCGCAGTGAAATACATCGGCGATAATGCGGCGGAGCTCACAAAAGCCGCAGGTATACTCGGTGTCATGGTCGTCGGCGGACTCATTCCTTCTTACGTGACATTCCGGTTTCCGGAAACACTTGTCGCCGTCGGAAATGTTTCCATCCAGGGCATCTTTGACTCCATTCTGCCAAACATTCTGCCGCTTGGATTTGTCTTTGCACTCTACTGGCTGTTTAAGAAAAAGAATGTCAATACCATGAAGCTGATCATCGCAGTCATCGCCTTCTCCGTCATCCTTTCCTGGCTGGGCATCCTGTGACGGAAGCTCTCCCGGACAGAATTGTATGAGTTCGAAATACTTCATCCAGAACACGGAACACCTGAGAGGAACGATACTATGACAGGAATCATTATTACCGGACACGGCACATACGCCTCCGGTCTTACCGCGAACGTGAAACTGCTTGCGGGAAACGATATCCGGCTTACAGCCATCGATTTTACAGACGGCTGTACACCCGAGACTCTGGAAAAACAGCTTCAGTCGGCGATCCGGGAATACGAAGCCTGCCCGGTCACCATCATCCTTACGGATATCATGGGCGGAACCCCGTATATGAAGGCAGCCGCCCTGAGTGCGGATCATCCGAAGGTGCGGGTGATCTCCGGAGCAAATGCACCGCTTCTGCTCGATCTCGTAATGCGCAATCTGTCAGGAAATGATGCGGATGATCCGGATGAACTGGCGGAAAGTCTGCTGAACGCCGGGCAGAAAGCAATGGCCGTATTTCATCTGCAGGCGGCAGGTTCCGATGAACCGGAAAACACGGACGGTATTTGAGTGAGGCTTCCGGTTCAATGTTGATCACCGTTCCTGCACCAGTATTCTTCAATTAATATCCTTCCGCCCGTCCAGGCAGAACATATGTCTTCTGCTGGATGTATCCGGGTCCATGACGTCACAGGCAGACTGTGTTATTCTGACAGCCGCAGCAATATTATCCAAAATGAATCCCCGTTGATATTCTGAGTCTTGTTACATATTCCAAAGAGAACTGCATTTTATAGGTTTCAGCAACACATCAGCACTATAGTCTCAACATGCATGGAGACGATGGCCAGAATACCGTCTTCAGAAAGTTTAGCTGGTAATTCTGTTTATGCTCATCAGAGCATGAACAGAATTATATGGAATGATCTGGCTGATTATTGCAGTTAACTTTTCATTTAACGAAAGGAACACTCTGTGTCATTACGAATACCGGTCTGAATGAAGAAGACTGACAAAGCCGTCAGTCTTCTTTTTCTTCTTTTCACCGTTTTTACGCAGACCTTTGGGTATGGTGTACTTGTTCAATGCACCGGTGCAGCTTTACCGCCGTACGCATATCCAGCGGCTTATGCCGATAGCTGATAAATGCTTTATATTCTTTCGCCATACTTCCCCCTGTTGTTCAGAACTCATATCACAGGATCCGGACACCGGATCCCGCGCAGGGACATGTTTGGTACATCGATTCCGGTGATGCTGTTGGTCAGGCTGACCGGCAGAGTTTCCATGACGGACTTCTGTATATTACTGATCCTTTTTTCCAAACAGCCGTGCGAAGAATCCCTTCTTTACTTCTGCAGGCTTCTGTGCAGGTACTGGTTCCGTATTTTTCTGTTCCGGTACGGACTGCAGTTCTTTTTCACAGATGTCCGCAGCCCATGCGATATCTGAAATCTGATAGTTCAGGCAGCTTCTGAGCATCTCCTGCATTCCTTTGGAAGGCATGACCCTGCAGGCTGCACAGATTGAATCGAACTCCTGCTTCGGATCGGCAGAGTACAGTTCTTTTCCCGCATACAGTTCCAGTATGGTACGTGCCCAGTCCCACACATCGCCGGCGCGCGGATTGCGAGACCCGGCACTCACAGCAAACATGTCCAGTTCAGCCTTCCCGTCAGAGGAAACATAGATGCTGTCCGAACGGACGCTGTTGTGGGTGACGCCTTTCCGGTGGGCATACTTCAGCGCACGGGACGTATCCAGAGCAATGGAGATGATCCGTCTCTGCACATCTTCCGCTGTTCCTTCATAGAGCGAACCGATTTCTCTCATTTCACTGAGACGTGTGCCGTCCGGAACATCGGTAAACAGTGCGGGAATCCCTCCCACATTCCGTACGTCATGACAGGCCACAATAGTGTCATGAGATCCGATCTGTATCCATTTACGGGTCCTTTCCGCATAATCCTTAACATTCTGTTCGATATTCCCGCTGAAAGCGGAAGGCTTCTGCCGGTACATCCGCAATACGTTGCCGTCCGTACCGCGCACCTGCCATATACAGCCGTTTTTTGTCTGTACAGGACCGCTGATCACGGTATATTCTTCCGCAATCCTGTCTCCTGCATGGATCTCTTCGTTCTCCGGAATGACAGGCTTTTCTTCTTTGGGAAGAACAGGATTCTCTGATACATACTCAGACCAGAGACCGACCGGTTTCTCCCAGCGCTTTCCATACTGATAGATCAGTCTGTAGGAATGATTCCTGCAGCGGATGATCTGCCTGTCAGACAGCAGATCCAGACCTTCGTACACATCTTCAAATACATAGTCCCCGATATGGACTCTGCCCTCTCTGTTCTTCAGCACATAGCCGCCGGGAAGCGCCAGTTCCATGTCAAACCGTTCCTGCAGGACAGGATCAGCCAGGTCGATATGCCATGGCTTCTTCTCCTCCGGTTTTTTCATCCAGATATACTGTCCCCGCACCTTGAACCACTCGTTATATGAGAAAACAACGTCATCACGCTCATTCTCTTTGAATTTAAACGTATAGAACGGTCTGCCGGATACGGCATCCGTGCCGCGGACAGTATAGAACAGTGTGACGTCCATACTGTTGTTATAGTTTTCCTTCGTATACTCGGTATACGACGATGTGACAAGCGTATAGGCATCTTCCGCGTTTGCCTCGGTATAGTCTCCGTCCGGTTCTTTCGGGTCACCGCCGCCGGGAAGCCACCTGCCGTCCGGTTCTTTCACCGGATCATCTGTCAGGACAGTGATCATCTTTTCCGGTTCAAACCAGTCAAACAGTTTCTGCCACAATTCCAATGCCGGGGCATACAGCAGAAGCGATCCGTCTTCCGCAAAAGGCTTCAGCGCCTCCATACACCGTGTATAGTCTTTGGCATCAAATGCTTTTTCTGCCACCGGAAGGATCTGTACGAGTTTTTCCAGCGATGCCTGCCGCTGTGCAAAGCTGGCGATCCGGGAAAGGGAATAGTTCAGCTGCGGATCTGCCGGCGGCAGTTTCATCCACCAGCCATTGGTGTGGTTATATTCCGAAAGATAGGCAAATCCGTTCTCCGAATACTTCCAGACACGTTCCAGGATCTCATCCCCTTCACTGTCGATCTGCATATGATAGTTCAGAAGCGAGCGTCCTGTTTCCGCATTGAAGAAACGGATCGTGTATCCGGAATGATCCACAGCGATCTTTCCGTCTGCGTCCGTAAAACGCTTTACCGTAAGATTGTTGCGCTCCGGTATGTATTCATCTTCCATACATGTACGGAACGTTCTGCGGATGCCTTCTTCTTCCAGAAAGTACCGTTTTCCTGCCGCATCAACGCCGAGCCGACGCTTTCCGTCCGGACTGTCGTCCAGAATCAGATTTCCCTGATCCAGCGGGCATTCATAATCACTTGTGCAGTAGCCTTCTTTTTTATCTCCCATCCGGAACCTGAGCACAGTATGGTACGGTTCTTCGGGAAGAGGCTCATTGCCGCCGGTAATCCAGTTGCTGCGGCGGATCGATTCCGCTGTTATTAATTCGGCGAATTCCGTGTCTTTCTCTGCCGCACGGTACAGATCGGAGTCTTCCTTCTGCGCCAGGATCCGCTTTCGCAGCTCTTCCGCACTGATGCGGTTCGCCTGCCACAGAGCGACTGCCAGGTTGTAATGACAGCGGAAATTGCTGTAATCCATGCGGATCGCTTCGTTCCAGATCTGTTCCGCTGTATCCCGTTTTCCAAGATCCAGAAAACTCAGCGCACGATTGTTCAGCGAATCCGCTGTATCTTCCGCCGCGGAGGTTTTCGGACGCATGTACGGCATCCCGGTCACGATACGATATATCGCAGCCAGCCGGTCCGCGAGCGCTGTGCCTGTTTCCACGTGTCTGTGCAGTACGTCTTCCAAAAGCTGCTTCATTGGTTCCGGCATGGGGATGCGGCACTGTCCGGCATATTGCGCAAAGCTGTCCTTTACTTCGGAACCGGCTGTCCAGAAGCGCTGTCCGGCATACATTTCAAGTACCGTCACAGCCCATGCATACAGATCCATCCATTCTTCCGGACAGTTTCCTTCCGTCTGCTCTTTCGGACAGTACTGCGGCGTATAGCCGCTGAATGCCTGCGTGTTTCCGTCGGACAGCTGTGTCCCGGCACGGGCAAGACCGAAGTCTGCCAGCCGGGCATCCCAGTCCTTTGTCAGAAGGATGTTTCCCGGTTTGACATCCTGGTGGATCAGCGTATGTTCATGGGAGTATTCCAGTCCCCGGACAGCCTGCAGGGCGATATCCAGGATGCGTGCCTGCACAGCCGGTCCGCTTCCTTCGTACAGGGAACCGTCTTTGATACGGTCTTTCAGACTGCCACCGTCCATCCATTCGGAAAAGATCGTCGGAACCCCTCCGATTTCACGCACGTAGTAGCACGAAACAATATTCGGATGCAGTCCCAGTCCGATCCAGTTTTCGCATTCCCGCAGGAATCCCGCTTTCCGGTCCTCATCTCCCTCTGTAAAATAACGGGGCTGCGGACGCTTCATTGCCAGTTCCACATCCCAGTTCTTATGGTAAACGCGCCATACACTTCCCATACCGCCGTGTATGGCATCGGAAATAACTTCATATGTATCCAGGATCGGATCACCTTTCAGAATCTGTTCATTGGATATGGAAGCCAGATGCGTCATTCCGGCAAGACGGGAGGATGCGTCCTCCATACTTGCCTGAAACATGGACATATCTTCATCGGTTCCGAGTTTGCTGAAGGAATTGCTTAAGCTCATCGTTTCTGTCATCATTCCACCTCCGTCATAAGGCATTCTTCCGCTTCTTTCGCAAACGGACCTTCGTTCCGGATCATTTCGCTGCAGAACTCTTCGATCTTTTCCCGGGTAATTCCGCACAGCAGACCGCAGGCATATGTCCGGGCATCTGCGTCAAAGCTGTATCCGGTCAGCCGGCAGAAGGCAAACCGACGCATTGCGTCATCCGGTGCCTCGTACGCGGCCGTCTTCAGTACACTTTCATCGCTTTCCCGAAGGATCTGCTCCTGCAGCAGATCATACAGATCCGTCCGTCCCTGCCGCTCTTCCGCACTGTACCGCTGCCGGACATCCTTCTGTACCGGTTCGCTGCAGAAGGCAAGCATATGGGCATACAGCAGACGGTCCTTTGCCGGATCGATCCGCAGGAAGTCCTTCCGGCTGAACGGTCCGGACTTCCATACCTGCCAGTTTTCTTTTCTGAAGATTCTGATCATGATCGTTTTATCCTTTGATCAATGTATTTCCGGGACCTTGCATATACCGCAGATTCCCTCTGCGTATTCCGAGTTCCCGGCACGCCAGTTCATATACCAGGGGATTGGGCGCAAAGCGCTGCCGTGTGATCAGCGTATCCCTGCAGCCGCGGTATTCGTATATTGCAGCTGCCACGGCTGCAGAACGGGACGTCCCTTCCCAGCAGTGCACGATCAGCTTTTCACAGGACAGGCGGTCTGTAAACTCTTTCAGACCGGCAACGTCCTCCTGTTCCGGCAGCGGACGTCCGTACGGAAAGCCTTCCGCATCGTATTCCTGAACCAGATCATTGAACCGCAGATGCAGGACATCCGTTCCTGCAGGAAATTCAATATCTTCCTCATCCGCGGAGACGATCGATATCACTGCCGCTCTGTCCTGTGCGGCACACTGCAGTGCACGTTCTTTGCTGCATATCTCAATCAGCATAAGTCCTGTCTCACATACCCAATGCCGCAAGATCCCGGTATTTCGCATATTTCGGATTCGAAGCGCACAATGTATTCCAGAGATCATATGCTTCCCGCATGCATTCTTTATCTTTCAAAAACAGACCTGCATTGTAATACGCGACCGCCAGCGCATGCGCCGATGACGGCTTCCCGTCTGTTTCATACAGTTTCCTGCGCACTTCGATCGCTTCTCTGTACAGGGACTGCGCTGCCTGTCCGTGTCCCAGTTTTTTTTCGGCGCTGGCCAGTTTCTCGCAGCCGCCGGCAAGATGATCCATCATAGGCAGTGCATCGGTCTTTTTCACATTTTTCCGGAAAATCCAGCAGGCTTCCCGGCAGCGCCGTGCTGTTTCCTGCAGCTTTCCTTCCGTCTTGCAGATATCCGCGGTCTTGACCAGGCTGACACCGTAGTCATCCCATGCCTGCGCAGAGCGAATTTCTTCCGCCAGTACACGGTCCATTGCCAGTGCTTCATTGTAATATGCCCCGGCCTGTGCATAGTCCTTCTGTTCCCGGTACACATTGCCGCGTTTTGTCAGTACGGCAGAAAGGTCTCTGCGTCTTTCCGCGGTACCGGCTTCCGCAAGCAGCTGCCGCCGGAGTTCTTCCGTCTTTCGGTAATATACTTCAGCACCTTTCAGGTCTTTCAGCGCACGGTAGACATCTCCCAGTTTTTCATAACTGATGGACAGATCCCTGCGCACACGTTGCGTTCCCATCTCCGATGCCTGTTTCTCATAGATCTGTGCTGCCTTTTCAAAATATGTCCGAGCGGAGCCATATTCACTGTATTCATAATAAATACTTCCCAGACGGTTCAGGATCAGTGCTTTGTCCCGCTGCTGTTCGCGCACTCCGACTTCTTCTTCCAGCCTCGTGCAGAAAGCCAGAGCCTTTTCCAAACAGCGGACGGCATGGCGGGCATTGCCTCCGTCTTTATATATTTCCGAAAGCTTTCGCAATGCCTTGAAATACGCTGTTCCGTATCCCCTGTGTTCCTTTGGGTCATGGTTTTTCTCATAGGCAGCCAGGTACTGGTCTGCCAGCTTCAGCTGCCAGCGGATTGCTTCGGAGCGGTTTCGTTCCACACCTTCGCCGTTCAGATACATATCTGCCAGCTTCGCAGCTGCCTCCATGGACGGTTCCTGATCTTCCGCCGCTTCGATGAGAAGTTCCAGCGCCAGTTCCGGATCGACTTCCATATCGATTCCGTTCAGATAGGCAAGACCGATAAAGAATTTATGCCGGGCAGAACCGTCATGTTCTTTTTTCGCGATCTTTTCCAGCGCATCGATAAATGCCTGATTCATCTCAACCGGACGGTGTTCATCTTCCAGATCTTCGATCTCCCGGTAGCTGAATTCCTCATGGCCGGCCAGCCGGGACTGATCGATCCGCCAGTCCGTCCCTTCTTCCCCGTCCTGCGGTTCATACATTTCCACGGGGACGATCTCAAACCCGGTGCTTTCCTTTTTCCTGTCTCTTGCCATCGGATATTCCACCCGCATGACGTAGTTGCCTTTTTCCTCCAGATGGGGCGTGACAGCCATGGCAAACAGAGAACTCTTCTGAAATGCATCTTTGATGGCCTCGTTGAAGCCTTCTCCCAGCACAAGGAACTCGTCGTACCAGATAGCGATATCCCGGTACTGCTTATTCTCATGAATCAGCCGCATCAGCCGCTGCGCATGCCTGCGGTCTTTTTTCCGGTAGCTTAAAAACACATATGCGTCAAAGGCGTCCCGCACCTTTTCCGCCAGTTCATCCCCGACCAGTACGGAGTCCAGGAATGTCTGCAGGACTTCATCGTACGGAATTGCTGTCGGATCTGTCTCTGCTCTGGATACGATCTGTATCTTTGCGCAGGTATTGCTGAATTCATAGCCAAGACCCTTTTCCAGCGTAATCGGAAGCACCGGTATATGCTTTTTCAGCACCAGGGGAAGCTCAATATCCTTCGCTCTGTGCGCTTCATGCAGGAAGCGGGATGTCACGGCAAATACCGCCAGCTGCATCTCTCCCAGCACTGCGTCAAGTTCCTCTTCGTCCAAAACAGACGATAGGTCTGCGTCATACCATATGACACAGTTGGAATGTTCCAGAATATCTTTGGCGATCTGAGGAAACGCCATGTCAAAATCATCCGGGTGACACGAAAAATACACCTTCGGCTTTCCGCCCGGCTCACTGTTTCCCCGTGTTGCGTACTTCAGATCCATCGTGTTTCCTCCCGGTTCCGGCTAATCCAGGGAATAGATCCGCAGGCCGTCAAACTTCTTTAAGAGTTTCAGCATGCTGTTGAACGGCTTCCAGTCCAGATCCCGGTATCTCTCCGGCAGTGCCAGATAATGATCGCGGATATCTTCCGTGGACACCACACCGTCCATGGCCAGCTTATGGCAGCGCATCTGTTCCCGCAGCGCGCCGCGCAGTTCCTTTCCCTTCGGCGAGGAAGGATCCGTCCCGCCCGGCAGCGGCACATTCTCATAGTCTTTTCCGTATACCCATCCCATCTTCTGGTGGTCACGGATCCACCGCTCATGTTCCAGCGGTGCGAAGACAGCTGCCTGCTCCGGAGTAAACTCAGTCACCATTTCATAGTCGACCGGTTTGTCCGTATAGAAACAGTTGATCGCATCGAGATACCGGCTGAAGTTCTTTGCTCTACCCAGTGTGGACAGCTGGTATTCCAGCGACAGTGTCTCAAACTGCTTTTCCAGTTCTTCTGTCGGTGTATCCTGGCTTCTGTTGCGCCCATGCAGTGCAACCGCAAAGTCATATAAATGCAGGAAGTTGCTGGAAGACAGGAAAATATGCTTGTTTTTGCGGTCATTCTTCCGGATGTCCGCTACGATGTGCAGCGGGATATCCGATGTATCCACGATCTTTTCGATATCCGCGGTAAACCGCTGTTCTTTCTCCGCCATGTCGCTGTATGCCTTCAGACGCGGCGCGCTTCCTTTTTCACCGCTGACTTCCCAGTTTCTGTACGCTTCCTCAAACGCATCGATCTTTTCTTTCTCCGCGCTGTCATAGTAATAGCAGGCATGGACCGCACTTCCTCCGAAGTCAAAGTCCACAGCCATCGGATGCAGTTCTGTTCTGGAATTGCGTCCGTATGCCGTTCTGTCCCAGCACTGCAGTTCATCGCACAGCATTAACATATACGCCAGCGGATGCTCTTCCATGCGCAGCGGTCCCCGGCACTTTTTCTTATCTTTGTAGAAAGAGATTGAGAACTTGAAAAGACTGTTGTGCAGGATGATCGCAGACAGCACATCGATATGGATCTTCGCAAGTTTCTGCACACCGATGGACTCTTCCATTTCCCGGTACAGACGGCAGGCACTGAAGAACGCATGATCCATAAAGTATCCGAACTCATTCGGCGCGGACGGCTTGCGTGTCAGCACATCCAGCATCTGTTCTTCCGTTACGCCATAGTGTCCGCCCAGTTTTTCCGCAATGTCATACGCCAGTACGCCGGTGATGCTGTCAAAGTCTCTCTTATAGATCTTCTTAAACTGTTTCTTCGCCTGTTCGCCAAGCTCCGTCAGTGCATCAGTATCATGATAGGCAATATACAGACTTCCTTTGCCGCGGGACTTCCGGTTGACTTCAAAATACGACATCACCTGTTCAAACGGCAGTTCAAACGGATAGCCGATATCATGGAACAGTGATGCCAGTCCCCAGTACTCCAGGAAGAGATTGGCAGCTTTCTGCACCGGCTGTTTCTTCCGTTCATCCGGATCGATTCCGTAGAATTCCTTGAACTTTCTGCGGTATGCCGCATTGGTCTCATAGATCGCAAGGCCCAGCGCAAACACATATACCGAGTGGGAATAATGATCCCGGTGCTTCATTAACAGCGAACTGCCGTTGGCTTCAAATTCCGATAACAGCTCCACCATCTTCTTGGATTTTCCATAGTGTCCGAAGAAAATCTCCAGATAGCAGTAATAAACGTCATACGCATCTTCCGCCACACCGGAATCAATAAAGCATTCCAGTGCCTTCTCCAGACACAGACGGTTGATATCCATCTGCATGTTATAAGGAATCTGATGCGGCTTCAGGCTGGTGCCCTGCAGCACACCGGTTTTCGCTTCTTTTTTCTCAACAGTGGAATCAAATTTCAGATCCTCGCATCGTTTATGAATAAAGCGAAGGGCTGCCGACTTCAGATCGGTGTGTTCCAGTCCACCGCCGAACAGGTCCGGCTGACGCGGACCGACATCTCTTCCGAACTTCTTCCGGTTTTCTTTTCTCATTTTTTCCAATGCTGTATATGCCATAAAACTGCCTCCTATGCATTATGATTATTCTTACGAACATAGTATATCTGTTTAAATTATACGTTTTATTGGATATTGTCTCTATGATAGAATTTCAAAGACTGAATATGTTTACTTTTATAGCAGCGTATATTTTATTCGGTATTGTGATTCCATGTTTATTTTTCAGGAACGACAGAAAGACTACTGGCACTGTTGTCTTCGTTCTTTCTACGATCGACATCGGGCTTTTGATACTGGCCATGAATAATGAATGGTGGGGCATATTTAAGTTGTGTATTTATTGCCTTCCTGTACCGGCTGTTGTGATTCTTCTTTATTTCGGATTGGACATATATTTACTGGAACTGCCGGAAAGTTTTAAAAACAGAAGCAAACGCAAAAAAGACGATTCTGCTTCAAAGTTCTATTTTGATCCGAAGACCTATTTCAAAAATGCTCCGATTTGCCGTCAAGATATGCTCTCAGGCATTCCTCAGCAATCTCATGAGCCTTTGTTCCTTCTTCAGCAAATGCCGAAGTTTCATCCGGCTTGTTTTCTGTCAGTACAGCAGACGGAGTGCAGTGCATCCATCTGTAAGCTGAACTGGCGGAAAGCACTGACTGTATTTCAGCTGCAGACGGCAGGTTCCAATGAACTGGAAAACACGGACGGTATTTGAGTGACCCGTATTTCCCCTGCGTCCGGTGCAGACTCATGGGCTGACGCCCTTAACCGGAGATACGTTTCAGCCTCCGTACCGGCAAAAACACTCTGATACAGAAAAACGCCCCGCCCTGATGATACATATTCCGGACGGGGAGTTGCGCTATTGGGGCTGCAGAAGAAAATGATTGTCAGAAAATCCCTTTATTGTATTTGAACATCGCATAGAACATCACTCCGAAACCAGCCGCCAGGCCTGCTCCGAGAACGACATTTCCAATCGTATTCATCACCGGCAGATTCATGTAGTCTTCCGCAAACTGGAAACCGGTTCTGAGCAGCAGTGATACGCCGACAATAATTGTCCCAGCCCCGACCAAC
The DNA here is from genome assembly GCA_017510405.1 of Solobacterium sp. Lineage (GTDB taxonomy): Bacteria > Bacillota_I > Bacilli_A > Erysipelotrichales > Erysipelotrichaceae > Bulleidia. The sequence continues at coordinate 91,487 of JAFWNG010000041.1, forward strand.
CTGCCGAAAGGCAGCCGGTCTTCTTCACTGACTCTGTACCGGTGATACCGGTGCAGAGTGGATATATTGCCTTTCATATTTGTAATGCCGAGAAAAATGATAACGATTCCCAGTACTGCGGGAATAATCAGTGAATCCATAAAACCCTCCGTAAAACGCTGTTCTTACTGACAGTATAGCGGATAACGCACACTGCCGGAATACATGTCTCTATCTGTGAATATACAGTTTTGAAGGAGCCGGTTCACCGTCTCCCTGCACCATGCACAGAAACTCCCAGCCGTAACGTTCATAGAAACCGGTATGGTCCGTAACCAGATAGACCGGTGTGATCCCTCTGCTTCTCATATCCTTTACAGCCATATTGAGCAGGTTTCCCGCGATCCCTCTGCCGCGGTACTTTTCATCCGTATATACGGCACAGATATTCGGCGCCAGGTCTTTGCGGTCATGGAAGTCATTTTCGATCACTCCCAGTCCGCCGACGATCCTGTCCTCATCCAGACAGAGATACCAGTCGTATTGCGTCGTTCCGTCCAGGCACGCATCCATGCATTCCAGATACGCTTCGGTCGGTACTCCCCACTGATCATGGAACCACTGCGCCGCAGCCGTTTTTATTTCCGGCTGTTCCCGTACTGTTATATAGGTCAGTTCCTTCCTGCCATACATGGAAATATACTGCATCACATCCTGCTTTTTCTGTATGTTTTCAACCAGTGACGGATCGATCCTCTTCATCAGATCGTTTATACGCACCTGGGATGCTTTCCGGATGCGCTTCAGTGTTTCTGTATCTTTCCGCTTTCTCTCTGCTTCGCTTTTCGGGTATCCCCCGCCGAACGGTTCGGAGAACAGAGCAGCGATCGTCCTGTCGAAATTATCCGTTCCTGTCCACGTATACGCTTCCCCCAGCGGCAGGGAAATGCAGTTCCCGTCATTGATCTGCGCAAACAGCCAGGCATCTCTGGGCGTCGGTGCGTAGCCGCAGAGCACACCCGGCATACTGTTGCAGGCAAGCATCATTCCCTGCCCGGACGAACATCCGGTCACGACGAAATCAACTGCTTCAGACGACAGCAGAAGACCGATCAGTACGGAAATATCCACATAGGAATACGTGTTCTTTTCGTCCGGCGTGCAGCCGAAGTTTATGACCTCTGAACCTTCCGGCGCATACTTTCGTACCGTGCTGTATATCAGTTCATTTTTGTCTGCCTGTGAACTTGCCTGTATCACCCCTATTTTCATGCGGTCCCGTTCCTCCTGAAATATGAAGCGGTTCTGTCAGTGACTGCTTCTCCGCTTATCCATAATAACGTCGTGACAGCAGTCTCCGTCCGACAGATCCGAATACCGGATAAATTCAACGTGTTTCTCAAGGCTGCTGTAAGCGGTCGTATCCGTCATGCAGAATATCTTGCACAGCGGCCGGATCCCGTAAGTTTCAAACATCTCCACATACACGCATTTTGTGATGTTATACTCTATTCTTCCTTCCGATACGTCAAATTGATCATAATGGATACTGCCGTCCTGCACGCGTTTCTCATGATCAGATCTGTTCCATTTCTCTGCGATATGATAGCTGTGTGGAAACAGATCGATGCACCGGATCAGATATTTAAAAAAGTTTCTCCGTCCGCTGAAGCCGCTGTTTACTGCGTCAATGATCTCCGGATCGGACAATCCAAGTTCCTTTAATTCCAGACACATGGCAATGACTGCATATATATGAACTGTATTTGTTGTCGGATATACGTTATGCCTGGCAAAGTTTTCGGAGGCATACATATCCGCCAGTCTTTTTTCACAGGCAGCCTGTTTCTTGTCCGGATCAGGATATTTTCCTTTCGACAGTATCTTTCTGTAGATCTTCCCATACTTTTTTACAGATCTTGACATATCCATACCCTGATCCTCCCGACAGATGATATCTTTCATCATAATAATACAAAAAACAGGACCTTTTCGTCCTGCTCATTGCCAGACATGGAGATGAGAAGCCGGAACAGCTGCTTCCTGAAGGATCCATGCTGTTATTGGATCGTATAAAATCGCCGCAGGGAAATGACGAGATATTTTTACTGTTCGTCCTTTCCTTTCAGCAGACGGTACATTTCTGCTGTACTTTTCTTTAAATCCCGGAACCGCTTTAGCGAGAGAATCTGTTCATAGCATATGTCTGTACGCTTCTCATCCTTTTTTTCTGCATAAAACGGCATGGCATGGCTGTAAAAGGATGCCTTCTGCATATTATTCATACGTACTCCGGGCATTCCATCAAAGACCATATCCGCTTCTTTTTTCCGGTTTCGCAGTACAGCTTCCGTGAATGCCAGATGCTGTAAGTTGTAATTCGAAAGATTCACCCGCGTCTCTCTGTCATTCAGCAACACTTCAAATTCATCATATCTGCCTTCCATCAGCAGCCGGGACAACCGGTCAGAAAGAGCTTTTACAGCCTGTCTCTGGCGGTATTGGAAATACGTCAGTACTGCCGCCGACAGTATTAAAATAATCACAGCATATTTCATGGCAGCACCTCTCTGTATGCATTTCGCCCATATGCCGCTGCAAGATGCCCTTTCGCAGCTTTCAGTCCGCCATTGCCATACAATACAATACCGTCTTCCTCTGCTGTATATTCCTGCAGAATATTGCCAAAACAGTCTTCTGTATGACCAAGGATCTGTCCCTTGACGATCTCTTCTCCGGGTTTGACTTTTCTGTACCACAGTCCGTCTTCTTCAAACGGAAGATACCGGACACTGCGGATCACTTCCTTCGCACATGTCCCGCAATATCCGCAGGAAAGAATTCCCAGGGCATCCATGGCAAGCCGGATGTCTTTTTCATATGCATGGATCCACTCTTCTTCGCAAAGACTTCCAAAGCCTCTTTCCAGAAGTAAGCCCGGTATATTCATAACGTGAGCAGCATAGGAGAAATGTCCCCTTTTGTTTTCTGAAGCCACAAGCCATGGTATATCCAGTTTCTTCCCCACAGCCAGACTTTCTTCTGTTACGGAAAGAGCAGGATAAAACAGACATGGCGTCAGCGGTTCAGAAATACCGCCGCTGTGCAGGTCCAGAATGAAATCGGTTTTGGGAAACACTTCCTTCATGAAGAACGATGAAACACTGTCTGTGACCGGTTTGCCGGCGGCGGGATAATCCGCATTCAGGTTGCCGTCATCTTCCGGGATCCTCGTATTGTATCCGCTTTGAAAACCGGTCACATTCACACAAGGCATCAGAATCATATTTCCCTTCATTTCTTCAGGATCGACAGACTTTCCGATTCTTATGACTGCCGGTGTTCCGGGATATTCGCCGCTGTGGATCTGAGCAGTGACGAGGATCGTTTTCCCTTCTTCCTTTCCGGCAATCAGAAATGCCGGCATTGGATACGTATCCGGTCCGATATAGACCATTTTCTTTGTTCCGTTTTTCACACGGATTCTCTGTATTTTCAGCATATGACAGGCTTCAGTAAATATAACTATCCATTTCTCTGTGGAAATCCGGATCGGCGGATCTTTCACAATCTGTTCCCTGATCAAGAGAGATCCGTCTCGCACTGACCTGCATGGGTACGATGTACTGTATAAATGCAAACAGCGGATCATCCGTAAACGGCCATACAAAGCAGTCAAAACCGTCCGCATACTCATCCGTGATGAATATCACATGGGCATGCTTTTTTTCCTTAAGGTACCGCATGAGCCGGCGCAGACGGTCTCTGTGTTCACCGGGCGTATCCAGAGCAAAGAGATATGTATCTGCATCGACGGCATGGTAGATGCCGTGCATGAATTCTTCCATTTCATAGCCCACAGCACTGCATCGTATCCCTTCCAGCAGTTTCAGAGCACCTTCATATACCGCTCCGAGGGCGGCAGAATGCCCAACAACGATTACCCGTTCTGCCGGATTCAGTTTTCCGGAATTCTCTGCATACCATGCTTCAAACGCTTCCTGTACAGCATCTATTCTGTCTGTTTCTGCCAGTATCCGGCTGATATAGTCTTCTGTATTGCCGTTTCCGGCATACGCGCAGGCAAACAGCATCAGCAGTACAGCCGAGCAGAAATATCCTTTTGTTTTCGGCCCGACATTTTCTTCACCGATGTCAAGAAAGATACCGGCATCCGCCTGCTGAAATACAGGTGAATTCTTTACTACACTCATTGCCAGAACAGACGCACCATGTTCTTTTGCATACCGCATGGCTTTAACGGTAGAGGCACTTTGCCCAGCCTGGGATATGCCGATGACAAGCGTATGTTCATCCACGATCATACAGCGGTCTGCAAAAGGAACGGGATATACTGCATTTACACGTATCCCAAGTATTTCCTGCATGGGATACGCTGCCGAGAGAGCAGCGTTGTAACTTGTACCGGAACCGCACAGAATGATTTCATGTATCTCTTTTCCTTCGATTTCCTGGAGGGCATCGCGAAGAAGAAGACTCTTCCGGGAAACCATGCGGCGCACTGCCGCCGGTGTCTCATGAATATACTCCAGCATTCCCATCATTGTTTCCTCCTGATGTTTTCCTGCATCCACTTCAGTACTTCATACATATTCTCTTCGGTACGCAAGGCCAAATTTCGGTCTTTCTCTGAAGCAGGATTGACTGAAGGGATCATGATCACTTCACAGCCTGCCCTGAAGGCAGCTTCCACTCCGAACCCGGTATCTTCGATAATCAGCATTTCCTCTGTTTCCGCGTCCAGAAGCTGTGCCATTTTCAGATAAATCTCCGGATCCGGTTTTTTCTTTTTCACTTCGTCACCACAGACACTGAAAGAAATATCATCCCATACACCGTTCTTCTTCAGGCGTTCTTCCGTAAGACTGCGGTCTGTCGTTGTTGCGATGCACACTGTGAAGCCCTGTTCTTTCAGCCAGATGAACATTTCACTGACGCCCGGCATCAGTGATGTATGTTCTTTGATATAGGGAAGGCCGATCCTGCGCACTTCCGCAAGCATCTCATCCTTTTCTTCCTCCGGCACTCCTTCCAGCTGCCTGTCCATGACAGCCCGCAGTGCCGGACCGCTTATTCCTACAACTTCATCATGGCAGAAGGACGGATGACCGTACTTCATACCGATCTGTTTCCAGATCTTCCCCCAGATGAACTCTGTATCCAGCAATGTGCCGTCTACATCAAAAACAATATATTTCTTTTCTTTCATATACATCCTTCCTGTAAAGAATGGTTTTTGCGGCAGACCGTATCTGCAATGCCATACTTTCTGTAGTAAAAGACGGACAGCAGCAGACGGATCCACTGATCAATATTGAATACCCACCAGACAGCATATATGTTCAGATGCAGCACACTTCCAAACAGCAGCACCATTGGCACACGCACTACCCATAAACCGATCAGATTTGTAAACATGGTCGTCCGGGTATGCCCGGCAGTACGGATATAGCCGATTTCGATTTTCTGACGGTGCTGCGGATACTGCGACCATATCATCACGTACATATAGCCGGCCGCGATGGCAGTCAGTTCCGGTTTGTCCGTCATAAGAGACAGGGTTCCCCTCGTAAACAAGGCAAGAAATAACATGGTAATCACGGTAATGATCCTGCAGAAATAACAGAGTCTCTTATAAGAGAGTTCATAATTCTTTTCGTCCCCGGCTCCGATGGCATTGGAAGAAAGTGACATGGCGGCAGTCACAAATCCCGCTGACATCATATTGCAGAATCCTTCCCCTTCCAGACCGATCTGGTAAGCTGCGTAGTATTCCTGGCCGTATGAGAGGATCACTGCGCTGATCACAATATTTGCCAGCTGCCAGAAGGAATCCTCAAGAGCAGCAGGAAATCCGCTGGAAAGCATTTCCCTGACATCCTCCTTCAGCGGCAGCTTCAGGAAGTTCTTTTCATAATGTGCAAAAGGACCGTTTTTGCCATACAGCAGAAATATGCCGGAGAGCGCCATGACTGCGAAGGAGAAATTCTGGGAAATAACCGCACCGTTGATTCCCAGAGCCGGAATGAACCGGAAGCCGAAGATCAGTACATATCCAAGAGTGATATTTACCATGTTTCCAAGTGCAGCAATGAACATCGGCGTCCGTGTGTTGCCGTTCGCCTGAAACGCAGCCGCATTGAGATGGATCACAGCTAGCAGCGGGAAAAAGAAGACCATATCCTTCATCAATTCTGTCCCGGTATCCAGAAGCCCTGCATCCCCTGTCATGGATCCCAGAAGAAGGCGGGAGTTAAAGAAAATCAGAAAGGAAACAAGCAGAGACAGCGGAAGGAAGAGGAAATAACTCTCCTGCTGCAGACGTGCGCATTTCCCCGTATCACCCTGGCCGAAGCGTTTGGCAACTGCGATCATCGTACCTACCGACAGGCCTTTGAATACCGAGTAATAAATGCCGTATATACGACGGGTTATTCCATAGGCATTGATCTCAAACACAGACAGACGTCCGATATAAGCCGTCAATATCATTGTGGACAATGTCATCAGCGCATTTTCCAGAATTACCGGGATCAGAATGTTCAGAATCTTCCGGTCAGTCGAAGTATTTGCCTTTACCATCTTCATTCGTCCTTTCTGCCATTGATGCAAGCAGCCTGCAAAAGGGGAATGCAGGCTGCTTATGATTCAGGTATTGTTCTATGTTCGTCAGGATCAGTAGTTGAACTTCCACATGTATTTACGCCAGGATAACGGATGCTGGCGGCGGTCAGCGAGCAGATGGTTGTAAACACCGAGCAGTTCGCTGTAGAAGCTGTGGTCGAAGTATTCGCTGACTTCTCCCAGTTCCTTCATACCGTAGTCATAACCGTCAATGATGGTCGTGTGGGCATTGAACTTGTTGAGGAATGCGATAGCTCTTTCATCAACTTCTCTTGTTCTGCCTGTGCTCTTGAGAAGCAGGTAAGCAGTATCTTTTTCTGTGATCTCAAACGGTCCATTGAAGAACTCATCACTGTGGATGACGGAGGAATTGATCCACTGCATTTCCATGAAGATGCAGATCGTCTGCTGCTGAGCAGCTGCCCATGCTGTTCCGGAACCCATTGTATAGATAATGTCGTTGTTGTTGTAATCAACGGAGAACTTAACTGCTTCCGGAATAACATCCACCAGAGCCTGGGGAACGATCTTGTTCATGCTGTTCATGGCATTGACCATGGCATTGTAAACTTCATCATTGCCTTCGAGCTGATGAACGATCTCGTATGCGATTGCCAGTGCATAGGCACTCTTGCTTTCTTCATACAGGGCACCGTCTGCACCCGTATCCTTGAACTGGATCGTATAATCAGCAGCTGCTTCCAGCGGTGTGTCCTTTTCCAGCTGAAGTGCGATGACCGTTGCACCGAGTGCCTTTGCTTTCTGAGCAGCTTCTACTGTCTGCTTTGTATCGCCGCGGCGGGAAGCACATACAACGATGGAATGCTCGTTGACATTCTTCGGTGTGTCGTGGCTGAATTCATTTGCGTTGCCGTAGTTGGCAGACAGCACTGCAGATTCGCGTGTAATGAAATAATACGGAGCATAGAAGCATGCGAGGGATCCGCCGCAGCCTGTGAAACTAACGTTTGTGATTGTCTTTTCTGCAAGAATTTCGCTGATTGTTTTCTTTACGTCGTACATGTTTTTTTCCTTCCTTTTCTTTTCAGTATTCCGTTTCTTTTCAATATTCAGTTTTTATTTACGCAGCCAGGATTCCGAAGTAGTTCAGAATGATACCGGCAATGAAGCATCCAACGATGACTGCCATCGGCTTGATTTTTCCAGACTTGATGATGTAATACATCAGCCATGTCATGCCCAGAGGAATCGCTTTCGGCAGAATTCCATCGATGACATTCTGCAGGATGAAGGATTCACCGAATGCAAGCGGTGTTGTGAGGTTAGAAAGCGAAGCACTCATGCCGCCGATTACAAACAGACCGGCAATGGAACATACGAACATGACTTTTTCCATCAGATTGGACTCGCTCATCTGTCTGACGAACTCCTGACCTCTTGTATATCCGAGTTTTCCCAGATACCAGGTGATCGGCGCACTGGTGAAGATCGAGATCAATGCGGCAAGGATAGGTCCCAGGATATTGCCCTGCTGGGCAAGGGAGATACCGATGGACATTGCAATGATACGGATGGTTCCCTGGAATAATGAGTCACCGATACCGGACAGCGGTCCCATCAGAGCTACTTTTACCGAGTTGATCACACCCGGATCGAAGTTTTCCGGATCAGCTGCGTATTCTTCTTCCATCGCGGTGGAAATACCGAGTGTCAGAGCAGCGCACTGCGGCGTGATGTTGAAGAATTCCAGATGTCTGTGATACGCTTCCTTTTTCTTATCTACTTCGTCCGGCTCCGGATAGAGGCGGTCGATGGTATGGGACATTGCATACATATATGCAGTGTTCATCTGACGCTCATAATTCCAGTTCGTCTGCATGCACCACGCGCCCCAGAAGATTTCTTTCAGTTTCTTGTTCAGAGGTGTATTATTCTGTAATTCCAAACCTTTTTTAGACATTTTTGATCCATCCTTTCTCAGTTATCCAGATCTTCCAGCTCATCCAGGAAGCTTTCGGATGCAGCTGCCGGAACTGCAGATTTATTTCCGATGTATTTAACAGAATAGAGAATAACGGCAAGTACAATACCAATCAGGGCGATTGCTGTTAATCCCAGTCCGGAGTATGCCGCAAGCAGGAAGCCTGCGAAGAAATAGACAACGGTATTCCTGTTTACCATCGTGCTTAACAGCATGGCGAAACCGTAGAAAGCGATGATGTTGGCGCCCAGCGATACACCGGATGTCACCCAGGAAGGAACCGCAGAAGCAATGGACTGTACAACATCTGCGCCGAAATATACAGACAGGAAGACAGGAATGATCGTGAACAGAACATAGAGAACAGGACCGTAAACGATATCGACTCTCTTTGCTTTGGCAAAGTCGCCCGCATCGACCGCATCATCACACATGTGTGTGAACTGGATTCTGATGACAGAAGCAACTGTATCCAGAAGAGTATTCAGAAGCGTCATCGGAACCGCTACAGTCAGTGCTGTTTCAATGTCGGCACCGGTCATAATGCAGATCGCGCAGCCCACCAGGGAGCCCATATTCATGTCGATGCCGGAAGCGCCGATGCTCATCATACCCAGTGTGGCAAGTTCCATTGTGGCACCGACTGCGAGACCGACCTGAATGTTTCCGAGCAGCAGTCCGCACAGTGTACAGGTCAGAAGCGGTCTTTCGAAGTTGAGTCGTCCAAACATTCTGGAATCAAGTTTCATGATCACAGAGATCAGAACGACGATCAGAGTCTGTACTAAACGCATTTTCTTTAATCTCCTTTCAATGCTATTTCAGAAGGTCAAGTACTTCTTTCTTTGTTGTGGGCAGCTGCTGAATGTTCAGTGTGCATCCTGTTCTCTGAATCGCTCTGAGATCTTCTTCCTCTTCAGGATTCAGATAAACCACATCACCATACAGTTTCGAGTTGTCCTTTTTCGTGACACCGCCAAGATTCAGTTCCCTGAACACAGGATGGGAAGTGATGTATCTTGAAGCATCTTTTGTACATCCGAAGATGATGAAGACGGTGTCGTTCAGTGAATCGATCTTTTCAGCTCTTTCCAGTGCCTTTTCCACTGAAAACACATTCAGTTTGACACCGGCAGGTTTTGCCATGTTCAAAGCCATTTTCTGGAACTCGTCTCCGGCGGCTTTGTCATCGATGACGATGATCCTTGTCGCAGCCAGGAAATGTGTCCAGGTGAAGGCAACCTGCCCGTGCACCAGCCGGTGGTCGATACGTAGCGCTTTAATCATTTGTTTTCTCCTTTTGACTTATAAATCATCCTCATCAAGTTCCATGTTTTCACAAAGATCATTGCAGTAGACTGCGGAGAATTGGCCGGATCCAAGCTTTTCACGCAGTTCATCGGCATTGGGATTCGTCAGGCTGCAGTCCATCAGAAGCCCAAGACTGGTATTTGTAATCAGGTGGAACTTATAATCATTCAATCTTGCGAAGAAGCCGTTGTTGACCGAACCGCCAAGCAGATCCGTAAAGACAAACAGTTCTTTCCCTTCTGCTTCAGCGAGAACACGACTGACGGTTTCTTCAAGATTGAAATCAGGCGTTGTATAACAGTTAACTGCGGTAAGGTTTTCATTTTCACCTACGATGATATTCAGTGCACTCAGGAACCCTTCCGCCAGGGTACCATGTGTTGCTATAACGACTTTTCTTTCGATCATATCACCCTCCAAATATATATCGTTTTCGTTCTTTGCACTCTAAATATATATCTTTATATCTAGCGTGTCAATACTTTAATATATATTTATTCAGAGAAATTATATAATTATTGTTGTTATGGCTGTATTATTGGTTTCATTATTGTTTATACATATATCTTTTTATGTTTTTATGGTACAATCTTTCTAAAGGTATATATTTATGACGAAGATTCCAAAATATAAAGAGATATATGAATACTACAAAAAGCGGATCAGAAGCGGAGAACTGGCATCCGGTTCACCGCTTCCGCTGGAGCAGGAGATCATCGAACAGTTCGGTGCGTCTCACATGACCGTGAATAAAGCGATGACACTGCTTGCATCCCATGGCTATATCCGCAGAGTGCCCGGGTACGGAACATTTGCCTGCGGCGACTTTAAAACTGCGATCAAGTCTTCTCATCTGCAGTTTCAGGGCATCAGCCAGGTTATCCGCAATACCGGCATGCAGCCGCGCACCGAATTGGTTTCCTATAAGATAAAAAAAGGAAGAGATCTTCCAGAGATCGCTCCAGTACTGAAAACCGGGGATGATGAGTATATTCATGAGATCATCCGGCTGAAATATGGTAATGAACGGCTGATCTGTGTTACCAAAGCATACCTTTCACAGAAGATCCTTCCTGTTATCGACATCACCAGACTGGAAGGATCGCTGGATGATTATGTCAGGGAAATGGGCATACAGAAAACGGACGGCTACAGCAGCGTACAGGCATGTCTTCCGTTTGATGATCTGATCCGGTTCTTCGGCACTGATCACATGGCGCTGATGCACCAGAGGATCACCTGGAATATTGAAGGCGTTCCGTTTGAACTGACCGACAATTACTTTGATGGTGAACTGATGACGATTACAAATCCACGCCGAATGGAAATCACATCCGCCGGTGAAGGACATAATTCCTCTGATTTCTGATTCCGCTTATCCGTCTGTCTGCCCGATCAGGCAATCTCCAGTGCTTCCTGCAGTATGTTCTTCTCTAGAGTATTCCCTCAGCTGGAATACTTTTTTCATCCATCTGCGATGTATATTGGCTCTGTCATGAAACTGCAGCTGCTATCCGTGCATGGCTTTTCTGAAAGAATTCTGTTTCTCAGTTCCATCAATATGCCTGAAGATATACACCTTAAAACAAGTCATTTATGCGAAAAAAGAAAAAGACCCCATATTGGAGTCAGTTTTCATAAGTGGAGCTGAGGGGGTCTGGAACAGCATTTTTCTACGTGATATATACTGTTTTATACCTTCTTTAACGGATGAATTCATCTATTTACAGCTATATTTTGCCATATACGAGTTATATTTTCCGCAGTCGGTCCCAAAAGTCGGTCCTGTACAAATACTATGCTGTAAAAACCTCCGCCTTTTATAGTGCATGTTGAGAAGGTCTTATTTCTGAAACAAATCGTCCAACAGTACCTGGCTCTGTATTAAACCGCTGTATTTTCCCTGTTTTACCCCATATGTCGTTATCATTGTTATCTGCAATGATTTTTTTGTCCCGGTCATCCTGCGGAATGTATCCAATTTATTTCTCAAAACACGATCATATTCTTTATCGATTGAATACTCATTTATCGAGAATTTCATTTCGCAAAGATTAATCACCCTGTCTCTGCGTTCTATGATCAGATCAATCTGTGCTCCGGAAATACCCAGATCCGGATCGCCCGAAGAATACCATACAGACTCCTGCGATAGAACACCGGAGATTCCAAGTTTATGTTTGATCTGAGCGATATGATCTTTGCATAGCTGTTCAAAAGTCAGTCCTGACCATGTCCTGCGTGCAGGATTATCAATTGCATTGCTCCAGAAATGCTCGTCTTTTCCGTAGTTGTTTTTTATATAGCGGAAATAGAAAGCTGTGTAATAATCTGCGAGTTGGTACCTGGCTTCCTTTTTCTTGTTTCCATAAAGATTAGACATTCTTACAAATCCCGATGAAACTAGATTTCTTAGCATTTGGGACAGTATGCCATTTGTTGGAATTCCTGTTTCCTTTATTATTTCGTTTCTTGTCAAACCTGTTTTCTTTTTGCTAAGCGCCTCTACAATCCTTATATAGCTGTCACTGTTTGTAAATAAAGTGTTATATAAATGACTGAATTCATCCCATAATTCTCCATGTTTTTTGAAGAACAGATGATCAATATTCTGCGTATATGATAAATTACGATTCAGCAGCTTTAGATAATATGGAATCCCGCCCATGATCATATAGCACTCTGCAATCTCATAACGGGACCAAACGATATCTTTGCTATGAAGAAAATCCTCTGTTTCTGCCAAGGTAAACGGTTCCAGATAAAGCCTGCAGGACTGCCTGTTAAAAAGGCCGCCTTTATTCTCAGAAATATTATCGATCATCCATGCGGTTGCGGATCCGCACACAATAAATACCAGATTGGATTGCGTTGATGCCCAGTCATTCCAGAACCATTCAAATATCGACAGAAAATCCGAGCGGGCGGTATCAAGCCATGGCATTTCATCAAAAAACACAATCTGCTTCTGATCCGCAGGCAAAGATTCCAGATATTCTCTCAACTGTCGGAAAGCCTCACGCCAATCAGCAGGCATATCCCATTCTCTTCCGGATTTGCGTATTAATTCTTCGTTGAAGCCTTCAAGCTGAAATCTTCTTGATTTTTTGTATGCACCGGTAATTTTAAAAGAAAAGTTATTGTCAAAATATTCATTGATGAGGAATGTTTTGCCTACTCTTCTGCGTCCATAAACAATAATCAATTGTGCTGATGACTCACCCATACATCGGTCAATACGTTCAATTTCATCTGTTCTTCCAATAATATTTTCTTTCATATTCGCCTCAACAGTCAGATAATCGTTCCAAATCTATATTGATTTTATACTTTTGGATATGTTATTGCAATATGTTAATCCAAATATCTATTTTCATTGCTGATAAAGACAAAAAGCCACAATACGTGGCTTTTCCTTGGTATGGAGCTGAGGGGGTCTGGAACAGTGTTCTTCTGAGTGATTTTTACTGTTTTATACCCTCTTTATCGTTTGAAATCATTTATTTACAGCTGTATTCAGTAATAAAGACCAGACGTTATGTGACTGGTCTTCTTTTTTCGGCGATCTTTAACTGTGAAAAACGACAGGATTACATTTGATTGTACTCTTCGTCATTGACTGGTTCACACCACTCATTAGACATACCCCCCCTATCGGGTATCTCAACTGTCAGATGGAGAAACAGCAGTTTTTCCTGGCGCCATGCCAGTGTATACTCCGGTGGGGATACTGGTCACTGTTCCGGGAAGGATCCTTTTTGGTTCTTTTCCTTCTTCCTGGTACAAGCTTTTAGCGGCGTGATAGATATGCCAGTTATTCCTGCGCCCCGGTTCAAACGTCACATTGAATAATGTCACCTGTTTTTCTGACAGGGAATACTGAATCATTCGTTGTCCAGTTGTCTGGCAACATACAGGCTGTTGCCGGTCGCAGTAAAGTAGAGAATCATGGCTCATTCTCCTCTTTACACATTTCTTTTGCCAGCTGATAGCTTAAGAAATCAAGCCGGTCAATATAGGTCTGATAGTCATGCAGCCGCTGAAGCTTCTTTTTCCGGCACCCGGCAATCAGCTTTTCCATTTTTCGCTGGTCGCCGTCCCGATAGCAGATCATGATGGGCTCTATATCCTTTTCTGAGCAATCTGCGTCACGAAGAGTCTGTATGATATCTTTTTCTGAATGCATAACGCTCTCCAATCTGATTACTTCAGATTTTCCTTAAAAAATCTTTCCAGTTTGTCAAAGGGGATACGATCTGTTCTGTCGTAGAGGTCAATATGCTCTGCATCCTCAACTACATACAGTTCCTTCGGCTCTGCGGCTGCTGCATAGGCGTTCTCGCTGAAGAACTTGCTGTGCGCCTTATCACCCATAACAAAGAGAATAGGTCTGGGAGAGATTTCGGCGATGAAGTCCAGCAGGCGGAAATTGGTAAAGGCCATGTTGGACGTGGTCGTAAAGCCGCCTCTCGCATTTGGATGGAAGCCGCGCTCTGTTGCATAGAATGTATTCCACTCATCCGTCACCGTACCTGTCAAAGGCATCTCACCATCTGCATAAGGCTCTTCTGGGAAGGAAGGGATATACTCCGGTGTGCCATTCTCGAAATCTGCCCAGCGCTGCACAGAAAGGTGGTTTTTTTCAGCCTCCAGTGCTTCCATATTGCCGCCGATTCTGCCGCGCACATCGGACATATCATACATTGATGCGGTTGCGACGGCTTTGATGCGGGTATCCGTCTGGGCTGCGGAAAGTGCAAATCCGCCTGATCCGCAGATGCCGATCACGCCGATCCTCTCTCTGTCAACATAAGGGACTTTTACACCCAGATAATCAACAGCGGCTGAAAAACTCTCTGTGAACAGCTCCGGACTGGAGATGTTTCTCGGCTCACCGCCGGATTCACCCATAAAGACCTGATCAAAAGTCAGTACCACAAAGCCGCGCTGTGCCAGCTCGTTTGCGTAGACGCAAGGACCCTGTTCCTTAACGCCACCGTAAGGCGCACCCACGATCAGTGCAGGGTATTTCTTTGTTTCATCCAGATCCTTTGCTTTGTAGATATCCGCCGCAATCGCGATACCGTATCGGTTGTTATAACGAACGTGTTCTCTTACCACGTTCTTGCTCAGTCTGGTGATATAACCGTATGCCATTTGATTTCCTCCTTATTTGTTTTTCTAAACAAAATATATATGCAATCAAAGGTATATACAAATGCTTATATCTAATATTAAAATATAACCAAATCATATAGGAGAACAAAATGGACATCAGAATCATGGAATACTTCCTGGCGGTTGTGCGGGAAGGAACAATTTCGGGTGCTGCCAATGCTGTGCACGTATCCCAGCCTGCATTATCCAGACAAATGCGGGAACTGGAGGAGGAACTCGGGGTCACTTTATTTGAAAGAGGAAGCCGCAGGATTGCCCTGACAGAAGAAGGAATGATCCTTCGCAGACGGTGTGAAGAGATCGTCAGGCTTGTGCATCAGACAGAAAGGGAAGTCAGTGAAGTCAGGAAAAACATATCCGGGGATATTTATTTCGGTGCGGGAGAATCGCATGTTTTTCATTACATTTCCAAAACTGCAGCGTCCATTATTGCTGAATATCCCGGCATCCGTTTCCATGTTGTCAGCGGCGATACAAAAGACCTTCTGGAAGACCTTGAAAATGGCCTGATCGACCTGGCGCTGATCTTTTCCGATTTTGACCGTTCTTCTTATCATTCGATCCAGCTTCCCGCAGGCGATTCATACGGAATCCTGATGCGGTCAAATGATCCGTTAGCAGACAGAGTAAGCCTGAATATCGATGAACTCAGGGGACTGCCGATATTTACATCCAGAACGTCCATGCCGTATATTGATCAGAGTATTTTCAGAGATCTTAATCTCATCGGTACATATAACCTAATTTATAACGCCTCTTTACTGGTAGAGGACGGCGCAGGATATGCCCTTTGTTTTGATCACCTGATAGACACGGAAGGAAGCCGGAATCTGTATTTCAGACCTGTAAAGGGTTCGGCTGCCGTAGAAGGCTCGGTGATCTGGAAGAAATATCAGGTTTTCTCTCCTGTGATCCAGCTGTTCATCGACCGCTTGCGGGAAACCGCTGTAAATGAAAAGAGCGCGGACAAATTCTGACCACGCTTTGTTCTTTCATATTCTCAGTGTGCTTAAACCGGCAGGAAATCCTGCACGAATTAACTATGCTTGACCGGGACAGCTGTAATGACTTTGCCCTGCGCTGCCGGATCATCCATGATGAGTTCCCGGACTTCCGGCACGATAATTTTTCCGGCTTTCGGATTTTTGATACTTATGACCGGTTCTGTCAGAACAGCTTCGACTTCCGATTTTTCAAAAGCCAGGTCGGTATCGATCATCCGGCAGTTGATCAGACGCAGGCCTTTGCAGTAACACAGCGGCTGCGTACCGATGATCGTACAGTTCTCAAAAGTGATATTCTCACTGTACCATGCCAGGTACTCCCCTTTGATCACACTGTCTTTGACATAGACGTTCTTCGCATGCCAAAACGCATCTTTTGTATCGAAATTGCAGTTTATAAACTGCGAGTCTGTTATGTACTGAAACGAGTATTTGCCCTTCAGCGTCACATCGTCAAAATGAAGATGATCGGAACGCATCATGAAGTATTCACTGATATTGGAACAGTGCTCCATCGTGATGCCCTGCACCGACCAGCCAAATTCCTGCGATACGATATCGCAGTTTTTCATATGGACATTTCTGCATTCCCTCAACGCCTTGATCCCGTGCAGTTTTGTGTCTTCGATCGTGATATCTTCGGAATACCATAAGGCTGCCCGGCACAATTCAGTCATCTCACTGTTTCGAATCAAAAGACCTGTATCATGCCAGAAGGGATAGCGCAGGTTAAACAGACAGTCATTTACCTGTATGTTACTGCATTCCTTCAGTGTACTTTCACCATCGGCAGGACCGTCAAACCGGCAGTAATCCACAATGATATCATGCTTTCCGTAGAATTCACGTTCTTTATCAAATGTCTGATTTCTGTATTGTTCCATCATATCCTCCTATTATTCTTCCACAGAGATATTAATTTTGAACTTCATTAACTTTATTCATTCTGATCGGCAGAGCTGCCAGTGTTATGATCGCTGAAATGATATATGTGAACATATAACCGATCGATTCGGAAGTACTGCCGAAAAGAGCTGCCCCTACGCCATTTCCGGTATTCTGAAACAGCATCAATGTACTTCCCGCAACTCCTCTTCTTGAATCAGGAACTGAAGAGAGAACATGGGATTGAACCAATTGAATAAACAACGTGATTCCGACACCCACAAGTACAGACGCGATCAGCATGAGCCACAGATCATACGCAAACGCAATCAGTAGATTACCGCATGTCAGGGTAATGATCCCGGCCGCTGCCAGAACCGGGAAAGGAACCTTTCTTGCCAGTTTTCCCGCAGCGAGCCGCGTAATGATCATCGCAATATTGTTTACGCTCAGAAATAATGACATGCCGGCTATATTTCTTTCTATGCCTACCGGAAGTGCAAAGTTGTTTACCGCACTGTTACCTGCATAGACCAGGAAAGCAGCTATACTCGGCATGATAACTGACAGTTCCAGAACTGTATGGATCGATACCTTCCTGCTCTCTTTAACAACAGCTGACGGATGATAGTTTTCATGCATAAGAAGTGCATAAATCACAGATACAGCCGCACTCAGCGCTGTCATCATAAAGAATGCGCCGGAACCTGTGTTTTCGTAAATCCACAGACCTGCAACCGGGGCGAAAACTGCGGGCAGGGCTCCGGCAATGCCAAAATATCCGATTGCTTCAACCATACGGTCTTTTGGAGATACATCCGCTACAACTGTTGGCGGCACCGGGAAAAAGATACCCTGGGTCACACCGTTGAGGATACGCAGGATCGTGACAGCAGTCAGGTCATCCGCGAACAATACATAACCTGCTGCGTTAAGCGCGTATAATACAGTTCCGAGCACAAGCATTTTCTTTCTGCCCCATCTGTCAATCAGGGGTGCCGTCATCAAAGCTGTAATCAGGTATGTTACAGTCATTCCGGTGGTCATCAGACCTGTTATTGCGTTTGTCCCTCCGATATTCAGCACATGTACGGGAAGCAGATAAATGAGGGAGAAGTTAGTGAATGAAGCAAATATCACACAGATATTCAGCAGGATGAAGTCACGGTTCCATAGTTTTGTCATTGAATGTACCTCACTCTCATCAGATATGTCAGCCGGAAATATGCAAATCCTAATCAGATGCAGATCTGATATTATTCCTGCTGCAGTTTCATTGTAAGGATCATTCAATCTATATACAAATACTTATATTATATGCTTTTATATAACTAAAACGGATATTTGGATATATTCAATTATTAGCGTGGTTTTCTGTATAAGTGTCTACAAATGGTTTGAAGCATGAAAAAACCGCGTAAAATACGCGGCATTCGAGTGGAGCTGAGGGGGTCTGGAACAGTGTTTATCTTTGCGATTTATACTGTTTTATACGTTCTTTAACGGATGAAAACAGCTATTTATGAGCAAATTCCGCTGTATGAATGTTTTATTTTTTAGAGCCGGTCCCAAAAGTCGGTCCCACATAAATACCTTCAGCAATGACATTTTAATTTTTGAAATAGAGACTTTGCCAGTAGAAACAAACCAGATTTCATAGCCGGCTTAGGAATGGTATTCTCTAGATTTGTCTACTGAATAATTATTTCTTTCCTTATGCATTCAGTTCTGAGGGACTTATCCCAATCATCTCCAAAATTCTCAGTAGATGAAAAACAACCCGTAAGATTATAGCCACGATGTACGATAATTTCTTCGGAAAACCATATGTCTTTTTCAAAAGCAATCTGCCGATCGCCAAGATCAAACACAATTCCTCTTGTGAGCAAAACATCATATGTTTGTTCACCATTTTCGAACACCTTCTGATTCTCTTGAATCAGACTAATTCCAATAATGGTTTCATTAACAGGAGTATTAATAAATGATTTCTTTTCGACAACCGGCAATTTCTCATCAGATACTGTCCAGACAGCTACATCCTCAGGAGATCCAAAATAATCTTTTTCTTCAGTAAAACTATAGATGTAATAAGATTTGCCAGCAATAATCAATTCAATCACCTGAGTTGATGATTGAGTATAATTGAACTCATCGTGCAGAAAAGAAGAAAACTCTTTTCCTATCATGGAATGCAGCAAAGACACTTCGCTTTCATTTAATCTAATATCTATTTGTTTCATAACTCTCCTTTTACAAAATGTATTTTTTGGGTTTTGAGTCCACCGGAATCAGTACTTTTCTTGATGTTGATATCTACTGCAGGAGAACCATCGGAATAGGATACTTCACGCCAGGTAACGACAGTGCCATCAGCCATTTTTGTTGTGGCGCCTTTCTTGTTACCACTTTTATCAAGAATATCGCTTTCTTTCCCGCCATGAGCAAGTCGATCGTAAAAATCTTTTGCAGTTGAAGCTGGATCAGAAGACTCAATATGTCTTACGTGGTTGTCACTTGTATTTCCCGGCGTCCCGAAAAATCCATTTTTCACCGGATAATCCTTACTGAGATCCGAAACATTCTCGCTGATAGAATGATGGTGCCCTGTGTCCCCCTTATAACCCAGTCCCATGTTTTCTACCTTCTTTTTTCTTATGAGTTCTCTCGAACTCACTAGGATAGCGTATAAATGCCACTTTATCTGAGTATTCCCCAAAAACATCATCGGGCATGAAACCATGAACCAAAACAACTTGAGGTAATAATTGGTCAAGCATTACAGGTAATCCTGCTTTAAAGATTTCTCGCAGCTTTTTATCCTTAAGGCAACCATGCGTGCTAATGCAAATAATGCTATTCTTTGGAACACCTAAAAAGCAGAAGTTGTATGTTGATTCATCGCCCCATCGGATATTTGGGATGACCGGAATTCCCTGCTTCTGCAGATAGAATCCTACTGCACGATTCATATATGTATTGGCTTGCTGCAAGCAAGGGGATTGTCCGATCGCAATTGAACAATCTGGAGTAATCACACCATCAAACTGTTTCAGCAGATCGAGATACATCGTTGTGGCTGTAAGTGCGCGCGAAAATTGTTTATCGTGCATATAAAAGTGAATATAGGCCCTTTTGGATTTAGAGGTTTTTATTCTGCTAAATGGAACAATATCCTGCGGTACCTGTGTGTTATGAAGATTCATCATCATTGGAATTCCAGGATCACCAACAAATGTTGCACCCTCGACGAGGTACGACTGGAATCCATCATCAAAAACACTTTTTCGCATATTTTATCTTTTCCTCCCTGCGATTATGCGCGTGAATGCGAAATGTCAAGTTAAAGACTTGCGTCTTGAGAGACTAGCTATCCCGTGATAAAATATGCTTTGCTAGAGTGTTTTTACACGGGATAGATCGATTGCTTATGTAATCGGTCTTTCTTTTATGTTGTGTTTGTCATTTGATCCTCCCGAGATTGATAATAATCATTCGATATTGTCAGAAAGAAACAGATTAATCAGTTCCTTTTCTGACTCAAATATTGCATTCCCATAAATACAGCAGCGGTTATTGAGTCCAGACAAAGTGTTCCTAGCCTGGGAAACACTGATTTGAAAGCGAGAAATCAATTCAACTTCACTATTAATGCCAAGATAGATAACAAGCGGCGTAGGACATCGAAGGTATCTGGCAAAATGATCACAAAGATCATCTTCATTTTCATTTGTATCCTCTTCAACAATATGTTTAATTTCATGTCCTAATGTCGACTGAATCCGCGCAGGCGTTAAATGATCACCATATTTATCGTTATATATAATAGTGGGCGGATTGTTGTAGCAAGCCGGCAAGAAGAATCCATCTTTTGACTTCTTCAAAAATACTGCAAGCATTTTAACGTCATCTTCATATGCTGAATAGGGAATGACATTGAACCCCATTTTTCTACATAATTCGAACAGATCTAATGGATACTCTCTAATTCCATAATCAATCAGAATATCTCTTGCCAGTTTATCTACCCGTTCGTATTCTATCCCAGATCTATGCATCTTACTCCTTTCTGCTTTTAAGCATACTAATAATCAAATTGGTTTCTTCCTCAGTAAGCTCATTCCCCCTTCGAGCAATTACGAGTGAAATGTCATCATAAGCACTGTGAATTGAATTAGCATCAAGCAAATCGTTAATATCCAGGTTCAAAACTCTTGCAAAGTTCGTGATGATGTCAATTCTGGGAGTTCTTTCACCTTTCAAATATCTTGAAACTGACGGTTCGGTTATGCCAGAAAGTTCAGACAACTTTTTTTGATTAATACCTTTTTCGTCCATGGCTTTCTTGACTTTGGCAACCCATGTTTTCATCCTTTCTATAGCCCTCCTATATTCTTACTTACATTATAATTTCATAATGGTAATTGTCAAATTGAAATTTCACTTTGGTAATCATCAATGAGTTAAGACAGAAATAAATAGTAATATTATCAAGAAGTAGAGCTTCTGTTGAAGTTGTCTTTGAAATAATGACAAACCGGAAATATAAACAATCCAAAACTGGTGACGGATGGACTAAGCATTAAAAAACCGCGCAAATACGCGGTTTTAGAGTGGAGCTGAGAGGGTCTGGAACAGTGTTTTCTTATATGAATCTTGCTGTTCTATACCCTCTTTAACGTTCGAAATCATTTATTTACAGCTGTATTTTGCCATATACAAGTTATATTTTTAGGAGTCGGTCCTGAAAGTCGGTCCCAATCACTATCGTGGCTGGAACAAATCATCCAGAATGACCTGGCTTTGAATCATGTTGCTGTATTTATTGTTTTTTACACCAAACGTTGTGATCATAGTTATTCCGATCTGCTTATTTTCTGCTGTTTCTGATCAGCGAAGTCCGTCGATATGTCTGTACAGGGATGCCGCGATCCCGTCCTCATCGTTGGAGAGGGTGACTTCATCCGCGGCTGCCTTTAAGGCATCGGTGGCGTTGCCCATAGCCACTCCGATTCCGGCGTACTCAAGCATGGATGTGTCGTTTTCGGCGTCGCCGAAGGCAATCATTTCTTCCGCTGCATATCCAAGTTTTGTGAAAGCAGCGTCGATGGCTTTTGCCTTGTCTACGTTTTTCGCGGTGAATTCATAATAGAAGGGAGCAGTGAACATGCATGAGAGCCTGTCTTTGAACGGTGCGCCCATCTCTTCATAATGATCGCACAGGTATTCCGGTTCCCCTGCCGTGAGAATCTTTTCAATCGGATAATCCGCGAAGGCGGCCAGATCTTTCTTTTCGCAGAGAATATATCCGTTGCCGCGCGATTCATATTCGATGACATTGAAGACGATATCAGAACCGATATTCCTGTGGATCATGCCGGAGAACACATCATTGGTATACATGTATTCATCCTTGATGATGATCGGACTGACTCTGAACTTTTTCATGTGTTCAAGTACTTCTTTTCCCTCTTCAATGCTCATCGGCTGATGAAAGAAAACCTCTTTCGTCTGACAGTCCATCACCTTGGCGCCGTTGTAGCAGACAAAGATACCGTGATGATTCTGCATATCCAGAACATCCGCCCATTGATATAAACCCTGGTCAGCTCTGCCGCTGGCAATGACAAGACGAATGCCTTTATCCTGTGCCTTCAGAAGCGCTTCTTTTGTTTTCGGCGTGATGATTTTCTTTGAATTGGCCAGTGTGCCGTCGATATCAAGCAGAATTGCACGGATCATATCTTTTTATCCTTTCATCAATCAGTCTGTCAGTTCTTCATCCTGGTCGATGAAGCGGATGATTTTTGCGGGAACACCGGCTGCCAGTGCGTTGTCCGGAAGATCTTTTGTGACAACCGCTCCTGCTGCGATGACACATCCGTTTCCGACCGTGACGCCGGGCATGACTGAAACATTGGCGCCAAGCCAGCAGTTATCACCGATGGTGATGGGCAATGCTTTCTCCAGTCCCTGGTTTCTGTATCTGTATTGAAGCGGATGAGCAGCGGTATATAGTCCGCAATACGGACCTATAAAAACATGGGAGCCAATGGTGATCTTTGCCCCATCCATGAGATAGCAGTTTGAATTGATGAATACATCTTCACCCAGTGAAATATTTGTTCCGTAGTCACATGTAAACGGCAGGATCAGCGCCAGATGATCCGGCTCATAGCCAAGCAGTTCATGGATCAGAGACTGAATTTCTTCATTATCCTCAACGGACAGTTTGTTCAGTCTGCTTAATAAGGAAATGGCACGGTCTCTTAATTTCAGCAGTTCTTCATTGTAATTGGCATCGTACCACTTGCCGGATGCCATCTTTTCAATTTCACTCATCATAAAGTATGGAAGATCGGTTTCATGTGATCAAATGTGCAGATTTCCGTAAAGCCGATCTCATCTCTTAAAATCTGATAGCCTTCATCCAGATGATCTGCCAGCATTTTTGAGACATGGGCGTCGGAACCGGCCGTGAGGATCTTACCGCCAAGGTCTTTGTAAAGTTTTAAGATCGCGCGGCTTGGCTGTGTGTCTTTCAAGCCGTATTTCCAGCTGGAGGTATTGAGCTCAATGCCTTTGCCGTCGGCAATTGCCAGTTTCAGGATTTCCGCGATCATATCTTTCACATTTTCAAAGGGATATACGCCATTTTCATCGTAGCGGACAATCAGATCCAGATGGGCAAGGACGGAATAGTCTTTGAAAATCTTCTGGGTTTCATATATTTCCCGATAATATTCTTCGTTGTATTCTTTCTGTGTTTTTCCCCTTTGGAAATCCTGTGTCCAGAATTCAAGGTTATTCACCTGATGCATGGACATCAGCACAAAGTCAAGCTGATCCGCATAGGTGTCATAGAGTTTCTGAAACATGTCCGCAGTGATCGTCTGAATCCCGAATTCCAGACCCTTCCTGATCACGATCTGTCCTTTATAGGTTTCTCTCATCCGGTCAATCTTCGAGAAATATTCCGGATAATTGACATTAGCCAAAGGCTCTTTGCCTGCCACGCCTGAGCTCATGGCATCGCCGCCCCGCCAGACAATGCTGCCTTCCGACCAGTCTTTTTTAATGCCGTAATCCACATGATCGGTAAAGCATATTTCATCCAGTTTCAGCTCAATCGCCCGCTCAATCTGGTTCTCCATTCTTTCCCGTGAGTCATCGGAAAATTCACAGTGTAAATGATAATCTGCCCTCATAGTATTCTCCTTTCAGTCCTTTTTCAGCAGGTTGTTTATGCCGATTGATATCAGTCCTTTCTGAACCGTGGCATAGAAGTCATTGATTCTTTCCAGCTTCGGCAGCTGGGAAGATGGAATGTTGAATCGTGAAAGATCCGGATCACCCGAAATATCTTCGCTGTAATAACCGATATATTCGGGATTCAGGATGGCACATAAAGCGGCCGCCTGCTTTTCCAGCAGATCTTTCGGATCTGTCTGTTTTTCAAAAGGAATCAGATGAATCTCACCTGCGGCGTGAGAGAAACCGTTGTAGAGCTTTCTGTCGATCAGAATTCCGCAGCCGTTGCAGGCAATATATGACTGATATAAAACAGCCAGATTCCGTACGCCGGGATGTAAGTGTGAAAAACCGATGCAGGCACTGTTGACATCATTCTCAATGACACAGGGCAGCCCGGTTTCATTGCGGATCAGTGATCCGGGATCGGTATTGCGGAGTGCTTCAATATCGCATACTTCGATCCTGCCGGAGGCACAGACACCGGGAATACTGATACAGACACAGGCGATCAAAGGATCTTTTTCCAGAAGTTTCCTTAATACCCCATCCAGGATTTCCATCCCGCCGGTTTCATCAGTTTCAATAACAGAAGCACATTCATTTCCTGCAAGATCAGATGCGAAAGCGGTGAATGTGTGATGATCTTTTCCATATTGGGCTATCAAAGTACCGATATGGGCATAATCTTTATTGAGTGTATATTGCTTGGACTTCCTGCCGACTGTCGAGTCCGCCTTTCCGACCAGCAGGATTTCCCTTCGCTCCTGCAGGAATTTCAGTACATTGGTTGTGCCCGCAAGAGAAAGACCGGTTTCATCGCTCAGCTCATTTTTTGTCCAGATTCCGCCTCTGTAAAAACATGAACGGATGTCCCGGATATTCTCAGTCTTCAGTTCATTGATTCGGGTCATTTTATACTCACCTCAGTGCTATCTTATCATGTTTCGTTATAATGTGTCGAAAAACACCCTGCAGCTTCCTGCATTCTTCTGACAGGCAGACCTGCCTCACTGAAAAGTCTGGTTTTTACGAGACATTTCATTTCTTGTGGCTTGTCTGTCTGATCAGTTCCCTTTGACCCAGGATCAAGGTGCCCAGGAACATATACTCTTTCATATCCCGGATCTGAATGATTTCAGGAATGTATTCGGAAGGAATCTTCCAGCGCAGTTTTTTTATGATCTGTTCCGTATCCGGCGTCATGTCACTCTGCAGACAGATTGCCTGCGGGCCGAGAACCGATATGACTGCAATCAGGAATTTGACAACGATCTCAAGCGCGCCTTCCGGTGTCCAGATCATTTCATCCGGATTGCCTGAATACTGCATTTCCGGAACCAGATATTTTATTTCCCCGGCGATGGAATTCAATCCTGTGACCAGACAGCGGTTGATGACAATTCCCTGACCGGCCTGATAATGACCGGTGGGCTGAAAATGAAAGACGATGTTATCGTACTGATCCTGCTGTGCGCACCAGCCCACAGCGGCAGCGTTTGTATCATTTGTCACGAAACACGGAATGCCTGAATAAGCCTGCAGCTTTGCGGCGACATCTGTGTTGTCAAAACCTTCCAGCGGCAGTTTCACATGCCCCTCATTGACAATACCCGGAAGCGAAACGCCGATCAGCCGGATATCCTGGTATTGAGCCATAACGGTATCGAGAATGTCATAGAAGTCAGACATCCAGAACTGTGCTTTGATCGTTTCTCTGTCAAAGATGATCTTTCCATTCTCATAAAGTCTGACATACGCTTTGGAACCTTCCGCCATATTCAGAATACTGACCGCAAGCGTACGGGGCATGTCATCAAAACCAGGCAGCCGGATCGGTGAGACTTCAGCTGAGGAAGCCCGCTTTTTCCGCAATGAAGAGCGGACCATTTCAATCAGTGCGCCGCAGTCATAGCTGCCAAAGATCCGCGAAGGAATTCTCATGACAAGCCTGTCACGGAATACATCAGTGAAGCTTTTGAATTTATGGGCAGCCTGCGGTGCGATCAAAATAACGTCATAATCATTCCCGCTCTGAAACACCTTTGACCAGTCAACAGCGTCAAAATGGTAATCCAGACACAGTGTCTGTGCGGCTGCGTTCAGCTGCTGTGCAAAAAAGGAAGTCGTCAGACCGCTTGTGCAGCAAAGCAGTATTCTTGCCGTTCTTTCGTTTTTCAGATTGAGGAATACTTCCTTCATTTCCAGAAACAGCCCGCTGGAATGAGCGGGATCATTCAGCTGGAAATGGATAAAAAATTTCACCTCATCTGTTTCCTTTTTGACAATCCGGAATTCCACGATGTCCTGATCATAGAAGTTGATTTCACCTTCCGCATAATCAGATGTCATTTTGTAATGATTCTCATCAAGACAGATCATTTCATAGCCCGGATCAGGTTCGCTGATCTGTGCAATAAATCTTTTTTTCAGGCTGTCCGAAGTGTTTGACATAGTTGTTCTCCTATTTCGTCACATTGTGTCGTTTTACTGCAAGCACAATATAGCCTGTATAAACAGAGATGTCAATCTATTTCGTTACATTTTGTCGAAATAGATTACAGCAAAGGAAAAGGCCGCATGGCCTTTGACCCGGGATCACACTTTCGAGTAATGGAGATGGGCGATTTTCCAGCCGTTTCCGCTCTTTCTGAGCAGCTGTGTTTCCAGGCCACTGATTCCGTATTCAGAGCCATCCTCCCGCAGGATGCATTCTGTCCGGTAGGCAAAAATCACAACTGCGGTTGTTTCATCCAGAAACCGGACGGACGGCTGCCCTTCGGCAATCAGATCGATCGATGCATATTTCGCCTGTATTCCGCCGATCAGAAAATCTTTGTAAACAGAATCAAGGCCTTTGAAAAGATTGCCGACTGAGATCAGCGTGACATCCTCATCCAGCCATAATGATCTGAAATCAGTCTCATTCTGTGTATGCACCGCCTGAATATACGCGTTCACCAGATTCAATACTTCCTTTTTATCAGAATTCATAAATTTCCCCCCGATCAAGTGTTTCCATGATACCGTATGCTTCGCACTCCTGCAAGCAGTGTATTTGCGCTGATCATTATCTCTGATATACACAAAATAATATTGTGACGACAGTCATATTTGATCGGTTTGGGAAGACTGATTTTGAGAACAACATCATGAGTCTGACTAAAACCATTCCAAATGTCGTAAGTATCTATCCGGAAGATTCACAAAGACAAGTTCAGAAAATGAAACTCTATCGGCACTTGATAATCAAATGTTCAAGTTTAGCCGAGATGGCTGTTTTTATGGTGATGTTCAACGATGTAGTGGGCAGTACATGAATGGGTACAGTGAGAGCCTGACACATTCTTGAGAAAGCCATTACGCTTGGCTTTTCCTCGTTTGAAAGAAACAGATATCTCAGATCCGTTCTGCATAATGACGCAAGTGTGCTCAGTGTATTAATGCCATTCATATATCCGAACAGCATTGTCTTGATCAGCATTCCGCGATCGTGACTGTTTGTGTTATTCGATCTGATCGGTTTTACATACTGACTGAAATCTACTCCTTTAACCGCTTCAAGAAACGAGAACACTTCCTCTTCCTGATCAAGTGCCAGTAATGTATTTACTGGCAAGCTCAGCTGAACTGCATTATAATAAGTTCGCTGATCAGGTAGGGCGAGTACTTGATTAGCATTTTTCATATCTATATTTTACTACATGCATGAAGAAAGGGGCTGTTTCAGTTTTTTCAACTGTTACAGCCCCTCCGTAAAAGATTATTTCGATTCGATCGCGCGGATACCGAAGATCATCAGGACGGTGCCGATCACGGAAGCGATGACGCCGATCAGAAGAACTGCAGTAACATCCATGAACTGGAACAGCTGGCCGCCGACCAGGGATGCCAGCAGGGAACCGACGGTTGCGGTCGCAGCGAAGATGGCCTGGGATTTGTTCTTGTCCTGTGCTTCCACGCTGTCATTGGCAAAGTAGACCAGGGCTGGGATCAGCAGCGCGTATGAGAGCATCTGCAGCACCATGACGCCATAGAACATATAGACATTCGGGCAGAGCCAGGTCAGCACGTGCTTCAGGCTCCAGGCAATCGCACCGATGACCATGACTTTGGAAATGGAGATCTTTTCGATGATCTTGGAGAAGAAGAACATCGGCGGCAGTTCCACCATGGCCGCAATGAAGAGTGCGGTGCCCTGCACGGATTCCACAGCGCCGGTCGCACTGGCCGCATCCCCCATCATATGGCCGATGATCTTGGCCATGTAGGTGTTGATGATGAAGTGGCAGAAGTACATCAGAACAGTCGCCGCCACGACGGTGAGCACTTTTCTGTATTTGGTAAAGAAGGCGCCGTAGGAGAGATCCTTCGGCTTCTCCGCTGTCTTTGTTTCGCTTTCTGCAGCCGCTGCCGCTTCAACGGAAGGATCCGGCATCAGACTGACCAGGAATAAGGAAATACCGGCAAATGAAGCGACATACCACGGCAGGATGGATCTGCCCATCATTCCCCATAACTGACCGATCAGAGAGGAACCCACAGCCCAGGCAGCCGAACCGATGCCGCGGCAGAGGCCGTAGTTGATCTTCTGACCGTCTTTTTCATAGATGAATGCCATGGAATTGAGGAACGGCATGCCGATGGAAGCGGAAGTGAAGCAGATCACGGCAATGACCATCATCAATACCGAGCCGGCCGGCACGATTGCCAGGATCACAGCCAGGGCAATGACCGCCATGAGTGCCATCTGGATAAAGCGCTTTTCATTGATCTTTTCCGATTTGTCGATGATACTGCCGGAAAGCGTCTGACCGACGAGACCGCAGAGGCTGACCAGGGTGATCAGAATACCGACGGTGCCGTCAGCGATGCCGCTCTGGGAAAAGAAATTGTAAGCATAGCCTACCGAAGCGCAGATCATGAACATGAAAGATGCGTTGACCAGCGCGTACTTCAGAGTCAGATATTTGTATTTCATTTTGTTACTCCTTACAGCTGATATCATAACAGAATTTATGCATGATTCATGGAAAAAACATCATTCCCAAAGGAAAAGGGGATCTAACAGTTGAGTGGTTTTACAGCTATTCAATGAGGTTAGATTCTCTTTTTCGTTAACATGAAAGAATAAACAACCGAATTGTAATGCCGGCAAATTAAAAATGTGCGAATTCATAATTTTGAAGACACATAAAACCGCACTAAAAGTATCATTGGTGATCGCGGTGTTCAGTTACGAAACTACATCAGAAAGACAAACCGTCCGTCGGATCTGATACCGGTAGATGAAAAAGACAGATTGATCTTTACGACAGAGAACGGAAACAGTCTGGCGAGAGTCAATGAGATGCACAGTGAACTGAAGAAAGAGTGGCGATACAGACATGGAATATCAGTACGACATATCCAGGGATATATCGACTGGCTGGTGTATCTGAAAAACCTGAAGTATCAGGTTGAAGGAATGTATAGGAAGCACAGGGCATATATCGATCTTATGGCAGAAA
>JAFWNG010000042.1 GCA_017510405.1 Solobacterium sp.
AACTGGAACAGTGTAGCAAACGAACCCATGATGACGACAGGCATGTTGTCGATAAAGGAGTCCTTAATAGAGGACAGAACCTTGTTCGACTGCATCTTTCCAGCAAAGGAAAGAAGCGTGTTTGTTAAATTCTCATTCATTGTGAAAATCCCCTTTCGAAATTATTCTAATCAAGACTGTAACCGTTTTCAAGAGAATTCATGATAATTGTCGTATTTTCTCACATATTTTACCCACAATTGAATTTATGTATATCTTTGGCATTTTTAGCGGATTTTTGTTGGATTTCAAATCATATTTCTTTTAAAAAAATTACACTTTGTGCCCTGTTCCTGCGGCAGTATGTTAAACTCTTGATACATAATTCATCGTATAGGAGAACGACTATGAATGATCAGTATTCCGGCAATATCCTTTTCGACAAAAAATGGGCAGTATGCGGTGACAGTTTTACTGCCGGCGTAAGCGGCAATACTTTCACCGAAGGTCTCTATGCCGGTGAAAATCTTATTTATCCTTACTATATAGCAAGACGCAATCAGATGCAGATCTGCCGTTTCTTCGAAGGCGGGCGTACCCTTGCGTACCCTGCTGCAGGTGATTTCAGCAACAGTCTTACCAATCCCAACGCTGACTTCTATTACAAAAATATCCCGGCTGACGCAGATTACATTACGATCTATCTCGGCATCAACGATTCCCACCATGAACACGGCAAAGCCCGCGACGGCGAGGATCCCACCGGAATTATTCCGCTCGGCGAAATGGATGACATCGGTACTGCCACCTACTGCGGTGCGTGGAACGAAGTGCTTTCCTGGCTGATCGTCAACCGCCCGTTTGCCCACATCGGCATTCTTGTAAGCAACGGTTGCGATCGTCCTGCCTACCGTGAAGTACAGATCGCTATGGCGGAAAAATACGGCATTCCCTATATCGATATGAACGGCGACCGCTTCACCCCGGTGATGATCCGTTCCCAGAACCCGGACATCTCCCCGGAAGTCAAAAAAGCAGTCCTGCTGAAGCAGGCTGTGGACTATCCGCGCAATACCCATCCCAACGATGCAGCACATGCGTTTGAATCCACATTCATTGAAGAATTCCTGCGCCGCATCTGAGCATTTCCATACATACGTATCCCCGGATCGAAAGACCCGGGGATTTTTGCGCATACAGAAAAAAGCAGGACATATGTCCTGCTCTTACTGAAACTTATTCAGCTTTTCCTTCGGAACCGAATGCCTTGATCAGTTCTTTAGCCTTTGCAACGATTGCATCGCAGCCCGGCTTCAGGAGTTTACGTGGGTCATAGCCCTTGCCTTCGATATCCTTGCCTGCTTCGATGTACTTTCTTGTAGCATCAGCGAAGACCAGCTGGAGTTCTGTGTTGACGTTGATCTTGGAAACGCCCATTTCGATGGACTTGCTTGTCTGCTCGAACGGGATACCGGAACCACCGTGGAGAACCAGCGGTTTGCCGTTGACTGCTTCGTTGATCTCATTCAGACGTTCGAAGTTCAGACCAGCCCAGTTTGCCGGATATTTGCCGTGGATGTTGCCGATGCCTGCTGCGAGGAAGTCTACGCCGAGGTCTGCAACTGCCTTGCACTCTGCCGGGTCAGCCAGTTCGCCGTTGGAAGCTACACCGTCTTCAACGCCGCCGATGCCGCCGACTTCGCACTCTACGGATACGCCTACGCTGTGAGCCAGAGCGATGATCTCTTTGGACTTTTCAATGTTCTCTTCGATGTCATAGTGAGAGCCATCGAACATAACGGATGTGAATCCAGCTTCGATGCAGGCTTTCGCGCCTTCGTATGTACCATGATCGAGGTGCAGAGCTACCGGGATCGTGATGCCCATGGAATCATGGAGATCTCTGACCATATCAACGACCATCTTGTAGCCGCCCATGTACTTAGCTGCGCCTTCGGAAGCCTGGATGATAACCGGAGACTTGGACTCTTCGCAAGCCTTCAGGATGCACTTTGTCCATTCGAGGTTGTTTGTGTTGAATGCCGGGATCGCATAATGACCTGCATGGGCCTTATCGATCATTTCTTTTGCAGAAACTAATACCATAGAATTATAATTCCTCCTTGTTTTCTGTTTTCATTCTAAACTTTTTTGAGAATATTGAAAAGCATTTTCATACGTGACAAGCGCAATATGTCACGGTGCTTCAGCCGTACGGCGTCATTACTCAGACCGCTTAGTTAAAGCCCCGGAATGTCAGTGTCATGCGGCGGTGCGTAACGACTTCTCCGTTGATATACATTTTGTATGTGATCTTCCAGGCTTCCGGTTTGACGTCCAGCCAGAGCAGTTCCGTCTCCAGTTCCATGGTTCCTTCAGCGGATCTGACTTTACAGGTTCCTCTTCCCTCCATTGGGAAGGTGATCTCAGTGGTGTCATCGCCGCGGCGCAGGATCTCGATCCGGTCGTCCAGGATGGTGACTGTGTTCAGTGCGTTCATCTGCGGCTCGGCATAGGTAACGCGTTTGCCGCGGATCACTCCTTCGCCTTCCGCGATCACTTCTGTTGTATCCGTCAGGAAATCCTCCACCGTATGCTTTACATTGATCCTCATTCTGCCTCCTTCGGATAGAATATCTTGTTGTCATCGTTCTGCGGACCGTGGATCAGGCTGTATACGATGTTGGACGCGGCAGACAGTTCCCGCAGGGATCCGTCTTTCATGCGCACCCAGATCGCGCCGTCACGGTCGCCGGTATACGGTACATAGGGACGCTGCCGTACCGCATCCTTAATCAGGTAACATCCTTTATCATAGCCCAGGGCATCCAGGTGTTCCCGGATCCGGCGGCGATTTTTTGGTGTATTGTCCGTATACTTGAACAGATCACGGTCGCGAATCCGGCGGGAAAGATCCTGCAGGATCGCATCCGGATGATCGCTGAGGCTTGTGAATCCGTAGGTGCATGTGTTGTCATCGAGGCGGAAATAATCTTTCAGCGGGATCTCCGCATCCTGAATGACCGGAAGAAACAGCGGTATGACAGACGGGTCATCCCCGCCGGTCTCTTTCAGACGGTGGAACAGCGTATGGATCATGCCCTCGTAGCTTCTTGCGACCGGGTGGTAGTAGACCTGCCAGTACATGTGATAGCGCGCCATGATGTAGTTTTCCACAGCATATACGCCGCTTTCCTTGATCACAAGTCTGTCGTTTTCCACCCGCAGTGTCCGCAGGATCCGTTCCAGGTCAAAAGTACCGTAGGTCGTTCCGGTAAAGTAGGCGTCCCGGATCAGATAATCCATGCGGTCGGCATCCAGCTGACTGGAGATCATCTGGCACATCAGGTAATTGGGGGACTTGTGGCGGATGACGTCAGCGACCTCTTTTGCCAGTCCTTTGGAACAGTCTTCCAGGATCTTCGTGATCTCTGTATTTTCTTCAATGATCCGGCATGTGACGGTCTCATGCGATGTACGGGATACTGCTTCAAACGCATGGCTGTAGGGACCGTGACCGATATCATGCAGAAGTCCCGCCAGCATCACGGTGACTTTCTCCCGCTCGCTCAGCGTATTGCAGATATCCGGCACTTCGCTGCACATCCGGCGGACGATCTCATAGACGCCGAGGGAATGGGAAAAGCGGTTATGTTCCGCGCAGTGATATACCATGTGCGCTCCGCCCAGCTGGCGGATCCGGCGCAGACGCTGGAACCAGCCGGTATTGACGACGTCCCATATGACCTCCAGATCGATATGTATATAGCCGTGGATCGGGTCACGCAGTACTTTTGTTTCTTCCGTTCTGGCAAATTCCATCAGTGTTTCTCCTCCAGAAGCACGACTGCCTGGGCAAGCACGCCCTCCTGCCGGCCGACATAGCCGAGTCCTTCGCCGCGCGTTGCCTTCACGGAGATCTGCGAGATATCGCAGTGCAGCGCATCCGCGAAATTCTGACGCATACGCGGAATGTGCGGTGCCATCTTCGGCTTTTCGATCAGGATCAGGCAGTCTGCGTTGCCGAGCCGGTAGCCTGCTTTATCCATCATGTCCGCGACCGCTTCCAGGATCCGCAGCGAACATACGCCTTCCCATTTCGGATCGGTATCCGGAAAATGCTTCCCGAGATCACCCAGTGCCAGCGCACCGAGTATTGCTTCTGCCAGGGCATGTGTCAGCGCGTCCGCGTCACTGTGGCCGAGAAGTCCCTTCTCATACGGGATCTCCACGCCGCCAAGCACGAGTTTCCTTCCTTCCGTCATGCGGTGAATGTCTGATGACTGTCCGATTCTCATAGTATGTTTCCTCCGCGTTCCCATCATTATCTTTCAATAATTATAGTATAATCTGCGTATGAAAATGGTAATACCGGACGAAGTTCTGCGTCTGATGAATAAACTGAATGAACACGGATATGAGTGCTACGCCGTCGGCGGCTCCGTACGCGATGCCCTGATGGGACGGCCGGTCCATGACTATGACCTTACCAGCGATGCTCTGCCAAAAGAGATGATGAAGGTATTCCGTCCGGAATATACCGTTCTTCCGACCGGCATAAAGCACGGCACGGTAACGGTGCTGTCCGGAAAGTGGCCGGTGGAGATCACCACCTACCGGGCAGACGGCGGCTACAGCGACCACCGGCATCCCGACAGCGTCACCTTTACCCGCAGTATCCGGGAAGACTGCGCCCGCCGCGATTTCACGATCAACGCCATGTGCTGTTCCGCCGATTCCGAGATCCTGGATTTCTTCGGCGGACAGGAAGACCTGAAAAACGGCATGATCCGCTGTATCGGCGTGCCCCAGCACCGTCTGGACGAAGACGCTCTGCGGATCCTGCGCGCCATCCGTTTCGCTGCCCGCTTCGGCTTTACGATCGAACCGGCGACTTCCGCTGCCCTGTTTGAAAAGAAAGAACTGCTGGCATGGGTTTCCGAAGAACGCATCCAGAGTGAACTGACCGGTTTCCTGAGCGCTCCGCATGTTTCTGCCTATCTGACGGATTACCGGGAGATCTTCCTGCAGATCCTGCCGGAGCTGAGTACTGTAAGCACGGAACGCTGGGCCGAACTGGCGGAATCCTGCGGCCGATGCAAGGCTGACCCGGCTGTGCGGCTTGCCCTCCTGCTGTACGACGCGGAAAAGCCGGAAAGCATCATGCGGCGGCTGAAATACAGCACCGCTGAGATCCGCACGGTCCAGGCTCTGCTGGACAACAAAGAACTCCCGATATCGACCCGTATCGATATGCGCCGGTGCATGAACCGGGTATCCTGCGATTTTGAACAGTATATCGATTTCCGCTGTGCCGCAGATCCTTCCCTCAGAAAAGACGCACTGACCGCTCTGTACCGCACCGTCACGGAAGCCGGCGACTGCGTATCCCTGAAAGACCTCGCTGTAAACGGCTCCGACCTCAAGGCAGCGGGACTCAGCGGAAAAGCTATCGGTACTTCCCTGCATGACGCGCTGGAAGCGGTCATGGAAGACCGGCTGGAAAATACAAAAGAAGCCATCCTGAAATGGCTCCTGTGACCTGTAAGGCAGTCCTTTACGGACTGCTTTTTTTATGAAAAAAGACAGCTTACGCTGCCTCATCCAGTACTTTCTGAAAAGCGATCCGCTCGGCTCCGTCCGCCATATAGACGATGCCGCACTCCGCGAACCCGTTCTTTTCCAGCATGCGCCGCATGGAACGGTTGCGGGCATGGGTATCCGCGCGCAGATCCTGTACACCCAGTTTTTCCGCCAATTCTTCGGCAAACCGCACAAAGATGCCGGCACTGCCGTTTCCTTTGCACTCCGGTGCGATGCAGGTGCGGTGCAGGACGATATACGGACGGTCATTCTTCCACTCCCCGTGTTCGATCACCCCGTAGCAGGGATCGACCGTCTGCCGGATACTGCAGTATCCCTTCACTTCCCCGGCAAGCGTCAGGACATAGCCGCATTCATTCTCAATATCTTCTTTCAGTACTTCTGGATTGGGATATCCGTTCTGCCACTGGTTGATCGACTGCGACGCCAGGTATTCCTTGGCTTTGTCGATGATCACCATGATGGCAGGAATATCCGCATATTCCGATCTTCTTATCATAGGCTTTACGAAAAAAGCGGTAATGGTGCCGCTTTTCAGAGTTTTGTGAACTGTTCTACGTTCAGAACGAAGATCGTTGCGCCGCCGATCTGCACTTCCACCGGGAAGGATGCATATCTGCCGATGTCATAGGACGCTGTGGAAGGAACGATCTCTGTGCGGCGTTTTGCTTCGCTGCCGATGATCTCGATGCACTTTTCCACCAGATCATCTTCCGTACCTACGATCAGTGTCGTATTGCCTGCCCGAAGGAATCCGCCGGTCGTTGCCAGACGCGTCATGTAGAAGTTGTTTTTTGTCAGAGCGGATGTTACAGCCGATGCGTCATCATTGGATACGATTGCAAGAATCAGTTTCATACTTGTTTCCTCCGTTTTTTAATTTTTTACGTTTTTATTCTATCACGTTTCCCGGTGATTCACTTATACATTGAACTTGAAATATACGACATCGCCGTCTTTCATCCGGTATTCTTTGCCTTCCTGACGGATCAGACCGTGTTCACGGAGCGCAACTTCCGAATGATACTGCATGAAATCCTCATAACTGTAGATCTCTGCCTTGATGAAACCGCGCTCGAAGTCACTGTGGATGATGCCGGCGCACTGCGGTGCCTTCATGCCGTCACGGAATGTCCATGCCCGGCACTCCGGTTCGCCGACGGTGAAGAACGTACGCAGACCGAGCAGGTGGTATGCGGCGGTGATGATCTGATCCAGTCCGCTTTCCGGAATGGACAGTTCTTCCAGGAATTCTTTCTTCTCAGCCGCGTCCAGGCCGGACAGTTCTTCTTCGATCTTCGCGCAGATCGCGATGCATTCGCTGTTTTCTTCGGCAGCGTATGCCTTGACTTTCTGATAGTAATCATTTTCATCCGGTTCGCTGATCTCGGCATCGGAGAGGTTCGCCACATAGATGACCGGCTTCGCCGTCAGAAGTCCGTAGCCTTTGATATAGTCCAGATCGGAATCTTCCAGTTCAATGCGGCGTACCGGCGTACCGGCTTCCAGAGCCGGCTTCAACTTCTCCAGGCAGTCCAGTTCCTTCTTTGCCTCAGCGTCTTTTGCCTTTGCTTTCTTGGCAATTCTGCCGATGCGGTTTTCCACGGTCTCGAGGTCTGCGAGGCAAAGTTCCATATTGATGACTTCGATATCGCGGATCGGATCCACACTGCCTTCCACATGCTCGATATTGTCATCATCGAAGCAGCGTACGACATGAACGATGGCGTCGGTCTGACGGATGTTGGCAAGGAACTGGTTGCCCAGTCCTTCACCGCGGGAGGCGCCTTTGACAAGGCCGGCAATATCCGTGAATTCAAAAGTCGTATAGATCGTCTTCTTCGGCTTGTAATACTCGGTAAAGTCTTCCATCCGGTGATCCGGAACTTCCACGATGCCGACATTCGGCTGAATGGTCGCAAACGGATAGTTTTCCGCCAGTACCTGGCTGTTTGTAATGGCATTGAACAATGTGGACTTTCCGACATTCGGAAGTCCTACGATTCCTGCTGTAAGTGCCATGTCTTATGCCTCCTCTTCCCCTGCTTTGCGGATGACGCGCTTGATCTTGCGGTCAAACTCATACCGCGGGAACATGATCACTGCTCCGCATCCTTCGCATTTCACTTTGATATCCGCACCCATGCGGGTGATCTTCCAGTATTTGGATTTCCGGCACGGGTGTTCTTTTTTCATCTCAATAATATCGTTGAGATCATATTCGATCTTGATCATATCTCTCCAATCCTACAGGTCCGCGCTGTCCAGTACGATCGTCACCGGTCCGTCGTTCAGCAGACGCACTTTCATGTCCGCACCGAAGATCCCCTCTTCGACCTGTATTCCCTTTTTGCGCATATATTCATTGAAGAACAGATACAGTTCTTCCGCTCTTTCCACTTTGTATCCGAAACTCGGACGGTTCCCCTTGCGGCAGTCCGCATACAGCGTGAACTGCGAGATCGACAGGATCGCTCCGTCCACCTGTTTCAGCGACAGATTCATCTTATCATCCGCATCGGTGAATATGCGGAGTTTTTCGATCTTATCCGCCATCCGCATGACTTCTTTTTCTGTATCTTCATGGGTGATCCCGACAAGGATCATATACCCGGTCCCGATCGCTCCGTGTACCCTTCCGTCGATTGTTACACTCGCTTCCGAGACCCTCTGTATTACCGTTCTCATGACACTGAGTATAGCAGATTCGCCGGAATCTTGGGTGAAAGATGTGATTTTCACTCTGTTTTGTGAAAGGTTTGTGATAGTTCTGTCATTCTGTTGGAAGCTTTTGCCTGTTTTTCATAAAATGGTTTCATGATGGTAAGAAAAATGAAAACAGCAGCTGCGTTCGCCGCAGCATTCCTGCTTACAGGCGCTCTCCCGTCCAGCCGCGTATATGCGGAAGAGCCGGCCCAGCAGGAGTCGTTAAAAGTATATGAGATCTCCATGTCGGATCTTGATCCGATCGATACACTGAAGCGGCTTGTCATTCCGGAAAGAGCTCTGGTCGATGACGCAGTCGCAATGGAAAATGTGGACATGCAGTCCAGCATTCTGTATGCCGAAGGTCTTGACCGTACGAAAGCCGGTCTGCAGACCGTCAACGTCCGCGTCAACCTGGCATTCACCGCTGACTCCGGTTCCGTCGGCTACTCTTTCGCCGAAACGATCGTCGTCAAAATGCTTAAGGAGTCCGCTCCGCAGCTCAAGCTGAAGAGTGACACCGTCGTTGTCAACAACGGCGACGTCTTCAATCCGACATCCTATATTCTGTACATTCACGATGATTCTTCTGTTCTTCCGGTGCTGACTGAGGAAGACAACGTCGATATGAGCACGGACGGCGACTACAGAGCCGTCTATACAGCCATCGACCAGGACGGCAATAAGACCGTCAAATCCCTGCATGTCATCGTCAAGACCCACGACGAAGTCATCGCCGCAAGAGAAGAAGCAGAACGTCTGGAAGCGCTGAGCCTGCAGTATGCTATGGCAACTGTCGCAAACGGCATGTATTCCCCGGGCATGAGCCCGTACAACCCGTACAGCGGCGGCTGGTCCAACTGTGTATACGGCGCATGGCAGGCAACCTATGATCACCTCGGAATCATGCTGCCGGGCTTCGGCAACGCCGGTTCCTGGCTCTATGCCGCACGTGCATACGGCTATTCCACCGGTTACTATCCGGCGATCGGTTCTGTAGCAGTCTATTCCGGACATGTCGCATATGTCGCAAATGTTTCCGCAGACGGTTCCATGTGCTACATCATTGAAGGCGGCTACCTCGGCCACTACAATGAGCGCTGGGTATCCGCATCCGGAACCGGCACACAGAGCTGCCAGGGATACATCTACCTGCGCTGATCACAGCTGTTATTCATTCAAAACTCTCCGAATCAAAACGGAGAGTTTTTTTAGTTCTAACTTGTTTCCTGATTGAGAATAAATAACTATAGTTCTGAATGATTAACTACAACACCATTTGTCCAAATAACTCTCCGAAACTGTTATGAAAAGGCTGTGTAACCTTCAAATTCTCATTGGAGGTTTTTTCACAACCCTTTTTTTGAAAAATCATTACCGAAATAATACCCCTCCTTTTACAGCGGCGACTATATTGTTTTATAATCTTTCTGTACTACATAATGAAATAACAGTTGTATATGCGGTAATGCGCAATACAGGACATGTGCATATTTCCCTGGGAGAATACTGTCATGAAAATCATATGCAAAGTTTGCGGCGCGGAGAACTCCGATAATGAGACCTATTGTAACAATTGCGGAAGTTTACTGGATAAACCCAAAGAAGAAAGTCTGGAGCTGGAAAAAGTAAAATGTGCAAAGTGCGGTGCGCTCATATCACCAAACGACCGGTTCTGTCTGAAATGCGGGCATAAGGTCGGCGCACCGGTAGAGACACAGCCGGAAGAGGAGCACACTAATTGTGAAAAGTGCGGCGCCGTGATGGGTGTGCATGACAAATTCTGCCTCAAATGCGGACACAAGATCGGCACACCAATAGAAGAAACAACACCAGTGATACCGGTGATCGAGGAAGTCAATGAAGTGATACCAGTCATTCCCGAAGAAAAGATACCGGAAGAATTGTCCGAGCCGAAAGAAACAACTTACGGACCCGGCGGCAAGAACGGTCAGGATCAGAACAGGAAGATCATCATCGGTGTACTCGCCGGATTGCTGCTGATCGCATTGATCATTCTTGTGATCCTGCTGGGGAGAGGTAAGCCCAATGAAACAATCCAGCCGGTAGAGCCGGAAACGGTCGTTTATCCTGATGAGGAATCGACGCCTCATCCGGAGATCACACCGGAACCTACACCAGAACCTACACCAGAACCCACCCCGGAAACGACACCGGTTCCGGACTACCGGGAAGGTACTGTATGGATCTCTTCCAACGCATCCCCGCGGCGGATCAAGATCCGTATGTCACCGTCCCTGTCCGGTGCTGACACCGGCAAGCGGGCATATGACGGCGACCGGGTCAAAGTATATGAAAGCACCACAGCAGACGGCTACACATGGTACCGAATCGGAACAAACCGGTGGATCGCGGACAACGGCACATCGTTCGGCGTGATCTTTGATTGATCAGATCATTGTATATAACAGGGAGGATAGAAAAATGATCAAATGTCCAGAATGCGGAACAGTCATTGATGAAACAATAGCAGCTTTCTGCCCCAATTGCGGTACCCCGGTCGAAAAGTCTACCGCCGCAGCGGAGAAATCGGCCATACAGGAAGCCAATCTGAAACCTGTCAATGTCACTCCGCCGGTGAAAAAGACCGTGCGCAGTCAGCCGGTGACCACACAGAAACCGGTTCATTCCCGGTATATGTCCCAGAACCAGCTGTGGAGCTGGCTGAGCAAGGATTCGAACAAGCAGATCTTCTTCCTGCCGGAAGGGCATGAAAATGAAGATATGACGGAAGGAGAGTTCCTGGACGAACTGCACAATAAACTCGTTGACAATCTGGTCCCGGCCCAGATCACAGAAAAAGAGATCATATGGGATGATGGCCTGAGCAAGATGAAAGTCAACGTGGTCACACCGATCTCCGATTCGATCAATTCCATCACATTCCTGCTCTCCATGAGCAAGGTCGGCCGTTTCCGCTTCGTGGAAGAAAAGACCTATATCACGCCGCCTAATCTGCCGAAGATCCCGGGCAAACCCAAAGACTATGATCCAACTGTTTCCTTAAAGCCGGCGATCATTGGTGCCATCGTGGCCATTATCGGTCTGGCATTGATTGGGGTTATGGGGGCGATTTCTCTGCTTATCACGCTTGGCGGCGCCGGCTTCGCCTACCTGACATATTCGCACTATATGAACAATGAACAGATACGCAAATACAACGAACAGTGTTACCAGGAAAAGGCCGCCTATGAAAAGGCATACAACAGTTGGCAGAACACCGTATTTGCCGGTACCTTCCAGGAAAATACTGCCGGCAGTACCGGCCGTATCTACGATGCGATCTCAGAGTGTGTCAAGCAGGTCACCGATGAATGCTTCAAAGACTGTAAAGTTGCGACCGAAGACGAAAGCCTCAAGATCAGCGAACTGAAAGAACAGCTCGACAAACATATGCAGGATTACCGCTAAGATCCCGCATCCGCACAGGAGGAACCCATGCCGCTGATAACCCAATGGAA
Source organism: Solobacterium sp. (assembly GCA_017510405.1). Classification (GTDB taxonomy): domain Bacteria; phylum Bacillota_I; class Bacilli_A; order Erysipelotrichales; family Erysipelotrichaceae; genus Bulleidia. The sequence continues at coordinate 11,772 of JAFWNG010000042.1, forward strand.
TACCGTTGAAAAGGAATGCTGGACCTATAAAAAGGAAGAGATGTGCTGCGATTTCGTGGCCTACAAGCTCACTGGTCTTCCTGATTTCACCGAGCCGCGTTTCGCGTATCTGAGCAAAGAAGTCGATGACCGCCAGAATGAAGTGATCAAGAAACAATTCACCATGCTGAGGCAGTTCCACGGACTGTCCTCCAAATGGGCGATCAGCCTGCGTCTTCTGCAGGAGAACAAGATCCTGACGCTTTACCTGGTATTCCGTTATGCCGGCAAAGAACAGCTTAGCGAAGAGGAACGAAAGGCATCGGTACAGAAGATCCGCAACTCTCTTCTGAACAACGAATATACCTTCGAAGAAGTCACCGACTATGAAAAGGACAGTGCCGCTTTCACAGCTGACTGGTCATCGTATGCCGCTGAGATTGTCAAAGCGGAAGGTGAATACCAGGGCGACACTCTCCCGACGGGCGACTGTTCGAAGTTCTATGTGCCGCAGATGTGGACGGCCGCAGAAAACAGCATGGAGATCATCTGTTCCGCACTGGTCAACCATCCCGGCAAGGCAGTGATCGAAATTACCGCTGTACCGACTTACTATCTGGAGGATGAGAGGATGTGGGTCAGTACGAACCTGGAAGACCTCAAAGACTGTATGAACGGTCAGGTATTCCGGGATTCCAAGACGTCCAAGATCCTGTGGCAGGGACGCAAACTGCCGATCCTGAAAGTGCCGGTCGATAATTTCGATAAGATGAATAAACAGTACGAAGCCAGTCGTATGTTCCTGACGTCCGTCCGTTTATTCGTGGAACAGCAGCCGGAACCGCTGGGCAATTCACTTTTGGTCAACAGTGTGCGTGATGAAGCGAAGATCCAGGTGTTCCGCAAGGGCTTCTCCCGTTTTGATTATTATCTGGACTGTTATAAGAATCTGGATATCAGTGCAGATGCCCATACCAGATACTGGTACCAGCACCAGTCGACTGCACCATACCGTGCCCAGCGTATGAACCGCCTGTGTTCGCTGGAAGAACTCTCCGATTTCATGCGCATCCCGATCCCCATCCGTCCCGGTTTCCCTGGTTTTGGATTTGACACCGGCATCAGCGTCACTTCGCCTCGTGCCAAAACGGACAATTCGATCGTTATCGGGAAATACATGGATATCGCCGGTGAAGATCAGATCAAAGCGGAATTCAATGTCCAGCAGTTTGCCAAGCACGGCCTGATTGTCGGCGTCCCGGGCAGCGGCAAGACGACTGCCATGTTCAATATCCTTTACCAGTTGTGGGACAGGCCAAAGGAAGAGCGGATCCCGTTTATCATCCTGGAGCCGGCCAAGACCGAATACCGTGCCCTGAAACAACTCGATATCTTTCAAAAAGATATGCTGGTATTCACCCTGGGTGATGAAAGCGTCAGCCCTTTCCGGTTCAATCCGATGGAAGTCCTGCCAGGCATCCGCCTGGAGAATCACATTTCAAAGCTGCAGGCATGCTTCACCGGAGCATTCAATCTGTTTGATCCGCTTCCCATTTTCCTGGAACAGGCGATCCGGCGTACCTATCTGGAAAAGGGATGGTACGACGACAGCCGCGGCGGTGATCCGGGACTCGAGACACCGACATTGAGCGATCTCAGCCGGAATGCGGAATATATTGTGGAACACTCTGGTTTCGATCCGAAGATGAAGAGTGACTTCAAGGCATCCCTTCTGGAGCGTCTCAATTCCCTGCGCCGGGGTTCAAAGGGAAGGATGCTGGATACCAGGCACACCATCCCGATGGATGAACTCATGGAGAAACCGGTCGTCCTAGAACTGGACAGCCTGAACGGGGATGAGAAATCCCTGTTGATGATGTTTCTGTTAACGTATGTATTTGAATACTGCAAGGTCCGCCGCAAATCCGGTTCCCCGCTCAAGCATATGCTGCTGGTGGAAGAGGCCCACAACCTGATTTCTTCCCAGAAAGGCGGCAGTTCCGATACCCGGGCAGACCCGAGCGGACAGACCATCGAATTATTCGTCAATATGCTTGCTGAAATGCGTGCCCTGGGTGAAGGCATCCTGATTGCTGACCAGCTCCCGACTGCCATCGCACCGCAGGCCGTGAAACAGACCAACGTCAAGATCCTGATGCGTGTCACCGCCAAGGATGACCGCGAAGAGATCGGTAATACCATGGATCTCAACGAAGAACAGATGCACCAGGTGGTGAACTTCAAGACAGGCTTCGCCTATCTCTACCACGAAGGCGAAGACTGGGTCCGTACAGTACGCATGGTCAACTTCAAAGGCGAACACAATGTCGAAGAACCACCATCCGACAAGGAATTGGAAGAAATCATGGCATCTTACGAAGATGCACACAGTTCCCTCTATATGCCTTATGAATTATGTACACAGTTCTGCACCCGGTGTGATCGCCGTGTCCGCAACCAGGCGGAAAGCTACATTACCGAGACATTCCTCAAGAAACACACCGACCCGATCAAGTCCGTATTCACCAGCGAAACAGAAGAAAGCCTGAAAGCCTATTACACAAAATTCAAAATGTGCGATTTGCTTGCCGGGATTGCCAAGCGGGAGAAGAAACGTCTGGAAGACCGTTATGGGACAGTCGGAGAGAGTTTCCGGGGATGTGCATTGATCCACATGTTGGAACTGATGCCCAAGACCGCAGAAAAATGCAACAATATGTGCAAGAACTGTTCGTGCAGCCATGAACAGTATCTGAAATACTTGAACGCACTCCACGAGAAAGAATAGAGAAAAGGAGAAAAGAACATGCCTATTGAAGCAGAGATTGAAAGCGCAGAAAGCAAGATCGAAGAAAAAGATTCAGAGATCGAAGATGCCGAAAATAAACTGGAAGAAGCCAATACCAAACTGGAGGCTATCACCCAGAAAATCGGAGAATTATCCGAAGACCAGGAAGTAGCGGGTTCACTGGAAGGCAGTAAACAGGAAGCCCAATCGGAAGTCGAAGCATCTCAGCAGAAGATCGAACAGATTCGAAGTGAGCTGGAAGATGTCAGTCAGAATCTGGAACTGGCGGAACAGACAAATGAAGATTCCTCTTCCAAGATCGAGGAGCTGGAATCCCTCGGAGTTGATGTCTCGGAAGGAAGAGGAATCATTGAGGAACGCAAGAACAAAATCACCGAATTGAAAAATAAACTCAACCAGCAGCTGAGCCGTCTGGACCAGAAGAGATGACGATCCGCTGTGTTCTTTGGTCATTCTGCCCACAAACACTGAATAGTTTTTTAACAGGTGGATCATGAACGAACTGAACTGGATCCTCACCGGGATCGAAAAAACTGAATCGGAAACGGAAACGAACGTTGAAAAGAAGAACGAAACAGAAGAAAAAGAAGCCGCTGTCCGGACTGCGATCGAAAAACTTCAGGAGGATGTTGCACTCCTGACATCTGTCGAAAAAGTCCGGGAATCAATCGGGCAGGAACAGCAGATAATCGAGCGGGAACTTGATAACTGCCGGAACGCTGCCGATACGCTTGAAGTTCAATTGCAGGAAATGAACGATACCAACCAGCGAAGTTATGAAAAAACTATGGAACTGGCAGAACTTGGTATTGATACAGAAGGTGCTCTGGAGATCATTGAGAACCGAAAAGAAGTGATCCGGGAATACATGGATCGTCTGAACTCGATCCGTGAAAAACTGAATATGCCGGAGATCACTCTCTCTGACGGATACGGCACGGCTGCAGGCGCGATGGATCGTCAGGAACAGCCGGTAATGGATGACAAGATCCCCGAAGCCCCGGATACCCATATCGAATCACAGCATATCGAACCAGCCAGAAAGAACCTTCTGGCCGCAAAGCTGGAGGCGTTCCGTAATAAACTGAAATCGTCTCTGACTAAGGATAAAACAGAGTCTTTTCGCATCCAGTATGAGCAGATCGATACTCAGATGAATGATCTCCATGATCAGCTGCTCAAAGAAGGAATCCCGGAATACAGCCTGGCAATGTATAACATTCTGCGTGATGAACGCTGCAGAGCCGAAGCTGACCTCCTGCGGAAGATGAACGGGGAGGCCACGTGGTTCCAGGGAGCCATGGACGTCCACACTCTTGCCGAAGAAGCGAAACGGCGGGGCGAGGATCGGATGTCCGCGCCGCAGATGAAGCCGGCAAGGAAACTCTCTCAGACAGCGTACGGCTTTACAAAACAGACGGTACAGGGTATAACGGCGGAGTTCTACAATGATCCCAATGATCTTTGTGCACGGATCATTCAGGAACAGGGAAATTCCGTTTATACGATCTGTGGCGACTGCGGAATGGTCAGCTCCGATGGGATGTTCGTATCCGCCGGCATGTTCGAGCGGGCTAATGAAAACTACGTGATCTCGAACTATATCGCTTATTATAAAAGCGAATATAATGGCTTAGACTACATCTGCGCCTTTGAGAAAAATCCGGATTACCGCGGCGGCACCACTCCACGAACCCGTCAGGATTTCATGAGTCATATGGGTCTGGAAACCTATATGGTTTCCATGAAGAAGAATTCTTTGGAAAGTGTTGAGAAAGTCAGTAATTTTATCCGTGACGGTCATTCTCTTATCCTTTCCGTCGATGCCGGAGTACTCTGGAACGATATAAAGCATAAAGGTGATCTTCATGCCGTGCAGCCGGTCAGTGTGTCTAAAGATGGCACCTTATTTGTGGTCAATGACACCGGAATCGGAAAAGTCATAGTCGTCGACCGTGAACACCTGGCTGAGTCCCTTTCCGGTAATCCGGCGAATGTTACAGTCAACATTGTGAGGTAAGTATGTTTGATTATCGAGAATATCTGGCAAACAGCAACGCAGTCAAAGATCTGCAGGACAATCTGGGATTCACGGAACCGGTAATATGCTATACCGATGAACACTATCAGGTCGGGATCGTGTATTACATGAAAGACAAAGACGATATCGCATATATCGACAGGATGTTATTGGTCAGAATACCGGACGGAAACATCACGGTCCTGTCACCGGAAGAGGTCTGTGACCGCTTTGGCGTGGATCCGCTCTTTGATGCTTACAGAGAGGAGTATCCGGATGATCTGATCAGGAAATCCTTTGCATACGAAAAACTGGTCGATGAATTATGTAATTCCCTGGCTGGTGGTGCTCCGCCTGCATCCCTGGCGCATTACGAGGAACTGCTTCGGTATCTTACACCACCGAACGCATTTGATCCGTTTATCTGGAAGATCGGAAAGGATCTGCTGGAACAAAATAGTATCAGCTGACAAAAAATGGCTTAACAAAAATCCTGAGGGGTTTTGCAAAAATCTGCTCTAAATAATACAGGGGTTTAAAGAACGTAAAAAAGCATGCCTGGAGTGACATCGGCGGGGAGCCGATGGAACGGAAAGGCATGCTTTTAGTTTTATTTGCCCAAAAATCGAAATCTTTTCTTTATATCTTTTTGTAAGAACCGCGCTTCTTTCCTTTGCGTTTCATAGAAGTCAGGTTTTTAGTGATCGAGCTGAATACGTGTCCGTTTAAACTGAATAAAGCTCTTGCACGGAAACGATCAAAATTTGAATAGCCATTAGAGACAAGAATACCTGTCTTAAGCTGACGGTTCGTATACTCTGAATAAGCATTCGTTTGTTTTCTGCCGTAATAGTTCCTCGTTCTCTGCCTGAAGCTCTTCGATTGTCTTTTTCTTCTTTGGCATGCCGTCCACGTTTCCTTTCAATGACAGTATACCCGTTTTCTTTGTATTCTTTGATCCATCTGGCTAGTGTGCCATGAGTTGCCAATCCGAGATCTAATGAGACCTGATGGACAGATTCCTTTCCAAGCAATACTCTTTTGATTGCGTTCTCCTTATATTCCGGTGAAAAGTAATTCCATTTATGTTCCAGTATTTCAGGCCCATTAAGGTCAGCCAGGTGAACCATATATTCAATGCCTGCATAAGAAAGATTCCTTTCTTTAGCAATCTTCCTTGAACTTTTATGATTTACTTTCCATTCATTGTAGATTTCAATTTTTTCTTTATAACTCAGTTTCATAAAAATACTCCCCAATAGTTTTGTTCAACTTTTGGGGAGCATTTCATCTGTCATTCTGTGGATACGGCGTTATTCTTTCATTTTCTGAACAGATCTTCTGGATGATCTTCCGTGCTTCTGTTTATTCTGCTCACTGTGCCGGCTTCCGGCGGACAAAATGCATAATTGCCAGTGCGGATACGGCAATCAGTCCGATGATACTGACTATCATCATACCTGCATTCGTTTGTTCGGCCTGCGCATCATTATGAGAAGGATCAGAACTGTCTGTTTTTGTCCATGTCAGATGACTGATGGAACCGTCTCCGTTGAAGTAGGATGTACCCCAGACATACAGGTACCCGTCGGTATAGCATGTTCTTGTGTCATACAGATCTGCGTACGAAGCGAACTTATTGAACGGCGTCATCGTTCCGTCCGGATCCAGACGGAATGTATCATAGCCGCGTTTGGTAAAGTAACTTCCGGGGAATCCGGCCATCAGGAGTCCTTCATCTGTAAGAGATCCGGCATAGGAAGGAATAAAAGCAACAGGATCCCCGGGGCCGCCAATCGTCACGAATGAAGGCTCTGAAAACTCGTATGAACCGGACACGGACCATTTCTGATCCGCTTCCGACCAGCTGAGCCATAGGACCTGAGGAGCCACAAAGGCTGCGGTATCTTTGAAAGTGCTGCCCTCGGCATACATATTGACGGTTTCTTCGCAGGTACCTGCTTCCGGCAGTCCGGTGATTCTGACCGATGCTTCACCGTTCGTGACAGCTGATTCATCGTAAACCAGGCGCAGGACAGATGTACTGTTAACCTCTCCCGGCTCGGGTTTGGCTTCTTCGTCATATTCGTTCTTCACCAGTTCCACTGTATAACCGCCGACATAGAACAGGCCGTGTTCAGAACCGAAAAGCTTACCGTACATCGGCAGTCTCTGATCGCCGAAATCCGCATACGTCCAGCTGTCTTTTTCCGGATTATAGAAATAGACCATTACCCGATATTCGTGCTCGACGACGAATCCCTCACTGTTTTTGATATCACCTGCCTTGTACAAAACACAGGCGGCAAGGGTATTGCCGTAAGATGTCAGATCCACGGTACAGGAGCGGTCTTCGCTCTTTGCTTCCTCAGGAATCGGAATGTCACTGCATTTCTTCCAGCTGTCCGTTACAGGGTCGTATGACCATAACTGAACCGTGCTGACCGGCCATGTATAGTCACCGGTGATGGTCTTCGGCACCAGATAGAGCCTGCCGTTGATTCCTGTCATGGAAAGAATTTTGGAATCACGGATCTCCTCCGGCATTGTAACGGAGCCTTCAAACAGTGGTGTACCGGTATTGCCTTCCGCCAGGATCTTACGGCCTGCTTTACGGTCTTCTGCTGTAATAAGATACATGGAGAGAGGACCGCTTTCTGTATTTCCGGAAAGATCTGCCGTTACTTCTGTATCGCTCCAGGATGTGATCTTCATTTTCTGACCTGCCAGGGTGACGCTTCCGGGTGAGGTGCCGAAATGCTCTCCGGTAATGGTGAGGATATTGTCTTTTCCGAGGAATGCTGTATTGATGACGGGAGCGTAATCCTCGGGCTTCACATCGAAGCTGAAGAGTCCTCTGCTTGTGCAGAGACCGTCAAACGCTTCATAGCCGGTCGTGCTTGCTTTGACGGCATTGGCAACAGCGATTGCTTTTTCACTTCCGGACATTCCGTCCAGACTGCCGTTCTTCTGCATGATGCTGTACATGACTGCCACAGATCCGGTTACCGAAGGTGTAGCCATGCTGGTTCCCTGATAGAACTGGTATTTCAGCATCTTTGTACCGCCTCCCAAAGAATCGATGTAGAGCTTGGAAGGCGTGTTGTTTCCGGAAAAGTCTGCCACGACAGCCAGATAATAGATACGTCCGTTATAGTAAGGATAAGACCTGTTATATTGCTCAGTATCTTCACCGGTTTTAACGGTATGATTGGTCCATACGCAGGAAGGTCTCTGCCAGTCATTATCACCGCCGACCGGAAGTGAGATACTTGAGATCACATCATCCGAGTCAAAAATGACGGGCTTGAACCATGTCATGCATTTCGGGAGAGTACTTCTTAACGCTGCCCCGATATGAGAAATATGTTTCGCTGCATCTTCGGTGACGGGAATACTGACAAGATAAACAGACCTCTTGTTTTTATCTGCCATTGCCGGCACATCCACTTCATATGCGTATCCGTCCTGATCAAAGCTCATTGTCTGGATCGGGCCGCCGTAAGATTCGGATGTATCCACCAGCTCAGCAAATTCCATCGGAGTGACGGACGGATATGCATTCTCCGTAATATCGATCGTATAAAGATAGGAGATCTTAACTTTGTCATCCTCTGCGTCATCGGGAGAGAATCCTTCATAGAACACAGGATTCGGATCCACACTGGCAAAATATCCTGCGTTCGGTCCCGGTACTGTAGAAAGAATCGCGTCTCCGGGAGCGAACAGTGAAACCGATGTCTGTCCCCAGTGGGTATAATCGGTGGGAAGCTTTGTCGGTGTAGAGGCACCGACAACGATCACATAGGGATTGTCTGTCTGCGAGGAACAGGACTGGGGATTGAGATCATTGTCCAGGGCGGAGTTTCCTGCTGCGTAGCATACAACAACACCGTGCTTTCCCAGCTCATTGATCAGCATCCTCGTTGCATTTTCACAGCCGTCTCCGCCGAAGGAACAGTTGACAGCGACCAGATTCACGCCGTGATTGACGCAGTCCAGCAGATACGTGAATGCCCGTACGGTAGCTTCTTCTTTGAATTCGCCCTCTTTGCTTGTTTTGACAGCCAGCAGTTTCACACCGGAAGCGACGCCGCTGATTCCTTCATTGTCCCAGGATGCCGCGATGATGCCGGCACAGTGGGTACCGTGACCGTTCTCATCATCGATCGGGTCCGTCGGATCCCCTTCGCCGCTGGGATTGAATCCATACCTGCCCCCGACAGAAAGACCGTAGGGTGTCATATCGACCATCACATCTTTCAGATCGGGATGGGTGTAATCGATCCCGCTGTCAATGACTGCCACGACAGCATCGTCGATCTGTACATTTTCTCTGCCTTTCTGATTCCAGTCCGGTGTATCGAGATTATAGACGGATTCATCATATTCCGTTGTTTCACTCGTTCCATATCCCCACTGCAGTCTGCTGAGATCGCCGACCGCTTCGTAGCCGTCTGTTTCGATCAGGTCTTCCGATGTGCCGGTCAGAAGGAGCCGGCTGAGTCCGTCCGGAATTTCCATCGATTCACCATCGTGATGGACAGGCGGCTCGATCAGCGTTGCCGGCGGAATGCTTTCTTCCCCGAAGGTTTCCATGATGTAATTCGGTTCTGCCCAGAGAACTGCATCATTGCGGGAAAGCTCCTTCAGCAATTCCCTGGTTTTCTTATTTTTATCCCTGATCACACGGACCGATACCGTTTCTACTGTATCCGGGATCTGTATACCCAGTGTTTCTTCTGCTGTTTCAGCAGATACCAGTGCCAGTTCCTCTCCCTGATCCGTACCGGCACTGAATACAGCGATCACGGAATTCTCTTCATATGCTTCTTTTTTCAGCATTGCATCGATCTGATCTGCCCAGGAAGACGGATCATTCTCCGCGCTGACTGCTGTTACAGCTGAAAAAGAACCGCTGATGATGAACGCTGTCGATATAAGAAATGCCATTGAAGCGGAAATAAAATTGTTTTTGTTTTTTCTCATTTTCCTGTCCTCTGTATGATGATTTGCTGAGTTATTTTCTTATGTTATTATAACCGATTCCGTGACAAACGATTTGCAATCCCAGCCCCATTTACAGATGTTCAGAAAAATTAAAGGAAGAACTGTTTTGCTCTCCGCTCTCATATATATTTCACTGTTTGCCGGACGATCCATACCATACATTTCCAAAGAATACCCTGTACCGGCAGAAGCACTATGTCTGTTCCCGCCAATTATACACAGCAGGTACAAAGTGGGATCGTTTCCTGCCCGCTGAACCTGGAAGCCCTTCAGTATTTCAGACAGGAGATCATCTCCCCTGACAGCAATGTCTTTCATCCGTGATAAACTTTAAACAGTCCAGACAGAGTGATCTGACATCATTCAGCCATTTGGACAAGCGGAGAACAGGATCATGGGAAACACAGAAATTTTTCAGATAGAAAATGCCACATTAATGCAATATACAGGTTCTGACAGAGAAGTGGTCATTCCAGACGGAGTAACAGCCATTGGAAAGTATGTATTTGATTACTGCATAAACCTGACATGCGTAACGATTCCGGAAAGTGTAACATTCATTGGAGATTATGCATTCTATGAGTGTAAGAGCCTCACGGACATCACGCTTCCGGACGGCGTAACACATATCGGAAACTACGCGTTCTCTGGGTGTGAGAGTTTGACGGATATAAACATCCCGGAGAGAGTGGATTGCATCGAACAATATGCATTTTCCAAATGCAGTAAACTGCAGAACGTAATAATTCCGAGCAGTGTTATAAAAATCAGTATGGGATCGTTTGAGCATTGTGAGAGTCTTGCAAACATTACGATTCCGGAAAGTGTAACATTCATTGGAAATAATGCATTCTCCGGCTGTAAAAACCTGACGGGAATAACGATTCCCGGCAATGTAAAGGAAATCGGAGACAGATCCTTTTATAACTGCACAAACCTGACGTCTGCGGTGATTTCAGACGGTGTTGCAAGCATTGGCTGGCACGCATTCTCCGGCTGTAAAAACCTGACGGAAATAACGATTCCCGGCAGTGTAAAGGAAATGGAATACAAAGCCTTCTATGACTGCACAAACCTGATGTATGCAGTCATTTCGGATGGTGTTTCAAGTATTGGCGAAGAAACGTTCTCCGGCTGTAAAAACCTGACGGGAATAACGATTCCCGGCAGTGTAAAGAAAATCGGAAACAGAGCCTTCTACGACTGCACAAACCTGATGTCTGCAGTCATTTCGGATGGTGTTTCAAGTATTGGCGAAGAAACGTTCTCCAGCTGTAAAAACCTGATGAGTATGATGATTCCCGGCAGTGTAAAGAAAATCGGAAACAGAGCCTTCTATGACTGCACAAGCCTGACGTCTGCAGTGATTTCGGATGGTGTTTCAAGGATTGGCGAAGGAGCGTTCTCCGGCTGTAATAACCTGATGAGCATAACGATTTCAGACAGTGTTAAAAGTATTGAAAACAAGGCATTTTATGCGTGTGAAAGGCTCGAAATTGTAGTAATCCCTGCAAGTATAACAGACATAGGCAAGGACGTATTCTCAGGCTGCAATAACCTGACGGACATAACGATTCCAGACAGTGCAGGCCACATAGGTGTCAGGGTTTTCCAGGGATGCAAAGGTCTTGTGGACAAAGATGGGTTTGTGATCTACAAAGGAACACTTTATGCCTATATCGGTCCCGGCGGAGATGTGATCCTTCCGAACACCGTTAAAGCCATCGGCCCTTCTGTATTCAAAGGCTGCAGGACCATGACAGCCGTAACGATTCCCGGCAGTGTAAAGGAAATCGGAAAGAATGCATTCTCTGGGTGTGAAGAACTGACTTCTGTAGTGATTTCGGACGGTGTTGCAAGCATTGGCGAGGAAGCATTCTCCGATTGTAAAAGCCTGACAGACATAACGATTCCCGACAGTGTCAAAGAAATCGGAAACAGAGCCTTCTATGACTGCAGAAACCTCACAGGCATTTCGATTCCTGGCAGCGTAAAAAATATAAGAAATTATACGTTCTATGGTTGTGAGAATCTGACGGAAATAACTATCCCTGAGGGTATGAAAAGTATCGGAAAACATGCATTTGCCAACTGCAGCAGACTGCAGAACGTGAAAATCCCGAGCAGTGTCAGAAAAATCAAGGATGGAGCGTTTCAGAACTGTGAGAGACTGACGGGCATAACGATTCCGGAGGGAGTGACCTGCATCGATTCACATACATTTGCCGACTGCAGAAATCTGCAGGACGTAAATATTCCGGCACGTGTAACAAACATCTCCAAGAATGCATTTGATAGATGTGAGAACTTGACAGATATCCATATTCCCGAAGGAGTGAGATACATCGGATCTAGCGCATTCGCTCATTGCGCAAATCTGAGCAGCGTGAGCATCCCGAAAAGCGTAACGATTATCTGTAAAAGAGCGTTCAGTGGGTGTCAGAGCCTGACAGATATCCAAGTTCCTCAGGGAGTGAAAATCATCGGACCGTATGCATTCACGCACTGCACAAGACTTCAAAACATTAAAATCCCTGGAAGTGTCACAAATATCGGAACAGGAGCGTTCTGCGACTGTGAAAGTCTGAAAAGCATCAGTATCCCCGAGGGAGTAGACAGTATCGAGCCGTGTACATTCGTAAATTGCCTGAATCTGACTGCTGTGAGCATTCCGGAAAGCGTAACAAGTATTGGAAAGAATGCGTTTTGCAGGTGCAGAAGTCTGAAAGGCATAACGATCCCCGCTGGTGTAACATTAATGAATGGTAATCCATTCTCCCAATGTTCGCTTGATTATGTGATCTGTTACACGACATACCCGGTATCTTATATGAATTTTGAAAACACTTTTCTTATCTACCTGGGCGGCCCGCCTTCTGATGTAATTGGAGTACACTTCAGAAAAGCGATTTTGGGATATCTGTATGCTGTTGAACATGGTATAACGGAGATCAAAGCGTGGAGAAACAGTTACCTGAAATATATCAATGACAGAATAATTATTCTCATTGAAGACAGACAATCCTGCATATCCGTTCTTTCGATTGTGATCAGGGAAGAACTGCTGAACATAGTAACTTCCAGACGCCTTCTGGATTACTATAATAAAAAGAACGATACCGAATCCAAAGCCATCGTTCTGCAGTACATTCATAAAAAGTTCGGAACGGTCAGTTCAGGAGACTTTTCCTTGTAGGAGACTGTGTGAGTTTATTCTCTGTCCTCATAACCTGCTCGCGAAGCAGATATGGGCAATAATCTGCAGCAGTCTTCCCGGCATCAACTGAAGTCACCCAGCATATCGATTCCGTAACATACCAGTAAAATATTGCGGATGACAAAATATGAAAACCAGATCACAAGAAATGCACTGTATGCAATAATTCTTGCTTTATAGATTCTGATGCCACGTTTTGCTTCAAGGATCTTAACACCTTGGAGAAATACTGCTGTCAGCAGCATCAGGATCACTGCCGGATTATAATACAGTGACTTCATCAGCTGCAGTTTGAAAAGAGCTTCGACCGCCCTGGTTCCGCCGCAGCCTGGGCAATATATATGAAAATGATTTCGGATAAAACATCCTGCTTTTTCCAGGAAATCCAATATATAGAACAGCATATTCCACTATCCTGCACAAGAAGAGTGCGGCTGAAAGACGGCCGCACTCTTCTTTTCCATGACAACTATTTGAATCAGAAAACCGGACCGCTGCCGCTTTCATCAGTATTGCCGCTGCTGACCACTGTCTGAGAATTTGAATTGAGAAGCTGCTGAATAGCCATCAACACAGTATCTTTCAGACTGCTCTCCCACATAGTAACGGAGGGACTTAACTTTTTATAAAGAGATACAGCCTGCTGTTTTTGCTCTGCAAGTTCTGCCTGAACAGGTAAAAACAAGGTATAGAACTTAATATTCAGTTTTTTACCGATCCGAACAACGTGAACAAAGATTCCCATCTGCCTGCACTCACTTGTTTCAATCAGAATACCATCCAGATTTTCTTCGCCGCTGCCGGACATTGCTACACATTTCTTACGCTCAGCAGTAACGGAATCACCGTATTCGTCCGCAAAGTCCGTCTTAAGTTTGGCAAGGATCTTATTTGTATCCGGAACACTGATGCCATTGGTTATGAACAGGTCTTTGTTTTCATCTCTTACCGCAAGAGAATATGACAGCGTCTTTTCCTGGAATGCAAAGTTCTCAAACAGACCGTTATATTCATCATCTTTCCACGCAAGCGATGAGACATCAATGTACATTGCATTCTCATCGGATACAACATTATATCCGTCCGGTGCTTTTCCACCGCCGTTAGTAAGGGAATGGAGTCTCTCCTGGGTCTTCGCAGTCATTTGCTTTCCTGAACTGAGCATATTCTGAAGAACCATGTTTTCAGCCTGATATGCCTTCATCCACATCAAAGCTGAAGCGATCAATGTCATTTTCTCAGCGGAATAACTGGTCATAGAGCGAACAGTATCCCTCACAACACCCTCTCCGCCCATCTGCTTCATTGCATACAGTTCCGCGATTTTCACATCAACGTTAGATTCCTCAACCAGATGATTAAATACATCTGCCGCTTTTTGATACGATTCAGCAGAATACGGTTTCTCTGTTGCATAGAACCAGATACAGCGAAGAACCTCCTCAATATCGATCGCAAAGATTTCAGAATAATTACGGGATGAGAGACTGTCCTGACACGCTTTTATATAAGCATCAGCCGCAGCCTTATGCATGGAACGAACTGAATCCCAGTAATCTTTCCGGATACTTCCGTAATTATCAGGATCTATCATTCGTGTATCCGGCAGTTTATTAACTCTGTCTCCAAAAGTAAAGAATTCTTCCGCAAGTTTTGTACATATATTGATTGGTCCATCATAACCTCTGTATTTCGTAAGACTTTTCAGCATCATATTTGTTTTTGACATTTCCGAGATAGTATTCTTAAGAGACTGATATATATCCCAATAAGAGTCTCGCCTCTCAAAATACATTTTTCCGAAAAAGTTAGAGAGATCACGATAAAACTGATTCTGTTGACTATTATATGTTCCTGTCACCTTTTCGACTTCTCTCTGATGCGCCTGATTGCGTCTGTCTATTTCCTCCTGCCGTCTTCGATTTTCCCTAGCCACCTCTTCTTTATGCCTGTCTATAGCGTTAATAGTTTTCTTGAACAGATAAAAGAAAAGGAATAAAGCGAAAAGTATACAAATAAATTCTCCAAATGATATGTCTTCCATAGTTTTTTCTCCTCTTATTCTAAAATCGGAATATCCTGTACTCTTGCAGTCATGTTTTCTATGTAACTGAATATTTCGGCAAACTCATCTTTTAACGGACTGTTCTGCAGCTCCCCTTTTAGCCATAGTTTCTCCAGTCTCTTGCACTTTTTCTGAAGAAGTTCAAGCTTTGCCAGCAGAAGCAGTTTTTCACTTTTTATTGACAGCATCTCCGCAGTATCATCTGCGTCCGCTGAAATACAGCGTTTCTCGAGATCAGGGATGCTATCGATAACAGGAAACATATACTTGTCCTGCCAGGTCCCGAAAGCTGTAGTAATCACCCTCTGAATCGTCTTCTCTCCGGCAATATGACTGTAAAGCTGATCGTCATTCGCAGCATCATAATCGATATTCGGCGATGGCCACTGTGCAATCTGAACGGTAAAGGGTTTCTGAGTTTTCTCATGATATATGAGAGCCTTACCGGTAGTAAATGACGCCATTTGTTCCAGCTGAAGCGGAGACGCAGATATTGCCGTTCCGATCTGCTCCCTGTCATCCTGAGAAGTAAGCCGGTGAACAAGTTTAAATCCTGTATTCTTTGTAACTTCATTTGCCAGAGCCGTAGGCAGCTGATCCGCAATTACGATTGCTTCCCGAAGCGCACGCACTTCCGCCAGCATCTTTACAATGTATGATGTCGCGGAAATCTTGGGATCTACAGATTCTGAGCTGGCCTGCTGCGCAGCAGGCGCAATGATATTGTGTGCCTCTTCAATAAATATCACGTGACGCACCGGCATCTTCCTGCCGCTCGCATCAACTCCGCCGTTCGGATCCGCTCTGAGTGTTTCCAGGATATAGTGACACACCAGAAGGACAAAAAAGTTTTTCGCCTGTTCCGCAAGAACTTCCAGTTCAACAATTGCCGAAACAGAAAGCCATTCGTCAGGCGCCAGTGTTGACGTATGCGTATCAAACACTTCTCCTGCATCTCTTTCCATCAGGCCGCCCAGACGAACCTGCAGAAATGCTCTGACATTGCCTTTTATCTCTGCATCGTAGCTTGAAGCGTCGATTTCTGCCTGAAGATTATCGTATACATCCCGCAGACCGGGATACGGCAGATCACACTCTTCGTCATTCATATCTTCGATATCCCAGCCCAGATCTGTATAAGACCGCTGAATGGAACTGCTTAAGAACTTATAGGTCGGGCCTTCGAGGGTAAAGGATCCTTCAAAAACTTCCAGCAGCGCATTGATGTGTTCGCTTAGCCTTACGCCCTTCGGGAACTCCAGCGGATTCATCCGGAGCGGAAAGTGACTTTGAAGGTGAGGTGAAAACAAATAGATATCCTGCAGGTTCTTATGTCCCAATAATGACCGGTACTCCTTCTTAGCCGGTTCTAAAGCTAAAAACGGAATATTGTTCTTCCTGAGCTGCGTTATCAGGTGAAGCATTGTATTTGTTTTTCCCGATCCCGGCATACCGGTGAAGAATGCATGTCTGGGAAGATCCTTTAGAGAGAAATTGACAGGATAATCATGCATATCCCGACCGAGATACAATCCGTCCGACACCTGTACAGGTGCCGTTTCTTTCGGTATCTCAATTACCTCACCGTCAAACAGAACGGGAAACCGGAAAAACGGCACGACTTCCGGCAGGCAGTATGTAGTTGACCAGCTTCTTAATTGAGCCTGATTCGGATAATAACAGTAATTACTTGCTTTATTATCCATTCGCGTAAACAGTTTATATTTTCCATCTGCGTCCGGTTTGATCGGCGCAATAGAAAAATCACCTTCACTGATTGATTCCGAACCGGATGCATTTAAAATGACTCTGGCCTTGAAAAGAGATTCCGCAAAAGCATACATGTTCACTCTGAAATGCGGGGTCGTTTCGATGTTTGTGAGCCATTCTTCATATTCACTGCAGATATCACGGGCATAATTATCCCCTTTAACACTGTCCGTATTATTCAGAAGTTTAATATCATTCTCGCCGCGCAGGGATTTAAGCACCGGATTAAAACAGTTTCTCGTCTCCTGTGATGTCGATGCAGGATACAGATCTACTCTGAATGCACAGGGTTTTGAAGGCGAATAGGACATACTTACGGTTTCCATGATCCGGAATAAGTCATACAGTCTTCCTTCCGTATTCATTTCCCATTTCGGCACATAATGAACCGCAGTCGTCTGACCCGTTAATGGATTAAAAATATCTGCGATTCTCTCTTTTTTCGTCAAAGTTGCCCCTGCTTCAAAGGAAATTTCAGGCAGACCTGATTTTTTGAACTCATAGAAGTCGCTGAGCGGTGAACTCTTTAATAACGGCTCTATCATCTTCAGTTCCTGCGGATCTCCCTGAAGTATAAGGAATACCTTTAATCGGTTTCCCATGGGTTCTGACGGTATAAATGTATATAAAAGATGAAAACTGGTAGAGCTTTCTTTACAGATACCGTGCCATTGTCTCAAGAAGTTCTCATGCCGCTTCAGAACACCTTCTGTGCCTGTATCAGCCAAAGACTGGTATTTGTTCAGGCTCAGATCAGGTAGCTGATCGACCTGAAAGCATAAAAACGCCATATATTATCTGTCCTTTCTCGGATTATTTTCATAATTCTCTTCCATCGTTATTTCTGAGAATTATCTTCAATTACAAATGAAGCACGTATTTCAGGAGTTTAGATTCCGCCGGCTGTGGATGCTCTTCTTCTGTGCTTCTGCCTGCTCGACCTGGTCACGAAGTTTTTCAGCATATTCGGCTCTCATCCTCATATATTCCTGTTTTTTGACTTCAGCTGCGGATGCAGATGCAGATGCATCTGTTGATGCCGCCTCCATTACAATGGTTTTCAGATCATCCGACTGCTTAGAAAGCTCATCTGCTGTTTCCTGCATCTGATTTAACCGTTCTTCAATTTCTTTCTGAACCTTTTCCCGTTCCGCAGCCACTTCCTCATCATACTGAACCATTAATGCATCTATTGCAGCATTCAGTTCCGCCAGCATTCTTGCTTTGTCCTCGTGAGCAATACTTGACGACAAAATACGTTCATATGCAGCCTCTAGTTTTGCCTTATCTGCTTCGAACATCTCACCTATGCCGTGTATATCACGATCACAATCTATCCCTTCCTGGGTTTCTTTATTCATATCGTCGTATGAAAGATTATCATATCTTCCAAGATTCATACCTTTCGTGAGGATTTTCTTCATTGCCATATTCTTTTCTCCTTTTCGTATACCTCATAGTTCACACTCATGTTCACTTTGCTCACTGAGGAAAATACACGCTGCTTCAGTGAATGATAGTTCTTATGTATGCTGTGGAAGCATGTGCTGCCAACACAAAAAAAGTCAGCACTTTCTTTTGCTGTGATTGTACCGTGAAAGGCTTTGCAAATCGGAAACCTTGTCAAATTGGCTGTTTTTCATGTCGATATAGCAAAAAAAGACTGAGTGCTGTGCATTCAGCCGCAGGCAGTATCTCTGTTATTCCCGGGTAATATTCTTCAGGATGATCTCGATCCGGTATATGCCGTTCTCTTCGTCAACGGTATATTCACCGTCGTATTTCTCCGTGATGTTCATAATGATCTTTGTGCCGAGTCCGCGTTCCAGTTCCGGAATACGCCTGGTCTTTCCGCGTTCTTTCTCCGGAGCGGTATTGGTGCAGGACACCGTGACATAGGGTTCTCTGTATTGGGTAAGAAGGGTAATTCGGGGATCATCGGTCTGTCCGGCAGCTTCTTCCGCGTTATCCAGGATATTTCCGTATATGCAGATGAGATCGGCATTGGAGATATCCAGATCCGCAGGCAGATGAATATCCGTATCAAAGCGGATCTGCTTTTGCATATACTCTTCGGACTTGCGGGTCAGATAACTGGCGATGACTGTATTTCTGCAGGACGGGAAAGCAAGCGCAGAACGGTCTTCCTTCAGGATCTGTTCCATATAGTCCGATGCCTGGGAGACTTTTCCGTCTCCCATCAGCGCCTGCATGGTATACAGATGGTTATCGATATCATGACGCATCTTCCGGATCTCTTCATACGAAGCGGTAAGTCCCCGGTAGTAAGATTCCTGATCGGACATCTGCTGTTCCAGCAGTTCATTGCGTACACGCAGTTCTGTCCGGTCGCTGACCATGCGCAGTGCAATGATCAGCGCGATGTCCGCCGCAATGCATACCAGCAGGACCGGAATGACCCTCTCCGGCAGCCAGCTGTTTTCATCATACAGATATGCCTTGAATGTACCGGCAAGCACAATGAACTGGCTCAGCGGGAAAACAGCGAACAGCAGCCACGGGGTCCTTCGGTTCATTTCCTTATACCTGTTTCGGAAAGAGCGCACTGCCAGAGCAACGATCATATACAGGAACGCTTCAACGAACAGATAGATCGAATACGCTGTCAGCGGGTATTTCTCAAACAGTACCCCGGACATAATCATTTCCCTCGGGATCATCAGCATCATCGCCGCTTCGCCGATCAGCGTCACTACGACGACGACCGCCGTCATAAACAGCACAAAGTACCAGTTTTCCCTGTGCATCACATATACGACAGCGCAGATGAAAAGCGCTCCGATCAATGTCCGCAGGGTCGTAAAAAACGGAAGATTCACCATCATCCAGATATAGATCCCTGATGTCGCAAGTTCGATCAGAAACGTTTTCCATTTCTCCAGTCTGCTCTCCATGGCATACTCAAATACCAGCATCTGCATGGCATACTGGATGATATTGGATATTACATAATACGGTCCGCCCGGCATACTGATATTCCCCCTCAGTCTTTATCCTTCGGATGAAAATGATAGCTGTCAAAGAATTTCCTGCGGACGGTATCCCGGTACCTCCGGCTGATCGGAACACGGATGTCTCCCGGGAAGACCAGTTCATCTTTATCCAGTTCTCGGATCATCTTGAAATTGACCCAGTATCCCTGATGGCACCGCATGAAGTATGCGGACAGTTCCTCAGGAATCAGTGCGGACGGGCTGCGGGTATCAAAGTATTCTCCGTCCGTGCAGCAGATCTGCGCCTTGCGGCCGACTTTGCTGATGTAGAGGATCTTCTCGATCGGTATAACTGTTATTCTCCGGTTATCCCGCACCAGTATTCCGGTCTCTTTGTTCTGACTGTTCCGGTAGACTGTCAGTGCTTTCTCCAGAGCAGGTTCCAGATATTCATCCGCCCTGTTTTTAACAACGAACCAGATATGTTCCGCTTCGTAGGCATCCGGCGCGTAATCAATATAACTTGTCAGAAAAATAACCGGACATTTCGGGGCAGACTGATTCAGTTTCTTTGCCAGAGAGATTCCGTTTTCCCCGTCCAGTTCGATATCCAGTATCGCAATATCCGGCCTGACTTCATTGAATTCCACGTGGCTCAGCATTGTTTCGGCATCGCGAAAAAGGCGGATCTCATACGGAATTCCCTGCTTTTCCATGATTTCCGAGACCAGCTGTTCCGCCTTATTCAGATGCAGTTCAATGTCATCACACAATACGATCGTTAACATGTACTTCTTACTCTGTCTCGATTTTATCATATATCACAGCACCCCTTCACGGATATCATCCTGCGCCGAAAGAAAAACTGCCGGACTGGTGTATATCTTTCCCCCTGCCGGACAATAAGACCGGTCATGCTATCCTTATAGCAAAACAGGAGGTACATATATTGATCGATATCCACATGCATGTTATTCCCGGTGTTGATGACGGATCACAGTCAGTCGAAGAATCCCTGGAAATGCTCCGGGAGGCTTATCGACAGGGAACAGATACGATCATCGCCACCCCTCACAGCTTCGCATTTTCCCTGTCCCCGGCACTGCCCCGAAAGCGATTTGAACTTCTGAAAGAAAAAGCACACGAAGCAGGAATACCGGTCCATCTCTTCTTTGGGGCGGAGATCCTGTGTGAGCCTTACAGCATGAACGTGAACCTGGAAAGGCTGCGGTCCGGCATCTATCCGACAATGAACGGAACGGAATATGTGCTGATCGAGTTCAGCCCGCATATCCCTGAAGATGATGCAGTCTATTGTACGAGGCTGGTTCGGGATAACGGATATATTCCCGTCATTGCCCATGCGGAACGCTATCGATTTATGAATATCCGAGCTGCCCGCGTTCTCCGCTCTCTCGGTGCCCTGATCCAGATCAATGTCTACAGCGTATTCCTGGAAAAAAAGGACTGGATCAAAGAAAACGCAAGAAGTCTGCTTCAGGAAAAACTGGCGGATTTTGCAGGATCCGATGCACACGGCACATCACACCGGCCGCCTCAGGAGGCATCCGGCATCCAGTATATGTATAAGCACTATGATACAGATTACATTGATCGTGTGCTGCATGAAAACGCCGCTCTGCTGGTCCATCCCCGGTCACAGTAAAGTACAGAGAAAAACCATGAAGTTTCTGGAGAGCGCTTCAGGACGCTCTCCGTTTCTCATGGTTTTTATATGCTTCCGTTACGATGTGTATTCTATACCTTAAACAGGAACTGATACGATCATTCAACAGAAAGAAAAGCAGACATGAAACCATATCTGCTCAGCAATTATTCAGTTACACTGCCGGCAATATAATGTCGTTCTTTAAAATATTCCAGTCTCAGTTCATGGCCTTCGGAGTCGTTTCCATAGTACATATACATACCTAAATCACTGTAGAAATGTTCACTATTGCCCGAATTCCTTGGCGGGTACTTTGCCTTGTAATCCTCAATGCATTTGTCCATCGCTGTCTGTTCAACATTATAGAAATCAAATCCATAGCCATGTAATCCGGCGAAATAATACTCATACGTACTATAAAAGG
Organism: Solobacterium sp.; assembly: GCA_017510405.1. Classification (GTDB taxonomy): domain Bacteria; phylum Bacillota_I; class Bacilli_A; order Erysipelotrichales; family Erysipelotrichaceae; genus Bulleidia. The sequence goes on from JAFWNG010000042.1 coordinate 33,689, forward strand.
AAACGCGATCCGGTACTATGATCAGATCTTTTCCGCCTTCAACAACTTCGTTAATCAAAGTATTGGAATCCTCCAGCGTCTCTGCAAGAACAGTATCACCAGGCTTTAACTGCATATAAGTTTTCATTTTTCCGCCGACAATTGGAGCTACACCTACATTTTTTACTTCCAGAAGATCCAGAATTTCCTGAGTGACAGGACAGCTGTTTACGGGGCTGCCATCCGGCTTTTCATATTTTTCAATGTAGATTGCGATTTCCATTTCTTCTGAGGTTTCAGACGGTTTCAGATACAGAGTAAAAGAATTCGTAAATACTCCTCCGCCAGTTTCATGTGCGTCAGAATCAAACTTCAGACCATTCGGCATTAATGCCTGCACATCCTCGCTGGTTACGCCCGGTTTCAGATCATATTGAATACTGGGATTAATAATCGTGAAATCCGAATGATTTGTGATGGATACATAGACTCCCGTATAGCCTGATCCTGTATCTTTTTCTGTATAGGTCAGTTCAAAATCATCAAAGCTGATCGGTCCGCTTTCCTTCTGAAAATTCAGATCCTCTTGTTCTTTATTAATTCCTTCCTGCTGAGAGCCTGTGGACTGGCTGTTAGCTGCTGTTGCTGATCCGGATGAACCGCATCCGCAAAGTAATAATGAAATAGATAAAAACGATATGGCAAACAATGGTCTTTTCATATGTACTCCCTCAACAAAACAATGTTGTCAACATTATAAGATTATTGATATTTGATAACAATACTGACATTCCGCGACTGTGCAGCGGCTTGTGACAATCATCCTGCAGTTATTCTGTATGTTCATGGATAATTCCCAGACACAGAAGTCCGGCCAGTGACTTTTGTTCCGCGCAGAAATACACTGTCCAAAAAGTATTTGATTGAGCGCACACAAATGCTGCTCTGTCAGCGGATTCATCAGTTCTGACAAATGCGGTTTTTTATGCAATCATCGCAGTTTTAAGTGCTGTGCTTCCTTTCCATAAATAGGGTAGAGGGGGATTGATAATCCCGCCCCTCCCATTGCACCGTACGTACGGGTCTCGTATACGGCGCTACATTTGTATTGTTAACACGAAACACTCAGATAGTAGTTCAAGGGATCGATCAGTCCTGGTCGATCCTTTTTCTTTATAGCTAAGACTTTGGGACTTAACAGATAGTTCACTACATACTTACCGCATCTGCGATACCATCCAAGTCTGCTGTTTGCAACCTTGAAAATCTCTTCATCTGACATACGGCATTTGAATCGTATATTTAATATCTGCAGATTGATGTAAATACGTTTTGGCTTCTTCCACTGCTTAATGATAATGACCCTGACCTTATGTCTGAGCCATTGTCCAAACTCATCAAGGAAGGTTTTCATATTTCCTATTCGGAAGTAGTTGATCCATCCTCTGAGGATCTGATTCAGTTTAGTGAACGTTTCTGCCAGCGGTCTGGATACCGCCTGTTTCCTCTTCAGTACTTCTTTGATCTTTGCGTATATCTTCTTCTTTCTGTCATCCGCAGGCTTGCACTTCCAGCCATCTTTCCCTTTCCAGAATGTGAATCCAAGAAAGTTGCTTTTGTTCGGTCGCACAACTTTTGTCTTTGTCGCACTGACTTTCAGAAACAGTTTCCTTTCCAGCCATGAGGTTACTGACTTCATCACTCTGTCTGCCGCCATTTCACTCTTCACGAAGATGTTGCAGTCATCTGCGTATCTCACAAATCTCAGTCCTCTGCTCTCCAGTTCCTTATCAAACTGATCGAGATAGACGTTTGATAGTTCTGGTGACAGCGGACCTCCCTGAGGTACACCGACTGTTGTGGACGATACCAGACCGTCCTCCATTACTCCGGCTCTGAGAAATGCGCGGATCAGATGCAGTGTGGTTTTGTCGTTGACCTTCTCTCTGAGTATTGAAATCAATTTGTCATGATTCACCGTGTCGAAATACTTTTCGATATCCAGATCGATTACCCATTCATATCCTTCGTTCAGATACTGCAGTACTTCTTCGATCGCTCCATGGCAGTCTCTTCCGGTTCTGAACCCATAACTGTGTTCGCTGTATGTGGATTCATAGATCTGATTTAACTGCTGTGCAATCATCTGCTGCACCACTCTGTCCGTTACTACGGGAATGCCAAGCGGTCTTTTCTTTCCGTTGGGTTTGGGTATATAGACCCTTCTTACCGGCTGAGGCTTATATTTCATTGCCATAATTGAGTTTTTGATCTCTCCTTTATGTACTCTGAAATATTCGTCAATTTCATTCACCGTCATCTTGTCGACTCCCGGTGCGCCTTTATTACTTTTGACTCGTATGATTGCCTCGTTGATGTTTTCTTCACTCAGAATCTTCTCAATTAATTCCATTTCGCTGCTCCTCTTTCTACTTGTAAATCATTCAGAATCATCCCAATTCTTTTCGCCGTCAGAGATTACGATTCCCCGCCTGCAGGCTATCTTCTTATTCGGACTGTCTGAATGTTGCGCATAGTGATTCGCACTATACAAACATTAGGTCCTTTGGTATTCAAGGCATAATACCTACTACGACCTCAGCTGACTTCACTGCGGCAAACCTTTTTCGACCTGCTTTACCATATTTGTTTTAAAGCGTCTGGACTTAACCGTCCGCAGGATCTCTCGGGGTAAGGCACATCTCCTTCTTTCTTCCACAACCTCCTGATTTACTGTCTTGGTTTTACGTTTACCTTTCGGACTTCGGTTTGCTTCGCTGCCTCATCCACCATTTAGCCTCATCAGGTTTCTGTGCGTAGGCTCGGAAGTATCGCTAGCCCCTTCCTTCATCCCGGCATTACTGCTTTCGACTTGGGGTTCACTACACTTGGCGGTAAATACCTGTGGCTGGACTCTCACCAGCTGGAGATGTGTCATGCCCGACACACGAAAGAAAAGCAGATATGCAATTATATCTGCTCAGGTATTGATCTTAATCATCATTTATACTGCCGGAAATATAATGTTGTTCTTTAATATATTGCAGTCTCAGTTCATGGCCTTCGCGGTCGTTTCCGTAGTACATATACATATGCATACCAGAATCACTGTAGAAATGTTCACTAATGCCCGAACTCCTTGGCGGGTACTTTTCCTTGTAATCCTCAATGCATTTGTCCATCGCTGTCTCTTCAACGTCAAAGAAATCAAATCCATAGCCATGGTATCCGTCGTTATAATACTCATACGTATAATAAAAGGAAACGCCGTCCGGTACTATGATCAGGTCTTTTCCACCTTCAACAACTTCATTAAACAAACTGCTGGTATCCTCCAGCGTTTCTGCAAGAACAGTTTCACCAGGCTTTAACTGCATACCATTTTTCTTTTTTCCGCCAACAATCGGACTCACCGCCACGCTTTTAACTTCCAGAAGATCCAGAATATCCTGTGTAACAGGACAGTTTCTTACGGAGCTGCCATCCGGCCTTTCATATTCTATAGTGCAGATTGCAATTACCATTTCTGCGGAGGTTTCAGAGGGTTTCAGATACGGAATAACAGAATTCAAAAATACCCCTCTTCCAGTTTTATATACGTAAGAATCAAACTTCAGATCATTCGGCATTACTGCCTGCACATCTTCCTTGGTTACGCCTGGTTTCAGTTCATATTCAATACCGGGAAAAAGGATAGTGAACTCCGAATGATTAGTGACAGAAACATAGACTCCCGTATAGCCTAATCCTGTATCTTTTTCTGTATAGGTCAGTTCAAAATCATCAAAGCTGATCGGTCCGCTCTCCTTCTGAAAACTCAGATCCTCTGATACTTTATTTGTTTCTTCCTGCTGAGAGCCTGCGGACGGACTGTCCGCTGCTGTTTCCGGTTCGGATGAACCGCATGCGCCAAGAAATAATGAAATGGACAACAACGATATGGCAGCTAATGGTCTTTTCATATTATTTCTCCCCCAATAATGCTGATATCATTATAAAATTACTGATATTTGATAACAATACGAACATAACTGTATACGATGCTTTGTGACAGTCATCCTGCTGCTGTTCCGTATCTTCAGGTATAGATGATGCTTTTTCCAACCTCGGTACAATAATCGAATCTTCTGAATTGAATGAATCAAAACACTGTTTCTATTTACCGGCGAACATGAAAAAGAGCATTCACCCCTGGAATGCCCTTAATACCTTATCTGCGAACTCACCCGCGTTCTTAATGTCTTCGTCGTCCGGATGTCCCTTGGAACGCCACAGCCAGCGTCCCCTGCAGCAGAAGCGCTGCCGGTATACCGTAATGCCTTTGTGCTCCAGAACGGATACCATCAGTCCGGTGTGGTCCTCGCCGTATCCGGCGGTGCAGAAGATCGCAGCGCCGCGGATCTTGTTGACCGGCAGCTGATCCAGATAATCCATCAGAAGTTCATCCGGTTTACTGTTATAGATACCCGTTCCGATGAACAGAAGATCTGGTTCTCCCAGTACATGCGGCACGGTGATGTCCAGCGCTTCCGTTTCACAGTGTCTTGCAATCTCTTCTGCTATTGTCTCCGTATGCCCTTTGCGGGAACGGTATATTACTTTCACATTCATGATTTGTACCTCAGATATACCCTGATTATCGCATGAAAAGCGAAATCAGGGAATAACTGAGATAATAAGCAGAGTATCCCAGCGCTTTTTATCAGGGTACTTGGAAATGAAAAAGCCGCTTTGACTTACAGAGTCATGCGGCTTCCTTCATTTAATCGTCGTCCCGCGGCGGTGCCATCAGAGTGCTGATCTTTACGATCACAGTCATTCCGATAAACAGAACCATGCACACCAGCGAGATCCAGTCCAGAATATTCAGTGTTTCAAAATGCATCCTGACGCCTCCTGCTTCCCATACAGTATTTTACACGTTTTCTGCAGGAAGGAAACCAGTCATCGCTTTTCTGCCATCCGCAGAAGACGCAGTGCGTTGAGTACGCAGAGCAGAGCTACGCCGGTATCTGCGAAGATCGCCATCCACATGTTGGCGATGCCGAATGCGCCGAGGATCAGTGTCAGTACCTTCACGATGATCGCACCGTAGATATTCTCATTGGCGACCCGCAGGATCCGTGCAGCGCTTTCCATCGCGAACGGGATGCCGGTCAGCTTATCATCCATCAGGATAACATCTGCCGCTTCGATCGCCGCGTCACTTCCGATGGCCCCCATGGCAAAGCCGATGTCCGCTGCTTTCAGGACCGGCGCGTCATTGACGCCGTCGCCGACAAATGCCGTAATACCGTTTTTCTTCAGTTCCTGTACCCGGACAACTTTATCTTCCGGCAGACATTCGCCGTATGCCTGCGCACAGCCGGCTTCTTTTGCGACTGCGTCACTGATTTGCTGGGCATCGCCGGAAACGATGATGCATGTTCTGCCATTGTCCTGCAGACGGCGGATACCGTCGCGCGCATCGGCACGGATCTCATCCCGCATCCGGATACAGCCTTCGTATACCCCGTCTTTTGCTACATAGACAAGCGTACCTGCTTCTTTGATCTCTTCGCAGGCAATGCCGTTTTCTTCCAGCAGCTTGCGGTTGCCGGCCAGGATGACATGGCCATCATGATGAACACGCAGTCCTCTGCCCGGGATCTCCTCGGCACTGCCGGAACGCTCCGTTTCTTTCCACGTATCGTATGCGATGCCGTTTTTTTCCGCATAGGCCTTACAGATGCCGGCGCCGATCGGATGGTTGGAGTAGATCTCCGCATATGCCGCATCTTCCAGCACCTGTGCTTCCGGAGTACCCGCGGTATGGATCTCAGCCGGTACGAATGTTCCCGCAGTGATTGTACCGGTCTTGTCCAGCACGACCTGTTTGATCTGCGCCAGCGGTTCGATCAGGTTGGCGCCTTTTACAAGGATACCGCGGGAAGACAGGCCACCGATTCCGGCAAAGAATGACAGCGGAATGGAGATGACCAGAGCGCACGGACAGGAGATGACCAGGAATGTACATGCACGGTAGATACCGTCATGGACACTGCCTGTTACCGCAGCCGTAATGACTGCGACAGCGATGGCGCTGAATACGACCGCAGGCGTATATACACGAGCAAACTTTGTGATGAAGTTTTCGTGCGAGGACTTGGTATTCTGCTGGTTCTCCACCAGATCCAGGATCTTGGCGACCGTACTGTCCTCATATGCTTTTGTGACTTCGATCTCCAGGACACCGCTGCCGTTAACCGACCCGCTCATAACTTCACTGCCGGTATCCGCGTCAAACGGTCTGGATTCACCGGTAAGCGACGATACATCCAGTGAGGACGCACCGCTTACTACCACGCCGTCCAGCGGCACTTTTTCACCCGCAAGGACCTGGATGATCTCACCGACCCGGACATTTTCCGGATCTGTCTTAACAAATGTGCCGCCGCGTTTTACATGTGCGTATTCCGCGCGGATATCCATCAGTTCACCGATCGACCTGCGGGAACGGGCAACTGCCAGATCCTGGAAGTATTCACCGATCTGATAGAACAGCATGACGCCGGCTGCTTCTTTATAATCCTTCAGCCAGATCGCTGCCAGTGTCGCAACAGCCATCAGGAAGTTCTCATCGAATACCTGACCTCTGCCGATCCCCTTTACAGCCTTGATCAGTACGTCATAGCCAAGCACAAGATATGCGCCGATCATGACAATGATCTGCATCGTATCTTTCAGGAACAGCCCGAGTACGAACAGTACTGCACCGATGATCAGCCTGTACAGGATGACTTTGGAATCGTCATCGTCATCATCCTCTTTCGATGCTTTTGCTGTTTTCTTTTCATATTCTGCGATCACAGTGCCGGGTTCTTCCCGGTCGGCAATCGTCTGCATTTCCTTCAGGATCCGCTCTCTGTCATGTTCATCACAGTCGAAGATCAGCGTACTGTTGATGAAGCTGATCTGCACATTAGAAGCGCCGGCCACACCGGCCATTTTTCTTTCCAGTGAAGCAGCACAGTTCGCACAGTCAATACCGGTAATACTGTATTTCCGGGAACGTGCTGTCAGGACTTCTTCCGTTTCCTCATGCACATCGCAGTGCCCGTCGCATTCCTCATGATCGTGGTGTTCGTGATCATGTTCATGGTGGTGATGGGAATGCCCCTTCCCAGTGATCACGGCTTCCGGTTCTTCCTTTGCCGCAACAGCACGGACCGCTTCTTCCATTTCTTTTGCACGGTCATGGTCGCAGTCATACACCAGTGTTTCATTCATGTAATTCAGAACAACATTGGAGAGGCCGTCGATCTCTTTGATCTTCGCTTCCAGTTTGGCTGCGCAGTTCGCGCAGTCGATGCCTTTGATATCAAACTTATATGTAGCTGTTTCTTCCTCATGTTCCTCACAATGACAGTCACAATGATCATGTTCTTCGTGGTCATGATG
>JAFWNG010000043.1 GCA_017510405.1 Solobacterium sp.
CGAACGTGTATTTGCGGATGACAAGGAGAACCATTGTCTGCGTTTTACCAGGATACGGGGACTTAAAAAGAACAGTCATCAAGCTGCTCTGATTTTTGCGTGTCATAATCTGCAGAGGATGGCAAAATGGAAATGGAAACACTCTTTTTTTATTTTGAAATTCAGAAATATCATGACTTAACAGGACAATTCGATCCCCGGATACAACAAAAGTGGCAGCTTCTGTTTGAAACTGCCACTTTGTCAACAATCTGAAGCGAATCATATGTGATTCGCCTTTCATTGTCCGGTGTTTATATTTTTTCAGATACGGCTCCGGCCCTGACACTGTAATACCCCAGGAAAGAATCTTCCAGTTCTTCGGAAGAGTTCAGCGTTACAACGTCTGAAATTACAATGCCGTTTCCGGATCGGTCTCTGAATCCAACTCTTCCCCTGCCCATGTATATTGCCGAAAAAGATTTCCACAACGCAATATCACCAGGCGCAGGATTTTTTACAGACCTGCATCTCTCACGCTGAATTTCCGGTGCTGATCCAATATCGATACCATAGAACCGTGAATATATGAACTGGCAGAAATCTTTATATCCGTATTCTTCAGACGGATCAATACCGATCATCACCCAATACAGGACTTCACGCAGTACTTGTGAGTTTTTTGCTCCGCTGGTCTCATAAACATATTCCATAATGTCAGGAAAACGTTCAGAATTTTCAAGTATACGTTTGAACTCTCGAATTGCACGTTTTTTAAGACTTTTAACCGAACCTGTATTTAAAGACGGCAAAGACTTATCTGACCCGGAAGACTGTTCTTGATCCTCAAGTTTATTAGCATATCTGAGCAGATTCTCCTGCTGGTTGCCCAGATTTCTTAATGCACGCTGAACTTCATCTATGACGACCTTCCGCCGCTTCTCCCGCTCACGTACTTCCGGACGCATCTGCGGATCGCCGATTACCGTTTCATAAGAAGCTTCCTGATCCGGCAGAGACATGTCAAGGTATATATATCGATTACTTATGAATAAATCACAAACCTCTGCGAACTGCCTGTGAAATTCCTGATATCTTTTTTCTATGTCCCGTTCCGTTCTGTACTCTTCTTTCACTTTGATGTTTTTCAATAATACAGCAGCTTTCACAATTGCTTTATCGATTTTTTTGGTGTTATCGCTATTATTTTCTTCCAATAATTTTTTAGCATTATTTAAGAGTGTTTGGGCTTCTTTCTCTTCTATAGTGAGCGGCCGCTTATCTTTCCCGTCATTTCCATTAATAGTAGACGGCTGCTCATCTTTATTATTACTTTCATTTCCCGGCAGACTATTCAGCAAAGCCTGCACTGTTTTTTCTCTTTCATCATCTGTGTGCTCTTTTGCCATTTGATATGCCGCTGCCCGTAAGGCGGTTTTATCAATATCTTTGCCCATTTTTTTCAGCTCTTTTTTCACTTTATCAAGCAAGTCGGCATATGCTGTCTTTTCTTCGGAGAGCGCGCGTTCAAAACCATCGTCTTCCATCTTCAGGAGCAGTTTCCTGAAAAAGAGTATGGATCTCCCCATGTTATTTATTTCGTTTTCTATATTGCGCAGGTCCTCGCCGGGAAAGTCCTTTCCAGATTCCTTCCTGTACCCTCTCTTTCTTGCTTCGTATCGAATAGCTGCATACCAGATATACTTCTTTTCTTCTTCTGAAAAGTTTTCTTTTTTCTCGTTGTCAAAAGCATCATCGATATTATTTTCTGCATCGTCTTCAGCAATCTCTTCTGAAACATCCGGATCATAGAAAATCGCTGCATTCCTTAAATCTTTCAGAATCAGATATTCTTCTTTTGTGTATTTCAAAGGATTCAAAGCTCTGCTGATATATGCACTCAGCTCGTTCGTGACTCCGCGGTTTGCATACTTTCCGAACACCCCTTTGTTAATGTCATATTTTGTGATTAATTCAATCAGTTTCAAATTTCCTTCCTGGATCAGATCCATAAAGAGATCCGCTTTGATCCTGTAATTCCTGGCCGCAGCCTGCTTATAAACCAGATATAGATAAGACGAAGCGATTCGTTCTTTCGCTTCATTTGCGTAATTCTCTTTTTCTTTATAAATATTTATATCTTCATCTGTATTTATGTTCTCGATGTTGTCAGATAATGCTGAAAAATCCTGTATCTTCTGAAATAACATTTCAATTTCAATATCAGTAAGGAAAAAATACGTGGACATCCTTCTTCTGTATACATTTTGAAGCGGCTGTGTTTCACCTGCCTCTGTCCGCAGTGCTTTTTCTTCATAATGCAGTTCCGGATAGTTTAGTCCTATTTTTAACCTGGCTATCTGATCTTTTAATACACGGGTCTGTTTCCAGATGTCTCTTCTGTCAGACAGATTCACTCCGGTAATGGAATCTAGTAAAAAATCAGCAGAAAGACTGCGAACAGAATAATTTGTGAAATCAAAGGAAAGCCAGAATATTCTTGAGTACAGCAAGACAGCATCTTTGATCTTAGCAGGATCGGTCCGGAACTCGTCACGGATGATCTGCGGTATTTCTATTGTTTCAGTGAAAGACGGATCAAGCCTCAGATTCCTGATGAATTTCCGAAGTCTTTTTTTCAATGCGTCTTTTAATACTTCTTCAAAATTCTCTTCCGGCCTGATGTCTTTTACGACAGTGCGCAGGACAGCCATGGCTTTCACGATCAGATCTTCAAAAAGAACATCTGCGTTCCAGTTCGCAAGATAAATATATGAACAGGCATCAAAGATCATTGAAAAATACCGTGATATGAGCACGATCCTTGCCCGGTTATTAACATTAGCCCAGTCTTCTCTCCACTCACGAATAAGCTTCAAATCTCTTTTGGAGGCGTCCGCGGTGGAAATGTACGATTTTTGTTTGTTTATGACCGATTCTGCCTCATTAACGATTTCCAGCCGGTAATAGTAATCAAACCTTTCCTCCCACTTTGATCTTGTCTTTATAATGTCTCTCTGCGCAGTATGAAAAACCTTTGCCTCAGCCACGCCGTTTCTGGCAGTTTGTATCTGCGACGCAGACAGTTTTATTGTTTCACCTGAAGAACTTTCTATTGTTATTATTTTAGACAAATACTCATTGGAGCAGTCACGAATCGTATATGTTTCGAAATCAAACGATGTCCAGAATATTTTTGAATAATTGACTGCTGCGTTAAGAGGCAGTTCCGGATTGAGCGTGTATGCTTCTCCCGCATACTTTTCAAGCCGAACATCTAATGTATGTTCCAGTTTCCGATTGAAAGTTTTCCCCTTATTCTTAGCAGCGGCATTTTCAATTATCCGTATTCCTTCCATGATCAGGTCTTCAAAGATAACATAGTACGGGTGTGTTTCCTGCAGATACAGCTGTTTCGCACGCTCAAATATGACATCAAAATACTGTGACAAAAGGATGTTTCTTTCACCCAACTGTTTGTTTTCTTTCCCGGCAAGCCGGGCTGACATCTGTATTATTTTTGCATTTCTGACCGCTTCTTCAGCCTGTCTGACGATTTCTTTTCTGGTATCCAGAACAGGAGCGGACAAGTGTTCGCGATCCTCACACAGCAGGGGCATAAACGGTCTGCCGTATTCAGCCGAGCCGACGCTTCGGGCAAAATAACGGACGTAATAATTCCGGATGGTGTTTTCAATATCTCTTTTTGCTTTTGCGATATCTTTCAGTTCCTTACTTAACGGTTTACGAATAATCCTGTATGAATTGAAATCAAACTTCTCCCAGAAAACCCTGGAGAACGAATTATGGAGACCCGGGCTGACCGCATTTACCTTTGTCGTTTCAACCATTTCAATGTATGTGCTGATCTCTTTTTTGATGACGGTTTTCAAATATTCATCGTTAATAAGGCTATCCGCATAGCTGCCGCTGCTGTATGCTTCGTCCACTGCATTCAGACCTGTCTCAATAAGCGCTTCGAATACCAGGGAATCAGAAGCGGAAGACAGGTATCGCTCAGAAGAAAAATCAACAATAAAATCCAAACACCTTTTACGCTGTTCAATTCTCAGTTGTTCAATGATCTCTTTGTCATCTGTTATGATTGCCTGTTTCTGAGGCTTTTCCCCCCGGGTTTTAATGATTTCTTCAGCCCGTTTTACAATGTTTTCTTTATACGACATATTTATCTCTCTTTATCCGCCGGTCGACATAACAGTGATCGTTTATAAACCAATCAGGAGATATTCCGTGTGACCGCAGTTCTCCCAATAACTTTTTATATCAATATCATATTATATTTCATCCATAACTTCGTAATTTTTGAATGTATTTGAGAACCGGAAACAGTAACTCAGCTAATTGATCATCGAGATCATTTTTGTTTATCGCGATCCGCCTTGAAATTCACAGACCTACTTATATATACGACAGGAGAAATCAGAGCTTCTGACTAAAAGGAGGTAATGAATCAATGACAGATTTAAGAAATTACAACTCTCTTTACAAAGCATACACAGAACTTCTGATACAGAAAGAGAAGCTCAACAAGGAGATGATGCGGTTAAGATTCCGCTATCTTGTCATATTCGGCGAATTAAAGAACGAAGCTGTCCGCAACCGTGAGACTGGAAAGATCCTGCTGAAAAAGATCAATTACTGTAAGCGAATGGTTCAACAGGCACTGCCTATCACGGAAAAGAATATGGATATGGCGCTGGAAAAAGACATCCTGAAATCCTGGAGAATCATTCAGCTGGGAGAAATCAGTTATTCGGAAGCCTGTGCCGCCTTCAGCGATACCGCCGCGCAGGTCCGGGATCACGATCCGGAAGAAGTACAGGGGGCTTTTGATACCCTTTTGGAAATACTGTCTCCGGATCTTCATCCAGATCTTCAAAGGAACAAAGATGCCCTTTCATTATGGGCTGCAGTCGTCCGGGCTTATGTACTGAACGATTTAGACTACCTTAAAATAGTTGCTTCTTTTAAGGCTGATCTTGTACAAGTATTCAATTTACTGAATGAGCCTGTTCTCTCTGATCTGGAAAAGCGGATCGATGAGTTAAAGAAAAGAATCAACGGGTATTCGGACTGTGAAGAGTTTGGTTTTTCTTCAATACTTGCGGATCCCCGGAGAATCGAAGAGGAAAAGAAAAGACTGACCACACAGATACAATACTTCGCTGACAGCATACTGGAGTTTGAACAGAAGCTTGATTCATTTCCAATTTTGAGAATGCTTTCATAAAAAATGTTTATCGTCTCAGGCCGAATAAAAAATCGGCCTATATATGCAGTGTATAGGAAAGGGACTGACATGAAGCTATATATTCAATCAAAAAAATACGGCTCTAACGTTGTACTGAAGGATGTTTCGATCGAGTTTCCTGAAGGCTCAGCCACTCTGGTAATTGGTGCCAGCGGCGGCGGAAAGTCGACTTTGATGAAAAGTCTTGTTGGTCTGACAAAATTCAAAGGCTATCTTCTCAAAGATGGTAACTCCCGTGTCAGATTTAATCGGAAGAATATCTGCTACATTTCACAGCAGCCTCTGTTGAACCCAAAAGAGACTGTAATACAGTGTCTTTATTATCAGACACTTCTCAGTTTTCCGAATATGAGCAAAACTGAAGCACTTCAGTATGCAAAATGTTTTATCCAGCGTTTCGCGCTCAGTAAGGTTGAAAACCAGAGGATCCGGTCCCTGTCCGGAGGCCAGCAGAAGCGTGCGGCAATCGCGCACGGAATGCTTCGCAATCTTCCCGTCATCGTCGCTGATGAAATAGACAGCGGTCTTGACTGTGTTCTTGGGGAATCGATCATCCGTGACCTGTGCAGAATAGCACACCAGGAACATAAAACTTTAGTAGTCATCTCTCATAATTTGGATAATATCCGTTTCTTTGATAACATCGTCATCCTGGCAGGTGACGAGCACGGAACAGGCAGAGTTGTTTATTCCGGTCCGACAAAGGCTGTACTAAAGCATTTTGAAGCGAAAGACATCAAGGAAGTGATGCATATCGTTTCGAATAAACGGTACCGTCAGAATACACAGGATAAGGAGGAGGTATTATGAACAAAATCAGTATCTGCATTAACCGGTATTTCACAACAAATCTCTGGACGTTCATGAAGAAACTGTTTCTTCATGGTCTTGTTCTCACTTTCGTGTTATACGCTGTTCAGGAAGACGCCTTCGAATCTTTTGGAGCAACCAAGACGATGCTGTTCGCCCTCTGTATAACACTTGTCGTTATTGGTTTTTTCAATGCCGCAACGGAGTTTCATTCCCAGAGAGAGTACCTGGTATTCGATCTGAGAACCGTTCTCCCTTTATCTGTATGGGTGATTTCAACACTTATCATTCAATCTCTGCTTGTTTTCTGTCAGGCATCGATCACTGTCGTGATCTTGATAAAAATCTTTTCCATCAAGAATTATTTCCAATATTTTATTACCGTTTTTCTGATTCTGTTCAGTTCCGACATGCTCGGATTCCTTTGTGGATTTTTGATCACGTCGTCATTGAATACGACCATGAGCCTGATGGCCGGTGCGATCATTATTCAAGTTGTTCTGTCCGGCGTATTATTCACTCCGACAGGCTTGTTCGAAAAAATAACCAAGGCTATTGTTTCGTATCACGGGATGTGCGCGATCGGATCCGTAGCGGATCTGAACAGCTATCTGCCGGCCGGATATCCGTTGGAAATGATGTATTATCCGGATCTCGATTACATTATCACTGCCTGGGCATCTTTACTCGTATTGGCTGCTCTGGAATGCGCACTCGGTGTTGCAATTCTGTACTTCAACCTCAGCTGTACGGAAAAGTACAGTTTGACGAAAGAGTAAAAGAATTATGTTTATCGCCAATGTGCGTTTTTTTTCTGTACCTATTTATATGTCAGGAAGGAGGAATGCATTTCTAATGTGAAATAAGAATAGGATTCACCCGTGCCGTTCACTTGTCATTTCATTGAGAAAAGTAATCCTGGAGGAAAAAAGGATAATGAGAAAAACCCACAATTTCTTTGTTCTTATTCTTACACTTGCTGCCTGCATGATCCTCGGTGCTGCTTTTATTCGAATCACAGAAGCTGAGACTGAACTCAGGCAAGAAAATACAGGTTCTGCGAATGACAGCGCTGCCGCTGAGGAAGCGCAGATTTCTGAGGAAGAACCGGCTGATGTTGTAGAGGAAGAACCTCACGTCCACACGGAGGTGACTGCGGCAGCAGTCGAGACCGTTGAAAGTACCTGTACTGAAGAAGGTCATAAAACTACCGCGTTCCTGTGCGACTGCGGGACTGAGCTTCGACGGGAAACAGAGATACTGGCTCCTCTTGGTCATAATTATGATCCCGAAACAGGGATCTGTTCCAGATGTGGTTTGAAGGATCCTGAGTTTGTAAAAATCTATTCCTCAAAGGACATAGTGAAAGTCATGGAAGACTCTGCAATCACTTCTTCCGGAACTACTGCTTATCATCTTGGAAACAGTGATCTCGTAAATGCCTTCGGGAAAGAACATGCGAATACAATTACGATGGATCTCAGTTGTGATTACAACCTCTGGGATAATCACATTCAGTATTTTTTAGTCAACTTATCAACACTGAATGAAATGAATATAGATACTTTGTATTTCAATGTTGCAGGGAAGAAGGGAACTACAGGAAGCTTAACTGTTGAAATCTTCCTGGATCCTGAAAGTTCCTTAGATGAATCTGAACCTGCACAGATCATTGAAGCAGATCCTATTGCGGTCGAAAAGACCATTGCTTTACCGATTAAAGACGCAACAGTGCTGGCGATTCGCTGCACGAATCATTCCGGCAATAATAACACTGTTGTCTTCTATGATTTCTCCAATATGCCGGCTTAAGCGCAGGTTTTAATAAGCCCGGCAGTTTTCTGGTCCAGGGAGGACTCCCGATCCGAGTCCTCCTTATGAACCGCTTAGAAAAGCATCCTCTGACGAAAGAGTATAAGAATTTTGTTTATCGCCAATGTGCGTTTTTTTTCCGGACCTATTTATATATCAGGAAGGAGGATACGCTTCATATGTGAAATAAGAACAGGATTCACCCGTGCCGCTCACTTGTCATTTCATTGAGAAAAGAAATCCTGGAGGAAAAAGGATGATGAAAAAAACCCACAATATATTTGTTCTTCTTACGATCGCTGCCTGTGCTGCTCTGGGTATTGCATTTGTTAATATTACCGAAGCAGAAAATGAATTGAGAAAAGACAATGTCAGTTTCCCAAAAGAAAACATCGCTGATGAAATCCAGATTTCTGACAGCGAACATGTCCTCAACTTAGATGCTGTGAGTGAAGAACCACACGTCCACACGGAAGCGAATAAAGTAGTCATTGAAAAAACAGATCCAACCTGTACCGAAGAGGGTCATACGACAACTGCTGTTGTTTGTGACTGCAGAACGGAGCTGCGTCATGAATCTGAGACTATCCCGCCTCTTGGACATGATTATGATCAGAATACCGGGTTCTGTACAAGATGCGGTCTTAAAGATCCGGAGTTTGTAAAGGTGTATTCGTCAAAAGAAATCGTCCAGGCATTAAAGGACTCCCGCATTACTGATTCAGGCACGACAGCTTATCACTTAGGCAGTAACGATCGTGTAAATGTATTTGGCAAAGAACGCGAGAACTGTATAACGACAAATACTTCAGCCACTGTAAATCTATGGAATGGCAGTCATCAGTATTACATGGTGAATCTGACTTCACTCAGTGATATTGACACACTTCACTTCAAAGTCTGCGGCGAAAACGGAACCACCGGTTCGATGACTGTGGAATTCTATCTTGATCCGGAGTCTTTAGATGATGAAGAACCATACCTTGTTCTTGAGCTTGACCCTATTGCCCTTGAAAAGGAAGTTTCTTTACCGATCAAAGACACTGCAGTTTTGGCTGTCAAAGTTGATAATCACGCCGGACATTCAAATCGTGTTGTCTTTTATGACTTCACGAATTAGATTCTCTCTTTGATGATCCACGGAGGACTCTCTATCTGAGTCCTCCTTTAGTTTTGAGTTAAGTTGCTGTTCTGAAAGTAATACACAGAAGAAAGGGAAATCATGAATACGATTAAACGATTAACTGCAGTTCTTTTTGCTTTCCTTATGATTACTGCCCGTCTTTGCCCGGCTGCTGTACACGCTGATGCCGGGAATCTTAGCGGCAGTCATGAAGTTTCCGACGGTACCTATATGATCGTCAGCGGCAACAGCGATCACATGGTGGTTGACATTAACAATTCCAGTATGGAGAATGCCGGCAATGCTGAACTATTTAATAAAAACAACACATTGAATCAGCGTTACTTCATACGATATGAAGGCGGCTATTACACAATTATGTGTATTCATTCAGGGAAATATCTTCATGTTGAAGATGGCAGCAAGACTCAGGGAAATGTTCACCAGTGGGAAGGCAACAAACACGCCAATGCACAATGGGAACTTATTCCTGCCGGTAATGGATATTATTATCTGCGAAACAAAAGCACCGGCAGCTATCTCGACAACTGCGGAGGCAGTACAACCCCAGGCAACAACCTGATTTACTATCCTTTCAACGGATCTAATGCACAGAAATGGAAGTTTGAACCCGTTGACAATACATATTGCCTGAATCTGAACGATAACTATTTTAAAATCGCCAGTGCAAACAGCAGTGATCTGATTTTAGATGTACATGGTTCAAATAGAGATAACGGAGCAAATCTCGAAGTATTCTCCAATAACAATACCGCAAATGAGAGATTTTACCTTCGTTATGAAAACGGATATTACACAATAATGGCTGTTCATTCCGGGAAATACATTCACGGAGAAGACGAAAACAAGGTTGTTGCAAATGCTCATATGTGGACAGGAAACAAGCATGACAATGCTCGTTGGATCGTCATACCTGTGGGTGATGGGTACTGTTATTTGCAGAATAAGGCAACAGGTTCTTATCTTGATAACAGCGGTGGAAACGCAAAACGCGGAAATAATGTGATACTCCATCCATTTAATGGGTCTGCCGCCCAGAAATGGAAATTTCTGAAAACCTCTGCAAACGGAGGGCCAACCCTTGACCCTGAAACCTATAGTTATAAGCGGGTAACATTTGACTGTTCATCTCTGGATAACTGGGTCAGTTCTGTTAAGAGTACAGGATACAAAGTCACTTCCAACTCCGGTGTAGTCGTGGCGGTAAACATTCTTTCGTATGATACACTTACCTGTCAGATTCCAAAGCAGGGACCGTATCAAAACGAAAATGACAGACCGACTGTGACGAGACAGTATAAGGTTCCGAAAGAAGTGATCTACACCATTCATCATCATAAATATCTCGATGGATATGGTGTACGCTGGGCATATGAAGATCAGACCATTGTAGTGCGGGAGACGTGTGAGTGCGGCTATCAGGTCGATACAGCGGTATGGGTCATGCCTTTGGATGACGGATTGGTCAGTGACATTCAAGGGGTAATTGATGCTTCAGCACCGATCAATCCTGTCACTACATCCTTAATGATCGACTAGTTCACCTGCTGAACCGCTGATATTTGACTCTGTAAGCATTATGAGGGATGCGATTTCTGTTAAGTTCTTATCGAACTTAGCAGGGTCGCATCCCTCTTTTTTTTGTTTTCGAAGAGAGTCATGAAATTGTATGATGATACTGAGGTAGCACGTATGAAACTCATTAAAAACGCACATGTATACGCGCCGGAAGACCGCGGTGTACAGGATATTCTTATATGTAATAACCGCATCCTTGCCGTACGGGATCATATCGATCCTGTATGGGAAGATACCGAGATCATTGACGCAGCCGGAAAGACTGCGTTCCCCGGTTTTATCGACCAGCACGTACATATCATCGGAGGCGGCGGTGAGGACGGGTTTGCGTCACTGATCCCGCCGGTCCGTATCCGTGATCTGGTGCGTTACGGACTGACCGGAGTGATCGGTCTTCTTGGGACCGACGCCCATGCCAAGTCTGTGGAAGCTCTTGTCGCAAAGACCAAAGCTCTGAAAGAAGAAGGAATGAGCGCATGGTGCCTCACCGGTTCCTATGCGGTCCCCACAGTCACCCTGACGGGTTCTGTCGGAAAGGATATCGTCTTTGTCGAAGAGATCCTCGGCGTCAAGACAGCCATCAGCGACCACCGTTCTTCGGCGCCGACCGTACAGGAACTTGCCCGTCTTGCGGCCGAAGCGCGCACTGCCGGACTGCTTGCGCACAAACCCGGCATCGTGCACCTGCATACCGGCCGCGGAAAAGCAGGACTGAAGCAGATCCTGCAGATCGTGGAAGAGACCGATATCCCCATTGCCCAGTTCCGTCCCACTCACTGCGGAAACCAGCTGGACGATGCCATTGTCTTCGGCAAAAAAGGCGGATATATCGACTTCACTGCCGGCGAAGAAACGGCGCATAAGATCACCTGTGCACTGAAAGAAGTGCCGCTCGGTCAGATCACGCTGTCTTCCGACTCCAACGGTTCCTTCCCAAAATGGAGCGAAGACAACAAACTGATCGGTCTTGGCATCGGTAAACCGGTGACACTGTTTGCGACCGTACGTGATCTCATTGAAAAGGAACATGTCTCTGTCTGTGACGCCGTTTCCCTGATCACATGCAATGTCGCCGAAGCGATGCTGTTAACGAACAAGGGATATCTCAAAGACGGCTATGACGCAGATATCGTCCTGGTCGACGAAAAGTGGAATATTACCGATGTACTGTGCCGCGGTGAGTTTGCCGTACATGACGGCGTGATCACAGTGAAAGAGAAATACAGCGATGCCTGAAAGAACCTATATCGCCATCGATCTGAAGTCCTTCTACGCTTCGGTGGAATGCCGGGAACGCGGACTGGATCCCCTGACCGCCAATCTGGTCGTCGCGGATGAAAGCCGTACGAACAAGACCATCTGTCTTGCCGTATCCCCTTCCCTGAAGTCTTTTGGCATTCCCGGAAGACCGCGTCTGTTCGAAGTGGAACAGCGTGTGCGGGCATTGAACCGGGAACGGGATCCGTATCACAGAAACGGGGAGTCCCGCTCCTATACAGAACTTCAGAAAGATCCTTCCCTGCGCATTGCCTACCATACTGCGGTGCCCCGCATGGCGCTGTATATCGAATACAGCACGCGTATCTACAACATCTATCTGAAGTATCTTTCACCGGAAGATATTCATGTCTATTCGATCGACGAAGTGTTCATGGACGTGACCGGCTATCTGCGTACATACGGAAAGACTGCGCATGAACTGGCTGTCATGATGATCCGCGATGTTCTGAAACAGACCGGCATCACCGCCACGGCCGGCATCGGCACCAATCTCTATCTTGCCAAAGTGGCAATGGATATCACTGCCAAGCATATGCCGGCGGACAAAGACGGCGTACGCATTGCCGAGCTGAACGAATATACCTACCGGAAACAGCTCTGGACGCACGAACCGCTGACAGACTTCTGGCGTGTGGGGCGCGGCTATGCAAAGCGTCTTGCGGACATGGGGCTCCATACAATGGGTGACATTGCCCGCTTCTCCCTGACACAGGAAGAAGAACTGTATGCCGAATTCGGCGTCAACGCAGAGCTGCTCATCGACCACGCCTGGGGCTGGGAGCCATGTCAGATCAAAGATATCAAGGCGTATAAGCCCGAGCACAATTCCATCGGCAGCGGACAGGTCCTCATGGAACCGTATTCGTATGAAAAAGCAATGATTGTCCTGCGGGAAATGACTGACGCCCTGGTTCTCGATCTTGTGGATAAAGACCTCATGACCAATGCCATAGCCCTGTTTGTCGGCTATGACGCAGCGGTCCCGTCTTCCTGGTCCGGTACGATCACCACCAACCGCTGGGGACTGCGCGCACCCAAGCCGGCCAACTCCATCGCCCGGCTGAAACATTATACGTCCTCCTCACGGGAGATCATGGATGCTGTACTGAAGCTCTATGCCCGCATCACAGACAAGTCCCTGAAGATCCGCCGGTTCAACGTGACCGCGGTCAATGTGCTTCCCCGGGAAGAAGCTTCTTCCATCCCTTCGTATGAACAGATGGATCTTTTCGCATCACCGGAGACCCAGAAGGGACCGGATCCCGCAGAAACGGAGAAAGAGCAGAAAGTCCAGAAGGCTATTCTGGATATCCAGAAGAAGTTCGGAAAGAACGCTGTCCTGAAAGGCACCAGCCTGCAGGACGGAGCGACCGGCAAAGAACGGAACAAGATGATCGGAGGTCACCGGAAATGAACGCAAAAGATCCGCATCGCTACGACGATATGCTGGAACTGCCCCACCATGTTTCCCCGCGCCGCCATCCCATGTCCATGACAGAGCGGGCTGCCCAGTTCTCCCCCTTCGCAGCGTTATCCGGCTATGACGCAGCCATTCAGGAGACCGCCCGGCTGACCGAGGACGAGATCCAGCTGAGTGAAGATGACCGCCAGGCACTGGACGCATCCCTGCAGGAACTGTTATCCCGCATCAAAGAGCGCCCAGCCGCATCGATCACCTGGTTCATTCCGGATGAGCGAAAAAAAGGCGGTGCGTACACCACCGTGACCGTGCATCTGCGCAAAGTCGATCCGATCGGAAAGATCCTGTATACAGCGGAGGGGCATACCATACCGCTTGCCCGTATTATATCCATTCAGCCGGAATAGATACTACTGCAGTTCGTAATAGACTGCAGGAACTTCTTTCAGCACAATATCCACATAGTGGCGTATCCTGACGGGATCAGAGAATTCTTCCGGATTCCGAAGGATCTTATTAACATATACCATATTGCCCAGCGCATAAAATGAGATCCGGAGCTTTTCATCTTCTGTAAGCTCCGTTTTTTTCATATTCCTCATATATGCAGCAGAATACATTTCTTCTGCCCACCGGGTAAGAAATGTTGAAAACCGATCCAGCTCCCCTGCTTTGTCTGCTTCGAGGAAAAAGCGGGCATGGTCCCGCAGCAGGAAACACATGAACACTGCAATCTCATTCCAGTTCTTCCCATTGTAATGTTCCTCGATCTCCCGGGTGATCTGCCACGTGAAAAAGGAATTCACAGCATCATATTTATCAACAAAATGATTGTAAAACGTACGCCGTGAGACACCGGCATTATCCGCAATTGCTTTCACACTGAGGGAGTCTACACTGCTGTGATTCATCAGTTCCACAACAGAGTTCAGAATGATTTCCTTTGTCTTCATGATCCTCTCACCACTCTTAATTTACATATCTTTGATTATGTGCAGATTTGCTCGTTTTCCGTGTTTTGTAAATCGGAAGAAATTACACATACTATACCATGAATTTAAAGAGACATATATAAAGGAGAATTCATAATATGGCTGATTACAGTATTTTTTCAGAGCCCCTGAAAATCGGTGCCGTCACGGTTCCGAACCGTTTTTCTGTCGGTCCGATGGGCACCGGCGCCTTCATGGATGAAAACGGCGGCTTCAGCGACAATGGTATTGCATATTTTACCGAGCGTGCCAAAGGCGGCTTCGGCATGGTCGTAACCGGCGCGATCGGATGCGAAGATGTGATCGATCCGTTCCAGGCAAG
Organism: Solobacterium sp.; assembly: GCA_017510405.1. Lineage (GTDB taxonomy): Bacteria > Bacillota_I > Bacilli_A > Erysipelotrichales > Erysipelotrichaceae > Bulleidia. The sequence goes on from JAFWNG010000043.1 coordinate 14,611, forward strand.
CCCGGTGCCGACATCCCACAGAGAACACTTCCTGGAGACATCCCGGAAACTGAACGATTCGATCCACGCAAATAATGCAAAAATGTTCATTCAGCTGACGATGGGGCTGGGACGCAATTATCCTTACCTTCCGTCATGTTCACCCAACATCGTCTACGGAACGACCGACCAGCTGTCGCCGGAGCTGACGAAAGAGCAGATCCACATTAAGATCAACGGTGTTATCGCCAATGCAAAGCTTGCCAAAGAAGCGGGCTTCGACGGTGTGGAAGTCCACGCCATGCACTGGGGATATCTGCTGGATCAGTTTGGAACCGAACTGTTCAACCGCCGGACAGATGAATACGGCGGAACACGTGAGAACCGTCTTCGTGCCGCGCGCGAGATCGTGGAAGGCATCAAAAAAGAATGTGGTGAAGATTTCCCGGTCGGCATGCGCATGAGTATGAAATCTTTCATCAAAGACATTAACCAGGCTACTCTCACCGGCGAAGGCGAAAAAGGACGTACACTGGAAGAATCCGTGGAGTGCTGCAAGCTTCTGGAATCCTATGGCTATGATTATCTGAGCGTTGATGTCGGCACTTACGATTCCTTCTACTTTGCCGAACCGCCGGTATATATGCCGCTCGGATTCATGAACGACATGGCTGCGGCTGCTAAAAAAGCAGTGAACATTCCGATCCTGGCCGGCGGCCGCATGCAGGATCCTGATCTTTCCGCACAGGGTATCCGCGACGGCAAATTTGACGGTGTAGTTCTGGCAAGACAGTCCCTTGCGGATCCATATTATCCGAAGAAACTCTATGAAGGCAGACCGGAAGATATCCGCCGCTGCATCGGCTGCAGTCTTGGCTGCTTCAATCGTGCGCTGACCGGACAGGGACCGGCAAGCTGTGCTTTGAACCCCGCCGCAGGCGTTGAACTTCTCAACGGTCTCAAACCAGCGGATTCAAAGAAGAAAGTTGTTGTCATCGGCGGCGGTGCGGCAGGTATGGAAGCTGCCATGATATCTGCCCAGAGAGGACACGAAGTTACTCTGTTTGAAAAGAGTGATCACCTTGGCGGTCATCTGGTCGAAGCCGGCGGACACAGTTTCAAGAAAGAGATCGGTCTCCTGAACAAATGGTTTGCAAAGCAGCTCAAAGACCTGAATGTCAACGTTAAACTGAACAGCGAACCTTGTGTAAACTGCGTAAAGGCAGAAAACCCGGACATCATCCTGCTGGCGACCGGCTCTGTACCGTCCGCTCCGCCGATCCCCGGTCTTGAAAAAGCCATTGTATCCCTGGATGCGATCAATCATCCGGAGCAGCTCGGCAAAGAAGTCATCATAGTCGGCGGCGGCCTGGTCGGCTGCGAACTTGCTCTGGATGAAGCAAAGAACGGAAAGAAAGTCACGGTCGTTGAAGCATTGAATGATATTCTTTCCTCCGGACCTAGTGTTCCGGGACCGAACAAGCAGATGATTGGAGACATGTTTGCTTACTATGGCGTCACTGTATGCACAAATACAAAACTGACAGAAGTGCGGGACGGCTGCGCTGTCGTGGAACACGACGGGGTCATTACGGAACTGAAAGCAGACAGTATCGTTTCCGCGCTCGGCTTCCGTCCGGGCAAGTCTCTGAAGGAAGAGTTTGAGACACTGGGCGTCCCGGTCAAAGTACTGGGGGATGCCGAAGAAGCAAAGACGATTATGAATGCCGTATGGACAGCATATGACGCTGCCAACGCGATCTGACATGCATCAGTAATATCAAAACGGTATATGTTTTCTGACATATACCGTTTTTTTCTCGCTTTGAGCAAAAAAAAGCAGTATTTCTACTGCTTAGAACGGGAATACATGTAAGAGGAAAAGGCGGAGAGAGAGATTCTGACGGCACCAGTTCCAGCCTGCATTCATTGCTTCGTAGCGGTTTATACGTTCCATGAGATTTCCTCCTTTTCTATACCTACAATATACTAAAGCGCTTTCACAGCCTTCGGAGGGGGCGGGATTTTTGCGAATACTTTCTTATAATCCTCCTGACTGATTTTCCGATAAGATGGTTTCAGGGAGAAAAATATATGAAATTCAGTATAGTAATGGTTTGCGCTGCTTCGCTTGCGGCTGTGATCCTGGCATGGAACTTCACAGACAGGATCTATGAAAAGAGGAAGTCCCCGATCCCGCTGTATCTGTTTTATTTTCTCATCTGCGCGGTCGATACGGTTGTGCTGCGGCTCTTTCAGGAAAAGTATCCTGCAGACATCCTGAATGCAGGATTGTTGAAATTCAGCGCATCTCTGCCGTGCGTCACCTATGCCCTGCACAATTACCTGTATGAAAAGAACCGGTTTTCCCGGCTGATCGTCATTGCAATGTTTATAGCTATGGCAGCGGACATTGCGATCAACAGCAGCGTTGCGGCCGGAGCGGTACTGTTTGGCATCTGCCATATTCTGTTTGTGATCGCATTTATCCGGGAGAAGCTGCCTGTTCGAAGAGAGGTTCTGATCTGGCTCGTGCTTTCTGTGACTGCAGGCATCCTTCTGACTCTGATCCGTGACCGGATCGGCAGTACAATGCTGTATCTCACCGCAGTCTGCTATATCGCCATACTGATATCGACGTGCGTGTTCTCCTTCCGCATGCCGCGCATCATCTGGCTGTCTGCCATGGTATTTGCTCTGTCGGACATCATGTTAGTGGGGAATAACGCGTTTAACGAATCGCTGATCATGCGCATTGCAGCATTGCTTGTATACTATGTTTCCCTGCTCATGTACGGCACAGCGATCCAGACCACGGTATATCCGGAAGAGTACCGGTAATCCTGCATGGATGAAAAAAAAGCAGTATTTCTACTGCTCAGAATGAAATGATATGTAAGAGGAAAGCACGGAGTGAGATATGTTCACGGCACCAGGACCATCCTGCATACATAGCTTCATAGCGGTGAATACGTTCCATTATGGTTCCTCCTTTTTCTGACCACAGTATACAAGGTCATGGCAGAGGGACTCATAAGGGGGTAAAATTCAGAGTTCCAGACGGATCTGACGGTCGATCCAGGACTTCTGCGGAACATCGTGGATCTCGTCATCCGGACGGTAATTACCGATCAGGAAAGGCGATGCCGGATCGTGGAGCGCACTGTTCGCCAGTACCTTCTCCGGTTCCGCGTTTGCGTAACAGTAACGGCACAGATGCCGGCACGTATTATAGGCACCGATATCCCCGCCCAGGTAACATGCACAGGCTTCCCGGGCGTTTTTACGTTTTGGAACAAGCAGCTTTGCGCCGATCGCCTGTTCATAATCGCTGATCTTCATACAGCCGGAACAGTCCGCGCCGTACGCTTCCAGTTCTCTTCCTTCGGCGCACGGCTTCACCGTCATGCCGTGCTTCGACGCGATCTGTATGATTGCTTTGCCTAAGTCGATCCGCTGCTGAGGCAGGACTTCCCGAACTTCCGGGAAGTTCTGTTTTACTTTCGGATACAGGTCAATAAAGCTGATCACTACGGTCTTCGTATAGCCGTCCAGCGCGCTCGCAATGGTTTCAATCGCCCGCAGATGATATTCCATGGAATACTTTTCGGTAATCAGGATCGGATCATAGCGCCATCCGACGGACGGCACACCGACGATCCCGGACAGTACTTTGAAGTCTTCCAGGATGCGGTGCTTATCCGGTACATTAGGTTCAATGTCTTTTCCGTACGGAGTGATCGTGACGTACCAGTATTGTCCGTACGGCTTCAGAAGATCCATATACCGGAACATCGGAGCCGGGTTTTTGGAACAGAAGCCGATCACATCCACGACAGAAGGATCGAGACGGTAGCGGCTGACCGCTTTGGGATTATAGGGATTCCGCACACAGACATAGCCTTCCCGCAGACGGTTCGCGAACCATTCACTGTAAAAAGCCGGTATATCGGTGCGCTGCCCGGTATTCAGGATCATATGTATTTCCCTGTCCGGCTTTCCGGACAATTTCGGACAGTTTCGGGAGTGCCGCAGGCAACGATCCTGCCGCCGTCCTTACCGCCTTCCGGTCCCATATCAATAACGTAGTCTGCGCTGCGGATCACATCCAGATCATGCTCGATCACGATGACCGTCGCACCGTGTTCGATCAGTGTCCGGAATACCTGCAGAAGCGTTTCCACATCACGGGGATGCAGACCAATGGTCGGTTCATCGAATACAAATACAGAATCATCCTGCTGGCGTCCCATTTCACTTGCCAGTTTCAGACGCTGTGCTTCGCCGCCGGACAGTCCCGGTGTTTCTTCTCCCAGGGTCAGATACCCCAGACCAAGATCCCGCAGGATCTCCAGCTTCGGTCTCACCGTCTTCATATCACTGCAGAAATCCAGCGCAGTGTTCACATCCATATCCATCAGTTCCGGAAGAGAACGCAGTTCTTTTGCTTTGTTGGCAACACGGATCTTTTTGGCATCTTTGCCATAGCGGCTGCCCCGGCATTCCGGACAGGGAATATCTACATCCGGCAGGAATTGGACATCCAGTGAGATCTGTCCCGTTCCGTCGCATACCGGACAGCGCAGTGACCCGGTATTGTAGGAGAAATCACCGGCTTTGTACCCGTATTTTTTCGCCTCTTTCGTGCGTGCGCAGATCTTGCGCAGTTCATCGTGCACGTTGGCATAGGTTGCCACGGTAGAGCGGACATTGATGCCGATGGGTGTCGCGTCGATCAGTTTGACGTGGCGGATGCCTTCCGCTTCGATCTTCTGTACATGTGCAGGCATTTTTGTACCGGTGCATACCGCAGACAATGCAGGTACAAGGCTTTCCAGTATCAGTGTCGTCTTGCCGGAACCGGACATACCGGTCACGACCGTCAGTCGGTTCTTCGGTATATTCACAGTGAGCGGATGCACCGTATGGATGCGTTCTGTCTCAAGATGGATCTTTCCAACGGAAAACACATCGTCCTGCCCCGTCTTTTCAGCGATATCTGCACGGTCGGAGAGATAGCTTCCAATCACGGAGCACGGATCTTTTGTGATATCTTCAATCGTGCCTTCCGCGATCACGGTCCCGCCTTTTGCGCCGGCTTCCGGTCCCATTTCCACCAGCCAGTCGGATTCTTTCAGGATCTGTGTATCATGGTCTACCAGCAGTACCGTGTTGCCGTCCCGCACCAGGTCGTGCATGACGCCGTTCAGCCCTTCGATGTTCGCGGGATGAAGGCCGATGCTCGGTTCATCCAGTACATAGAGGACACCGGTCGTCCGGTTGCGCACAGCTCTTGCCAGCTGCATTCTCTGCCGCTCACCGGTGGAAAGCGTGGAAGAAGCACGGTCCAGTGTCAGATACCCCAGACCGAGATCCATGAGGCGCTTTGCGGCTTCCAGATACGATTCACAGATATTCTGTGCCATGTCCCGCATCTCTTCCGGAAGCGAAGCCGGAACGCTCTTTACCCAGTCGATCGATTCTTTCAGTGTCATCTGACACGCTTCGGCCAGGGATATGCCGAGAATGCGCGGCGCTCTTGCGGCATCGGACAGTCTTGTGCCATGGCACTCCGGACAGATTTCTTCTTTCAGGAACTTCTCCACCCGTTTCATGCCTTTCTCATCTTTGACCTTGTTCAGTGCGTTCAATACTGTCGCAGTGGCACTGTAGTAGGTGAAATCCATTTCCGCCGCAGTTACGCTGTCTTTGTTTTTCGGCCGGTAGAAGATATGCCGTTTCTCCATCGGTCCATCATAGACGATCTCTTTTTCTTCTTCTGTGAGATCCTTGAACGGCACATCGGTGCGTACGCCCATCTCTCTTGCAACATCGGTCATCAATGACCACATGAGGGAGTTCCATGGTGCGACGGCGCCTTCATCCAGTGTGAGATTCTCATCCGGCACAAGGGTATCACGGTCCACTGTACGCACCGTACCGGTACCGCCGCAGCACTTGCACGCGCCCTGGGAATTGAATGCCAGTTCTTCCGCGCCCGGTCCGTAGAAATGCTCGCCGCACTCCGGACAAACGATCTCCTGCATCGCCGCGACCTGAAGCCCTGGTTTTACGTAGTGGCCGTTCGGACAGCGGTGGCTCGCAAGCCGGGAAAACATCAGACGCAGACTGTTCAATAACTCAGTACCGGTACCGAATGTGGAACGGATGCCCGGTACACCCGGCCGCTGATGAAGCGCCAGGGAAGCCGGTACATACAGCACCTCATCCACATCCGCTCTGGCAGCTTGTGTCATTCTTCTTCTGGTATACGTGGAAAGCGACTCCAGGTATCTCCGTGAGCCTTCCGCATACAGCACGCCAAGTGCCAGGGAAGACTTACCGGACCCGGAAACGCCGGCGATCCCCACGATCTGATCCAGCGGGATATCCACATCAATATTCTTCAGGTTATGAACTCTTGCCCCTCTTATCTGTATTTTCTTTGGTTTTTCTTCTGTTCTGTTCATATATCCCTCTCAGTATTCTTCAATATTCCGCAGTACTTTCCGAAGCGTTTCTTCAAACTGCAGGATCTCTTCTTCCTGCATTCCCCGGTACCAGCACTCAGTCATGGAAGCCGACACACTCTCATATTCTTCTTTCAGATCTCCGGCTTTCCCGGTCAGCTTTACGATCTTACTGCGCCCGTCCTGCGGATTGTCTTCCAGAACCAGCAGCCCTGCCTGCCGCATTCTCTCCAGCATGCTTGTCAGTGATGTCTTCGCAAGTCCTGTCACCGCCGCGATCTCTTTGATCGTCATCGATTCCCGGTTCCACAGGGAATACAGGATGGTCCCCTGTGCCCCGTTGAATTCCGTAATACCCTGTTCTTTTAATAATTCATTGATCCTGCGTCCGGTCCTCTTATGGATCTGACCGATCAGATAGCCGCCCTGATACATACTCATACCTCTTTGCCTGCATATAGTACCATATAGGACTATATGCGTAAATAAATATGAAAAAAAAGCTGCTCAGCGGCAGCCTCTGATCCAGCGAAGGAAAGCAGTAACTGTGAAGTTTGTTTTCTTCCAGTTCCATCCAACGTTCAGGATCTCGTAACGGTATGCACGGTTCATATACTTTCCTCCTTTATCTGAGAAAAGTATATATGAGATCATTTTCTTCCTTCCGAGGGGGGTATATCAGGCAGTTTTCCGGTCAGTGATTTCTATATATCCTGACTCATCATGACAGCATGCGAATTGAAATTATGACCTGGGGGTAAACGGTCCCTCATGCATCGAATCACACTTCAGCTTTATTTCTCTGCATTACGATCAGGAACGCACAGATCACAGACAGACCGGCGGAGATCAGATACCGGACCACACTGACATTAGACATCATATAACTTAAGTAATTGGTATAGGGATGGATCATATAGACATACAGGCTCATTTTCCCTGCATGCGGAATATGTATCGTATCGGGATGATTCAGCGCCCACAGGAAGACGCATACAGATACCGGAATCAGACTCAGACAGCAGTTGGCATCGGCTGCGCCTTTTGACTGGCAGAACCAGCTTTCCGCCAGCAGTGCTGCTGTAAATACCAGAACTCCGATACCGGCATGTTTACTGCGGATATTGTTCTGCCGCAGCCACACGCCGATCGACAGGAATAAGATCGACTCATTAAATCCTGCCTGCGGCCATGCCCACACAACTTTATGGATCCGGACAATATCTGCCAGGAACGGCTTCGGAAACAGCCAGCTGTAGGAAACAAATGTCATTGCGAAAAGATACAGGACGCCGCCGGCGGCGATCAGATACTTTGCCCAGCCTCTTTTCCATGCCCTTCTGCACACGGCGCAGGTCAGGATCAGAGAGATAATATACCAGTAGATCTGGTTCTGTCCGGTCGTAAACGAGCGCAGCAGCATAAACCACGGCGGTTTTTCTCTTCCCGGCAGGAATCTTGCCAGCAGATCTACAGCCTCAAAAATGACGTAGATCCGGAACAGCCGCAGTAAGTATTTATCCGTCTTTTCCCGGTCATGCAGTTTCACAGCATAGAAATATCCCGATGTTATGAAATAGAACGGTACGCCGATCCGGAACACTCCCTCCGTAAATATGCGGAAAAGGCCGGTATTCATGTCTTTAAACAGATTCAGATGGATCCCGATAATACACAGGGAAAATACCAGACGAAGAACATCAATGGTTTGGTTGCGATGCTTTGTATTCATGCCTTCATCGTAGAGGAAAACACTTCATATGACAATCAGAGCAGACGTAAAAAGGATATCCCGTACAGGATATCCTAATAGGTTTATCGGTTTTCGTTGATATACCGGCATGCCGCAAGCGCTGCCACAGCACCGTCCGCCGCTGCGGTGGTTACCTGGCGCACGCGCTTCTTCCGGCAGTCGCCTGCCACGAAGATGCCCGGTGTCTTTGTCAGACAGTTCTCATCGGAATCGAAGTAGCCGTAGCTGTCCAGCGCTGCCAGATCTTTGAACGCGTCGTTCTCCGGGATCAGGCCGATTGCGACGAACAGGCCGTCGCATTCCACCAGTTTTCCTTCGCCGGTCGTGCGGTCTTCATAGCGGATCCCGCGCAGTTCGCCGTTCACCGTTTCAAAGCCGGTCAGCTTTGTATTGGTGATGCCCTGGACATTGTCCATGGCAAACAGGACTTCCTGCAGCTTTGCTTCACCGGTGAATACCGGCAGATCCTGCAGAAGGATGACCTTGCGGCACTTCTGTGCCAGCAGGATGGCTTCCTGCAGAGCGGAGTTTCCGCCGCCTGCCACAACGACAGTTCTTCCGGAATAGAAGTCGCCATCGCATACTGCGCAGAAGGAGATGCCTTCACCGACCAGTTCTTCCTCCCCTTCCAGACCAAGCATTCTGTGTTTGACGCCGGTCGCAAGGATGACGGTACGCGCTTCGTAGCGGCTTCCCTCTTCCGTTGTCACGATGCGCAGATCTCCTTCGCAGGAAACACCGCTTACCGTTTCCACTTCAATGTCAGCGCCCTGCGCCATGATCTGTTCAAACATCTTGTCTGCCAGTTCATTTCCGCTGAGCGACAGCATAGCCGGATAGTTTTCCACTTTCGGGGAATGGGTGATCTGTCCGCCGAAGCCTTCTTTTTCAATGACCAGTACACTTTTGCCGTTGCGCAGGGCATACAGCGCAGCCGTCATGCCGGCCGGGCCGCCGCCCGCAACGATCACATCATAGACTGCCATGATCAGCTCCGCATCAGCCAGCCTTTGATATCGGATACACCGCGGTATTTCTCAAAGCTGTCTGCGTTCGGGATGACCAGTGTCGGTGCCTGCTTGACGCCGTATTTTTCAACCAGATCACGCTCTTCGTTAGCGTTCAGAGCAGTGTACTGTACGCCTGCCTTGTCCAGCAGCGCCATAGCTGCCTTGCAGTTCGGGCATGTCGGTGTCTTGAACAGCAGGATGCCTTCGGCAGCTGTCTGTACCGGTGTCTCGACCGGTGCTTCCTGTACAGGTGCCGGTGCCGGTTCATCGACCGGTGCCGGATTCGGACCTGTATGGGTCAGTACGGAGTGACCGATGTTGTAGACTTTACGGTCTTTGAATTCCTGAGCCTTGCCGTCGTTCCAGTTCTGTACCGGACGGTAGTAGCCGGTGATGCGGCTGTAGACTTCCGTCTTGGCACCGCAGATCGGACATGTGTACTGTTCGCCTGTCAGATAGCCGTGTTCCTTACATACGGAGTATGTCGGGGACATCGTGTAATACGGAAGCTTGTAGTTTTCCGCGATCTTGCGAACCAGGGCAGCTGCGGCTTTCCAGTCCGGAAGCTTTTCGCCGAGGAATGCGTGGAAGACAGTACCGGATGTGTACAGTGTCTGCAGATCGTCCTGGATATCCAGAGCGGAGAATACATCTTCTGTATAGCCGACCGGCAGGTGCGAAGAGTTCGTGTAGTACGGCGTGCCGTTCATGTTCGCAGTGATGATGTCCGGATACTGTTCCTTGTCATGCTTTGCGAAACGGTATGTCGTGGACTCCGCCGGTGTCGCTTCAAGGTTGTACAGGTCGCCGTATTTCTCCTGGTAGTCGGAGAGACGCTCACGCATATGGTTGAGGACATCGCGGGCGAAGCGCTGTGTACGCTCGTCTGTGAGGTCGGCGCGCAGCCACTTGGCATTCAGACCGACTTCGTTCATACCGATCAGACCGATCGTGGAGAAGTGGTTGCTGAAGGTGCCGAGGTATCTCTTTGTATACGGATACAGACCCTGTTCGAGCAGTCTTGTAATAACGGTTCTCTTGACCTTCAGGCTTCTTGCGGCGATATCCATCAGGTTATCCAGACGCTTGTAGAAGTCTTCTTCATCTTTTGCCAGGTAAGCGATGCGCGGCAGGTTGATCGTAACAACGCCGATCGATCCTGTGCTTTCGCCGGAGCCGAAGAAGCCGCCGGACTTCTTGCGCAGTTCACGCAGGTCCAGACGCAGACGGCAGCACATCGAACGTACATCACTCGGTTCCATATCACTGTTGATATAGTTGGAGAAGTACGGTGTGCCGTATTTGGCAGTCATTTCAAACAGGAGCTTGTTGTTCTCTGTTTCGCTCCAGTCAAAGTTTCTTGTGATGGAATAGGTCGGGATCGGATACTGGAATCCTCTGCCGTTTGCGTCACCTTCGATCATGATCTCGATGAACGCCTTGTTGACCATATCCATTTCCTTCTGGCATTCGCCGTATGTGAAGTCGACTTCCTTGCCGCCGATGATCGCCGGCAGGTTCTTCAGGTCATTCGGAACGACCCAGTCCAGCGTAATGTTGGAGAACGGTGCCTGTGTTCCCCATCTGGACGGTGTGTTGACGCCGTAGACGAACGACTGGACACACTGCTTGACCTGCTGCTGGGACAGGTTGTCAATCTTGACGAACGGTGCCAGATACGTATCAAACGAGGAGAATGCCTGTGCGCCTGCCCACTCGTTCTGCATGATGCCGAGGAAGTTGACCATCTGGTTGCACAGCGTGGAAAGATGCTTTGCCGGTGCCGAAGTGATCTTGCCCGGAACACCGCCGAGACCTTCCTGGATGAGCTGCTTCAGCGACCATCCTGCACAGTATCCCGTTAACATGGACAGGTCATGCAGATGCAGCGCTGCGCTTCTGTGCGCGTTGGCGATCTCGTCATCATAGACTTCCGACAGCCAGTAGTTGGCTGTGATCGCACCGGAGTTGGAAAGGATCAGACCGCCGACAGAATATGTGACAGTACTGTTCTCTTTTACACGCCAGTCATTGATCTTCAGATAGTTATCCACCAGATCACGATAGTTCAGCAGGGTGCTGTTGATATTACGGACTTTTTCACGCTGTCTGCGGTACAGAATATATGCCTTTGCGACATCTGCGTAACCGGACTCGGAAAGAACCTTTTCAACACTGTCCTGGATATCTTCGACGGTGACTTTGCCGCCTTTGATCTTCTTCTCGAAATCTGCTGTAACATGCAGTGAGATCAGATCGATCACGGAAGGATGATATTCCTTCTGAAGTGCTTCAAATGCTTTTGTGATCGCCGCACTGATCTTGCCGATGTTGAATTCGACGACTTTGCCGTCGCGTTTAACTACCTGATACATTAATACTCCTCCACCTTTTTGTTCCGGTTTATTTGCCAGCCCGGATTTTGTTGCATATCCAACTATATCACCGGAAAGAGGAAAGTCAATGCAAATGACCTATGTAAATCTGTTACATTTTGTGTACCCTTTTTTCGCCTTTTCAAGGCTCAGTCCATACCCCGGATCTGTGCGTCAGCTGTATATTTTTTCATGATCCGGGCATACTCTTCCATCGCTTCTTTCGACGGTGCGTGCAGTCCGCCGAAGGGAACGGTATCCCGGTCCGTGAACGCCTGCAGGAAGTATCTGCGGCATCCCCGGATCATCTTGCCGATCTCTTCAAAATCCTGTGCCTCATGGAACTCTTCGATGACGGTCGTGCGGAATTCAAAGTCGATGCCGCTGTTCATAAGCAGTTCAATACTGCGGTATACCGGTGTCAGGTCCATTTCTTTCAGACCGCATGTCACCGCGTATTTTGCCGGTGAGTTCTTGATATCCATTGCGGCATAGTCGATCAGCCCCTCTTTGAGGATCGCTTCCAGCAGGTCGGGATGATAGCCGTTGGTATCGAGCTTGACGGCAAAGCCCATTTCCCGGATCTTCCGCATCAATGCCGGAAGGGATGTATGCAGGCACGGTTCGCCGCCGGTAAACGCGACGCCGTCCAGCAGTCCCTGCCGTTTCTTCAGAAACGCGAGGAAGTCCTCTTCGTCCATGACCGGCTGCGCTGTGCCGTCTACGAGTTCAAAGTTATGACAGAACGGGCAGCGGAAATCGCATCCGTTCAGAAATACCGTGCAGGCCACATGGCCGGGAAAGTCCAGAAGTGTCATCTTCTGCAGTCCGTACAGTTTCATATTCACCTCACAAAGCCGCAAATATATGCATATTCCGCAGCTGCGCGTCCTGGATGGCGTCGTTTACCGAGACCGCGTGCTTCTCCAGGTCACCGCATACTGCTTTTGTTAATTCCTGTGCGATCAGCTCGTCGATCACGTCTGCCGCGATGCCTTCGATCACACTGTATTTTTCTTCCGCGGACGCGTCGTTGTCCGTTGTCAGAAGGTATTCCATGACTTCCGCGCACAATGACAGCTTCGGCAGTGTACGCAGTTTCCGGAACGACCACTTGTAATACGGCTGGTAGACGTCATTCAGCAGGAAGATCACCGCCATGGCGCTCTTTACATATTCGAAGACGGCCAGCTGGGCAGCCGCCTGTTCTCCGTGCTTCAGACAGCGCATGTAATTGTACTGTCCTGCCTGCGCCATGTTCATCAAGTGCCCTGCCAGTTTCTTCAGGCGTATTTCCCGGGGAAAGACTGCGAGGGATCCACGGATGCGGGTGATCTCTCCGTATTCATCCATGAACACCTTCCCGTTGGTCATCTCCGCCAGCGACTGTTCCGGAATGGTCATCCACTGCGATATCGTCAGGATGCCGTCTTTCGTACCGGTCTTTGCCAGTACGAAGTCTTCCGTACGCAGTACGCCGTGCCGGTTTCCGCCGGTCGGGGACAGTTTCTGTCGTTCAAAGCCAAGATACGTTTTCGGCAGCTTTGCATATGCCCGCTCCAGCAGGAATGCCTGCCGGCGGTCCACGATCTCTTCACCCGGCAGGAAGATGCAGAAGCCGGGTTCAAAGTCATGGTCACGCGACAATTCGTCATCGAAGCCGAAGCACTCCGAACCGCTGCCGAATAGACCGACCGCCAGATACGGGATCAGATGCGGAAACTGTTCTTCCAGCATCGGCTTCCCGTATTCTTCATAGAAGCGCTCAGACAGTTCCATTCCCTGCATAGATCTTCTCCGCCCTTTCCTTCAGGTCCTCTGCCGTCAGGAAATATCCGTAGTAGGAAAATACCGGGGCGCATTTTTCGCAGACGAACGCATAGTAGCCGCCGCGCGGAAGAGATGGATCATCCAGCAGTTCCTGGGCTTTGTCCAGACACACGTATACGTCGTTCTCTGCCTGTTCTGCGCCTTTCTCCAGCGTGATCATGTCCGCGATGTTGAGCCATGTGACAGCCTGTTCCAGCTGTCCGTTCTCCACCGTCTTCATCACTGCCAGCGCCTTGTCATACAGTTCGCGGGCACGTTCGTACATGCCGAGCGACACGCAGGTCAGCGCCATATTGTTGTACAGTCCGCCCAGCAGGTCTCCCCGTGTATTCTTTGAGGACTCATAGACCGGCAGAGCTTTTTCAAACAGTGCCAGTGCCTGCTCATTCGCTCCGAAGGCATTGTACGCGGTCGCAATATTCACATAGGTCGTACCGGAGCTGATCGTTCCGTCATAATCCATCGCTTCGATCAGCTTCAGCGCTTCTGCCGCATGGGCAAACGCACTGTCTTTATTTCCGGTCTTGCGGTAGTGTCCGACCAGTTCGTTGCGGATCATCAGTTCACCCCGCTGATCACGTCCGAGCTTCGCTTCCTCCAGCCAGTACAGCAGATGGCGTTCGGCCCCGGCGTAGTCCCGGTGACTCATATATTCATCCATCTTCTCGATAATGCGCTGCTGGGGAACCGGCTTGGGCTCCGGTTCTGCCCCGTATGGTTTCTCACACAGCGGGCAATTGGGTTCCACATAGTCTTCCGGTTTCAGGATCCTGTCATCCATAGTTCTCTCCTGCGGCTTTTGCCGTATACAGAAAGACCGCATAGAAGCGGTCATACATTTCGGATATCGTCGTGCAGAGCTTTTCCGATCCCGATCTCGATCATCTTGCTCGGTGCCCCGAAGCAGATGGTATAGCCGGAACGCGTCTCGTACACTTTGTGCGATCCCAGATGACGAAGTGCCTTCACGTCGATCACGTTGGGATCATACACACTGATATTCAGTGTCGTAATGGAAGAGTATACACTCTTGATATTTTCCAGTCCTCCGACCGCATCGATCGTTCCCTGGATCAGCCGGTCTTTGTCACCGGTGCGGAACAGGTCGACCGCCACATAGCGGAAGTAGATCTGTGTTGCCGCAAAGTAGATCACAAACGATACCACACCGACAGCCGCCACAACGATCAGCGTTTTCGTCAGCTGGGAATTGGACAGATAGCTGAACAGTTCCGGGAAGGTGCCCGGCATCGCTGTCAGCGTTGTTCCGTCGGTACTCTTGAAGCCAAGATACACATGCAGTGCCTGGAACAGTCCGTACAGTATACCGGTATATCCCAGATGGAACAGCAGAAGCAGCGGACACAGCACGATCAGAAGCAGTTCCAGCGGAAGCAGTGTTCCGAACAGGACCGATGTCAGCGTCGCGATCAGGAAGAAGACCCGTTTGCGTCCTCTTTCCATCCGGTTGGACATCAGTGTATACATGCCCAGGATCATGCCCGGCACCGCGAATATGTTCAGTACATAATACGGTGTGATAAACCGTCCGGCCATGCCGATCAGACCGGTGGATGACAGCTGGCTTGTCCAGATATTGACGTCGCCTGCCACACTGACGCCGGCGATATTATTCCAGCTTCCGCCGCTGATGCCGTACCAGAACGGCTGGCGGATGAGCGTGCCGAGATTGAATATGCCCAGGAACCGGTCGCTGATCCCGTACAGCGCCAGATTGACCGGATTTGTCGTATCACTGGCAATGAAGCTGATCACTTTCTGTATCGCCATCAGGACAAACGGCCACACAAGCGCCACTCCGGCACCTGCCACAAACGATACGAAGATCGTACGCAGGGTTACCGATGCCTCCTTGGAAATGAATGAGAACAGGCCGTACTCATTACGCACCTTGGAACGGTTGAAGGACCACAGGGTGATCATAGCCACGACAAATGCCCCGACCATACCGGTCTGCAGCGGATAGTGCGTGGAATGCGACAGTGCGGACGAAGCCGAATTGGATATGCTCAGTCCGAAGATCGAACTGTATGCCGTAGACGGCAGGCTGCCGGACGCAAACACCATGGTCGCTGTCAGGTAGCTGATATAACCGCACACGGACGAAATGATCGACGTCGCCGACCCGGTATTCCTTGCGGACAGGCGGATCAGGAATATAAAGGGAAAATTCACCACCAGGAACTGCCCGGCCTTTACCAGCATCTCCGCCAGTATGATGATCGTGTCATTCTCTATGGAATACACGATGCCCAGGGAACCGCTGGACAGCAAATTTCCGATCCCGATCATGATCCACGCAATAAACAGGACCTCGATCGGATATTTCAGTATTTCGTAAAATGAATGTCTGCTTCGCATGGAAACTCCTCAGCGCCTATTGTACCAGACTCAGAACAGGCTCTTCAATCGATCGAAATAGGATACTTTTCTGCCCCTCAGCATGCGCACCCACTCTTCATCGCAGATATAGATCTCGATCTCCGTCGCTCCATCCAGCGGATATACCGCGGAATCGGTGCCGAGCAGTGCTCCGTTGAAGCTGTCAGACTTCCAGACGATGTGCACGCTGTCTTTCAGGATGATCGGCGCATACAGCGATCTTGCCTTGGCATGGTGGATGCCGGCGATCTCTGCCATTTCAATGAGATTCAGTCCCTCCTGAATGACAGCACCGCCGATCGACCGGTTATATGCCGTGGAACCAAGCTGGGTGCAGAGAAGCAGCCCGGTCCCGCGGAATGTTTCAAAGTATTCCCCGTCCACGTATACATCGATCTTCTGTGTACGCGCCGGGTTTTCAATACGTACTTCATTGATGGCATGATGGACCATCATTCCTTTTACATCAACATGCAGGAGCGGATACATGACCTCATCCAGGTCACCGGCAAAGAAGCGATCCATAAACTCCCGGTAATCGCTGTCTTTGTAGTCTGTATAGAAACCAAGCGTACCGGTATGGATCCCATACAGCTGCATTTCTTTCAGACGGTAAAACCAGTGATGCACGGCATAGATAAAAGTACCGTCTCCGCCGATGATGAAACCGTAATCCGCATGACCGTCATCACGCTCATACCCTGCAGCCTGCAGTTCCTGTTCCATATCGCTCATCAGTTTTTCCGACACTTTATCCGGACGGGCTATGATCGTATACTTTACTCCCACGTTTCCACCTCACTCTGCTGTTAATGTGACTGCCGGAAGATCCGGCATTTCGATTTCCTTTCTGCACACTTCGCTCATGCAGATCACAGGCACGGTCATGGTCAGCCACTGCAGCGACTGCCGCATTGTTTCCGCATCGGTGATCGCTTCGCCTTTCAGCATATCCCGCAGCAGGACGAACTGACGCTGTATCTCCGCGATCCCGCTGACTGCCTTCAGATAGTCTTCGGCCGCCGATGACAGCTGATCCAGCGCGTCTTTCATGCACGCGGGATATTCGTTCATACTGCCGGCTTCCAGCAGCTCTTCAAAGCTCATTTTCGCCAGCGGACCTTCTGACGCAGCTTCCCGGATCGCAGCGGTGCATTCCCGGATCTCTTCTTCGCGTTCTTTGAGCGCATTAAAGTTCTTCTGGATCCGTTCCAGCGATTTTTCGTCTTTCCCGATCTCACTGTTCAGACGGCTGTCCTGTGATGTCAGGGTCTTCAGTTCCTGCTGGAGCCTGCGAAGCTCGCTGACAACATGATCTTTCTGTACTGTGAGTTCCTTTTCTTCCGCACGGAACGCATCGGCCTGTTCTTTCAGTACTGCATTGGCAGCCTGCTCGGCATCAGCTTCCCGCCGGTGCAGCATCCTTGCCAGCCGGCCCGAATAGGTCGTCTGGATGCGGCTTTCCGCGTCTTTGATCTGCGCCTGTTTCTGGGCGATCTGCCGCTGCAGGTGGCCGAGTTCTTTCTGTCTGGCTGCTTCTTCCGTTTCTTTCCGCTCCAGTTCGCGGGCAAGGTACTTCCGCTGGGCGACCTTGTTTTTCAGGAAGATCGTACGGCGTTCATGATCATTGACCAGCAGCGAATTTCTGACGGCATCCTGCATGGATGTCAGTCCGCGGTATGTTTCGCACAGTTTCTTCAGCTGCTCCAGAGCTTTCCGGAGGGAAGATACCTCCGTATAGCGCTTCAGGAATTCTTCCTGGCGCTTTTTGAATATATTTTTACTGACAGCCTTCTTCCGGATACATGTCTCCGTGATCTCTGCCAGTTGTTCCGTATTTACAGCATACAGGTACCCCTGTACAGCCTGCTCGGTGATACAGAGAGTTCCCTGCATGGGATATTTACCCGGATCTTTCTGTACGATCTCGGGAATCTCATAGCGGGATAACTGCATGGCCCGTTTCACGACACTTCGATTCACAAAGTCCTGCAGTTCCTCATATCGGATCGTTTTTAACTGCATTCTCTCCTCTATCGCTTAATGCCGAAAATGAGCACACTCCACTGTGCCCATTTCCATATATGATCAGCTGATCTTTGTGCCCGGCTCCAGTCCGTTCGCTTCAACAACTGATATTTCTCTGCCGTTTCTGCCTGCCAGCAGCATGCCCTGCGACTGTACGCCGCGGATGACTGCCGGTTCCAGATTGGCGATCACAACAATGTACTTGCCGATGACCTGACCCGGTGTGTAGCTCTGTGCCAGTCCGGATACGATCTGACGCGGATTGCGCTCACCCAGATTGACCTTCAGGATGAACAGCTTGTCTGCGTTCGGATGACGCTCACAGCTCAGTACCTTGCCGACACGCAGGTCGATCTTCTCAAAGTCACCGATGGATACCGTCGGCTTCGGTTTTGCTTCTTCCGCTCTTCTTCTTGCTTCGGCAATGGCTTTTTCATTTGCCTGTACCTTTGCTTCGATCTCTTTGCGGTCAAGACGGGCAAACAGGATCTTCGGTGCATCCGTTACTGTATGACCGGTCTCCAGATTGCCGAATGTCTGTACGGAATCCATGTCGCGCTGCTCGGTATTGAGCTGGTTCAGGATGCTTTCCGCTGTATCCGGAAGGAACGGCTTCAGCAGGACGCCGGCAACACGGATGCTTTCCAGCAGGTTGTACAGCACAGTCGCAAGACGGCCGATCTTGTCCGGATCTTTCGCCAGTGACCACGGCGTTGTCTCATCGATATAGCGGTTGCAGCGGCCGAACATATCCAGAATGTCCTGGATCGCATCGGCGACGCGCAGCCCTGCCATTTTTTCGTCAACGCTCTTAACCGTGCGCATGACAGTAGCTTTCAGGTCTTCGTCAACTGCTTCTTCGGCAAACGGATTTGCGATCATGCCGTTGAAGTACTTGTTCTGCATGGACAGCGTGCGGTTGACCAGGTTGCCCAGGTTGTTTGCCAGGTCGCTGTTGATGCGCTCTACCATGAGCTCGTATGTTACGTGACCGTCCTGTGCAAACGGCATCTCGTGCAGCATGATAAACCGTACGGCATCAACGCCGAACAGCTTTACCAGGTCGTCCGCATAGATGACATTGCCCTTGGACTTGGACATCTTGGAATCACCGACCAGCAGCCACGGATGACCGAATACCTGCTTCGGCAGCGGCTCGTTCAGGGCCATTAACATGATCGGCCAGTAGATGGTATGGAAACGGATGATGTCCTTTCCGATCAGGTGCAGGTCTGCCGGCCAGTACTTCTTATACAGTTCGCCGTGATTGCCGTCGCAGTCATAGCCCAGTCCGGTAATATAATTGCTCAGCGCGTCGATCCATACATAAACAACGTGGTCCGGATCAAAGTCTACCGGGATACCCCATTTGAACGATGTACGGGATACGCACAGATCCTGAAGTCCCGGACGCAGGAAGTTATTCAGCATCTCGTTCTTGCGGCTTTCCGGCTGAATGAATTCCGGATGATCCTCGATGTACTGGATCAGTCTGTCCGCGTATTTGGACATGCGGAAGAAGTATGCTTCTTCTGCCATCGGCTTGACTTCGCCGCCGCATACCGGACATTTGCCGTCTTTCAGCTGGCTCTTTGTATAGAACGCTTCGCACTCCTGGCAGTACAGACCTTCGTATTCACCCTTGTAGATGTCGCCCTGGTCATACAGTCTCTTGAAGATCTTCTGGATCTGACGCTCATGATAATCATCTGTCGTACGGATGAAATGATCATAGGAAACGTTCATGACATCAAACTGCTGTCTGATGATGCCTGCTACTTCGTCAACGAATTCCTTCGGTGAAACGCCTGCTTCTTTTGCTTTTTCTTCTACTTTCTGGCCGTGCTCATCCGTACCTGTCTGGAAGCGTACGTCATAGCCGGTCTCTCTTTTATAGCGTGCAATGGCATCCGCAAGTACGATCTCATAAACATTGCCGATGTGCGGCTTGCCAGACGTATATGCAATTGCGGTTGTCAGATAGTAAGGTCCCTTGTTCTCCATCTTTTCCTCCTGTGGTGTAAATAAAAGCGTCCTGAGAAAGGACGCCTGTATGCGCGGTACCACCTTTACTTGTCTTTATCAGACCACTCTTTCGCTGTAACGGGCTTCCCCGGATCACACTACGTTTCGCATGATCTGCTCCGGAACCATGTTCATTTCCGCCCGGACACGGACTTTCACCAGCCGCCCGCTCTCTTCGCTCCGCCTCAGAAACTACTCTTTCCTTCAATGCATTTTTACAGTTTGTATTATAGTCAAGAATCCCTGTTTTGCATAGTCTTTTCAGGTCTGAAACAATTTGCAGAACGGTATGAAACAGTTTAATTATCGTGACTTTTTACGGTCATTTTATGTTGTAAACAAGTCATATTGAGAGTATAGTATTTTGTGTATAGGAATACCCGGGGAGGAGTATTCACACATACATATAGAATAGGAGAATCAAAAAACAATGGCTACTGGCAAGGTTAAATGGTTCAACGCTGAAAAGGGGTATGGTTTTATCACGACCGATGAGGGAAGAGATATCTTCGTACACTTCTCTGCGATCCAGCAGGACGGCTACAGAACACTCGATGAGGGACAGTCTGTTACGTTTGACATCACCGAGAGTGATCGCGGCCCGCAGGCTTCCAATGTTGTAAAACTATAATAGTTTCACTGGGAGTAGTAAAAAAATGCTGACGCTGTGCGTCAGTTTTTTTATTCTTTCCGGCTTCGCAGCAGTTCTATGAAGCGGCTGTGTACACTGTCGGCGTAGGATGTCCTGCCAAGGTCAAAGCTGCGGTACAGCAGTTCCCGGTTATCTTTGGAATCATCATAGATGCATTCATGAAACAGAATTCCGAGCTTCTCTGCCTGCTCTGCCACGATATGCGCCTGTCCGTTGTAGGTGCCGCTGTTTCCGTCAATGATGAACAGTTCCGGCATGTTCTCAGTCAGGTATGGCATGACATTTGCGTTCTTCGCTGTTCTGCCGCTCATCAGGTCATTTCCGTAGTAAAGCCGCAGACTGTGATACGCGGGCAGATCGGTAAGAATAAGTCCGGTCTTTGCGCCGTCTTCCGGTGTATACAGCGCACCGCTCAGATAAACACCGGTGATGCGGGATCCGTCCGAATTCAGTTTCATATCATTCTTTTCTGCATACGCCGGATGAAAGAAGGCCGTTACATACTGCACTGCAATATCCGCACCGCAGCCTGTACCGGCCAGCACAATTTTATTCAGATTCAGTTCCCGGCTGCTGTCTTTCTGCAGATACGCGATCAGATCATCCAGCTGCTGCACCGGCACCGGAAACCGGTATTCCGGGGCAAAAGCGTAATTCATGGATACGACGGCATAGCCTTCCCGCAGACTGTTCTGCAGCAGTTTCCGGGAGATATCTTCCTTATCCCCGTTCAGATAATCACCGCCGTGGACCCATATGACCGTGCCCTTCTGTTCAGTATCGGAACTGACGTGAATATCGCATATGCTGTTCGGCATATCGCCGTACACAGCATTGCGCTCCGTCATGATCCCGCCTTCCGTTTCCACAGTCTTTTCCGCGTATTCACTGCGGTTCTCGCCAAAGTCCGTCATGCGGGACATAAAGCCCTTCGGATTCAGTTCCATGATCACCAGTGTGATCGCCGCAGCAGTCAGCGCCACCGTTTTGATGACGCGGAATATATATTCCGCCCGCAGAGACGGATATGTCTTCTTCCATACGTAACTGTGCGCCAGGAACCAGCGGACTTCTTCCCAGACGCCGATCCCGAACGCTCCGGCAAACGCGATCCATAACAGGATGTGATTCTCGGACAGGAAGTATCCGTTCGCCGCGATCGCTGTGAGTCCCGGAATCAGCAGAGATATCTTCGCGCCGCGTCCGGTATCTTTCATGACCGCCAGCAGATGTACTGCCGCCGCCAGAATGATCGCCGCAGCGACATATTCCCGGTATCCTGTGAGAAACAGCATCACGACGCTCAGCACCCACAGTGCGTTGCCGAGAATATTGCGGTAGTCGGTCTTCGGCTGTGCCGGTGATACATCCTGTATTTTTCCGGAAGTATGCGCCGGTGCCGAAGTCTTGTTATGATTCTTTCTCTTTTTACTGCTCATAACAGAATTATACCGCGGCAGCACCCGGTACGGATGCCGACTTTATTCAGTCATCAAGAACATCGCCGAAGTTGTAGCATCCCTCGTCTTTCCGCGCTGCCAGCTCAAGCTGATATACACGGGCTTTTTCGAATGCCTCTTCTTCGAATGTCTTATTTTCAAATTCCGCCTTCAGTTCTTCAAAGTGCCGGCTTCTGCGCAGGATATCCATGCGGATCACCTGGATGGCTTCTGCATTGCGTGCATCCAGTTCCGCCAATCTCCCGGTAAACGGCAGAGCTTTTTCACGGCACAGAACAGCGTTTTCTGCATCGCCGCAGTCATCGCATTCCCAGGCAGCGTGAAGCAGTGAATGGAACGCGTCGGACACCTTCTCTGTTTCCAGGCAGATCATATAATGCTTATAAAAACGCGCTGCCAGATTGCTTTCAAAATGGATCCCTTCACAGGTACGGTATATTTCCAGTTCCAGAAACTCCCTTGGGATCGCAGGCTCATCCTCTACAGAACGGGATACGTAGCCGCACTCCGGACATTCCTGCAGCCAGTAATGCATCGTTCTCCGCTGCATTCCCGCCGGACGGAAATCAAGGTCAGCATAGCCGAAGCTGTTTGTACTGCCCATCACCGTGTACGTATGTGTATGACCGCAGACAGCACATTTACACTCATCATGAAAAATTGTAGTCATAGAATTCCTTGTATGATACACATGCACCTTGTCAGTACATGGATATCACAATCCTTTCTAAGCCTTTGAATTAGAATGAAGTAGAAACCGTACTCTTTTAAAACCTGTAGTTTTTCTACTTTCTGGAGAGTGAGCCTATGGCGTCTTATCATTCTGTTCATAGCTGGATAGGTCATCGTATCTTTATGTCCCGCAAGGTTACACGATAGAGCCGCCATAGTTCAGACAAGGTTTCTGGAAAGGCGGTCTTTTATGACCTTTTATGTCGGCGTTGATATCGCCAAGTATGAACATGTCGCCAGTGTTCTCGATGGTTCCACCGGAGAATTTCTGATCGACTCACTTCATTTCGACAATAATGCGAAAGGCTTTAAACTCTTATTGTCGAATCTGTGCGAACTGAATAAGAAAGATGTTGTTATTGGGTTTGAGTCCACTGTCCATTACCATCAGACTTTATTCAGTTATCTGTCCGGAAAGAAATACAGGTGTTTTCTGATCAACCCATTTATGACTTCCCGGTTCAGATCTCTCTCTTTGAGGAATGCCAAGAACGATAATATCGATTCCCGTGCAATTGCCTCATTTCTATCGTTTGAATATCGGAATCTCATTGAAGATGATTTCTTCCTCAATGAGCTGAAAGAACTCAGTATCCAGCGTGATTCCCTATTGAAGCGCTCTTCCAGTCTCAAGATACAGCTGCTCACTTATCTGGACCGTGTCTTCCCTGAGCTGGAATCGGTCGTTTCCAAGTCCGGAATCCATTCAAAGGCTGTCAGGGCGATCCTGAAGGAATGTCCGACGGCAGGCGATATCTCCTCAACCAGGATCGATCATCTTCAGAAGCTGGCCAAAGACGCTTCCAATAACAGATATTCTTCCGCTAAAGTCCTTGCCATCAAGGAGGCTGCCAGGACCTCCGTTGGTTTTCCTTCGGAAGCACTCGGCCTGAAGATCCGCCAGACTATTCAGATGCTGGAAGAATTGAAAAAGCAGATTGATGAAGTCAACCTGGCGATCTGCAGTTCCCCAACTGTTATCGACTCGCCTCTGCATAAGATCAAAGGTATCAGTTCGATCGAGATTGCTTACATCATGTCTGCCATCATCAATATAAACCGTTTTGACTCTCCAGACAAATTGATTGCGTATGCAGGACTTGATCCGATCGTCAAACAGTCAGGTACCTGGCAGGCGAAGAACACCAGAATGTCCAAACGTGGCAACAGACTGCTTCGCTTTGCTTTGATATGGGCCGCAAACAATGTCCGTAAGCATCCTTCAAAGATGAAAGATTACTATGGTAAGAAGATCACTGAAGGCAAATCGCATTACAACGCTCTGGGACATTGTGCTGCCAAACTCTGCAGGTACATCTTCTTTGTTCTCAATCATCCCAATCAGGATTTCATCAACTGATTTCAAACGATAGATTTTCATAGAACTATTGGATAATCTGTTTACCCATTTGATTTACTTCTGTAAATCGTTGTTTTCATAATGCCAGTTAAGTTTTCCTGATTTTACTTGACGTATTCATAGCTGGTCTCCTGATCTATTCTATCTGCTGACTTGTGTTATCTCTGATATGGGGATATAAATCAGCCGCTCAGAATCCTGTTCCCTGCTGTTTGTCTGACTTTCTTCTCAGTGAATAAATCGTTTCTTTTGTACGATCCTCTTTTCCATCTATGAAAACATATACATATTGTACCGTCTCATCGTTCGCCGCCATCTCATCTTTTATGATCTCCTTCACTTTTTCCGGAAGTCGATCTGCTTTGGATGGTTCCATATATTCCAGTAATGTCCATACTTCGATGAATGCGTTCATTCATCCTGTCCGGTCACATGCCGTTCCGGAAACTCATATCCGTAAATACCGATCGTCAGTTCTCCGTCCGTATCCGTGCCAGCGCCATCGAGTTTATAACTCACATCAAAGGTGAATGTCGTGTATTTCCCAGGAACGTCCTGACTGGATTCCCTGATACATATCAGATCATCGGACCAGTCCGCAATACCTTCTTCCAACCACATATCGTCCAGTTTCTGCCAGATATCCCCGCACCAGTCTGTACATGCATAATCAAATGGGATAGGAAGTACTCTGTTCGTCATTTCATCCGGTTCCAGATACTCCGGATCACAAAAACTCCCGTTCACATCGTATTTTACCTGCCACTCCTCCCTGGGAGATATTACCATCCGCAGAAAGTTAATTGTGATCTCCAGAGGTCCGCCGCTGCCGTCATACAGATAGTATCCGGAACTGTCCGTTTGCTTCTTCTGACAGGAGCGGTAAAATTCCCGCAGACCAAACTGATCATCAAAATCACGTATAGCTGCTTCAAATGCAACTTTCCACATATCGTTTTTTATTAGAAACGCCAGTTTGTCTGTTGTTTTGATTTCTTTACTCAGAATATCGTACAACTCCGTATCTGGTTCTTTCTCAGGAACCCACGGGATCCATATCACAGCATTATTGGTATTTCGGATAAAATTCCACGTAGTACCCGAGTTCGAATAATATATTGCGGTCGGATGATCAGATGAGAATACTGTCTTTTCTCCAATCGGTGAAAACGGACAACTTCCAAAGAATCGAATTACATAAGGTGAGGGCATGCCTTCAAAGGTATCTATCTTAACGGACCAGACACTTTCTGGAATACTGAGAGATTTTAAATTCGTATTTGCAAACACCCTGCTGCCGATCCGTCCTAATTCTTCTGGAAAATAGATATAGGTCAGATTGACACAGTCGGCAAAGGCTCTGTCTCTGATGGTTCTTACACCAGATGGGAAAACGATCCCTTTTATATGCGTGTTCCCGCAGAAAGCTTCTTCTCCTATATCTGATACATTCTTTGGAACAAAAACAATGGTATCATTGCCCGTATATTGAATCAGTTGGCCGCCTTTGATAATAAAGTCTCTGTATGGATCTTCCATATTCTGTCCTCCTGTTTACCCTGCAGTCCTGTCTTCTCTGTTTACAGTAATTGTGTCAGTATGTTCTATTTCGTCATGAAAGTGATTTGTCATGACCGGGCTATGTCCACAGTATATCCCGACTCCGGGATTTTCGAAAACAATATCCTTCCGGACCTGCACCTCTCACTGAAATAAAAAAGGAAGCACCTGGCTTCCTTCGCATGATCAATACTGGTTTCTTGCGTCGTAGTCGTCGTAGACGTGGGATACCGGCTTATGACCTTCGATTGCGTCGATCGTCTTTGCCAGCATATCTGCGACAGACAGTACTTTGATCTTTGTGGACTTCGCTGCTTTTTCCGGAGACAGCGGAATCGTATCTGTGATGACCATTTCCTTGATCGGAGATTCTTCGATCAGCTGAATGGCATTGCGGGAGAATACACCGTGCGTGATCGCTGTGTAGATGTCCTTCGCACCGTGGTCGCGGAGGATCTTACAGCCGGCGACGAGACTTCCTGCTGTATCGCAGATATCGTCGATGACGATACATGTCTTGCCTTCGACGTCACCGATGACGTTCTGTGCTTCTACCATGTTCGGCTTCGGACGGCGCTTGTCGATGATCGCGATCGGCGCATTGAGAATGTCCGCCAGTTTTCTTGCACGTGTGACGCCGCCGTGGTCCGGAGAGACGACAACGATGTCATCGTTCGGCAGATGCATGTCTTCGAAATATTTGCCGAGCATTGCGACTGCTGTCAGGTCATCGATCGGAATATCGAAGTAACCCTGGATCTGTGTCGCATGAAGATCGAATACGATCACACGGTCAGCACCGGCAACCTGCAGAAGGTTGGCGACCAGCTTGGATGTGATCGGCTGACGCGGTTTTGCCTTACGGTCCTGACGGGCATATCCGTAATACGGCATGATGACATTGATGTTGGCTGCACTGGCACGTCTGCATGCATCGATGCATACCAGGATCTCCATCAGATGTTCTGTTACCGGGTTGCATGTACTCTGTACAATGTACACATTGCGTCCGCGTACTGACTGCTGCGGTTCAACAAGAATTTCACCGTCTGCGAAATGCTCTACTTTGATCTCGCCGAGCGGGAGATTCAGCTTGCGGGCAATAGACGCAGCCAGGTCGGTACTGGCAGTGAGTGCAAAGATGATCGTTTCCTCTAACATGTTTTATTCTTCCCCTGTCCTTTTATTTCGGTATATACATACCACTCAGATTATAACACGCTTCTCAGTCAATAACCTTATCTTTCACGAAGGTTCCCGGCAGGATGACAGCACCGTCATGGATCACCGTCCTGCCGAAGAGGTATGTGTTCGGCCAGATCGTCACATCATGTCCGATCTCGACATCCGGTCCGATATAGGTCGTGTTGGGATCTACGATCGTTACACCGCGCTTCATCCAGTCGAGGTTGATGCGGCTGCGCAGATAGGCAGTTGCCTTGGCCAGTTCCACATTGTCGTTGACGCCCTGCACTTCGTCGGTGTCTTCGGCAGTGACCGCTGCGACTTTCCATCCCTTGCTGTTGAAGATCTCTACCAGATCGGTGATGTAGTATTCATTCTGAGCATTGTTGTTTTTCAGTTCTTTGAGTGCTTCGAACAGCTTGCGGTTGTCAAAAGCGTAAGAACCCATGTTGACTTCTTTCACTGCTCTTTCTGCATCGGTGGCGTCTTTGAATTCCACGACTTTGGCAACACTGCCGTCGGTGCCGCGGATCACGCGTCCGTAAGCACGTGCGTCTTCCTGGATGCATGTCAGGATGACCATGTCCGCGTTCTCCAGAGCGTCGTAGAGAGACTTGTATGTTTCCGGGGAAATGCACGGACCATCGCCGTTGACGACTAACGTAATGCCGTCTTCGCCTTCCAGCTGTCTTGCCTGCATGACTGCGTGGCCGGTTCCGAGCTGCGGTTCCTGCACGGCGAATTCCAGACGTCCTTCCATGACTTTCATGACTTCGTCCCGGCCGTAGCCGACAACGGCGATCTGCCGCTCAGCGCCTGCTTTGGCAAGGGAAGAAGAGATCATGGAGATCATCGGTTCATCCATGATCTTATGCAGTACTTTCGGAAGATCGGAGTGCATCCGGGTACCTTTGCCGGCTGCCATGATAATTGCATTCTTTTTCATAGTTTTCTCCTGTTGCTGTCAAAGAATATTCGTATGACGCACGAAGTAACGCCGTGCGCGCAGTTCTTTCATTGTGCTTTCCACCAGGTCGCGGTTCCGGGTCAGTCCGAAGACGGTCGATCCGCTGCCGGACATCAGTACGCCGTCAAAGCCCCGTCCCTTCAGATTCTCTTTGATATTCCGGATATCGCTGACAAGTTCCAGGCTGGCCGCTTCCAGACTGTTGCCAAGCGAAGCGCATACGCCTTCATAATCGTTGTTTATCAGGGCTGTGCGCATTGCCTGACAGTCCGGGTGGACAACTTCTCTGCTGTCCGCCAGGGCGAATGCCTCTTTGGTCGATACCCCGCGCCGCGGCTTCACCAGCAGGATCTCCATGGGTGTATTGACTTCGAAGGGATACAGGATATCCCCGGTGCCTTCCACATAGCTGGGCTGATTGAATACGCAGAAGGGAACGTCGGAGCCGACTTTTTTCGCCGCCGCGATCATTTCCTCCCGGCTCATATTCAGATGCATCATCCGGTCGATCATGCGGATCGCCGCAGCCGCATCGGCACTTCCTCCGGCCAGTCCTGCCCGGGTGGGAATATGCTTGCTGAGACTGCAGGCAAACCCCTGGGTAAACCCGTACATTTCCTGCATGACCTTTACAGCGGTAATAATCGTATTCTTTTCGTTGACCGGAAGATAGCTGCGGTTGACGGTAAGCGTTGTTTCCGATGCCGGCACCATTTCCAGCACGTCGTAAAAATTCAGCGGCACCATGATCATTTTCAGTTCATGGTAGCCGTCCTCCCGCACCCCGGCAATATCCAGGCACAGGTTGATCTTTGCATATGCTCTTTCTTTCATCTGACTGCCTCATAGATCCGGATCATCTGCTCCACCGTCAGCTGCTGGGCGCGCAGTGATGCCGGTATACCTGCTCTGTTCAGTATTTCTTCGGCTTCGGCGGCGTTTCCGGTATATTCCCGCAGGTTGTTGTATACCGTCTTGCGCCTCTGTTTGAAGCATGCCCGCACAAGGGCGAAGAACTCCTCTGTATCGATATCTTCATGGGAAACTCCCCGGGCAGCGAACCGGATGATCACGCTGTCCACATTGGGAGAAGGATTGAAGCTTCTGCCGGGAACGGTAAACAGTTTGCGTACTTTGTACAGATACTGTCCTTCCACGCTGAGCGCGCTGTACTGGGAAGATCCCGGTTCCGCCGCAAAACGCTCGCCGACTTCTTTCTGCACCATGACCGTGATATACGGGATCTGCGGTGCTTCTTCAAAGATCTTGAACAGTACCGGGGTAGTGATGTAGTACGGAAGATTTGCGCATACCGTGACCATGCCGTACTGTTTCTGCCATTCCGGCACCAGTGTTTTCAGATCGGCTTCGAGGAAATCCTGCAGGATGACTTCCACATTGTCATAGTCCTTCAGGGTGTCCTGCAGTACGGGGATCAGGTCTTCGTCCACTTCGTAGGCGATGACTTTCTGCGCCCGCTCTGCCAGCTGTTCCGTCAGGGAACCTATGCCGGGACCGATCTCTATGACCAGGCCTTCGCAGTGAGCTTCGTCGGCGCACCTCTGTACGATCACCGGATCCACAAGAAAATTCTGACCGAAGCCTTTCTTCGCTCTCAGATCATAGGTCTCCAGTATTTCCTTCGTCCGCGACGGGACGGAGATCCATCGTTTTGCCATTCAGTACCTCCTGAAGCTGCTGTGCCGTTATGCCGAGCCAGTTGAGTCTGCGGCACATGGTCCGGGTATTTCCAAAGCCGATATGGAACGCTTCGCCGATGATCTTTCGCCGCGCAGCGCTGTCCGGACGGCCGCTCAGGCCGAGTTCCATCATCTCTGCGGCAGTAATCGTCGTTTCGGGGCTGGGATCGTACACGGCGATATGCGCCAGTGCCTCTTCCAGGGCCTCCCGGCCTGCATGTTCCACGCCGACCTTGCGGTCGGTCCGGGCTTTTTCTTTCTCAATAAATGCATTCCCGCATCCGGGGATCCGCCGGTTTACTGCATTGCGGATGCGGTTTCCCGGGGAATCGGGATCGGTGAAGATGATCACGCCGCGGGTCTTTGCCGCGAAGGCGATCCGCTCCATGACGTCTTCGTCCAGGGATGTGCCGCCGGTCTCGGCTGTATCACAGTCAAAGTATTTCTGCAGATTTGCCGTATCGTGGCGGCCTTCCACAACGATCAGCTGCCGGATGAAGCGGCGTGTCATCGTCCCTCCAGAAAGCGTTCGTAGTTGTCACAGATGATCTGGGCCATTTCTTCTTCCGGAATATTCCGCACTTCCGCCATGACTTTGACGATATACGGGATATAGGACGGTTCATTGCGTTTGCCCCGCTTCGGTACCGGCGCCATATACGGGCAGTCGGTCTCGCTCAGCAGCCATTTTGCATCAATGCCGGCGCACACTTCTTTGGCGTGGCGGGAGTTCTTGAATGTCACGGCTCCGCCAAGGGCAATATAATAGCCCAGTTTTGTAAATTCAATGCCCATTTCCAGACTTCCCGGAAAACAGTGCATCAGTCCTCTCACCCGGTGTTCCTTCATGATGTCATACGTATCCTGAATGGCATCGCGGGAATGGACAAGGATCGGCTTGTTCACTTTGCGGGCAATTTCGATCTGGCGGATGAACAGTTCTTTCTGTTCTTCCTTCATTTCCTTTTCCCAGTGATAATCGAGGCCGATCTCACCGACCGCGGCGATCTCATCCATGGATACGATTTCTTCCATGCGGGCAATATCCGCTTCTGTTACCGTGCGGATGTCTTCCGGATGGATGCCGTAGGCGACCCGGTAGCGCTTCGGATCCGTTTTGGCGAATTCGATTGCCTGCAGAGCCTCGTCAGCTTTGGTCGTAATGATCATGACGCCGGTGATATCCGCGTCTTTGATGCGCTGGATGACAGCGTCAAAGTCTTCCTGGAATTCCTCCGCCATGATATGTGCGTGTGAATCGATATAGTTCATATGTTATTTCCCCAGACAGAAACGGCTGAAGATCTCATCCAGCAGTCCTTCTTTTGTATGTTCTCCGGTGATCTCCATCAGTGCGTCATAAGCCCGCTGCAGATCGATCGTCACAAGATCCAGTTCCATTCCCATATCCAGTGCCCCTGCCGCGTCGTTCATCGCCTGCTGTGCCTGGATGGCAAGACCGATCTGCCGCTCATTGTTCAGAGTGTCCTGATGGGCATGGGAAATTTCCCGGTCATAGATCTCGAGGATCCGTTTCTTTAACGCGTCCACGTCTCTGTTGGCAGCGCTGATGGATACCGCGTCCGGGATCTCCCGGATATCTTTCTTGTTGTATACAACGATGCGTGTTTTATCTTTTGTGCGTTCCAGCAGATCCCTGTCGCTTTCTGTCAGTTCTTCAGAGCCGTCCAGTACAACGATCACAAGCGCAGCCCGGTCCATGGCCTGGATCGACCGCTCAATACCGATCTTTTCCACGACGTCATCAGTCTCATGGATGCCGGCGGTGTCGATCAGATTCAGGGTAACGCCTTCCAGACGGATCGTTCCTTCCACGATGTCTCTGGTCGTTCCGGCAATGTCCGTAACAATGGCCTTGTCTTCCTCCAGCAGGGCATTCAGCAGAGAGGATTTGCCGACATTGGGTCTGCCCAGTATGACAGTATCAATGCCTTCCCGGATAAATACGGCGTCCTGCGCATTCCGGATCAGCACTGCGATATCGTTCTGCCACTTATGAACTGCGGGAAGGATCTCTTCCTCGGTCAGTACATGTACATCTTCGTATTCCGGATAGTCGATATTGACTTCGATATTGGCGATGATCTGGATCAGTTCCTCCCGCAGAGGCTCCAGCACACTGCGCACGCTTCCCTTGAGGGAATGCAGGGCACTGCGCGCATTCACGTCATCGCGGGCAAAGATCAGATCGTTGATTCCTTCTGCCTGCGACAGGTCCATCTTTCCGTTCAGGAATGCTCGCTGGGTGAATTCACCGGGACGGGCAAGACGCGCCCCCTGTCCCAGGATCAGCTGCAGGATCCGCCGTGTCAGATACACGCCGCCGTGACAGTTGATCTCTGCGATATCTTCTCCGGTGTAAGAACGCGGAGCACGGAAAAAGCTTACCAGTACTTCATCCACCGGTTCATCCTGATCGTACAGTGTACCGTATTTCAGCGTATAACCTTTTACGTCTGAGACATCCTGCTTCATCAGTCTGCCGGTAATTGCCAGTGCGTCGTCACCGCTGATGCGGATGACCGAGATCGCACTCATCGTATCGCCGGTCGCGATCGCAGCTATCGTATCCTGAAACATACTATTCTCCTTACCGTTCAAGTGTACCATATTCTCATCCGTGCTATGATAGGCATATGACTTTGATTTCGGTGAATGACACTTTAAAGAGGGCTTTGCAGGAGATGCACTGCTGGCCTCTGAATACGATACAGGAAGCGTGGATCCCGCTGATCCGTTCCGGAAAGGACTGTTTCCTGCAGGCGGAGACCGGCTCCGGCAAGACCATTGCCTGTCTGCTTCCTGTCCTGGAACAGATCCGCTCCGATTCCCTGTATACCCAGGCACTGATGGTTGCACCGACCCGTGAGCTTGCCCTGCAGAGCGCTTCTGTGGCAGAGCAATTGGCCTCCTACACCGGCATTCATACTGTGGCAGTCATCGGCGGGCTGGAGATCGGCCGTCAGGAAAATGCCCTGCGGAACCGTCCGCATCTTGTCATCGGTACGCCGGGACGTCTTCTGGATCTGCTGGAGCAGGAGAAACTGCGTCTGGACAATGTACGCACGGTCATCGTGGACGAAGGCGACATGGTCCTGTCCACCGGACAGAACGAAACACTGAAGGAGATCCTGCGGAGATGTCCGGATACGCAGCGCATCTGTACGTCCGCCACATGGAACGACGCCATCGGCACATGGCTGCACAAAGACGCCGTCATGGAAAAGGATACTCAGGCAGTGCGCTCCGTGATCCGCCAGTACTATATTGAGACCACGCAGAAGCGGAAGAGTCTGAAGAAACTGCTGAACCATCTTCCCGTTACCCGTGCCATTGTGTTTACCGCCTATAAGAGCACAGCGCACAAGCTGGCGGAATACCTGGCAAAGCAGGATATTGCCGCAATGGACTTTTCCGGAAACTACGAGGAAAAGAAGCGTCTGGACATCCTGAAACAGTTCCGAGAGGGAAACATACGCATCCTTGCGGCGACCGACGCAGCAGCACGCGGCCTGGATATACGCGGTGTATCGCATATTATCCACTATGAGCTGCCGGTCGATTATGAAACGTATATCCACCGGAGCGGACGAACCGCCCACCAGGATGACGAAGGTACTGTCATCACCCTGATCGATCCGGAAAAGGATGACGCGGAGCTTGCCGCAAAGATCCGGGAATCTTCCGTGCCGTATGAAGGCGATTCTTCCGTTTCAATCGATCTCAGCACACCGCTGGAACAGCAGGAAGAACATGTGCCTGCAGTCACAAAACTGTGCATAAGAAAAGGACGGAAAGACAAGATCCGTCCCAAAGATATACTTGGCGCTCTGTGTGCCGTGCTTCCGTTTGAAGAGATCGGCGTGATCGAGATCCAGGACAGGTATTCTCTGGTTACTGTCCTGTGTCCGAAAGAAGGACTGGAAGAACGCCTGCAGGGCATAACGCTCAAGGGCAGACCGGTGCGGATCGAGATCCGCTGACCGGTCTTTTTTACTTTTCCGCCACCAGGATACAGTTGGAATCCGGGAACCGGACCGCATCGTGCGTGACCGGATCAAACAGTTCCACAAGCGGTGACAGGTGCTCTTCGTATCCTTTTTCCAGGAAGGATTCCGCTTTCAGGATATGCATTCCCAGGGATTCCAGCACCGAGGTGTATTCCGGAAGTGTATAGTAGCCGAAGCATTCCTGACATTCGTGTGCAAACGACGCTGCTCCCCATGTGTACGTATACAGGAATTCCCTGCCGTAGTTGATATCCGTGATCACTGTCTGCGCGTCCCGGTCCGCAGAAACAAAGCGTTCGATTTCCGGCATGGCATCCATGCCGTGGAAATCCTTTGTGAAGCGTTCAAAGAATTCCATGCCTTCCGGTGTTTTGAAGCGGATGCCAAGCTTTCCGCTGCCCGGTGTCTTGATGCCGTCGCGGATCACGATCCTTCCGCCCGGCCGCAGGGAATCGTATGCATTGCGCAGCGCTGTCTCCACCGAAACGATATTGAAGCGTCCGCTCTCTGTTTCCGTATAGGAATAGATCTCATGCAGGATGGAAGAGAAGATCACGGTATCCACTGCCGGTTCAAACTTACCTTCAGTGAAATTGTGTATACAGACGGTCCACGCATGTTTCTCTTCCTGTTTCCTGCGCTCCAGCACTTCGATCACATTGCGGGAGATATCTGTGCCGATGATCGTTTTGTCCGGCCAGCGCGCTTCCAGACGGTCCAGCAGTACGCCTCCTCCCGAACCGACATCCAGAATGCGTTCCCCGGTGATATAATCCGGCAGATCCTTCTTAGTGCTGGTATCTGCCGCGTTCATCGTTTTCAGATACGATTCTTCGTTGTTCAGACGGTCAAATGCATCCCGGCGGAACCCGAACATGTCATACAGCATCGTAATGCTCTTTTCATAGGTCAGAAGACCGGAACGTTCCGCTTCCACGCAGAAATCGATCAGTTTCTCACAGACCGGCGTAAAACGTACGCCGACGGATACGATCGAACCGTTCTGCTCGGTTACCGTACGCACATGACTGCCGTAGTCTTTTGGATCTTCGAGCCAGCGCTCCAGAATCCTCTGTTTATAGATATTGATATGCTTTTTCCCTTCCAGATCATAGTACAGTTCATCTGCCAGCGGTTTGAATACCAGATGCTTTGTACCGGCATTCGCCGCCTCCAGGGCAATGGCGCAGAATTTCGCCGCGCCTTCAGCACCAAATGGTGCGAGCGCAGATTCAAAATACCACAGGTCATAACACGGGAAGATCTGTTCCGCAAAGAAATGCAGCGTCTCTTCCGAAGGATAGGAAGTGAGCGGAAGCAGTTTCTGCAGGCGCTCCTGCGGGAAGTATTCCCGGAATACGTCGGTCCATACCATGCCTGCAAATGCCCGGATGTTTTTCTGTACCGATGCCCAGATCGTTTCACTGACCGCCCGTATGATGCATTCGTTCAGCACGGTAATGAGTTCAATAAATTCCTGCTCCGTCCTGCCTTTGCGCAGCTTTCGCAGATCAGTGCTTGCGGACATGCGGCATTCTCCGCGGATAAACTGTCCGGCAAGTCCGTGTGTACGGATCAGGATACAGACAGGGTCCTTCTCCGGATCACGGACAAAGTGATGATCCGCATAGATCATCGCCGATGCCTCATTGTGGATGGCGAGCGGATAGCCGCGTTTCCGCCAGGTTTCCCGCATCTGCTTCGTGCCGCCTTTTGCTGTTTCGCTCCAGCAGAGCACGGTACGGATCAGCCGGTAATTCTCTTCGGAAATATACGGCATGCCGTCCAGGATATCCAGTGTGCGCAATGTATAAGCCAGGGCATTGTTCTGCTCTTTTTCCGCCATATTGCCGATGCGTTCCGCGTTCCAGTACAGTTCTTCGCCTTCGTACAGAAGCTTCAGCCATATATTGTGTTCCAGCGCTTCCGGACGCACGCTTCCATCCGGTTCAAAATACCTGTCTCTGTTCGTGATCATGATTTCCTCCCGGGTTCATAGCCGGCACCGAATTCCTTCAGGAATCCCTTGCCTTTCGGTGAGATGCCCGTCAGAAGTACGTGCGGATTCTTTCGCTGGGCATAGGCAGCGAAGTGCTTTGCCTGTTCCATGGAATCCGCTTCGAACGCAAATACACCGTCATCCTTCGTACACGTGATCATGGCGCATCCATTCCGCAGTTCCTTTACACCCACGCCGGTGATCCCTTTTGTGGAATATTCCCGGACATTGAATTTTTTATCGATCGTCAGGATGCGGTCTTCCGCAATATACGTGTCTTTCAGCATTCCCCCAAGTTCGAACTCCTCTTTGTTCTGCACTGCTTTCAGACCTTTGTTGATACGGTACTTGCTGGTGTAGTACAGTGCCATGACTACGATCAGAAAAGCCGTGGCGATATACATTCCCCACTTCAGTTTTGTATCTGCGCCGGAGCGCATGCGGAATGCCAGGAAAAAGATCACCAGTGACGGCGCAACCAGCAGAAAGCTGTAGCGGATGCTTAAAAGCGACTGGTAATAGCGTTTGATCATATCGTTCTACCTCATATCATATATACACAGTATTTTCGTCTGTTCCCATAAGAACATATGCTATACTTTGTACAGGAGCAGCACCATGGAAGCACAGGATCTTCTGCCGTATCTGAAAAAGTTCATCGAAGTCACTCTTGACGATGGCTCCCATACAGCAGGCTATATTACAAATCCCGACGCATTCCGGAATGCGGAACAGGAACCGACGCATGTCGAACTGATCAACGGACTGATGAAGTCCGCCGTTCCCCTGTCCCGTATCGTTTTCATCAGCCTTCCCGCCCGGGAAGACACGGTGGAACTCCCGATCATCACCGATCCGGATCTGTTTGCGAATAATCACTGAGCACTTGCGTAAGTGCTTTTTTTATACGCAGGATTGAACGGGCAGCGCGATCGGATGCACTGGTTGTTCTCAGCGGAGTGCGTACAGACAATGGGATGGATCTGCATTTCCACACCCAGTTTTTCTTTTGCGTACTGCACGGCTGTTTCAATTGCCAGATAGGAATTGCGCTTGCAGCAGCGCGGTCCGCCGACTTCCCCGATGGCTTTCAGGGAAGCAGCTGTCAGACCATGCGAGAGACTGTAGGCTTCTTCGGAAAGCGGCGACGCACCGGTCACGATGGAACAGAACATGCCGGAACTGATGCCGGCACCGCACGCGCCCCAGAAACCGCATGCCCCGCCCGGTACTTTTCTGCCTCTCTGAAACATATCGTGTAAAGCAGCGGAAAGATCCAGGCTTCCGCCGGCATTCCGATATGCTGTCAGGAGTGCCGCGCCGACCATGACATGGTGTTCCGGACCATGCATATGGCAGAAATCCATTGTCATCAGTTTTTCCAGAATATCTGCCGGGTCCTTAGAAGACTCCTGCAGGCATACACCAAGAATCACATCCATTCCCGCAGTGTGGCAGTCATTGCATACATAGTGGCCGTGGATACAGCGTGTCCTGCTGTATTCTTTTTTATGACATACCGCGCATTCCATCAGCCGGTCAGTTTCCAGATATTCCAGCGGCGCACCGCAGATGAGGCATTCCTCATTCCTGTAGATATATTTCATCGCAGGATCTCTGTTACTTCGCCGATATACATGCGGTGCGGATCGTCCGTCCGGTAGTGGTGACGGATCGCTTCTTCCGGCATGTTTTCCTTCAGCAGATCATTCCAGTAGATCTTGCGGCATACCAGCGTCACAGCTGCTTCTTCAAAGCTGATGCTGTTTCCGGAAACGCACGCGTGCAGTCCTGCTTCTTTTTCCTTGTCGGTATCCCGTCCGGACAGGCTGCCCATGAGTGACAGCGCTTCACGGTATTTCTCATCATAGAAGCTGACCGTGAAGTATTCATTGTTATTCAGATAATTGTACGTATACCGGCACGGCTTTACATACACGGTCACGACCGGTTTTCCCCACAGTGTGCCCATACCGCCCCAGCTGATGGTCATTGCGTTATGGTCTTCTTCGGTACCGGCACATACCAGTGCCCATTTTTCATTGAACTGTTCAAAGATATCTGTTTCAAAATTCATGATTCCCTCCTGATGTCTTATCGGAATCTCAGCAGATGTTCGATCTGCTCTTCCTCCACGCCCGGCAGATTCTTTTTCATATGCCGTACGATCTTCCTGTAAGATTCTTCCGGTGTGTGTTTGTATACACCGTTGGTGAAATACTTGCCGAAGAAGCTTTCCGGTGTCGTATAGCGGGCAATGCCCCAGCCGTAGAAATTGCCGTTCTTGTCCGTCTCATATTCGAAGTCGGATGTAATGATATAGCACTGCATCTGCAGCTTTGTAATTCTTGTATCGAAGCCTTTGCGCGGCTCCCAGGTATCCCTGCCTTTGTCCTTCGGCTTTACATAGCCGCCAAGCACCTTGGCTTCTTTGGACAGTACGGACCGGTGCGACGCAATGATGTTGTACAGATGCTGGTCATCATAGGTCGCCAGGCCGTCCTCAAAGCGGGAATCGAAGTCATAGCCGTCCCGCCGCCAGTTGGCAAAGTCTCGGAACAGGTCTTTCCGGATGAATACGGCCTTGCCGCGGAAGAATTTCCCATACGCACACCGTGTTTCCTGGATCACCGGCCCCTTCCAGTCCCATACGCCGGGCTGGTCGGAGAAGTACGCTTCCGGCGCACAGTGTTCCTCAATGGAATAGCCCGGGATCTCATTGGCAAAGAACGGAAGGATGCCAAGGGTGTCAATTGCCTGGATCATGTCCTCTTTCGTATGAATGGTAAAGTCGAGCATATGCCCTCCTGTTCTGTATAAATTGTAGAGTATGGAATGCTGGAATAACAGAAAAAAGCATTGAAGCTTTCACCTCAATGCCTGTGTTTCTGATTCAGATGCGTGCCACGCCGGATGCGCGTGCTGCTTCGGCAGTTGCTTTGGCAACCGCGTCTTTGACACGCGGATCAAAGGCGGCCGGAAGAATGTATTCCGCATTCAGTTCATCGTCGCTGACAAGACCGGCGATCGCTTTCGCTGCAGCGATCTTCATGGCGTCGTTGATATCGGATGCGCGTACGTCCAGAGCGCCGCGGAAGATGCCTGGGAAGCACAGTACGTTGTTGACCTGGTTCGGGAAGTCGCTTCTGCCGGTGGATACGACTGCTGCGCCGGCTGCTTTCGCTTCATCCGGGAAGATCTCCGGTGTCGGGTTGGCACATGCGAAGATGATCGGATCTTTTGCCATGGTACGGACCATGTCCTGTGTCAGAGTGCCCGGAGCGGATACGCCGATGAATACGTCGGCACCGCGGATGACATCTGCCAGTGTTCCCTTTTCGTGATTGAAGTTTGTGATCTTTGCCATTTCTTCCTTGACCGGATTGAGACCGTCACGTCCTTCATAGATCGCGCCTTTGCGGTCTGTCATGATAACGTTCTTCAGTCCCATTGCCATCAGAAGTTTGATGATGGCAATACCGGCTGCGCCTGCACCGGATGTGACGATCTTGACGTCTTCGATCTTCTTTCCGACCAGCTTCAGTGCGTTCATCAGACCTGCCAGCGTAATAACAGCGGTGCCGTGCTGGTCATCATGGAAGATCGGAATGTCTGTGCATTCCTTCAGTTTCTTTTCGATCTCGAAGCAGCGCGGAGCGGAAATGTCTTCCAGGTTGACGCCGCCGAAGGAGCCTGCAAGCAGCGCAACGGTCTTAACGATATCGTCGACATCTTTGGAACGTACGCACAGCGGAATGGCATCGACATCGCCGAATGCCTTGAACAGCGCGCACTTTCCTTCCATGACCGGCATGCCCGCTTCCGGACCGATATCACCAAGTCCCAGTACTGCTGTACCGTCGGTAACGACTGCGACAGTATTCCATCTGCGTGTCAGTTCATAGCTCTTGTTAATATCTTTCTGGATCTCAAGGCAGGGCTGCGCAACACCCGGTGTATATGCCAGGCTCAGTGCCTCTGCATTGTCAACCGGTGCACGTGTAACGACTTCGATCTTGCCTTTCCATTCATAGTGTTTCTTCAGGGATTCTTCTGCATAGTTCATAATGATTTCCTCCGAGGTAAGTGTATTTCTTCTGATGCCAAATGTCCACAGAGTATTTGTGATATCAAATAGTCCCGGTCTGACTATTTCCTTTACAGAATACGGTCAGCATTTTATAGTCAGGGTAAGGAGGAACCTGTCATGATCGCCTGCCCGGTACCGAAAGATGAAACAAAACCTGCCAACCCGCTGATTGAAAAGAACTGTCCGTGTCCGCGCGACTGTCCGCGCCACGGCAATTGCTTCGAATGTGTTGCCAATCACCGGGATGTCGTCACATCCACTCTGCCCTACTGCCTGCGCATTCTGCACGAGAAGAAGTAAAACGATCCGGAAGCGGTCTCCCGTTTCCGGATCATTTTTATAATTCTGCGACGATGTCCGTGACTGCGATAAGCACGGCTTTTCCGCTGATGCTGATACGCGCACCAAGCGGTTCACAATACAGTGTTCCGCCCCGTTTCGACGCCTGGTATGCTGTGATTTTCTGTTTCTGCAGCACGCCTGCCCAGTAATCCGCGATCTGACAGTGGGCAGATCCGCATACCGGATCTTCCGCTATGCCCAGCTTCGGGCAGAAACTGCGGGATACGCAGTCCGCATCCGTTCCCTGAGCAGTCGCGTTCTGGATGCGTCCGGGAAGCTGTTTCAGCAGTTCCTGGTCCGGAACCATCCGGTATACCTGGTCTTCTGCTTCGAAGACACAGACCAGATCAAGACCAAGCACTGCTTTGACGGGACGAACGCCGTACGCTTTTCCATGTCATCCGTGACCGGGATCTCTCTGAGTTCATATGTCGGGAAGTTCATTTCATACAGATCGTCCCTGCGTACGACCGTCAGAAGCCCGCTCATGGTCTGAAACCGTACTTCCTTCGTATTCGTCTCATAATAATTCATGATCACAAAAGCGGATGCCAGTGTTGCGTGTCCGCAGAGCTCCACTTCGGCTGCCGGCGTAAACCAGCGCAGATGCCAGCCTGCGTCCTCCTTAACAAGAAACGCAGTCTCGGAAAGATTGTTTTCCATAGCCAGCTTCATCATGCTTTCTTCGGACAGCCAGTGATCCAGTACACAGACTGCGGCGGGATTGCCGGTGAATGGCGTATCGGCAAAAGCATCCACGATATATTGTTTCATAGTACTTCCTTTCTGCTGCGATAACTGTATTTTATCTTTTCAGCACATGCAGGTATACAAAAAGAGCAGGTTTTCCTGCTCATTTTCTGCTTATTCGTCCAGTGCAGACATGGATGTCTTACCAGTCAGTTTTTCAAAGTCATCCACAAATGTCTGGATGGCTGCGTCTATTGCCATGTTTTTGACAAAGCCGTCGATGACATCCGGGGCACAGGTTGCGCCGCCGACGCCGTACTCACACAGTTCCAGAACCTGCTGGGAATTCTTGAAGGAAGCTGCGAGTACTTCGCAGTCAAAGTCATTCGCGTCCAGGATGTCCTGGATCTGTTTTGTGACGCGTACGCCGTCATAGCCCATGTTATCGATCCGGTTGATATACGGAGCGACATAGGAAGCACCTGCCTTCGCCGCAAGATATGCCTGCATCGGTGTATAGACGACTGTGCCGCATGTGGCGATACCTTCCTTCTTCAGTGCTTTCATTGCCTTGAAGCCGGTCGGATTGGACGGGATTTTGACAACGGTATTTTTGCCAAGCAGATCAACGATCATGTGTGCATCCCTCAGCATTCCCTCATATGTAAGATCTACTGCCTGCGCGAACAGGACCGCATCTTCACCGATGATACTGCGGATCTCTTTCAGCGTTTCCCGGGGATCCCGCTTTGCTTTGGCGAGAATGCTCGGATTGGTGGTCACACCGTCGATCGGATAGAGGTCAGTAAGGCGTTTGATTGCTTCAATGTTTGCGTCATCAATAAACAGTTTCATATTTTCCTTCTTTCTTTATTACAGGGACTGCTCTGTTCTGCCGATAATATCATCCTGGGTCTTGCGGGACAGTACATTGAAAAATGCGCTGTAGCCGGCAACACGTACGATCAGGTCTTTGTGCTTTTCCGGGTGTGCCTGCGCATCCAGCAGTGTTTCCCGGGAAACGATGTTGTACTGCACATGGTAGCCGTGGAGGCGGTTGAAGAATGCCCGGATGAGCATTTCCAGCTTCTGTTTGTTTTCTTCCGTCGACAGCATCTGCGGCGTCATTTTCTGATTCAGCAGGACACCGCCGGTGATTTCTTCCGTCGGAAGCTTGGCAACGGATTTGAACACCGCTGTCGGTCCGTTCTTATCCGCATTATGCGCCGGTGAGCAGCCTTCTGCCAGCGGTTCTTTTGCATTTCTGCCGTCCGGTGTTGCCATGGTTCCCATGCCCTGGCCGACGTTGGCGCTGATAGAAGATGTGCCGCCGTAGCGGATCCCGCCGATCGGACCTCTGGCATACCGGGTATTGGGATATTTGCGGATCTCATCGAGATAGCTGTCATATGCTTCGACGACAAGCTGATCGGCATAGTCGTCATCGTTGCCGTACTTCGGAGCGTCGTTGATCAGCAGGTCCTGGATTTTCCTGTTCTCTTCGCTCTGGAAGTCATCCAGGATCGCGTTCCACAGCTGTTCCGGTGTAATCTTCTTTTCTTCGTATACCAGCTTCTTGATGGCAGCCAGGGAGTCTGCCATGTTGGCAATGCCGACCTGCAGCCCGGAGATGAAGTCATAGACCGCACCGCCTTCCTTGATCGTTTTTCCTCTGCCGATGCAGTCATCGGTCAGTGCGGAACACAGGATATCCGGGACATCCCGTTCCGATGCCTTGTCGATCGCGTTTTCCACGATCACGCTGTAACGGGTGAATTCCCGCAGTGTCTTATCCCAGACCTGCATCAGTTCATCGTAGTCTTTCCACTCGGTGAAATAACCGTATCCCTTTGTGAACCGCTTTCCGCTGGTCAGGTCGACGCCGTTATTCATTGCACACAGCAGAAGGCGCGGGAAGTTGACATAGGACATGCCGGTGCAGCGGTATCCCCACTTGCCCGGAACAGCCGTTTCCACACAGCCGATCGCACTGTAGTTGTACGCGTCTTCTTCTTTCACACCCCATTTGATGAACGACGGGATGATCACTTCGTCATTGTTCAGCGCCGGCATGCCGAAGCCGAGCTTCATGACTTCGACGCATTCATCGAAGAACTGTTTATTCAGACCGGCATGGTAGCGTACGGTCAGGTTCGGCTGGGTAAGCCGTGTCTGTGCCACAGACTGCAGGACGACGAAGCTCAGTTCGTTGACCGCATCCTTTTTATCCGGTGTCTGTCCGCCGATCGTAACGTTCTGGTACATCGGAGAACCGGCTGACGACAGTGTATGTGCCTGGGAACGGACTTTATTGATGGTCAGAGTCTTGATCCAGAGACAGGTCAGCAGCTCCAGCGCTTCTGCCTTTGTAATGCGTTCATTGCGGATATCCTGAATGAAATACGGATACATGTACTGGTCAAAGCGGCCGTAGCTCAGGGAGTGACCGTTGGATTCGATCTGCAGGATCAGCTGGATGAACCATACTGCCTGCACCGCCTCTTTGAAGGACGAAGCCGGTTCATACGGCACCCTGGCACAGATGCGGGACATCTCTTCCAGTTCTGCCTTCCGCTTCGGATCACTTTCCTGAAGTGCCTGCATAAGTGCAAGCGCGCTGTAGCGCACAGCGAATGTATGCACAGCTTCGATCACGATCAGCACTGCTTTGTAGAATACATATTTATCG
Source organism: Solobacterium sp. (assembly GCA_017510405.1). GTDB lineage: Bacteria > Bacillota_I > Bacilli_A > Erysipelotrichales > Erysipelotrichaceae > Bulleidia. Next base: position 57,941 of record JAFWNG010000043.1, read on the forward strand.
ATGGACTCCGGGTCTGTCAGATCCAGCTCTGCTTTCAGCTTCTTCGTGCGTTTTTCATAACCGCGGAGGCCTTCCTTCAGGACTTTCTCATAATTGACCGCAAGGTGTGCGTCGCCGGCATTGAGCTTTCCTTCCATACCGAAGACACCGGTCTCCATGAACACGCTGACTTCGTCCGGAAGAAGCGCTTCGCCTCTTGCCCGCAGGTTGTTGTTCTGCCAGAACGGTGCGATCGTGCGGATCAGCTCTTTTGTTTCTTCTGTGATATAGAAGACGTCTCCGTCCCGCTTTTCAAACAGATCGAGTTCGTTCAGTACGAACTCCAGAGTATATTCCGGGAAGACCGGTGCGTTGCGGTTCTTGGTCGCCTGGTTGCCTGCCAGCAGTGTCTTATCCTCAATATAGATGGACATGTTTTCCAGGATCCGCTTCAGCATGAGCGCGCGGACCATGACCCGCGGCTGATTCTGGTTTTCCCGGTATGCGGCAGTCGCCAGCACTGCCCGCTCCGCATCCACATATGGTTTCTCATCCAGCACTTCCTCACGGAATGCTTTCATCCGTTCTGTGAGCTGTCCAAAGTGTTCTGTGTTCTCCATATCGTCCTCCGTTTCTTTCATTCGTAAGTTTTTGTACAATCAAACTATAGTATTTGTCCGGATTCTTGTCAATACTTGCCAAATAAATATTTCATTCGTAAGTTTTTTATTCACGAAATGCAAGTACTGTGTTATGATTCCTGTGAGGAACAGAATATGGAAAAAGCAGATCGTACAAAAACAGGCGTGATCTTCAATATTCAGAAGTTTAGCGTCAATGACGGTCCGGGCATCCGGACAGTCGTATTCTTCAAGGGATGTCCGCTGCAGTGCCGCTGGTGCTCCAACCCGGAAAGCCAGCTGCCGAAGGTACAGGTACTGTGGGACGCAAAGAAATGCGTACACTGTTTCCACTGCCGGGCGATCTGTCCGCGTCAGGCGGTATCGTATGCCAACGGACGCATCCTGATCGATCATATCGCGTGCGACAGCTGTATGGAGTGTGTGAAGGAATGCCCTGCCCGCGCGCTGAAAAGCGAAGGTGAAACAAAGAGCGTACAGGAAATACTGGATGTCGTGATGCAGGATGAGGTGTTCTATGAAGAAAGCGGCGGCGGGATCACACTGTCCGGCGGCGAAATGCTGTCTCAGCCGTATTTCGCTCTGGAGCTGCTCAAAGCCGCGAAAGAAGAAGGACTGCACACATGCTGCGAAACGACCGGCTATGCCGATTTTAAGATCTTTGAACAGCTTCTGCCCTATCTGGACCTGCTGTTATTTGACTGCAAACACTGGGATCCTCTGGAACATCTGAAAGGAACCGGCGTGATCAATGAGCGTCCGCTCATAAATATGCGTGCTGCGATCATGGCAGGAAAAGATGTGCTGCCCCGCATCCCGGTCATTCCGGGATTCAACGATTCCCTGAACGACGCGGCACAGATGGCGCGTGTACTGAAAGACTGCGGTGCTTCGCGCTGTCAGCTTCTGCCCTTCCATCAGTTTGGAGAAAATAAATACGATCTGCTGGGACGGGAATATTCCTATCACAATACCGATGCCCTGCACAAAGAGGATCTGGAAGATTACCGGACGTGCTTCGTGCAGAACGGGATCGACGCATTCTTCTAGGAGGCACCATGTCCGCAAAAAAAGACAGACGCATCGCCCAGCTGATCGGAATCCTTGCCGAAAAGCAGAAAGCCGATGTAACAGAACTATCGTCCCTTCTGAACGTATCCCAGGTCACCGTCCGGAAAGACCTGGACGAACTGGAAAAGAAGGGATTCATCAAGCGTGAACACGGATTTGCGCATATCAACAATACCGACGATATTGCCGGACGCCTTGCATACCACTATGACGAGAAAATGAAGATTGCGGAAAAAGCAGCTTCGCTCATACAGGACGGCGATACGCTCATGATCGAAAGCGGAAGCTGCTGTGCCCTGCTTGCCCGCGTCATAGCAGACACGCGCAGAAACGTCACCCTGATCACCAACTCCGTATTTATTGCGGATTATATACGGGACGCACGCAGTGTTTCCGTCGTTCTGCTCGGCGGAAGCTTCCAGCAGGATTCCCAGTGTCTGGTCGGACCGATGATCCGGGATGCCGCAGCGAATTACAATGTGAAATATCTCTTTGCCGGAACAGACGGTTTCAGCGAGCGCACCGGCTTCACCAATAAAGACCCGCTGCGTGCCCAGGCAGTCCGTGACATGGCGCACTCTGCCGAAAATACCGTCATTCTTACGGAAAGCACCAAATTCCAGAGTGCCGGCACCGTACCGATGAATATCAAAGACCAGCCGAAAATACTGATCACGGACCGGGATATATCGGAAGATATGATCCGTGTTCTCACTGACCGCGGCATACATGTGGAAACCGTATGACAGAACAAATGCCGGAGTTCCTATCCTGAATTCCGGCATTTGTTTTTCTCATTGTTCTGCTGTCCCCATAAATTCATCGATTGCTTTCAGCACCGGCGCTGTATACTGTTCACCGCCGAAGAGCCACTGTTCGTGCTGCATATCAAACGTCCGGATATCCGGATCACGGAAATACTTTTTATAGCGTTTCAGATACTTCTTTCCCATTCTGGCAGCGTATATGAAATGGACCTGTGTGCCTTCCACATGGATGTCATCCTGCAGCCAGGTAAGCAGATCGGAATAGTATTCGTTCCGGATGGACCTCGGATCGAATTTCGAGAAACACGCCATAAACCGTTCCGCCATATCATCATTCATCTCAAAGAAACTCTGAAGCTTTGCTTTCGTCTTCGCTCTTTTCTTCTCATTTCCGGTAAAGCCGGTCAGAAGCGGAACGACCAGCTTTGACTGCAGCCAGGCGCTGAATTTGCCGCTTTGATCCAGATCCGGACTTCCGAATATGCCCTGATCGATATGAATGTTCCTCCGCTGGATCAGCTGTCCCACAAACGTGCTGCCGAGGGAGGAACCGATCGCACCGTCGATCCTTCCGTTATAGTGGTCCAGGATGTACTTCTCGATCTTTTCCGTCACGGTGATCATATCGGGGAAGATCTGACCGCTTCCGTCAAACCCATCGTAATTCACACAGATGAGATGATACTTTTCCCCAAGTCTATCCAGGACGGTTCCAAAGTTTGTCTGATAGTCGCAGGCGGTCCCCGGCAGAAGCATCAATGTCTTTCCGGACCGGTTTCCCATTTCATCAAACTGCATGGTGACACCTCCTTTTTCTTACAGATGCATGCAGATCCATGCCAGTACAGCTGCCAGAACCGGACTGGCCAGGATATGGCACAGATGTGTGTTCCGGTTATATCCAAACAGATGCGGTCCAAGCATCGGTCTTACTTCCGGATAGAAATGCGGGAAGAAGCCGCTGCGGCACAGCAGAACATAATCGAAGAACAGAATGTCATATGCCTTCAGGCTCCAGAACATAATCAGGAACCGGAAGAAATACTGCCGGAAATCAAAACTGTTTCGGATCCCGTCCCAGCCGCCGCAGATGACCGCCCCGGCCATCATCAGGATCGCTGTGACAGCAAGCACCCATCCCAGTGCATGCGCACCCGGAAAACGCTCGTCTCTTGGCATGACCGCTTCCTGTACTTCTTTCGGTGCGGAAGAGAAGAATTTCTTATCCTGTACCAGACCTACGCCTGCATAGAGCAAAAGGAACAGGCCGGCCATCATGACCAGAGACAGAATGATCGTTGTTAACATCGCTGTATATCCTCCGTATCTATGTCTTTCTGCTAAGACATGGCTGTTCTATTTAGTTAGTTATTTCTAACCCATATAGGATTATACTGCATACCGGAAGAAAAGCAAACAGGATCCGGTCACAATTCCGAATCCTGCTTCTTTGTTCTTATGCTTGCGCACAACAGTGCCGTTACTGCCTTGTCCTGGCAACTCTGTGAACAATATTCTGCCACAGATGACCGAATATGCCAAAGTCCTTCTGCAGTGACTGCGGCAGTGTCGGTATACGGTCATACAGAAGCCCGAGATAGTCGTACTGTGTGCCGTTGAAATCGAGGATCTCGACCGTATGCGTACGGGCAGCTCCGGAAGTGGAAAGATGCACGTCTGTTACCGTTCCGGTAAGCTTTGCCTTATAATCTGCACTTTCGATCACGAGGTCGACCGGCGTTCCTGCCGTGAGGGCGTCCCCTTCATCCAGGAACAGCCGCACCTTGTGCTCTGTCATCATCGCTGTGATGCCTTCGTACTGCTTTCCTTTGTCTGTACCATGGCTGACCGTCAGGACCGCTTTTTCCGCATCGCAGACTCTTACAACTTCCGTATCGCTGTCTCTTCCGTCGATCAAGAAGACAGACATGATCAGGAAATAGAGATTATGTACAAGCCAGAACAGCAGGATCAGCAGGCTGATGATATTTGCGGAATTCATAATGAACAGCACACGGATGATTCCTGCCAGAGATACGGCGATCAGGATTCTTCCGTCAGTCTGCGGATTACAGATCTCACATCTTCATTGATGCATATGGACTGTGTTTCGATCTGCTCCGGTGTGAAAGCTTCGCTGTAATTCAGACAGGCATAGACTGCCTGCGGGTTTTCCGCGGTCATTGCCCAGAACGGATATTTGATAATGACCGGGGTATTTCCGCCGACGCCTAGTTCCATAAACAGGACTTTCTTTCCTTCGTTTTTTTCCAGGAAGCGGGCATAGCGGTCTGCGGCATCATACCACCCGGCATCCTGTACGAAGGAATCGTCAGCCCGCAGATTCATGGCCATCGGCTTTCCGTCATCCGGACAATACGGCACCAGTTCCGCCGGAACGGTCATGCGTATTGTTCTTCCCTCCGGCAGGATCAGTGAATTGTCTTCGGCGATCTCATAACCCTGCGACAGGATCATATCCCGCACGATGTCCTCGTTGTCATACGTACGTTCCGCAGTGATGCCCTCTGGATCACTGCTCTGGAACAGCCCGTAATCCCCCTGTGTGTAGAACAGACGTTCTTTGGCAAAGCCTGCCCGCTGGAAGCAGTGATCCACATTGGTGGTAATTACGAAATAATCTTTGTCCTTTACCAGATCATACAGCTGTGTATATACATCGTTCGGGATCGGAGCATAGCGGTTGATCCAGATATAGCGGCACCAGAAGCCCCATTTTTCTTCCGGCGTCCGGTAAGGATAGAAACCGCCGGAATACATATCATGGAAACCGTACTTCTCTTCGAAGTCCCGGAAATACTTCCGGAAACGCTCACCGGTATAGATATATCCTGCCGAAGTGGAAAGCCCGGCACCGGCACCGATGACCACGGCATCCGCTTCTTTCAGCGCCTGTTTCAGCCTCTTGATCTCAACGTCTTTATCCGGAGTTTCCCGGGAAATACCGCCTTTGAATCTGCGGACGCCGGCAATGCCCCTCCGGATCGTTTCTTCATAGCCATTCTTCTGGAAATATCTGCGGTTCATTGCATACCCCCTGAAAGACGCTGCAGATACAGGTCTCTGTCTTCGTCTTTAAATACATTGAATACGACACGGTCTATTGTTTCGGGATGTTCACCGAGCCACTCTGTGACGGTCGTGACAGCGATGTCCGCGGCACGGTCATTCGGGAAATGAAATACACCGGTGGAAATACAGCAGAAAGCGACGCGGCGCAGTCCGTTGTCCGCGCACATGTCCAGGACATTGCTGTAGCAGTCACTCAGCTGCTGTTCCAGTTCTTTCGTCAGGTACCGTCCAACGATCGGTCCCACCACATGGATGACATGCTTTGCCGGCAGGTTGTATCCGCTGGTTAACATCGGCACAGCAGTCGGCTGTTCATAGTCGTCTCCGTATTTACGGCGCAGTTCACGCATTTTCTGAGCGCATTCCGCCCGCAGCTGGATGCCCGCATAGGTATGGATACAGTTCCCGATACTTGTCCGGTTGCGTCATTTGTGTGTGTATTTCTTCTTCTGTGTCATTTTCATGGCTCTGAATCACACACAAATTGACCTTTAATACCCCATTGCCAGTAAAAGGTATGTAACCAGCTGTATCAAAGAAGCTGGTGTAGTCTTCCTTGATACAACCTTTCAAAAATATGTGAGCAATAGGTTCATCGTCTTCGTAGACAACGTAGACTCTTTCGACGACCGCCCGGACCATTGACATGAGTTCTTCCGGTGTTGCCGTCTTCCATGATTCCTTGAAATCCGCCAGTTTTTTCTTGACCTGAGAAAGATCCTCGATGGTCTGTGAATTATCACCGCGTTCCTCTTCAAGTTTCAGCAAAAGCGCTTCTTTCCGGCTGAGTTCTGCGGACATCTCTGTCACATCATCCTGGATGAATTTTCTGAGAACGTCGTCTGCTTCACGCAAGTTCCTGATCTGTGCTGCAATATCCGCTTTGATCTTTTCGATATCTTTCTTCGTTTCCTGGTATTCACGTTCCGAAGCATCTGATCTTGTAAGCTCCCGGATCCTTGCTTCAATCAGCTTGAAATAAGTCTCCTTCTGCTCATCCACTAAGGCAGCGAGCTGTCTCACCACCTGATCATCCAGCTTAACGCCATCAACAGCCAGGTAATCGCATTCCTTTTTTCGATGTCCGGGGCATACGTACTTGAAACGAGGTCTTCCTCTGGTCCAGCGACCGGATTCAGAAACCACATTCAGGACTTTGCCGCATTTCGGACAGATCATCAAACCTGAAAGTAAAGCGTTAGTCGCACGGTGCGGGCGATTATGCTGCTCTTCGATGTCCTTCATCAGTTGCTGTGCAGCGATCCAGTCTTCCGAAGAAATAAAAGGCTCATGCTTTCCAACTGATATGATCCAATCGTTAATTGGCTTCCGGAAAGAGAGCTGCGTGAACTTTGGATTGAAGAAAGTCGAATCTTCATGTTCGTCTTTTACGTGGTCGGTTTTATTATAACCGCTTAATGCATGTTTTCCATCAAAATCTTCAATGTTTCCCGCAACATTGGCACCGTTGTCAAAAAAGAACTGATAGGAAGTCGGGTCAGCTGTACAATATACCGGATTATGCAGAATATCGCTGATAGCCCGCATACGGTATGGAAGTCCGTTCTTGGTAACATAGCCATTTTCATTCATGTAAACCTTTGTCCGGTTATATGATCGTGTTTCCAGAAACTTTTTGAAAATCAGCTGTACCTGTTCCCTCTGTTCCGGGATCGGGACGAGGAAACTGACAGCGCTTTTGTTTTTCCCGCTGCCGGTTGCAACTCTCTGCTTGTCAAATCCGGTTGGTGTCTGCCCGCCCATCCAGCGTCCATCCTTGGATAGTTCCATCAGGTTATCCTGAATACGTTCTGTCAGAATATCGCGCTCAAACTCAGCGATGATCGCGAGCACCTGGATGATGATCTTGGATGTGCTGATCTGGGTATTGATGTTGTTGGAGCAGACAAGAAGGACGACATCGTTCTTCTCCAAATACTCCAGCAGTCTCATCAGATCCGATGTTTTACGACTGATACGGTCCAGCTTGTAACAGGCAACAGCTCGGATCTTGCCGGAATCAATATCATGGAGCATTCTCTGGAAATCAGGCCTGTCAGCGTAGTAACCGCTCAGACCTTTATCACTGTACTGTTCAAACTCATAATCTTCCGGCAGCTTCAACTGGCTCATAGCATAATCAGCACTCTGTTTCAGCTGTACGCCGATACTGTCACCTTTGTTTGTAATAACAGATTTTCGGGTGTAGATGGCTACCTTCCGGGTGTCTTCACCCATAGCGGCAGTCCTTCGTCTTCTCATTTCGAATTACCTCCTTCGCATGGAGGCACAGATGCCTCCGTGACCTATGCAGCCTTCAATTCAGCCGGATGGTCCTTCTTCCATTCACTGAGAAGAGCCTTCAGCTGTTCTGTCTGCCAGGTCTCTACGATCTTTATTGCGAGATCGACTCTTTTCTGGACGAGGAGCTTTACATACGGTTCGCTCTCTTCGCCAACATGAATTACGGCTTGCATTTTATACCTCCATCTAATAAAACAGGCGGAGGTATGAATTCTTACCTGCCGCCAGTGTATTTCGTTTTGATTGTTTTGTTTAGGATGTCAATTCCGGTAAAGAGGATATCACCTCTATGAAGCGTCATCATATTCCGGTTCGTTGTCAAGTCCTAGACTTTTTCTGATCCCTCTGTCGACCAGGTCCATCTGCATCGGTGATAGCCTCCCGACATAGCGATGTACACGGGATTTATCGATTGTTCGGATCTGTTCCAAGACAATAATAGAGGGCTTCTTCAGATTTCCAGCCGGTCTAATATAGACATGTGTAGGAAGATCTGTTCGTTTAATTTCTTTAGTCATCGCCGCAACGATCAGCGTCGGGCTATGAAGATTTCCTATGTTGTTCTGCAGAACGACAACCGGACGTATTCCGCCTTGTTCTGCCCCGGTGTATGGATTCAGATTCGCTATGTAAATATCTCCTCGATGATATACCCAATCGGAGGGTATCCCTTGATACATCTCAATTACTTCTGCCATTGGGGTCCTCCTGTTTTTAAGAAACAGTGTCCGGATCCGAACTGCGCTAACAGCACAGATCCGGACACCTGAATAATTTTGTGATTGTGATCTCTTTTCAGCAGTATGAATAGCTATTGCGTAGCATCACAGGCATTTCAGCCTCCGGTGGTTCTTCAACCGGCCGCACCCACAGCTTGCGGAGTTAGTTCCTTTCACTCGAACCATGGCCATACGGGAGTATCATTGTCGGCAGAGTTGTCATCGCTGCAGCCTTTTGCATCAGGCCGCTTATAAGTCCAAATATTCTCGCTCGCCAATAAGGGTCATGGCGTACCTGCTTACATGGCTATTCCTCTGCTTAACGTTTTCGTTACTGCTTGTGACTGTATCTGGTTCTGACACAGTATTTGTCAAGGAACATACAAGCAGTGTGATACTTCGTGATACAGGCTGCTTATGGTCATATTCTATGTTCTCCTTCCTTTCAGTTCATCGGCGTGGTGCGCCGTGAAATATGGCGCTCTGCGTCGTTCAGATTATCTTTCCACAAAGCATTCTTAATTCGCCTGAGATACGCATCAGTTCTTCCCGGATGGCATGGTTATTTCCTTCCACACCGAGAATCAGATAATCCAGGCTGACATCAAAGTATCGTGCAATCTCAATCAGAATATCGATAGAAAAGCCATGTCTGGGTTCTCCACGTTCTGCTCTGTAAAGATGATCGCGAGTGCAATTAACAGCATCAGCCAGTTGATCCAGGCTGATCTGATGGCCAGTACGAAGTTCGTTCACCCGCTGGCCGATTTCTTTCTGGTTAAAGCTCATAAAAAAAACTCCCTTGTCTTCAAATTGCAATCGCGATTACAGTCACAATCCTATTACAAGGGCGTCTCCAGACTGTCGCAGGGACGGTCATACATCGGTCGCAAAACATAACTCAAGTCGCTATGCTGTCAAAACCAGGTCAAATTTCAGTCGCATATTACAGTTGCTCTTTTTCCATACGGTTCAAGGTCGTTGGTATCATATTCCCTGATTTGACATGCTTCGATTCTTTCGGCATGCCCGGAATGACAGACAACGAAAAAAAATCTGTTTTAGAAGGGTTTTCAAACGGTAATATAAAGATCGTATTTGCTACTTCTGCTTTCGGAATGGGAGTAGATATAAGTGATATTAGGGTCGTTGTAAATTATCTTATCTCTGAAACTGTTGAGCAGTATTATCAGGAAGTTGGCCGTGGCGGTCGAGAC
>JAFWNG010000044.1 GCA_017510405.1 Solobacterium sp.
ATTCTCCTCCTCTGACTATTGCGTTTGACCACCAATAGTTTAGGAGAATCTATAGAATTATGTAACAGTGGCCGTTTTTCTTTGACTCAGATTGGTCAAAATTATCTGGCGCTGAGTGGTCACTTTAGTTTGGCGCTAACACAGTATAAAAACTTTGATTATCTTTTTCATTGTGTTCTCCTGTAAAAATCTAATAATCCAGCCTCAGGATCTGTAAAAACAAATTCTTATCTGTTTTGGAAAGGATTATTCAGAAACGGATAAATACCATTCCTGCCTCACAAACTAAAGCATAATAAAAAACCCCTTTGAATTATTCGAAACAATTGTACGTATACCTACATAGAATTTATTTAATCCGACGGACAGTGTCAACGAAATCATAACTGTTTTTTTACTATATTCCCTTTGGTATATACTTTCAGATCAAAGCTCATGTCATGCAAAAAGACCGGCCATTGAATTAGCCGGTCTCTGCGCATGATCAGAAAGCTTAACGCTGTCCCTTGTCGTAAGGAATACCTTCCGCCTTCGGTGCTCTGGATTTGCCTGCTGAGAAAGCAAGGACGACGAGTACCGCGAGATACGGAATGATGTTGTAGAAATACATCGGAAGTCCGAGATTCTTGGTAAATGCAAACTGGCTGTATACAACGCTCAGGCACTTCAGGAAACCGAACATCAGGGAACCCAGGGCAATGCCTGTCGGCGACCAGTTTCCGAAGATCATGATTGCCAGAGCAAGGAAGCCCATGCCCGCTACAGCGCCGGATGCCGTGCCGTTTGCGACAGTTGCGATATATACATATCCGCCCAGTCCTGCCAGCGCACCGGAGATCGTTGTGCCCAGGTATCTCATCTTGTGGACGTTGATGCCGACGCTGTCCGCTGCCTGCGGATTCTCACCGCACGCACGGATGCGCAGACCGGTCTTTGTCTTGTACATGAAGATGGACAGGACGATGAACAGAGCGATGCATACAAAGGTGGAAATGTATGTCTTATCGAAGAATATTTTCAGGAAATCCGGCAGACTTCCGTTTGTAATAACGTAGGAGAAGTCATGTCTTCCGCCGGCACTGTCGACTGCCATGCCCATTTCCAGCTGGTCTTTGGAAGTAAATACCTTGATCAGGAATAATGCGATGGCCGGAGCCAGCAGGTTCAGAGCAGTACCGCCGATCGTCTGGTTTGCCCGGAACTTGATCGCCGATATGGACAGCAGAAGCGAGAAGACCGCACCCGCAGCCGCCGCGGCAAGCATGCAGGTGATAAACAGAAGCTGGTTATGATCCACAAAGAACGGAACACTCTTTCTCAGATTAAATGCCACTACCGCGCCGATGAAAGCGCCGAAGATCATAATACCGTCAAGAGCGATGTTGATGATGCCGCTTCTTTCCGCGAACATACCGGCAAGAGCGACAATCAGCAGCGGAATCGTGAAGATGAGTGTTTTCTGTAAGATGAATATCATAGTCGTTCCTCCTCTTCCTTATTTTTCCTTCTTTTTCCGGCTTCGCATCATCAGCGTGATGTACTGGGCAAATCCGGAGAAGTATACGATCATGGCAATGATAAGCTGAGATACATACTCATTGAACGAAGTGTTCGCAGCCAGGTTGGATCCGCCGACATTGATGTATTTCAGGAACAGGGAGCTGAATACGACACCGATCGGATTGTTTGCACCAAGCAGTGCGACAACGATACCGTTGAAGCCGTCTGCCGGAAGTGTCTGGTAGGTATCCCATTTGAAGTCCTGATGACCGTTGAGGCACCACAGTGCGGCACCGGCAGCGGCCAGCGCACCGGCGATTGCCATAGCCAGGATGATGTTCCTGCGCTCGTTCATGCCGGCGTACTTGGATGCGTTCTTGTTAAAGCCGCACGCTTTCAGCTCGTAGCCGAATACGGTCTTGTTCATCATGATGTTGAGGCCGATGGCAACAAGGATTCCGATAAAGATACTGATATCGATATAGGACTTTACAGATCCGCCGGAGAACAGTCTGTCAAGACCCAGCGTTGCCGTCGCAATGTTGTTTGTTTCCGTCTTGACGATAAAGTTGATCTTTGTCTCGGCATAGTTGATGAACTTCGATCCGTTGAATACCCAGCTGACGACATTCGCTGCGATCCAGTTCGTCATGATGCATATAATGACTTCGTTGACGTTCAGCACAGCCTTGAAGAAGCCCGGGATCGCACCCCAGACTGCGCCGGCAAGCGCACCTGCCAGCAGTGCCAGGATCCAGATGATCACCGGCGGAAGAACAGAACTCGGGATGGAAAGTGCAACCAGCAGGGACGTCATGGCACCCATCAGATACTGACCGGGAGCGCCGATATTGAACAGACCCGTCTTGAACGCGATCGCTACCGATAAGCCGGTAAAGATCAGCGGTGTAGCGTTGAAGATCATGTTGCCCAGCTGGAACATTGCGTTCTTTCCGCTGGAGAACGGTCCGCCGAGGATGATGAGAATACCCCGGACTGCCTCGCCGAATGAAATATTCTTGGTAAATACAGATAATAATACCAGAACAAGGAATCCTACCACGATACCGCCGAGGATACACAGAAGAGATGCAATGATCTGCCGTGTGGATTCTTTTTCCAGGAAGCTTTTCTTTTCCATTGTCAACCCTCCTTACCCTGACGTTTCGCACCGGCCATATACAGACCGAGTTCCTGAATATCTGTCTTCTTCGGATCAAGTTCGCCGACGATCTCGCCTTCGTACATGACGAGGATGCGGTCGGACAGGTTCATGACTTCATCCAGTTCCAGAGAGATCAGAAGAACTGCTCTTCCTTCGTCACGCTTGGCAACGATCTCTTTGTGGATGAATTCGATCGCGCCGACATCAAGACCGCGGGTCGGCTGTACGGCGATCAGAATGTTGTGCTTGCGGTCGATCTCACGGGCAATGATCGCTTTCTGCTGGTTTCCGCCGGACATGGAGCGTGCGCGCGTGATGGCGCCCTGGCCGCTTCGCACATCGAACTCATCGATCAGTTTTTCACTGTAGGTACGGATATCGTTGAACTTGATGAAGCCGTTCTGCTGGAACTCCGGTTCGAAGTATCTCTGCAGGACCATGTTCTCTTCCAGGGAATAATCCAGGACAAGACCGTGTTTGTGCCGGTCTTCCGGAATATGGCTTAAGCCGTGCGTATTCTTGAAGCGGATGGACTTGTGGGTGATATCTTCCATCTTGCCGTCGATCAGAAGTTCGACTTTTCCGGAAGAGATCGGTTCGAGGCCTGTCAGACCGAATACGAATTCACTCTGACCGTTTCCGTCGATACCGGCGATACAGACGATCTCACCGGCTCTGACATCCAGGGATACGTTGTGGACTGCATCCTTTTTATGGATGTGATCATAGACGCACATATCATGGATGGATAAAACTGTCTCGCCCGGTTTTGCCGGTTCCTTGTCGACAACGAATTTGACATCACGGCCGACCATCATGTTGGAGAGTTCTTCCTTGGTGGTGTCCTTGATATTAACTGTGCCGATGTACTTGCCCTTGCGAAGTACGGAGCAGCGGTCAGCCACTTCCATGATCTCATTCAGCTTATGGGAGATGAACAGAATGGATTTTCCCTCTGCCGCAAGTCCCTTCATGATCGACATGAGTTCTTCGATCTCCTGCGGCGTCAGAACAGCGGTCGGTTCGTCAAAGATCAGGATCTCGTTGTCGCGGTACAGCATCTTCAGGATCTCAGTACGCTGCTGCATACCGACGGTGATATTCTCAACGAGCGCATCCGGGTCGATATTGAGACCGTAGTTTTCCGACAGCTTCATGACCTTCTTCTTTGCTTCCCCGAGCGACAGGAAACCGTTTTTCGTCGTTTCCACACCCAGAATAATATTCTCAAGAACTGTAAATACTTCTACAAGTTTGAAATGCTGGTGGACCATTCCGATTCCGAGAGCATTTGCGTCATTCGGGTCATTGATCTGAACGACCTTTCCGTTCTTGAGAATTTCTCCTTCTTCAGGCTGATACAGTCCGAAGAGGATGCTCATCAGCGTCGATTTGCCGGCGCCGTTTTCACCCAGCAAGGCATGGATCTCACCTTTGCGGAGCTGCAGGTTGATGTGATCGTTGGCAATGATACCCGGGAAGACTTTTGTGATATTGCGAAGTTCAATAATGTATTCGCTGTTTCCCGTGTTTTCATTCACGGTCTTTGCTTCTAAATTGTCCATATGGCCTACTCCTTTCCTTCCACCTTCCTTATTTTTATAAACAATAGCACTTGTCTTATAAAAATAAGGACGTGAAGTCCTTAATACCATAGGAATGACGGTCTCCCGTCATTCCTACAGTTATTTGGTTTGTGAATTATTCGAATTCAACAGTCACGTGAGCGATGCCCTTGAGCCAGTCGCCGTTGTTTGCGTCAGCCGGTACGTCAGCGCTCGGTGTGAGTGTGCCGTTTGCGACCTTCTCGAACAGTGCATTATAATCATCAACACTGAACTTTGTCATGGACCATGTGTCAGTCGGTAAGCCTGTACCGTTGTCGGAAGCACCGAGGTTCTGAGCTACATCGGACAGTTCAGCATCCCACTTGCCGTCATAGATCTGACCGAGAACCTGCTCAACAGAAGCGGACAGACCCTTCATAGCAGATGTGATGACCTTGGAGGATTCACCGCTCTGGTCAACGTCGACACCGATGATCTTTGCATCTTCATATTCAGCAGCTGCAGATAATACAGACTGGAACATGGAACCGCCGCATGCGAATACGACTTCTGTTCCGTTTGCATACCAGCCGGCGATCTGTGTCTGAAGTTCTGTGGAAGCACTGAATGTTTCACCATACTTGTAGGAATACTTGATCGTTACATCAACGCCTTCTTCTTCAGCTGCTGCAGAAGCGCCCTGAACGAAGCCGTAGCCATAACGGTTAACAGCCGGGTTGGCTCCGCCGCCGCCGCCTGTGAAACCGAGCTTTGTGTATCCTTCTTTAACTGCCGCATAACCTGCGAAGTAGCCGGATTCCTGCTCTTTGTAAACGATTGCTGTAACGTTCTTGATGCCCATTGCCCAGCCGTCAACGAAGACGAACTTGACATCCGGGTTCTCTTTAGCGACTGCTTCGATCGCAGTAGCCTGTAAGAAACCAGGAGTAACGATGACTTCGGCACCGTTTTCGATTGCCTGCTTCATTGCATCGATACGGTCGTTGTCTGTAGCGTCAGAGCCGTTTGCCGGCTGGTAGTACTTCATCGGGATTTTGTTTGCTTCAGCATATGCCTGAGCGCCTTCGTATGTTCCCTGGTTGAAGCCCTTGTCCATCAGCTGACCTACGTCAGTAACAACAGCGATCTTGTAACCGGAATCGCCTGCCGGTGCTGCAGAGGAACCGCTGCCAGCTGCGGAACCGCCGCCGCTGCATGCTACAAGTCCGAATGCCATCGTACCTGCGAGAAGTGTTTTAACGATTTTCTTCATATACCCTCCTTCGGTAAATAACCGTCATTTTTATTTTAAAATTTGCGGAAACTTAATGCAATAATCCTTCTGTGAAACATTCCGTGCAAATAGATGTAAATTCCTTATTTTTTTGTTTCATCGTTCATTAATGCTTTCCATTCCGCACTTCCGCCGGGAATCTGCTATGATAAAGACTGATTGTTCAGGAGGCTAGGATGGTATTCAGCAGTCTTACATTTTTGTTTGCCTATCTGCCGGCGGTGCTGCTTGTGTATTACGCTGTTCCGCGGCGGTTCCGCAATCTGGTGCTGCTTCTCGTCAGCCTGTTTTTCTACGGCTGGGGAGAACCGGTATATGTACTGTTGATGATCGCCTCCATCACATTCAATTATTTCTTCGGCAGAGAGATTGGAAAATACCGGGACAGCGACCGGGAAAAAGCCCGGAAGTATCTCATTGCGTGCATCGCGTTGAATCTTCTTCTGCTGGGATTCTTCAAATACTGGGATTTCCTGGCCGGCAACCTGAACGCGCTGGGTCTGAAGTTCCTGAAGCCCCTGCACCTCGGTCTGCCGATCGGCATCAGCTTCTATACGTTCCAGACGATGTCGTATCCGATCGATCTGTACCGGCACGATACCGATCCGCAGAAGTCGTATATCAGCTTCGGTTCGTATGTCACGATGTTCCCGCAGCTGATCGCCGGACCGATCGTGCGCTACCGGGACATTGCGAAGATGCTGGAAGAGCGGAAAGAGAATATCGATCAGTTCTATGCCGGCGTGCTGCGCTTCACGGCAGGTCTGGCCAAGAAGGTCCTGCTGGCCAACAGTGCCGGGCAGATTTGGGAGAGCATCAATGCCCTGCCCGCTTCCGAAACGAGCGTATTAACGGCATGGATCGGCATCCTGTGCTTCACATTCCAGATCTACTTCGACTTCAGCGGCTATTCCGACATGGCGATCGGCCTCGGCCGGATGTTCGGCTTTGAATTCCTGGAGAACTTCAACTATCCGTATATCTCCGCTTCGATCACGGAGTTCTGGCGGCGGTGGCACATGTCCCTGTCCTTCTGGTTCCGCGACTACGTCTATATTCCGCTCGGAGGAAACCGGAAAGGTCTTCCGCGGCAGATGCTCAATATCATGATCGTATGGCTGCTCACTGGCTTCTGGCACGGCGCGTCCTGGAACTTTGTCCTGTGGGGCGTATTCTACGGCATCGTGCTTCTCATCGAGAAGCTGTTCCTGCTGGATGTGCTGAAGAAAGTGCCGAAGTGGATCCGGCATGTCTATACGATGTTCGTGGTAATGCTGGCGTGGGTGGTATTCGCCCATACGGATCTGTCCGTCGCCCTGCATTATGTAACCATGCTGTTCGGCAATGCGTCCGCCTTTGCCAACTCAGCGACTCTGTTCTACCTGCGCAATAACATCGTGCTTCTGATCGTGTGCGCCATTGCCTGCACACCGGTCGTAAAGAAGGCAGACAGTCTCTTCTCACGTGAGAAGCTGCGTCCGTTCTATCCCGCACTGATCCTTATAGGACTGCTTGTATGCACGGCATTCATCGTGGATGCCTCCTACAACCCGTTCCTGTATTTCCGCTTCTAGGAGACCGTATGAAGAAACGATTACCGGAACTGATAACGATCGGGATCTTCCTGGTCTTCCTGTTTGCCTTCACAGCAGGAAACATCTTTGCGGAAAAGAAGGATTTCTCAGAGAACGAGAACCGGTCTCTGGCGCCGTTTCCTTCCCTGAGCGCCGCGAATATATTCGGCGGCGACTTCGATACCCAGTTTGAGTCCTGGTTCAGCGATCACTTCGTCGGCCGCGACGGCTGGATCGAAGCGAAGGCGCTCACCCGCAAAACACTGGGCGCCATCGAAAACAACAACGTCTACTTTGCAAAAGGAAGCCGGCTCATCCAGCAGTTCGCTTCCTATGATCCGGACCGCTTCCAGAATAATATCGAGTATATCGAAGAGTTCTGTACGGATACCGGAAGGACCGGAAACATCCTGATCATTCCCGATGCCTGTTTCGGAGCAGAGAAAGCCCTGCCTTTCGGCGCCTGGAATATCGATGAGAACATCCTGCTGGATGTTGTCGCAGACACCGTGCAGGGACAGAATGTGATCGATCTCAGAGAGATGCTGAACGATCCCCACTACTACTTCCGCACCGACCACCACTGGAACGCGTCCGGCGCATACCAGGGCTACAAGGCGATCTGCGCTCAGGTGCTGGCCACAGAGCCGAAGCGCTTCATGATGACGCCGGTGACTGCCGAATTCCGCGGCACGATGTTCTCCCGCTCCGGCGCTTTCTGGTCACGGGGCGAAGCACTCGAGAGGATCGACTGCGAACAGCCGTTCAACGCCGCGCTCGTATTCGAAGACGGTTCGGTCATGTATTCCCTCTACAATGAGGAGCGGCTGAAGACCAAAGACAAATACACCTACTACATTGACGGCAACCACGCGTTTACCGAGATCCATACGGACTGCGGGACCGGCCGGTCTGCCGTGATCGTCAAAGATTCCTACTCGCACATCCTCATGCCGTATCTGGCTGCTGAATACAGCACGATACGCCTGGTGGACCTGCGGTATTATCAGGGAGCGGTATCTTCCCTTCTGGAAGAAGATCCGCAGGCAGATCTGTACTTCATCTACTCCCTGAACACACTTGTGACAGATTCCAGCCTGGGAATGCTGTGGTGATGAATTATGAAAGTTGAATTTGTAAAACTCGGCATCAACGGGGAAGGCATCGGATATGTCGATCATAAGCCGGTCTTCTGCCCCGGCGTACTGCCCGGCGAGACTGCAGAAGTCCGCATTACGGAGCGCCGCCCCTCCTACTATAAGGCGGAATGTGAAAAGATACTGAAACAGGCGAAGTCCAGGCGCAAAAGTTCCTGCGGCGTACAGCAGTACTGCGGCGGCTGCGCACTCATGCACATGGACTACCACGAACAGCTGGTATGGAAAAAGCGTCTGCTCGAAGAAGCGCTGTTCAAATACGGCAACGTCAAGCGCACACTGATCCGCGACATCCATCCGTCTCCGGACTGGCTCGGTTACCGGAACCAGTGCAAGATCCCGCTCGGCACCTCCGACGGAAAACTGGTGGGAGGCATGTATCAGCCCGGTTCCAACCGCTTCCAGACGGTCCATGACTGCCGGATCCACGATCCGCTGGTCGAGGAAACGAAAAAGCGTGTACTGGATGTGCTCAACGAACACGGCTGCACCGCCTATGACCGCAGTAAGGAGACCGGCATGCGCTTCCTGGTCATCCGCTCCGTCGACGGAAAGTCACAGGTCACGCTTGTGACCGGACGTGACCGCCTGAGCGATTCGCTCGTACAGGATCTTACCCGGATCCCGTCGGTCGTATCGGTCATGCAGTCGGTCAATACCGACCGCAGCGCCCTCGGCATCTTCGGCACGGCGTGCAGATGCCTGGCCGGCGAACCGGTGCTTGCGTTTGAACAGAGCGGTCTGTCGCTCACCCTTTCACCGGAAGCGTTCTTCCAGCTCAACCGCAGAGCCGCAATGGAGCTCTACGCCATGGCCGTCAGTAAGATCGATAAGTGCGATACGCTGGTGGAGGCCTACGCCGGGATCGGTCTGATGTCCATGATGGCAAAAGACAAGGCAAAGCAGATCTGGGGAATCGAATCTGTCCCCTCCGCGGTCACCGACGCGAAAAGGATCGCCGAAGCAAACGGCATCACAAATATCCGCTGGCTGTCCATGGACGCCGCCGACGGTCTGAAGCGCATCTCTCTGAACGAGACGATCGACGCACTCCTGGTCGATCCGCCGCGCTCCGGCATGGACGACGCAATGCTGGAAGCCATCGCCTCAATACAGCCGAAGAAGATTATCTACATCTCCTGCAACCCGGCGACTCTCGGAAAGAATCTGAAAGAACTGAAGCATCATTACCAGGTGCGCACTGTGATCCCGTATGACCTCTTCCCCATGACGCCGCATGTGGAAAGCATTACCGTTCTCGAACGCGGATAAGAACATTTTCGCAGCACAGAGCGGTCATCCAAAAAAAATGTAAAAAAGTATTGCATTTTCAGAAAATAGTGATATAGTACTTTCTTGTACAGTGATACGTACAAGTCATAACGGTACAGCGGGTCCGACTCCCGCAATGACACTGGGCGAAAGCCCGATTCGCGATATGGTATACGTAAACGCCCGGATGGATGATTCGATCCGGAGATAAACAGGCAGGATTTGCAATAAGGACGGCAAGAATCGTCTCAGCAGAATACTGTGTCCGGGGAAACGGTCCGGATTGCGGCCGGCGGTATACAGGCGAACAAAATCAGGAAGAGCATCTCACCGCTCTTCCTTTTTTTCGTTCTGTAAAAAACCTATCAGAGGCAGCTGCTCTGACAGGTTATCTGTTGCCGTGACCGACGAAACGATCACTGCTTTTTCATGAGATCTTTGCCGGCGTTCCATGCCTGGCCGACTTTCTCTCCCGCTGTGTAGTACCCGCTGCGGAACTGGTCAAACATCAGGGCATGCAGTCTGGCGGGATCGACTTTCCCTCTCTCGTCAAGAACGCTTTCCTCCGCCTTCACATTGACGATCCGCCCGACGATGCCGGATACATATTCATCCTTCAGATGCTCAAGCAGCTCGCATTCCATAACGACCGGGAATTCCTCGATCACCGGGGCGTTGACCATGTCGCTCTTCACGGCATGATAGCCGGTACGCTCGAATTTATCATCGATCCGGTTTCCGGAAGCGATGCCGAAGAAGTCTGCCGCGTCCATATGCGCTTCGTCTGCCAGCGCTACAGTGAACGCCTTGGAAGCGAGGATATTGAGCCATGTCTTCTTTCCTTCGCCGATAAAGAGAATGATCTTGTCATCATCACAGATCTGTCCCCAGGCAACATTCATGACATTCACTTTTTCATTTTCATCATATGCCGCCACCATGAGCACCGGCATCGGATATACTGCCGCAACTACACCGATATTCTTTTTCATATATTTCCTTTCCGGGAAAGATTCCCTTGCATATCTGTTAACCGAAAAATATCATTTATGTAGTTGATTCGACAAGTACCTACATTATTGTCAGGTACTTACCAAGCATATGACAAAGAAAGACATTGAGACCGCGGATTTCACTTCGACCGGATACAGCTATACCCTTTCCCTGATCGCCGGAAAATACAAACCGGTCATCCTGTACTGTCTGATGGAGTATGAACCGGTGCGTTTCAATGAGATGCAGAGATATCTGAAAAACGTTGCGGACAAGACTCTCAGCCAGAATCTGAAAGAACTGGAACGGGACGGTCTGATCGTACGGACGGTCTATCCGCAGATCCCGCCCAAAGTGGAATATACGCTGACAGAGCGGGGAAAGTCGCTGATGAGCGTACTGGACAAACTGTGCGACTGGGGCAACGAAAACAGGCCGGCATAAGAAAAAGACCGGATCTCTCCGGTCTCAGCACCCTGTTCCGTCGAGACGGCAAGCCGTCCCCGCAGCCGGTGTCCTGTGTTCTTCTTTAAACTGGGATTCGTAATCCAGCGTGATCGTTCCGTCTTCCAGGATCAGCGTGGGAATACCGACGCCGCCTGCTTCTTTTACGGAATCATATAAAGCATTCGTATCGCGCAGTTTCAGGAATTCCTTAAGATTTGCCATGGAACCGGTGATATCGATGAATTCGTAGGCAGTGCCTTCGGCGTCGAAGCCTTCTTTGCATGCCACGCAGTCCGGACAGAGCGGACTTCCGTATACTTTGATCATATTTGTATACTCCTTATTCTTTGCCGGTCCAGCAGTAGGTGCAGAGATGATCCACCGGATGGCCGGTCGCTTTTACCATGTCATCGAGACGGGTGAAGCTGAGTGTCGTAAAGTTCATCTTCTGACGCATATTTTCGAGCATTGCGGCATACCGCTGGGAATCGGGATTCGCGTAGTCATCCAGAATGACGCGGTCGACGTTCTCACCCTCTTCTTCGGCGATAATGCGGCGGGCGATCAGTTCCATGTCCGAAGTCGCACGGGAGAAGTTGATGAACTTACAGCCAAACATGATCGGCGGACATGCCGGACGCACATGGACTTCCTTCGCACCGGATTCGTACAGGAACTCGGTGGTCTCACGCAGCTGTGTGCCGCGGACGATGGAGTCGTCGATCAGCAGCAGTTTCTTGCCGTCGATCAGTTCATTGACCGGGATCAGCTTCATCTTCGCGATCAGGTCACGCTTGGACTGCATGGTCGGCATGAAGGAACGCGGCCAGGTCGGCGTGTATTTGATAAACGGACGGGAGAACGGAATACCGGATTCGTTGGAATAACCGATCGCATGGGCGATACCGGAATCCGGTACGCCGGCAACGGTATCCACGTCATCACGCGTCAGTCCGTCGCGCTCAGCCATGTACTGTCCGCATTTGTAGCGCATATCTTCCACCGTCGTGCCTTCATAGTGGCTCGGCGGATATCCGTAATAGGTCCAGAGGAAGGTGCAGATCCTCAGGTGCTTGCCCGGAGAAGCGAGCTGCTGCACGCCGTCCGGTGTCATGACAATGATCTCGCCCGGACCAAGTTCCATATAATCCTGGTAGCCGAGCTTCAGGTACGCAAAGGATTCAAACGAGGCGCAGAAGCCTTCCGGCTTTCGGCCGATCAGGATCGGGGTGCGGCCGACGCGGTCACGGGCACAGTAGATCCCTTTCGCCGTCAGCAGCATGATCGACATGGATCCTTCGATCATCCGCTGCGCATACTGGATGCCTTCCACCAGATGATCTCTCTGGTTGATCAGAGCCGCCACCAGTTCCGTCTTATTGATCTCACCGCCGCTCATTTCCAGGAAGTGCGTCTGTTTGCGGTCAAACAGTTCATTCAGGATCCGGTCGGTGTTGTTGATCTTTCCGATCGTTGCGATTGCGTAGGTACCGTGATGGGAGCGCACGAGAAGCGGCTGCGGATCATAGTCTGAGATACATCCGATTCCCATATTTCCTTCCATCTCTGTGACTTCCATCGAAAACTTGGTCCGGAACGGTGAGTTCTCGATGTTGTGGATCGCCCGGTTGAAACCGTCTTTGCCGAATACGGCAAGTCCGGCACGGCGCGTTCCGAGATGGGAATGGTAGTCTGTTCCGTAGAACAGGTCGAAGACACAGTCTTCCTTCAATGCTGCGCTGAAGAAGCCACCCATAGCACATCCTCCTCTAACAATGTGGGAATTATATCATATCGGCACTGAATGAGAACAAAAAAATGAATGCTTGTCTTTCTGACACCATCCATTTTCCTCCTGTTCAAAGATCAGCCCTGGCTTCTTTCCCGCGGGCGGAGCCGGAAGCGGATATGATAGGCATAGTTCTCGTCCGGTTCTATGATCGGCTTTTTCGTTTCTTCCGGATAGTTTACAGCGTTGGGGCGGAAGCTTGCCTCAAGCGCCACGGCACTGCGCGGTACGAGCGTCTCGCCGTATTTGCCGGTCTCATCCGTGAACCAGTTGGATGTATATACGTGGATGCCCGGCATATCGGAAGAAACGATCAGTTCCAGCTTACTGCCGGAAAGCACTGCCATCTCGCGCATGCCGCTGCCGCCGATGGGATACCAGTGGTCGTAGCCTCTTGCGACAAGAAGCTGCGGATCTGCTTCATCGATGCGTTCGCCGATCAGATGCGGCGTACGGAAGTCAAACGGTGTGCCTTCCACCGGCACGTTTTCGCACAGGGTGACGTTGGTATCGTCCTGCGGCGAATATACATCGCTGCGTACGCACAGCTGCTGGTTCAGCACCGAGGTACTGTTGTCGGCGTTGAAATACGCATGGTTGGTATAGGCGAACAATGTGCGCGCGTCGCTTTCCGCTTCGGCGGTAATGGTGATGCCGTTGCCGTCCAGGGCATAGGTTATGGAAGCGTTCATCGCTCCCGGGAAGCCCTCTTCCCCGTCTTCGAACCGTCTTGTGAATATTACGGCAGAAGCGGATACTTCCGTATCCCAGAGGACATAGGAGAAACCTTTCAGGCCGCCGTGGTTGCAGTTGGGACCGTTATTGATCGGCAGTTGATAGGTCTTTCCGTCCAGCGTAAAGCGGCCGTTTTTGATCCGGTTGGCGGTACGACCGACCGAAGCGCCGAGATAGGCATTGGCTTTTACATATTCCTCGCCGGTCTTATATCCCTTCACAACGTCGATGCCGGTCTTCCTGTCGATGAAGGAAACAAGCGCCGCACCGAAGTTCGTCACTTTCATGATCAGATTTTCGTTCTCAATAGTCCAGAGCCAGATCGTCCTGCCCTCTTCCGTCTTTCCGAATACTTCTTTCATACTTTCTCCCGCCGGTCCAGAAGCCGGCACACTGCTTTATAGAAGCCGTCGTTCTCAATGTCATCGCTGACAAAGTCCGCGGCCTGTTTTACTTCCTCACACGCATTTCCCATGGCGATCGAACAGCCGCACGCCGCCAGCAGGGACAGATCATTGGGTCCGTCGCCGATCCCGGCAGTCTCTTCTTTCGTCCAGCCGTAATACCGGCACGCTTCTTCCACCGCCCTGGCCTTGTCGCAGGATTCGTGGAACACATCGACCGCCAGTTGATTCCAGCGCGTATATTTGACATGCTTCAGCTTTTCCGCTGTTTTCTGCCACGTTTCTTCTTCCGCGTACGGAATGACCATGTATACCGGATGTTCCAGAGCCCGCCGGGGATCGCAGATCTCCGGCATCGGCGTATGGATGGCATCCTGCATTCTCTGCACCTCGTCATCATACCGGCTGATATACATCCTGTCCGCTTCCAGAAACATGCACGGATAGTCATATTCCCGGCACGCGGTCACAAACGTCCGCACATCTTCCGGGTCCAGAGCACACCGGTAAACGAAGCCGTCTTCGGCGAAACTGTACGCGCCGTTCATCGTCAGCCAGCCGTCCAGTTCCACTGAGCGCATGTTCATATCCCGGATCTCCGCCATACATCTGCCGGTGCACGCAAATACGCGCACGCCCGCTTCCTTCAGCATCCGCAGTGCTTTCACAGCCGATCCGGGAACGGAGTCCGTCACGTGCGAATACAGGGTCCCGTCGATATCTGCGAATACCGCCTTGAGCGACTGTCTTTTCATAGATACATTATTATGCATTCCGGACAAAAAGAAAAGAATCGCAAAAAGGTAATCTGTCATGAATTTATACCCCCGAATTTGCATTTCCGTCCGGATATGCGTATTCTTTCATAGATAAGGAGGAAAGACGATATGCTGTTTTTTAAAAGCAAAACGGACGAATTCGAATCTGCAGAAGCTGCCGAAGCAGTGGATCACAGTGACCGTTATGTCGTCACTTCGATCCTTCTGGAGGTACTGTACGCCGGGATCCTGTTCTTAAAAGAACCTTCCCTGGCTCTTACATATGTGTATGCGCTCATCCCGATGCTGCTGATCACTGCAGTCTTCGGCACGTATCTGTATAACCGGGACGCGGACATGAAGCTGTTCGGCGCCATAACCAAGCTTTCCGCTTCCGGCATTGCCCTGCAGATCCTGGTGGACAGCGTTTACCATCCGCCGACAACGTTCTCGCTGGTCAAGTACGGCATCAGCTTTGTATTCCTGTTCTTCTTCCTGGTCTTCTACAACCTGCTGAAGAAACTGCTGAATCACCCGTTCATGGTATGGCTGACGCTGGCTGCTTCGGCAGCGGTCTACATCGTGCTGGCAGTATACGGCGTTGATCCCAACGGCTACGGCACGACCGCATGGATCCGGATCGCGGGATATACCGTGCAGCTTACGGATCTGACCAAGATCTGCGCCGTCCTGTTCTATGCCGCGCTGTTCTCTTCGAAGCACGAATATACCGACGCCGGCATTCTGAAGATCTCTTCCCTGTTCTTCTTCGTGAACCTGCTCGGTTCCCTGTGGATCAAAGAGATCGGTTCGTTCTTCATTCTGTATTTCCTGCATCTGTCCATTCTGCTGATCTTCATGGATCACAATAAGACAAAGCGGATCTACATACTTGCAATTCTGGGAGCCAGTGTACTGGCAGTCGGTTCCGCCTTTGTCCTGTACAAATGGATGCTGCCGGCATACAACGCCGGCACGCTGAATTCACTGCAGGCAATGATATGGCCGTATATCAAGAAGATCTATACGCGCTTCTCCATTACGGCAAATATCAATATGGATCCCTATGGTGCGGGATACCAGCTCTTACAGGCGAAGAAAGCGCTGTGGATGAGCGGACTGTTCGGAAACACCGTGAACTTTAATGCCCTGCCGATCGCCGAATCGGATATGGCATATGTTGCCTTTGTATCCAATTTCGGATTTATCCTCGGCTTCTATCTGATTCTGCAGTTTCTGCGCATACTGCTTTCGGGAAGCGAACTGTCCCGTTCGCTGCTCCGCTTTGAGCGGCAGGATTCCCTCGTTGTCTACGGCATCACGGTCGTGATCTTCCTGCAGGCAATGATGGTGATCCTCGGTTCGTGCAACGTGATCCCGTTTGCCGGCCTGCCGATCCCGTTCCTGTCGCGCGGAAACACCTACCAGTCGATCGTATTCGCATTCAGCGGACTGCTTCTGCAGCTTTCCATGCATAAGAATCCGGTCGTAGAGGAAGGAGGCGATGTCCATGACGAACCGCCGGGACAACAACTCGCTGGCTAAAAGCCGTATCCGGATCGCGGAGCTTGCCGCCATGGCAATGTGTCTGCTGTTCACATGCGGCTTCGGCTGGAAGTACATTATCTCCCCTGCCGTTTCATCTTCGGCAAGAGGGACGAAGAACACCATCACCTATGACGAAGTAAAAGGATATGCTTTTGAAGGCGATATCCTGGACTGCGACGGCGCGGTCATCATGAGCGGCTACGGCAATTCCCATACTGCCTATGCATATGAACCGGAATGCTACAGCTTCTCCTATCTGCTCGGCTATTACACAGTAGCCAACGGACGTGAGAACACGTACGGACTGCGCGGCTCGCTTGCCGACCGCCTGCTGTTCTATCTGGACGATGACAACAAAGGCGCGACAGTCAGCCTGACCATTGACAAAGGCCTGCAGAACTACGCGTACACCAGTCTGCTTGCCGGTCAGGAAGGCAGTATCACCGTGATCGACAACAAGACCGGTGCGATCCGCTGTCTGACATCCCGCAGTACGATCTCCTATGACGTCAATGATCTGGAAAGTTTCCTTGCCAGTGATGTCCCGGGCGCCCAGTTCCGCCGCGGCACGTACGAAAACGATCCGCCGGGATCCACATTCAAGATCCTGACAGCGGCGGCGGCCATTGAAAAAGCCCAGCAGGAGAACCTGCCCGACGAATTCTTCCTGTTCAATGACGCCGGCACATATACGCCGGAAGGAAGCGACTGGATGATCACCAACTGGAACGACGGCGTCTTCGGTGAGATCGATCTGGATACCGCGTTCAAAAACTCAGTCAACTGCTACTTTGCCGACCTCGGCATCCGCATCGGCCAGGAACGCCTGCTGAAGACAGCGAAGGCATTCCGCATCGGCACCGACATCGAGATCCCCTTCCTGTGCACGCTGCATTCAAAAACGGACCTCGGCGACGGTCAGCCGGTCACTATTGCCCAGACGGCATTCGGTCAGGGAAACACGGAGATCACACCGGTGCACCTGGCACTGATCGCCCAGGCAGTCGCAAACGACGGCGTCATGATGCATCCGTATGTCGTAAAATCCATCAACAGCGGCAATATGCCTCTGTACCGTCATATCAACAGCCGTATAGGCAGATGCATCTCTTCTTCCGTCGATGCCCGGCTGAAGGAACTCATGCACCAGGCGGCGGAAAACTACGGTCTGTACGAAGGCACATACGGCATGGTATACGCAAAGAGCGGTACAGCCGAATGCGCTAACGACCGTGTGCATACGTATATCGTCGGATTCACGGAGGACGCATCCTTCTGTGTTTCCATGAACAACGGCCATGCCAGTTCCGAACTCTACTGGATCACCCAGGCACTGGTCGGCTATATCAATCAGATCTACGGCCGCTGAGCAGGCAGAAAAAAATCCGGACTTACAAAGTTCGGATCTTTTCTTTTACAGGTATTTCCGGAAGAAATCGCATTCCTCGTCGTTGCACTGCTGTCCTTCGGGAAGACGGACATTGCAGTGGAAGACATGGGCAAGCGGGTTCTTCGCATTGCCGTAGCGGCGGTATACGAACTCCACATCATTTTCTTCCAGCACCGGGATGATGTACTGCGTCTGCTCTTTGAGGAAATCACCGGGACAGGTCATGAAGAACACCGGCGGGAAATCCGGCGTGATGAAATTGACGCAGCTGATGCGGCGGAACTCCGCTTCTGTACCGCCTTCCGGCAGGAAGTCTTTCATCAGTGTCGATGTCATGTCAGCCGGATCATCTTTCGGCCACATTTTGTAGGCACCGCAGTTCAGCGCGATCGCTTTGAATGCGAAATGTTCCGGCAGCGCATAGCCTGCTTCCTCCGCGTAGGCAGGATTGGTCAGCGCGCAGCTGAACAGACTCAGCATATGGGCGCCGGCACTGTCGCCGACACCGAATATATGACCGGTATCGAAGCCGTAGGTCTCCGCGTTCGCAATGATCCACGAACATACCGCGGACGTATCTTCGAACGATGCCGGATACGTGTATTCCGGGGCGAGCCGGTAAGAATAGTTCACGACGGCGAAACCGCGCTGTGCCAGAGACATGCAGTACCACTGGTAGACATCCTTGTCGCCGTACACCCAGCCGCCGCCGTGCACGCTGACGATGACCGGCAGTTTTCCAGCCGCGTTCTTCGGCCGGTACACATCCAGCATCTGCAGCTTCGCATCGTCCGTACCGTAGGATATGTTGTCAAATCGCTGTATATCTTCCGGTGTTTTCAGTCCGGCATCCCGCTTCTGATCGCCTTCGCCGAACATTTTCCGGACCATATCACTCATTACACTCATGGTATTCTCCCCTGTCAGTTATCTGCTCTTGAGTAGCCGTTTTTCATTTCCACACTGGCTGTACGGAGGACAGCGTTCAGCGCTTTTGTCGTTTCTTCTTTTGCCATTGCGGCAAGTTTTTCGTTTGCTTCAGCGATCAGTGAATAATCCTTCGCTTCGGTCATTTTCCGGTCGTATTCGTTCAGGATGGCGCGGCCGCGGGCTGCGACAGCTCCCTGGTAGCGCTCGATCTGCTGGATGGATGCGCCGTAGTGCGGATCGGCAAGTGCGCCGAGCAGACGGCTTCCCCAGTAGAAGTTTTCTGTAGATACATCCAGTGTGACATCACTGAGATACTTCGGCATGACATCGGTCTGGGCATAGACAGGAAGCGCTGCGTTGAATGCATTGGAGCCGAAGCAGATCCATTCGATGCCCTGCAGCGGTTTCGGAACACCGTTCCGGATCTGCAGGATGCCGGTAACGCCGGTACGGCTGATGCCGATCGGACGGTAGATGCCCTTCTTCGGATTGTCGGCTTTGGCATACGGATTGTACGGCGTGCCCTGATAGTACGATGACAGAATGTATTTCACATCCTCGATCGTGATCTTTTTCTCCGGTACGAGTGACCACGGCAGGTCATCGCTTTCCGGTGTATAATCCGCGTTCTCACCGTCCCATCTGTATGTCTTCGGATTGAACCGGCGCAGCATATACCATGCCCGCGGCGTATTGTAGACATGGTCGGCGTCACTGCGGGAACCGAAGATACTGCGCGGATTCATCACGCCGTCGGTATTAAGGTCCAGATAGTTGTCCGCAATGAACTCCCGCAGGTCTTTCGAGCACATGTTCTCTTTCTGTTTTCCGAATGCGTCATCGAGATCAAAGCGGTCCAGTCCGAACTGGTTCGGCATGACGACATATTCGTCGTCCCTGACACGGCGGGCGATCCAGTGATGGCCGCCGATCGTCTCGAGCCACCAGATCTCTTTTTCATCGCTGAATGCGATGCCGTTGGGCTCATAGGTGCCGTACTGTTCCAGCAGTGCGCCGAGGCGTTCGACGCCTTCCCTCGCAGAGCGGATATACGGAAGGACGATAACGACATAATCCTCTTCGCCAAGACCGCCGGGGATGTCCTTTTCCCCGCGCTTTTCCGCTTTCTTATAGCGGACATACGGATCGGCGCCGAGCACGCGGGCATTGGTGGTGATCGTTTCCGTAGCGGTCATTGCCACATTTGCTTCATTGATCCCGCAGGCTGCCCAGATGCCGTGCTTTTTACTGATGCTGGGAGACGCAGTATAGCGCATCGGATCATCCGGCAGCTGAATCTCAAGATGAGAGATCACGCTTTTGTATTTTTCAGGCTGTTTCTTCGGAGAAACAACGATCAGTTTCTTTTCATCAAAGAAGCCGTCGTCTGTCCGGGCAATGATGGTAGAACCGTCATTACTGGCCTTGCGGCCGACTAGCAGTGTTGTGCAGGCCATGGTCTACCTCAGCTTCATGCCGTCTTTGAAGGCATCTCCGACGATCTCACCGATCACCCGGTATTTATTCATGGAAGAGTCGAACATGATCGGCTCCATTTTTCCCAGATCCACTTTGCCGTCCGTCAGGATCGATTCGTCCGCCGACATGTTCACAGTCTCTCCGATCAGGATATAGCCTTCTGTATCCGGCCGCAGTTCGACAACCCTGCATTCCAGCGTGAGCGGGTATTCCGCAAATACCGGCGCGTTTACATATTCGCCCTCTTCGGCATGGAAGCCTGCCTTTTCGATCTTATTGACCTTTCGTCCGGTCTCGATGCCGAAGTAATCGGATTCAACAGCAGTTTTCCTGGTGGCGAAGGAAACGGTGAATTCCCCGCAGCGTTCCAGATTATCCGTGGTCTTGTGCTTCGACAGGCTGACGACGATCTGATGCGCGTCGATCTGGCCTGCCCAGGCGGCGTTCATGGCATTGGGCACGCCGTTTTCGTCATACGTACCGAGGATGACGACCGGCAGCGGTGTGATAATGGTCTTCTTTCCGAAATTCTTTCGCATATTCTTTTCCTTCTTTCCTTTTCTCTTATTGCATTCCCAGGTTCCTGGCGGTGATCACCGCAAAGTCCTGGACATTGGCAGTAATGGAGACGGCACTCAGAGTACCGCGGTCATGGAGCTTGTTCGTTACAAACTCGGAGATGTCCACACAGTAGATGTACAGCGGACGGACGATCCCGTTTACGACACGGAATGACGGCGTCATATTGCCGGATGCTATGGTATGAAGCTGGGTCGCAAGACATACGACCGTCGTTGCTCTGCGGATGATGTCACGCATGGCGTCCTGGGCTTTCCGGGTATCCGTTATGACATCGGGAAGCGGTCCGTCGTCACGGATCGACCCGGCCAGTACGAACGGCACCTCATGCCGCACACACGAAGCCATAATGCCGTCATGAAGATCATGATCGATGACAAAGTCACGCACAGAGCCGCTTGCCCGCACCCGGTTGATCACATCCAGATGGTTGTAATGCCCGAGCGGCGCCGATATGCCGGTATAGATATCCTGTCCGAGAGCAGTATGCAGATGGGCTGCCTCGAGATCATGTGTTGCCAGCGCATTGCCGGCGAGCAGACCGTTCACATAGCCGTTTTCGATCAGCCATGCGAAAGAGCGGCGGCTGTCATAGTCAAAGGAACAGGCCGGCCCCATGACCCATACGATATTGCCGTGGTCTTTTTCATAGCGCAGCAGTTCCACAAAGCGGTCATAGTCGCGGGAAAACGCGGTCTCCCGGCTCCGTCTCTGCCGGAATGCGAACACATCGCCGCTGCGTTCTTTTTCCGGGAATCCGCCGGCATGTACGTAAATACCTTCACTGCCGTCTTCTTCGCGGCCGAGAACGACGATATCCCCTTTTTTCAGACGGCGCGGCTCCGTAACGGCAAAGCTGTTTCCATTGAAGATGACACAGCAGTCCATGCGGCTTTCTTCTGCCAGGACCCACGTTCCGTCATGATGAAAATACTCCGGAAACATGGACGTGCTGTGGAAGTACTCCGGTGCCAGACCGTCCTCTTCACAGACCGCGGTCCGGATCTCCGGGGCATTGACAAAACATTCCTGCATAAAATCAGGAGCGCTGTATGCGGGAAGTACAAACATACTGTAATCTCCCTCCTGTATTCATAGATACAAATTTCCTGTATTGGTTATCTGTTATCCATTGTATCATTTTCTGCCTGTTTCCGCTTTGATCGTGATGCGCTGATCCAGACGCCGAGCAGGATGACGGCACCGCCGGTCATCTGTTTCAGCGTGATCTGTTCGCTCAGGACCAGCACGGACAGCAGAACGCCGACGACCGGGATGAGATTCATCAGGGATGCTGCAAGCGAAGCCGGAATCTGACGGATCCCGCGGTTATACAGCAGCAGCGCCGCGACAGTGCAGCAGACGGAAAGATACGCCACTGCCAGCCATGCGGAAAGATCCGCGCCGGTGAATACCGGCTTCTCCAGCCATACCAGCGGCACAAAAGCCGCGGTACCGATCCAGATCTGCCGGCAGCTGATGCTTATTGGGTCCATGTCGGAAGAGATCTTCTGCATCGTATAGTTGTAATATGCCCACAGAAAACCGTCCGCCAGCAGCATCATATTTCCGGCACCGCCTTCCGAAAGGCCGAGGCTGCTCCAGTCATTCAGCAGAAAGATACCGCATATGGCGATCAGGATGCCGGCAAGGATTCTTCCGGACGGCCTTTCCCGGTAAAACAGGATTCCTACAAGCGCTGTGATCGCCGGATAGGAAGCGGAGATCAGGGAGGCGTTGCCTGCTGTCGTCAGCTGCACGCCGATCGTTTCCAGCGCATAGTACACCGTGATCCCGGTCAGCGAAGTGACCGCAATATAGAATGCGTCTCTGCGTTTCGGACGGGCGGGACGCCAGCCGCCGAGGCAGAATACGCCAAACAGGAGCGACGAAACCGCAAAACGGACAAGGCACAGTAAAAGCGGCGTAAAACAGGCGCCGGCGATCTTCGTTGCAATAAACGAAGAACCCCAGAACACCACCGCCGCTGTGACCGCAATGATGGAACGCATCCTCTCATTCATAATTATTTATATACTCGTATCACTCGTTAATGTCCATACTGAGATCCGCTTTCATTTTCCGGTAGAAGTAAAGAGCCGTCATACACGCAAGAAGATCCGCACACGGAACCGCAGCCCATAAAAGATCCAGTTTCCCGGTGATCGCGGAAAGCAGCCAGAACAGTCCCGCCGGCAGAACAAAGCCGCGCAGAACATTGACCGCCAGTGTATACCGCGCATGATTCAGCGCCTGCATGGACGATGTCAGTATGATGCACGCGCCGCCGAATACAAGCGAAAGCACGGTAAAGCGCAGCGCCGTCACGCCGACCGCACGCAGTCCTTCGGAAGCGCTGAACAGATCCAGCAGAACATTCGGGACACATTCAAAGATGACAGTCAGAACAGCCATCAGGCAGAGGATCGCCGTCAGCGAATAGCGCAGCGTGCCCTGTACACGGTCGTAACGCTTCGCACCGTAGTTGTACGCCAGGATCGGCACCATGCCGTTGTTCATGCCGAACGCCGGCATAAAGCAGAAATTCTGCAGCTTCAGCCAGATGCCGTACACAGCTGTCGCCGTCGTGCTGTAGGCAAGCAGGACCTGGTTGATGCAGAAAGAACTCATGGAGGAAAGCCCGATCGTGATCATAGACGGGAAGCCGATCCGGAAGATCTCTTTTACCGCTTCCAGGCGCGGATGCACGATGTCTTTCACGGCAAATGTGATCGACGGATTATATTTATGGTTGAACAGAAACGCCATGACCGCAGCCAGTACCTGTCCCAGCACCGTTGCCAGCGCCGCACCGGCGATGCCCATCTTCGGAAACGGTCCGATCCCAAAGATCAGAAGCGGATCAAAGATAATATTGAATATGGCACCGGAAGCCTGTGCGGTCATTGCCAGTGAGGCATATCCTCCCGCTGTCAGCATCTTTTCAAACAGATTGCCGAAGAACGCGCCGGAACTGACGATCCATATGATCGACAGATACGTCGTTCCCCCGCTTACGATCTCCGGAACATCCGTCTGCATCACATAGAAACGGTGTGCAAAGAACAGACCGCACAGCAGGAAAACGACCGCATAGCACAGACACAGGAAAATGCCGGTATTCGCCAGATGATGAGCCTTTTCCGTCTTTTTCTGCGCCATTGCCCGCGGGATCGACGCACTGATGCCGACACCGGTGCCGACGCCGATCGCATTCATGATCTGCTGCATCGGGAACGCCAGCGATACCGCTGTCAGGGAATGCTCAGAGATCCGCGCCACAAACATGGAATCAATGATGTTGTACAGTGCCTGGATGAAGAACGACAGCATCATCGGCAGAGCCATGGAGATCAGCAGCGGTCCAACCGGCATGTCTGCCAGTTTATTACCTTTATGTTTTGTCATAAAACCTCTTTTCTCACGTATTGAAACACATTTTTCTGTTCGTTTCAAAAGAAAAAGACGGCTGGACCGTCTATTTTCTGCGTATGATCATCGTGATGACCGCAAGGATCATCACGCATGTTCCGGCGATCATGCCGGAAACATTTCCGTTGGATACCGTATGATCCTCTTCCGGTTCCGGCGGTACCGGTACAGGCTCATCCTGTTCCTTTTCCCGTACCGATTCTTCAAAACGGGAACGGTCCGCAGTGAACGCAGACAGTTTTCCGGCTTTGGAAAAATCCGCTTCCCGAGCAAATGTCCCGCTGACATGCAGGGTGTAGTCACTGTTTCCGTAAACGACACGCTTGCCGCCGGCATAGATCGTGACAAGACGGTCTTCTTCGTCTGTGATCCGCGCGCCTTCCTGCAGATACAGGTCGCTCACTTCGCAGTCCCTGTTCATGATCCAGACAGAAGACGCATCCATGTACACGCGAATGTACGGAAGACTGTCTTCCTTCTCACCGGCTTCCGCTGCCGGCACACCGCCGTATACCGTTCCGTCGGTCAGATAGAGATCAAGAGAAGCACCGTCAGATGCCCGTATCGTTCCCTGCATCGCTTCACTTATAGCAGTGACACTGACCGCCGCGTTTTCGCCGGCAATGTTCAGCAGCGCCGCATCTGCCGTGTTGTAGGAAATATCGCTTTCGGAAAGGATCAGTGACGCCGGTGTATCAACGACAGAGATCACAGCGCCGGAATCGATCGACGAAGTGATCGTACTGTTTACGATCTGCAGGACTGCCGTCTCCCCGCCTGTTCCGGTGATCTCAACAGCGTGGGCAGTACCGGTATATTCCGGTGTATTCTTCCATGTGCTGTCAAAGCGCACATGATCCATGCGCAGCGTGCTCCCCTCTTTCAGAGAAGCGATCGGACTGCCGGTGGCCGTGCCGGTCACATCTTTCAGTTCCATGAGACCGCTGACTTTCAGAAGCGGCGCCCCGCTTCCGTGTGTATACAGTTCGCTGTCTGCCAGGCTGACGGTACCGCCGCCCTTCCCGATCACAACTGCCGCCGCTTCATTGCCGGCAGCCGTCACTTTGAGACCGGCACCGAAGAGCGTGCCGCCGAATGCCGTCCGCAGGCCTTCCGCACCGATGCCGGTGGAAGATACGCTTACTTCTGCAGCATATACCGTTCCCGCGTCGGCCGCAAAGATCACCGGCGATTCCGCCGCCATGGAGCTCATGTCCGTTTTCGTGATCTGCACGAGGCTCTTCGGATTCACTGACGCGATCATACTGTTGATGCCGTAGTCTTTCTCACGGTCTTCACGTTCTGCGTCACCAGACTTCTGCAGCTTCATGCTTTCGGCATTAAGCATTCCGCCGTTTCTCGCGGCAAGGATGCACTGCGGGCTGGTGGATGACGAAATATTCTGTCCGGCGACAAACACCTGGGAAGCGTCCGCGCTCAGGATCCCGTTCAGTGATCCGTGGTAGTCATACCTTTCCGTTTCGTTTTCTTTGGTTATTTCACTTTCTCCGGCATTTTCTTCTTCCGTTTCCGTTGTTTCTTCTGTTTCCCCGGGTTTTTCGGTCTCCCCGTATACCGGAACAGGACATTTCAGAAACAGCAGCAGAGCAATGCCGGACGCAACGATTCGTTTCATATTTTCACTCCTGCTATAAGGATACCCTTTTCCCGGTATCTGTGCAAAGAAACTGTGAAGTCCCGTAAAAATATCGTCATGTATACGCTTACATAAAAAATCTTATATTGACCGAAGACGGCTGAAACGATACTATTTATCGGGAAAAAAAGGGGGTAGTACGTATGAAACTCGTCTACAATGTGGAAGACAGACCGCAGACCAATCAGCTTGTCGTCTTTGCCTTCCAGCAGGTACTGGCCATCATGGCTGCTACGATCGCTGTTCCGATGATCATCGGCAACGGCATGAGTTCAGCCGCAGCACTGTTCGGTGCAGGTGTCGGTACACTGGTCTATGTCATGTTTACACAGCGCAAAAGCCCGGTGTTCCTGGGTTCTTCTTTTGCCTTTATCGGTTCAATGTCCGCAGCCTTTGCGGGTGCCGTATCCGTACAGGCCGGTTATGCCGGACTGATCCTCGGCGCGCTCTTTGCCGGTCTGGTCTATGTCGCTCTTGCTCTGACAGTCAAAGCAGTCGGCGTACACTGGGTCAACCGACTGATGCCGCCGGTCGTCATCGGACCGACCGTCGCGATCATCGGTCTTTCTCTGGCCGGAAACGCGGTCGGCGATCTGCAGACATCCAGCGCTACCGGTGAACCGACACAGTGGGCGATCCTGTGCGGTATCGTCGCTCTGTTCACAACAATGCTTGCCAGCACATACGGCAAGAAGAACGCCAAACTGATTCCGTTCATTCTCGGTATCGTCACCGGCTATATCGTCGCCGCAGTCCTCACGCTGATCGGCAATTCCACCGGCAACGCCGCAATGCAGATCATCAACTTCACGCCGGTCATGAAGCTTGTTGAAAACGGCGTGACATTATCTACCTTCTTCTCTGTTCCGGACTTCACATTCCTGACCGCAGCCAAGGGTCTTGCGGACATCGATGCAGGTTATATCGGAACGATCGCTGTTGCGTATCTGCCGGTCGCATTCGTCGTCTTCGCGGAACACATCGCCGACCACAAGAACATCTCCACGATCATCGAACGCGATCTGCTGGATGATCCGGGTCTCGACCGCACCCTGCTCGGTGACGGTGTCGGTTCCATCGTCGGCGCATTCTTCGGCGGCTGCGCCAACACGACATACGGTGAATCCGTTGCCTGTGTTGCCATCACAAAGAACGCATCTGTCACAACGATCATCACCGCTGCGATCGAGTGCATCATCATCTCGTTCCTGGCACCGTTCGTTGCCTTCATCTCCAGCATCCCTGCCTGCGTCATGGGCGGCGTATGTATGGCATTATATGGATTCATCGCTGTCTCCGGTCTCAAGATGATCCAGAGACTTGACTTTGAAATGAACCGCAACGTCTTCGTTGTTTCCACGATCCTGATCTCCGGTATCGGCGGCCTGTCGCTGACATTCGGAAAGATCACGATCACTTCCGTTGCCTGCGCTCTGATCCTCGGCATCATCGTTAATACGATCCTGCGCGGAGATCCGGAAGCTCAGGACAAACAGAACAAATACTGAGAGCGTTGAAAAACCGTGTGCTGAACAGACTGCACACGGTTTTCTTTTTGTCTTCTGAATTAAGGAAAGACGGTTCCTGTCCCTAGAGACCGTAGGATTTCATCAGAGCTTTGAACTCAGCACTGTCCGCAAACCCGCTGATCACAAAGTCACGGGACGCACCGTTATTCAGATAATTCACCCAGAATGCCTTCCCGGCAGGATCCGGTTCACGATCCATGAACGTCCGGTAAAGGATCGTCACAAAGTCGCTGTTGTTCAGTTTCCTGCTGTAGAATTCCTGGCTGTGGAAGAAACTCATTGCGGCTTCCTTCGGCGTCATTTTCCCGGTCAGGATCTGCTGACACCAGAAATTCAGGCCTGCCACATCAAACCCTCTGCCCAGTGCCCTGGTGTACAGGCGGGCAATGAATGCGGTCAGCCCCGGCTTCTGATCACGCGGTTCGGTCAGTTTGATCGTTCCCGGATCGATACCGTATTTCTTGCACAGATCTTTAAACTCCTGACTTGCCAGGAACATCTTCAGGATATAGTTGCGGGACACGCCCGTTGCCAGCAGATCCGTCCACGTCTTTTTCCCTGCTGCATCCGACGGACGGTCCATGATGGCGTTGTAGCAGAGCTCCACGAAATCGGCGTCCGAATAACTGATCTTGTTGAATTCGCTGCTGTTGAAGATGCCGTAGACGATATCTGCAGCTTTGGATGTCCGGTTCCGCAGACTTGTGGACCAGCCGGAATATCCGGTCGGATCCGGTTCACGGCCGAGACACAGGATGTAGAGACGGCGGACAAAGGCTTCTACTTTATCATCGGTCTTGACTTTGAAAATAATCTTGATGCCTTCATCCGGCACCGTGTTCTTCGTATAGGATGCATCATAGCCGTTGATCGACACTTTCAGCGTTTCATTATAATAATTCAGGCCGTACATCTCATTCGGATAGATGTTTATTTCCGCCCAGTAGGTCTGGTTTTCCGCAAACTTTCCTGTATACGGCACCGTCGCGTCATACGTCTTCAGCCAGCGCATCGTATAGATCCAGTACTTCGGATTCTGATCCATAATGGCAATATCCGGATACACAGCAGTCTGTCCGGCCAGCGGCCAGGTCAGCTTGAGGTTGATCGAATTGATCGCATACGAATATGTAATATAAAGCGTTTTATTCTCAAATACCGACTCGTTGGGATCATATGGCGTATAAGACGTATTTTTGTAGAATGTCGGCATGCGGCCGCTGTCGTACTGGTTGATTTCCTCCAGATACTGCGGATACTGGTGGAACGTTTCCAGCAGACTGTCTCCCTGATAGACCTGGAAAGCCGTGATCTGGTATCCGCTCATATCCTTGATATAAACAGAGTAATAATGGGCGGCGCGCACTTTGAGCGGATTCAGAAATCCGGCAGCGAAAACCATGAGCGCAAGCAGACTTTTGAGAATTTTCTTCATGTGACCCTCCTTCTCATTGTCGTTTTTGTTTACCGTGTATTATTTGATCCCATAGGATGCCATCAGTTTCGTGAACTCCGGACTGTAGGCAAAGCCATACAGTACCTGATCACGGCTCATTCCGTTCTGCATATGTTTGAGCCAGTCCGCAAATCCCTCCTGATCCGGTTCCCGGTTCAGGAATGTCCGGTACAGACGCTTCAGGTATTCCGAATTGGAATAATTGTGATTCTTGAATTCCGCACTGTGGAAGAACCCGTCGGACGCGGTTTTGATCGCTTCTGCCTTTTTGCTGGAAGCCGCAAGGATCTTTTTGCACCAGGTGTTCAGCCCCGGAACATCAAACGACCTGCCCAGTGCCTTCTTATAACAGCGGGCGACGAAGCTTGTTATTCCGTAGTTCTGATCACGCGGTTCCGTCAGTGTGATCGTTCCCTGCGCGATCCCGTATTTGGCGCACAGAGCTTTGAATTCATTACTGCCGACAAATCCGCGCAAGACGAAGTTGCGGGAAACGCCGTTGTCGAGCGCGTCCAGCCAGTCATTCAGTCCCGGCAGATCGTATGCCCGGTTCATAAGCACTTCGTAGCAGGTCTCAACGAAATCCCGTTCCGAGAAACCGTTGTTCAGGAACTCACTGCTGTTGAAGAAGCCGTATACCGTCTGCGCAGCTGTAATGGTTTTGTTTTTCAGTTTTCCGCTCCAGGACTGAAAACCGGCAGGTTCCGGTTCCCGGAAAAGACACATATTGTACAGTCTGCGAACAAATGCCTGTACCGGATCATCTATTTTCACCGCATAGACAATACGGATGCCGTTCGAAGGAAATGGTTCTGCCGTGTACGAGGCCTGCCCGCCGTTGATATATGCTTTGAGCGTATTCCCGAACGTATAGAACCCGTACTGTTCCACCGGGTATAGATACGCTTCGAGATAATACGTCGCCCCCTGCTGGAATACTCCCGTATACGGCACTTTTGCGTCTGCCGTCTTCAGCCACCTGTAAGAGGAAGGATAATAGGCCGCATGATGCTCGGACGGATACAGGCCCGGGTTGCCGGCACTCTGCCCCGCTTTCGGCCAGATCAGCCGCAGATTGATATCATTTATTGACCATACCGTACTGACGTACAGGATCAGGTCTTTTGTTACAGCAGAATTGGGATCATAGCGTACGGTACATGCCGCATTGGAATACAGAAGCGGGATACGCGATGTATCACCCCATGTCATATTTGCGTATTCCGACGGGTGCGCCTGGAGATACTTTTCCAGGCTGGACCCCTTTTCGATCGAATACGAGGTCACCTCTACGTCATTGGTATCCAGGATATGCAGGGTGTACTTCGTCTCCGCATGAATTCCGGACATCTGCAGCAGAAGGCAGATGACCGCCAGGATCACAGCGGCGGACCTGGCGATTCGTTCCGCTCTTTTCTTCATATACTTCTTATTCTGGACGTACTGTTACAGTCCGTACTTCGCCATGATCTTGGCAAACTCAGTGCTGTACGCAAAGCCGTACAGAACCTGATCGCGGCTCATTCCGTTCTTCAAATAATTGAGCCAGTCGTTGAATCCCTCCGGATCCGGCTCCCGGTTCAGGAATGTCCGGTACAGACGCTTCAGGTATTCTTCGTTGGAATAATTGTGATTCTTGAACTCCGCACTGTGGAAGAATCCGTCGGATGCAGTTTTGATCGCCTCCTCCTTTTTATTGGAAGCTGCCAGGATCGTTTTGCACCAGCTGTTCAGGCCTGGAACATCAAACGATCTGTCCAGTGCTTTTGTATAACAGCGGGCCACGAAACTGGTTATTCCGTAGTTCTGATCGCGCGGTTCCGTCAGTTTGATGGTACCCGGTACGATGCCGAACTTATTGCACAGGTCAATGTACTCCTTACTGCCGACGAATCCCGCCAGAACGTAATTCCGCGAAACACCGTTTGCCAGATACTCCAGCCAGAGTTTTTTGCCCGGCGCATCAGCGGCACGGTCAAACAGCGCTTTATAGCACTTATCAAGGAACGGGCCGTCTTTGTAATTATGAGCGAGGAATTCCGGACTGTTGAAGAACCCGTGGACCAGCGTAGTAGCCGGCTCCTGCGATATTTTCAGCATTCCGTACCAGAAGTTAAAGCCCATGCTGTCTGGGTTTCTGTCGAGACATTCCTCATACATTCTGCGGATAAACGCCTGTACATTATTGTCCAGGCTGATCGGATACTTGATATTGACGCCAAGACCAAAGTTCATATCGTAGTATACTTCTGCCCCGTCGATGAGCACCGTCAGTATCCGGGTAAACCCGTTCATTGCAAATCCGTTTTTCCCTCTTACAGAGACATCCAGCCAGTAAATCTTTCCTTCCTGGAACTTCCCGGTAAACGGGACCTGATCGTCCCGGTTCTCGAGGAAAGCCACGCTTGTGATCGTATAATTCGCCGGTCCAACGATACTGACATTCGGCGTAACGGTGCCGTATTCTCCTATCACCGGCGGCTTGAACGTCAGATTCACTTCATTGACCGGTTTGTATGTCTGCCGGTAAAGCGTAACGTTGCTGTTGATCTTGTCTTCCAGGAAGATCGGTGTACTGCCGGCTTTGTCCAACGTCCACACTGTCATCTTATTCTCTGTGTCTTCCAGCTCCGGATAATTGTACTGATAGTATTTGAATGCGTCTTTGAACGACGTTCCGGCCAGGATATCATTCATGTTATCCGGGAGATTAGCGATCTGTGATCCGTCTTTATTCCGGAAATGAATGTAGTAATAGGTCGGTCCGGCTTTTACTGTATTTGCATTGAACGGCAAGCACAGCAAAGCGATCATACAAGCGAGAATAAAACGAAAAAACCTTTTGAATTTCATACAAACTCTCCTTCCGATTAACAGTGATCTGCAGCACACTAAAAGAAGCAAATGCTGCTTCTGATTTGTTTAAATTTTATCAGAATTCACAATCCTTAAAAAGTTACGCATTTGCCTATATTGTCACTCCTCATTGCAAAGATTCGAAAACATGCTAGAATTAAGCCGCTGACAATGACGGAGAATGGACTTGCAGGACATTGAGAGAGAGCTTCCGGCCGGTGAAAGGAAGTGAATGAAATGCATTTCGACAAGGCCTCCCGAGAACGCCGCAGTCCAGCGATACAGGCATGAATGAGGCAGCGAATGCTGTGAATTAGGGTGGTACCACGAACAAGCTCTCGTCCCTATGGAGGAGAGCTTTTATTTTGTTAGGAGGAAAATGATCATGGCTGAAACAAAAGCAAAACTGTCCGATCAGGAACTGTCCCGCCGCAAGAAAATGGAAGACCTGCAGAATGCGGGCATCGATCCGTTCGGACACCGGTTTGACCGGACTCACCTTTCCGGTGAGATCAAAGCGCTGTATGGCGAAAAGACATTGGAAGAGCTCAATGAAACGGAATATCCTGTTTCTGTTGCCGGACGCATCAAGACAAAGAGACGGATGGGAAAACTCGGCTTTATCCATGTCCTGGATAAGGACGGCGAGTTCCAGATCGTTGTAAATAAGCGTGTTGTCGGCGACGAACTGTATGAACTGTTCAAGGCAAGCGACATCGGCGATATTATCGGTGTCAGCGGCCGTATGATCCGTACGCAGGCCGGTGAACTGTCGGTCGAGGCACATACGTATACGCATCTGACAAAGGCACTGCGCCCTCTGCCGGAGAAATTCCACGGTCTGACCGACAAGGAAGAACGGTACCGCAGACGCTACGTTGACCTGATCATGAACGAAGAGAGCCGCCGCGTAGCATTCATGCGTCCGGCAATACTTCGCTGCATCCGCAATTATATGGACAGCCAGGGCTTCACAGAAGTCGAAACACCGATCCTGTCTTCCCTGCTGACCGGCGCATCCGCACGTCCGTTCGTGACGCACCACAATACCCAGGATATGGATATGTACCTGCGCATCGCGCTGGAGCTTCCGCTGAAGAGACTGCTCGTCGGCGGAATGGAAGCCGTCTATGAGATCGGCCGCGTATTCCGCAACGAAGGCATGGACCTCAACCACAATCCGGAATTCACCCTGATGGAAGCCTATCTTGCCTACAGTGATCTGGAAGGCATGATGGACCTCACAGAAGGCATGTACAAGTCCATCGCGGAAAACGTTGCCGGCAAATACACATTCAGCTACAAGGGCTACGACATCGATCTCAGCGGCAAATGGGCACGTGTATCCATGACTGACGCAATCAAGGAAAAGACCGGCATCGACTTCCGGGCAATCGATGATCTTGATGAATGCCTGCGTCTGGCGGAAGAACACCAGATCGAACTGCAGCCGCATGAGAAGCAGTACGGCCACATCATCAACAAGTTCTTTGAGAAGTATGTCGAAGAGACACTGATCCAGCCGACCTTCCTGTACGGCCATCCGCTGGAGATTTCCCCTCTCACAAAGAAGAATCCGGACGATCCCCGCTTCGTTGACCGCTTCGAACTGTTTATCGGCGGCAGTGAATTCGCCAATGCCTATACGGAGCTGAACAATCCGATCGACCAGCTGGAACGCTTCGAGGAACAGCTGAAGGAAAAGAATCTCGGCAACGAAGAAGCTAACGATATCGATATGGACTTCGTTGAAGCTCTGGAATACGGAATGCCTCCGGCGGGCGGCATCGGATATGGTATTGACAGATTATGCATGCTGTTTACTGAGCAGGAATCCATCCGTGATGTTCTTCTGTTCCCGACGATGAAACAGAGAGGAAACGACTAATCTACGTAAGTCTACGCCGCAACAAGTTGTAAAAAGTTATAACGAGTTATATCAGGAAAATTGACTAGATTTTGCACATTTCGGATGGCAAAATACCCCTCGCGGGCCCAATTTGTCCCCAAAATGGCAATAAGTTGTAAGAATTTGTAACAACTTACTGGGCCTCAGACAGAGAAAACAGCATTAATATTACATGCAGCGAAGATCCTGTTTCAGTGATGAATCAGGATCTTTTCTCTTAAGTACATACAGTCTGATAGGCACTGTTACCCCGCTCATCCGGACTGTATAATATTCTTGAGGTGGATCATGGAAGGCAAGTATAAACCGGGACAGCATGTATTCTTAACGGGCGGCAATGCTCATCTGATCAAAGAAGCCACGGTGCAGAGATATGCCGGAGGCTTCTACACCATCATCTTTGAAAACGGTGGCGGTATTAAAGTAAGAGAATCCAGGATCTACCCTACTCGCAAGCAAGCAGAACAGGCGATCCTGAACAGAAAGAGATAAACAAATCGACATTTGTGAGGATGTTTATGAAGGTTATGTTATGCGAGAATGCGGATTGGCTACTGTCAGAAGAAGCGTTTTCAATCTATGCTTCCTGTATGTATCATCCGACATACAAGGACTATAAAGGACAGATGGATGACCTGTTATGCGATCCGTCGACAAAAGTATTTGTATATG
>JAFWNG010000045.1 GCA_017510405.1 Solobacterium sp.
GTATTCACCGCCGCCTTCCCATGCCGTGAAGGAACGTGCTGTACGGATCCGGCCCTCACCCGGATCAAGACGAAGCATGACTTCGCCAAGGCTTACCGCATCATAACGGCATTCATTTTTCGGCTTGAGATTCAGTTCCATGATTATCCTCTGATCTCCTTTACGATCGCAGCTGCTTCCGCTGTGATCTTCTGGATCTCGTCAAACTTGCCGGCTTTGATCAGGTCGCCCTTGACCATCCATGTACCGCCGCACGCAGCGATCTTGTCGCATCCGAGATATTCGT
The DNA here is from genome assembly GCA_017510405.1 of Solobacterium sp. Lineage (GTDB taxonomy): Bacteria > Bacillota_I > Bacilli_A > Erysipelotrichales > Erysipelotrichaceae > Bulleidia. The sequence goes on from JAFWNG010000045.1 coordinate 287, forward strand.
TGAGATTCTTGAGGTTGACGCCGCCTGTAGGCATGAACTTCACCATCGTGTACGGAGCTGCCAGCGCTTTGATCGTGCTGACGCCGCCGAACTGTTCTGCCGGGAAGAATTTGCATACGGTCAGCCCTCTCTTGACTGCCTGAGCCACTTCCGACGGTGTGATCGTTCCCGGATACACAGGGATGTTTTTGCCGATGCAGTAGTCAACGATCTCCGGATCGAAGCCCGGGGAGACGATGAACTTTGCGCCTGCTTTCACCGCTCTGTCGACCTGTTCCGTTGTCAGAACAGTACCTGCGCCGACCAGCATTTCCGGATACGCTTCACTCATGATGCGGATGGATTCTTCCGCCGCTTCCGTACGGAACGTCACTTCCGCAACTGCCAGACCGCCTTTTACCAGAGCCTCAGCCAGAGGCTTGGCATCTTTCACGTCATTGAGGACAACGACCGGAACGACACCGTACGAAGAAATCTGTTCATTCATTTTTTCAAACATATTGTTTTTCTCCTTTCGCGGATATCCGCTTTCATTATGTTTCTTTCCTGCGAATTTATATTAACAGGTTCCGATCAGGAATACTGTATCTAAACTGTGATTTTTTTACGTTACTGCTGATTTAGCCGACAGAATCCTTCCATTGTCAGTAATCATACCTGCAGCATTTCCCATGAAGTATAATATGCATGGATCATGATCCGTTTCCGCCGCATTTACCGGTGCGGAAATACGATCGGTCATCGGGGGAAAAACAATGAAACTGACAATGCTGGGAACCGGAAACGCTCTTGTTACAGAATGCTATAACACCTGCTTCGTCATCGAAGACAGCGGACAGTACTTCATGACGGACGGCGGCGGAGGAAGCGCGGTGCTTCGTCAGCTGAAACATGCCGGCTGTGACTGGATGGATATGCGGCACATTTTTGTGACGCATAAACATGTGGATCATCTGATGGGAGTTCTCTGGATGGTACGGATGATCTGCCAGTTTATGAACCACGGCGAATACAAAGACGAAGCATATATCTATTCCCATAAGGAAGTCCTGAATCTGATCCGGGATATCGCCGGAAAACTCCTGCTGGAAAAAGAAACGCGTTTCATCGATGACCGGCTTCATCTGGTGGAAGTGCATGACGGAGAAACGAAAAACATCATCGGCCACGACATCACCTTCTTTGATATCCGATCCACCAAAGCAAAACAGTTCGGCTTCTGCATGGACATGGGAAACGGAAAGAAGCTGACCTGCTGCGGCGATGAACCATATGACGACTGTGAGAAAACGTATGCGGAAAACAGCGAATGGCTGCTTCATGAGGCATTCTGCCTCTATTCCGAGCGGGACTTCTTCGACCCTTATGAAAAACATCATTCGACGGTAAAGGATGCCTGTGAACTGGCAGAGAAACTGAATGTCAGAAACCTTCTGCTTTACCACACCGAAGACCGGAATATTGCCGAACGGAAAAAACGGTATCTGGAGGAAGGCAGGCAGTATTACAGCGGAAACCTGCTGATACCGGATGACCTGGAATCCCTGGAACTGTAAACGGAGATGAAAGAGATACTATGATCGAATTAACAGATGATGCATTCTATGAGACCCTGAAGAAATATGACCGCTGCTGTATAGATTACTGCCTCATGAAGGACGATCAGCCGTATCAGGAAGAGACATCCCACAGAAAAGCAGTTCTTTTCGCCATGGAAAAGATCTCTGCGCTTTCGCCCTCTGATTCCCTGGAGATCCATATCTCCAGAGCAGAAGCTGTCCGGATCGATTCCCGGAAACTGTTCGCCTTTCCGGACCGTCCATGGAAACACAATGTAAACGGAACCGTTCTGTATGACAATGTGTATGAAGACGGGAAAATACCATACTGGTATGCCTTTCTCGAACCGCCGCACGCAACCGGTCCCATCATGCAGGACGGAAAGATCATCCGGAATCACTATGCGAAAGAAGACTTCGACATTGTCAACCGGACTTTGTTTCCGATGGGGACAGATCACCTGGTCATTTACAGCTGGACTACAGACTGGTCGGACTATTTTGATGACGGCCATGAATGGTGGGGTGCCGCATGCTGGAGTATCTATGATCCGCAGATGGAACGGTACGCAGTCATCCTGGTCTCAGCCACAGACTGAATGCTTTTCGCCTGATGATCCGGAAAGAGAAACTGCAGAGGATCGGAAAACGGATATGGAGGTCCATACAGATGAAGTTAAAGAATACACAGAGGATCATTCCTGCTCTGGCAGTCATTCCGCTGCTGATCGGAACACTGGCAGGCTGTTCCGCACAGACGGAAAACCGGAAACTCCCGGTTCAGGTCCTGATCCTTCCCAAGTTTGAAGTCGGAGAAATATCCGGAGATTTTCCCGGTGAAGCTCAGCTGTTTTATGAGGAATACCTTGCCGGAGGAGAAGTGTATGAGATCAGCGGCTGTCCCGATACGATCCGCCTGTATTACAAAGACGGCACAGCCCTCTGTCTTGCCGGTCAGGGAAAGGTCGCCTCTGCGATCAATACTTCGGCTGTCCTGGCGGACGACCGGTTTGATTTCTCCAATGCGTATATACTGTCTGTCGGCTGCGGCGGCTCCGCGGAAGGATACGGCATCTTCGGCGATGTCTATGTAATATCCGCAGCGGCAGACTTTGATCTTGGCCATAGAGCAGATCCGCGCGAAATGAGCGGACCGGCAGACACGACGTGGTTTTATGATAAGAGTTTTGACAGCACGGCTGTGATCCGCCTGAATGCGGATCTGACCGACCGGGTATTTGAACAGATCCGAAACATCCCGCTGAACACGACGGAAAAGACGGTATGGTTCCTTCAGAAAGAATATCCGGATGAAGCCTGGGCACAGCGTCAGCCGCAGGTACTGCGCGGTACGTCCGTGACCGGTGATAATTTCTGGAAAGGCAGGTATGATCATCAGAACGCCCTGCATATCACAGAAACGTATGAATGCAGCGATCCCTATGCCGTCGCTGAGATGGAGGATATCGCGGTCGCCCAGGCAGTCCGCCGTTTCGGACTGCTGGACCGGCTGATCATCCTGCGGGTCAGCGTGAACATGGACGTGTTCCCCTCCGGCGTCACACCGGAAATACTCTGGGGACCGGTGACCGATGACCACATTGCATCGGAAGACAGCCTGGAATCCGTGGACATCTTCCGGACGGCGATGGAGAACTGCTTCGCCGCCGGCAGAGTACTGATCGAAGCGATCCGCAGCGGAACCCTGTAAACGAAGACCCAGGACCGGCACCAAACATAATGAACCTCGGAGGTACGGATATGAATCAGCTTGATCAGTTCACGGATGAACTGCATGAATGGTCTTTGAACGGAAAAGAACCGCCCTGCGCTTCCCGTGATCTGCGTTTCTTTCTCAATCAGCAGGAAAAGCGGCTGAAAAGCGCAGGGATCGTCCGGGAAGAAGAATACTCTCATGTCAGAGAAGAGATCCGCGGCTGTTGTGACCGGGAAGAGAACGGGTATTCCTCAAAGATGCTGTACCGGGAAGCGGTCCAGCATCTTACCTACCGGAAAAACGGAGAGCAGATCCGTAAGATCCGGAGGCCGGTCAATCTGTATGTAACGTTCGTGGACCGGGAAGGTCACGAAAACCGGGAATACACCTGTCCCAGCTGCGGACATACATTCACGGTCCTGCAGGCAGAAGACGGGTGTCCGTACTGCGGCACATTCTTTGAGACCGATGATGTCTATCCGTGTGTCTCTTCGTACTACACGGTTCCTTCCGTTGTGGAAAGAGCCGGACTCATGGACAGCCTGAAAAAGGAACTGCTCATTGCCGGCATTGTCAGCGGCACTGCGGTCGCTGCACTCGCTCTGTATTCCTGGAATGACATGGAGATGCTGTTCCGGGTGATCGCCGCCCTTCTTATGGGTGCGTTCTACGGCGGTGTGTTCGCGTTCATCTGGTATATGATCCGCGGCTTCATCCTGCTGTTCAAGGTATTCAGGGAGGCCGGCCGGGCAATGCCTCTGCTGAAAACACTGCGCAGCCGCGGCAAAATGATCGATTTCATGGCGGCGTATGATCCGGATTTTTCCTACGAGGCATTTGAAGGCAGAGTTCTTTCCCTTCTGCGCACGATCGTATTCTCCGATGACCGGGACAAGCTCACTGTCTGGGAGGGTAACCGGGATCTATCCGCGTTTGACAGCATCGCGGATATGCAGTACCGAGGCGCAGTCTATATCCGGAAATGCGAAAAGAAAGACCGCTTCCTCCGCGTGGAAGGCACTGCCTATCTGACAGATACCTACATCCGCAGAACAGTGAAGGAAAAGGACGAAAAGATCCGCTTCGTGATGGTCCGGGAAGCAGACGGACATGCCGATCCGGGTTTCTCCATCCACCGTGTCTCCTGTCCTTCCTGCAGCGGCAGCTTCGATGCCATGTACCGGAGAAACTGTCCGTACTGCGGAAATCCCTACGATCTGAAGAAAAAAGACTGGATCATTGAGGATATGCGGAAAGCATGACCTCGATGATATCGATCAGGAAAGGATGTGCATGATGAAAAACATACTGTGTATCGGCGACTCGAATACATACGGCTATGATCCGTCCACAGGCTTCTCATATCCGAAAGACCGCATATGGGTATCTATGACGCAGACCGCAGAAAGAAAGATGATCAACTGCGGTACAAACGGTCTTTCCGTTCCGGCTGGCAATGAGACGGACTATTACGCATCACTGCTCAGAGCAAAAGATCCGGACGCAGTCATTATCATGCTCGGAACCAACGACATCCTGCAGAGAAGAAGCGCGGAAGAGACGGCAAAGCGCATGGACCGCTTTCTTTCGTCTCTGGAATACACAAAGTGCTTCCTGATTTCCCCTTTTCCGCTTCAGTCCGGCACGTGGGTCACAGATGAAGTGATGATTTCGGAATCCGGAAAGCTGAAAGAACTGTACAGAAGCCTCGCGGAAAAGCACGGTGCGGTCTATGCGGATGCCGGGGAATGGCATCCGGAGACCGCGTTTGACGGCGTTCATCTGACATTGAACGGTCACCGCACATTTGCGGATCATCTGAAGATCCTTCTTGGTGCGCACTCTTTCTGAAGAATCACTTCTTACATACCTGAATACCACTTTCACAGACGCAGAAAAGAATCCGGGAGAACCAGAACAATGAATTATATAGTGATCGACAGAGAAACATATTACCGCAAAGGCGTATACCGCCACTTTTCCGAAGACTGCAGGTGTTCCGTCTCCATGACGGCACGGATCGACGTGACCGCACTGCAGGAATATTCCCGCCGTACCGGCACAAAGTTCTACATCAATTTTCTGTACCTTCTCTCAAAGGTGCTGAATTCCCGGGAGGACTACCGAATGGGATACCTTTGGCAGACGGATGAACTGATCTGCTGGGACGTGATCCATCCGACGCAGTATGTGTTCCATGAAGATACCGAGACCTGCACGCCGGTATATACGGAGTACACCAGTGATTATGAGACATTCTACGCGAATGCGCTGCACGATGCGGAAGAAGCGAAAAAGACGCGTGAATACGGCCTGGATCCGGCGAATCACCCGAACTGGTTCGATGCGTCGTATATCCCGTGGCTGTCCTACGATGCGATGCATCTGGAACTGCCCGACGGTAACCTGTATTTTTCGCCGATCGTGAACTGGGGAAAATACCGGGAAGAAAACGGCAGAACGGTCATGCCGGTCACGGTCCGGCTGAATCACGCGGTCGCGGACGGTTACCTGGTCGCGAATGTGTTCCGTCTTCTGGAAAAGGAGATCGAAGCATTCACATTGAAATGACCGGATGTCCATGACGAAAACGGTATATATCATACCAATCCCGTGTTTTTTATAATGGCAGAAAAGGAAGTAACGATCATGATCGGAACATTTTATACGGATCTGACCGATCCGGTCAGAAAGGAAACTCTGGGGAAGAAAACAGGATCCCGGCGAATTGCGATCCGTTTCTACTACCCCGGCATTGAGGAACCGGGCAGAACCGGCGGTAACTGCCTGACAAAAACAAAAGCGAAATGGCTGGGCAAAGCAAAAGACTTTACCCTGTATGACAGCCGCATATGCCTGTATGAGGGCATCCGGATCAAAGACGGCACCTTTCCGCTGATCCTCTTTAATCACGGTTACGGCGGCTTTACCGAACAGAACAGCGATCTCTGTCAGTATCTTGCGGAACAGAATTATATCGTCGCCTCCATCGGCCACTCCTGTGAAGCGAGCGAGACCGTGTACACGGACGGCACCAGCACCCTGTTTGACCGCTCTCTGTATCTGAAAATGTTCAGACCGTTCATTCCGGCAGTCATAGATCTTTTCCGTTTACGGAAAAAGGAACTGTCCGACGAAGAAGCGCTGAAGTGTTTTGATGTGCATCAGAACCGCTATGAAGCGTTTATCGTGCAGCGGGTGCCTGTATGGGCGGAAGACGACCGGCTTGCCCTGAAGAAGGTCCATGCGATGAATGAGGATCCGGAATCCTTCCTGTATCATAAGATCGATTTCGCGAACGGCGTCGGTATGACCGGGCACTCCTACGGCGGTGCCCTTGCCTATTATCACTGCCTGTACGATGATGAGATCTGCTGCGGCGTGAACATCGACGGCGGCCTTTTCGGTAATTATGCAGATGCGGTCAATCACAAGCCTTTTATGCAGATCCTGCACAAAGCAAACAGGAACGTTGTTTCCCGGTCCAGACTGTATCACGATAAGCCGGTGCACTATCTAATCTTCGGGGATACGGAACACAATGGATTTACCGACAAAAAGCTGGTTTCCCGGCAAAGATCCGAGGTCGGCACTTCCGATCCCGTGCTGACCATGGATACGCTCAACAAACTGCACGCGGCTTTCTTTGAACGTTATCTGAAAAACAAAGACACTGCGGACAGTTCGCCGCTTCCGGTCACCGCACAGATCATCGATACATACGAAACACTGTAAAACATACCAAAAGAGAGAAGCCGGTGACTTCCCTCTTTTTTTCTCAGCATCCTTTTCTGTCCAGACTGCACGCCTGTGTCAGTGAGGATTCCGGTACGAAGATCTCGTAATTGTTTTCCCGCAGCCAGGATTCCCAGTCGGTCCAAACTTTTCCGGTTTCATCCACGAGTGCCGGCACGCCGATATCCTTCACCGCTTTCAGGTGGTCAAAGACAGGATCACTGTCGCGCAGTTCCAGGAATGCGCCGAGATTGCCGAGACTTTCCAGGATCTCCACAAAATCATATGCGATCCCGCTGCGGTCCAGATTTTCCTTCAGAACCACGCAGTAAGGACATTTCATACTTCCATATACTTTGATCATTCTATGCATTCTCCTTTTTCTGTTCCATTGCCTCTCTGATATTGTAATACAGAATACCGCAGACGACGATCACAGCGCCGATCAGGGACAGCGTTCCGAGTTTTTCGCCATAGAAGACTGCCACCAGTACGGGATTCAGGATCGGTTCCAGGGCATTGATGATCGACGCTGTCAGCGGATCGATATACTTAGTGCCGGTCGTGAAGAAGATATACGCAAGACCGACCTGTACGGCACCGAGGAAGAATACCGACAGCAGCACCGGTGCGGAGAAATCCGACTCCTTCAGTGCCAGCGGCGACAGGAAGATGCCGCACAGCAGCTGGCCGAAGAATACCGATGACAGCGCGTCGCCCTTTTCAAAACTGTTGAGCATGAATACGCCGGCATAGAAGATGCCGGAGATCAGCGCCGTCAGATCACCCAGCCATTTTCCCGTGGACAGCCCTTCAAAGAAAAAGCACAGGATCCCGGCAAATACGATCAGGATGGAGAAAATACCTGTCCTGCTCGGTTTCTTTCCAAAGAACAGATACATCATGACCATGATCCATACCGGCGCAGTGTACTGCAGGATGATCGTATTTCCGGCCGTTGTCAGTTTGTTGGCTATGGCATATGCGGTCGTGACGCCGGCCATGGAGACTGCCCCGATCAGAACGGTCGGATTGATCTTCAGTCGGTGGCGGGTCGCCAGTATATACGCTCCGATCACGATGCAGGCGATCAGATTGCGGACGCCGTTGATCGCCAGCGCGTTCCACGGGATCAGCTTCATGAACAGTCCGCCGGTCGCGAAGCATACCGAAGCAGCGAGCATCATGAACATGGCAGGACGCCGCATGTTCTTTTCATAAGTACTGTCGTTGTTCATAACCGTTGTGTATTCCTTTCCGGTTTCCCGTGCATTATACCATTGCTGTGTACGCTTCAGTACGAAAATGCAATGGAATCACACTGCCGCAAAGAAAAAATGCGCATGGCCGCAGACAGTCACGCGCATAATATTCCGGAGTTTTTCTCAGCGTAGATCCCGCCCGAAAGTCCGGGCATTTTCGAGATGCTTCTCCGCGATGACATGGTGTCCCGGATCCCCGTCGCATCCGCCGGCGAAGTATGCACCGAGATTTTCGCCGCCGTGGATCATGGAGATCACATTGAAAAAGCTCTGCGCCTGGGCAAAGGTCTCTTCGTTGTCGTCGCCCGCGGTCATCAGTAAAGCCATGCCTCTTTTCTCGTATCGATCGTCTTTTCCCTTGGCATAGAGACGGTCAAGGAAGGACTTCATCTGGCCGGAAACGGACCAGAAGAACAGCGGTGATGCCATAATGATCGTATCGCACCAGTCATACAGCGGATAGACTTCATCCATGACATCATGAATGACGCAGCCCTTTCCGCTGACCTGACAGGCGCCGCATCCCCGGCATCCGTGGATGTTATCACCGAGGAACACTTCGGCAACTTCGTGTCCCGCTTCCTTCGCACCTTCGCGGAAAGCCTGCGCAAGTTTCGCTGTATTTCCCGTCTTATTGGCGCTGCATAATACAAGCAGTATTTTTCTCATGATCTCCCCTTTCATCTCCGGAAATGATCCGTCACTGTACAGTGTTATCATAGCATGTCCGACAGAGATCATCCTGCCTCTGTATGCGCATCGATCTGCGGTTTGATCTCTTTCAGGAAGTATTCCTCCGTCAGAGGCCTGTCATAATCCCAGCAGATCACCTGAATGCCGTTGGCACGGCAGCGGCGTTTCTTCCGGGCGTCCCGGGCTCTGGCGAGACGGTTTCCTTCTTCGCCGCCGAAGAAAGCGACCGGTTCGTAATGCTGGCGTCCCTGGTATTCGACCGCGGTACGCATTGAGGGAATGTAGATATCCAGCCGCTGGCCGAACAGGAAATCCGCCTGATACTGAAACTTCGCGTCCGGATAGTATTTCAGGACGATGGCATATGCCTTCTGTTCCGATTTCCACCTTGGATTGGTCTGTCCTTCCGCGATCAGCTGTTCATAGACTGCGTCGGTCCGGCTTTTCATGTCTTTATGATAGTTCTGCAGGAGTTTTTTCAGCTGCGGATCCGTTATGGAACGAAGACTGCGGTACTCCTCTCTGTAGTAATTGATCTGATACATGCAGTATTCGATCTGCGCGATCCGGTGATACTGCAGAAGAAACTGTACTGCCGGCTCATCCTTCAGGGAATCGTACTGGGTAAACAGCGGTCCTTTTGACAGCACAAGAACCTCGATCAGCGGGTAGTCCTTTCGTTCGATCCGGATCCGGTATTCCTCTTTCCCGCACGCTTCCGGTTCATAGCAGAGACCGGCAAGATAATGATCGATATCGCCCCGCCTGTCATTGGGATAATGATAGCGGTATTCGATCTTTCCCCGGCCTTTCACCGGCAGATCCCAGACATCGTTCTGCTCCGTTTCCCGCATGAGTTCTTCGATCTCCGCATGCAGTTCGCGGATGACTGCGCGCTTTTTCTGTTCGCGGACGGCTTCCTTTTCGCGATGGCTGTACGTTTCATCGCTCTCCATCAGTTCCTGTTCTTTCCGGAACGTGGCGGCGCCGGTCTTCAGGCCGCAGAACGACCGGTAGTTTTCCATATATTCGTCAAAGCCTCTCAGACGCAGGAACGCTTCCAGACGCTCATCCGTCTTTTCCTTCGGTTCCAGCATTTTCCGGATATTTGCGGCTGTCGGTTCCACGTCATACGGCCATTCGATGAAGCGCACATTGTTTTCTTCGCATCGTTTCTTCTTCTGCTGATCCAGTTCCCACCGGTGCAGCAGCGCCTCTTCCCCGCCGAAGAATACGACCTGGCGGTAATGCTGGATCCCCTGATATTCGATGCCGGTGCGCAGTGAGGGAATGTACAGATCCAGACTCTGCAGCTGAAGCCAGTCCGGACGGTACTGGTACAGCGTATCCGGATAGCGTTTCCGGACGGCGTGGAACAGAGACAGCTCGTGCTTCCATTTCGGTTTGATGATCCCCTGTTCTGTCAGCCGGGTGCGGATCTTTGTGCGTTCCAGACGCCAGTCAGTCTTATATCCGTCCTTTTCCTCATACATGGAAAGATCGGTATACCACCACTGCAGCAGCGGCAGGATATAACGGACCATATTATCAAAGAATTCCAGTTCCGAGGCAAAATATCCGCTTTCCAGGATATGCGCGATATTTCTGCGCACATACACGGTCTTTGCCGGATCATGGTAAAACGGCAGCGCTCCCTGGAACACCGCTGTGCGGTCCGGAAGATACGGCGACCGCAGAACGATCCCGTCTTCCTGCAGATGATTCTGATACCACGGCAGTGAGTAATCGTACAGGCTGTAGCCGCCGTAAAGATCCGCCGTGGAACTGGTATAGAGCAGATGGTACATCAGCAGGACATCGTCCATATTCTGCTTGTCAAATACCGCCAGATAATGCAGTTTTTCTTCATCCGGAAACAGGTTCTTCAGGGGATGGAAGATCCGCGCTCTCTTACAGACTTCCGCCGCTACGAAAAACTGTGAGGAAAAGCTTTCCGGAAAGATGAAGCAGGCATCCCTGTCCGTGTCCAGATCTTCGAACTGGCGCAGGAATTCCCTGACGTACGGATTCATCTCTGCCGGACCCGCTTTCTCGAGCAGTTTCATCGTTTCATACCGGTACGGAAGATCATCCAGAGCAAGCCGCACCAGGAATTTCTCATATCCGTTTTCCAGGTATTCGTCACGTACCTCTTCAAACGTCTCCCGCCAGCTCTCATGTTCTTCCAGAAGCGCTTCGAGCGTCGTGAACGTCTTCCGTTCGTGATAACGGGGATACCGTTCCCACAGAGCCTTCAGGCGGTCAAAGGTAAATGCATATTCCGGTTTTTCATGTACAGGAACCATTCTGCTTTACCTCCCTTCCGCTGTCATTCCGGCTTTCAAACAACATTGTATTCGAAAACCGGACAATGTCCTAATTCCGTGACCGGAAAAGAAACCTGATATATGTACCGGTGTCTGGTATAGTTTTTTCAGGAGGCACTATGGATCTGTCGAAAGCATCTGCTCTGTATACAGTGCGTCTTCTCACGGAAGATGACATTCCGGCAGTTTATGCGTTGTGCAGGAAGAATACTCTGTACTATCAGTACTGCCCTCCTTCTGTCACGCCGGAAATCATCCGGGAAGACATGTACGCACTGCCGCCTCATACACAGCGGAAAGACAAATACTATGCCGGTTATTTCCGTGAAGGCCGGCTGTCTGCCGTCCTGGATCTGATCTGCGGGTACCCGGATGAACGCACTGCTTTTATCGGATTTTTCATGACGGACGTTTCGATGCAGAACAGCGGCACCGGCAGTCAGATCATCTCGGATCTGTGTGCCTTCCTGAAAGAAGAAGGCTTTCTGCGCGTCCGTCTCGGTTATGTCAGCACAAACCCGCAGGCAGCGCATTTCTGGCATAAGAACGGCTTCGCAGACACCGGTCAGCTTTACAGCAGTGAACGTTATGCCGTGGCTGCGGCGGAACGGTTCCTGTGATCTGCAGAAGCGCAACAGATAGTTGCGTGTATTACGGCACAGCACACACTAGAATGAATGCAGGAGGTGACCTATGGAACCCAAAGATGTACTTTATGAACTCAGAACCAGAAACGGCATGTCGCAGGATGATCTTGCGGAGAAAGTCTTTGTCACGCGGCAGGCGGTATCCCGCTGGGAAAACGGCGATACTGTCCCCAATACCGACACCCTGAAACTTCTTTCGAATCTGTATCATGTTTCGATCAATACCCTGCTCGGTTCCCCTCGGGAACTCATCTGCCAGTGCTGCGGAATGCCGCTGGATGACAGTATCCTCGCACGGAACGCGAACGGCTCCATCAATGAAGACTACTGTCAGTGGTGCTACGCGGACGGTACCTATACGTACAGCGATATGAGCGATCTGATCGAAGTGTGCGTGAAAAACATGGTCAGCGACAAAATGTCCGAAACACAGGCGCGCTCCTATCTGAGGAAAGTCCTGCCGACTCTGGATTACTGGAAACGCTATGAAGAACTCAGCGACAACGGCGAGTTCGAAGCGTTCAAAAAGAAACTGATCGATGAGATCAACGACCTGCACGTCGAAGGCCTGCCGAAAGTCGAAAAGCTGAATGCTCTGGTCGGCAGCTACGTCAATCTGGAATACCCGCTTCCCGGCGGAAGGACCGTAAAGTTCCTGGATGACAATACGACCTACCTCGGCAATCAGCTGGAATGCGAATTCGGCGGCGACCGCTGCTTCGGCGTCCTTGCAAACATGGATTTCATCCTTGTATGCACCTACGGCGAAGGCGGATCCGATCCGGAACTTGTCCTGTACAAGAAGCGCTGAGAGTATTCAAAAGGATTCACGCCATAACGGCTGTGAATCCTTTTCTTCACTCTTTCGAATCGCTTATGCCCGTCAGACGGGCAAGGTCATACGCATATGCCAGTTTCTTTCCGCCTTCCGCATTGGGATGAAGATGATTCCCCTGATGCAGGCCTTCGGCGTAGTACAGACCGTCTTTGTGCTCATCACGGACGACTTCTTCGGCGTCAAACACATAGTCGAAGATACCGGCAGTGCGGATCCACCGATTCAGTTCCAGGCGCAGTTCTTCCATTTCCTGCGTATATTTTTCCATAGTGCGGGCCACGCCGAGACGCGGTGAGATCGTCTGAGCGATCACCCGGACGCCGCGGCTGTGCAGGCGCTCTGTCATCTCTGTGACTGCTCTGCGGTAGTTTTCGGTATTGATCACATCCGCCGTCTCTGCGGTGTAATACGATACGTCGTTCACACCGAGTCCGAGAATGACCGCGTGCAGATCCGGCAGGTCCAGTACATCCCGTTCAAAGCGGGACGTTCCCTTCTCACCGAAGACCGGTCCGAAGAACCCGTCCGGTTCATACAGCAGGCAGTTGCCGGAAATACCGGAATTGAGCAGGACGTATTCTCCCGGATACGCTTCATCCAGGCGTTCTGCGAGCGGCTTCGTCCAGCGGCTCAGTGCCGTGATGCTGTCGCCGAACGCTGCGATCACGCGCGCCGGCTGTTCACTAAGAACTTCCGCCAATTCCAGAGACGGTACTCCGCCGTATGCGCCGATTATTTTTTCCAGCAGCGGCTTCTGACTTTTCTCTCCCTTTTCACGTATCGTGCGGTCGCCGGAAAACATCTGCGCATTTTCCTCGATCATGTTGTTTTCCGCGATGATGCCGGGATGGAAGATACGGATCTCGACCGCATCCCCGCGGCGCACTTCCAGGTCACAGGCATCACTGACCGCTTTTTCTCCGGGAAGGATCCGGAAACTCTGCCGGTTTTCCCTTGTGACGATGCAGGAATGATTCCCGGCATACACACGTACTGTGCCGATCTCATACGGACCGCTTCCGTACAGATTGCGGAAGGTAAGCCGGATCTTTGTGCCGGATACCGGTGCCCTGAAGGTAAACGCAGCTGTTTTATTCCGTCCGTATACTTTTCCGCTCATCAGCGAGCGCGTAACAGCCTGATGCCATACCGGAACCCAGTGTTTTTCAGTCATTTTCCGCCTCTCTGTGCATACGTAATGCTTCGCCGATCGAACAGGCAATAATATCGTCGTGAGACGCGACCGCCTCGCAGATGCGGCGGAACTTATCCCAATTGCTTTCCTTCGTACCGAAATCAAACTCATAACCGTGGGCGAACATCAGGAAGAACAGGTCTTCCTCTGCTTCTGCCTGAAAGAACGCGTCCAGCCGTTCAAAGGTCTTCGCAGAGATATGCCAGCAGCTCAGAGGCATCGCCAACGGATCTTCAGGAAACCGGAATCCCGGCTTCGTGACCGCAAGACGGGCATACTGCACGCCTGCTTCCTTCAGCGCATCGCGGCTCTTTTTTGCGCCGGCGCCGTACGGATAGGCAAACCCGGTGACCGTCTGTCCCGTCAATGCGGACAGTGCCTCGACATCATCCCTGATCTCCGCCCTCCGCGTTTCTTCCGTGCATCTGCTCAGATTCACATGGTGACTGGTATGCGACGCAATCTCGAATCCTCTGTATACCTGCACGATCTCATCTTCCGGAATGCGGAAATGCGGCACATACGGAAGCAGATGCCGGGCATGCGGATCAAAGGAAGACGCCGGTGTTTCTGTCATGCCGAGATTCCCGATCCTGCCCTCATACGTCCTGTCGCCGAACAGACCGGAGTTCAGATGAAACGTTGCGCCGAGCCCGTACTGCCGCAGGATCTCAATGATCTTCTTATCCTGTTCCAGACCGTCGTCAAAGCTCCATGCAAAATACTTTCTGCCCATTATTCTGCCTCCCTGAAATATGCGCTCATCGCATCAAATACTTCCCGGCTCTCCGTATACATGGGATACATGACCGGGAATACATGCACGAGTTTATGATCCGTTCCCTTCGCAAAGTCCTTCATTTCAAACCGGCAGCCGTGCGCTTTCAGCAGTCCGGCAAACTTCACGGTATCTTTCCGGATCAGATCTTCTTCACTTGTTACGAGAAACAGCGGCGGCAGTTTCGCTTCATTGAGCAGTTTTGCCGGGTCTTTCAGATACTTTTCATACGCCTGTCCCCGGTCATTGCGGTCTGTCACGACATTACTGACCGCCCGCATCAGATCGCGGCGCTGCGTATCGAGCATGATGGAGATCGTGCCGGCTGCCCGGAAGGCAATATCATGACCGCGGATGCCGAATTCCTTCTGCAGTTTTTCGCTGTTTCCGATCGACAGCGCAAACAGGCTCAGCAGCGCACCGGCCGAATCACCGGTAAGGAAGCAGCTGTTCAGATCCAGACTGTATTCTTCGGCATGCTTTTTCAGAAAGCGGAGTGCCGCCATGACATCCTCGACCTGGCGGATCATCGTCGTTTCCGGGATCCGCCGGTAGCTGATACTGATGACGCGGTAGCCCATCCGTGCCCATTCATAGTTGAAATTGACATTGACTTCCTTATAGCTGGCAAACAGACCGCCGCCGTGGATATTGATCATCACCGGAGCGTTCCGATCAAGCCCGGGCAGTTCATAGAGATCGAACAGATGTCCCTGTTCCCCGTCATCGATATAGGGAATATCACGGATAATATGCAGGTCAGTCAGATCCTGCACCTGCTGTGCAAGCCGCTTGCTGTCGCCGGATTCAAACACATGGCGCCAGAACAATACACCGAGTTTTGACATTACGATTCTCCTTCCTGCTTTTCCGCCAGTATTTCGATCAGCCGACGTTCCATCTCCGGCATCCACCATTCCGCATATCCCGCTTTCGTGGGATGGATCGGATCGTACATATACAGATCGTATTTCTCCCGATCGATCTCGTTGAAGTGTTTGTCCGTATACAGATCAATGATGCCGATGCCCCACTTCTCCTGCAGTTCATACAGGCGGCGGACCATCGCCTCATATTCCGTGCTTTCATACCATGACCCGGTATAGAAGACGACCGGACAGTTCCAGGTCTTCTGTGCATACCGTATGATATATTCCATTGCCCCGGTCACGGTCTTTGTATCGAAGTCCGTGAGTTCCCGTCCGCTGCTGATCTCACCGAGGGGAAGCTTCATGGTCGCGTCATTCGTGGACAGCTGGCATACCAGACAGTCTGCCTGGATCGTTTTATCCAGTTTGCGGAGCCGCTGCACATAGCTGTCTCCGTTTCCAAACGTAATCAGCGCAGGCAGCGAAAGACGGTCAGCCAGCGTCGTACCGCTTTTTGCTTCTTTTACCGCACGCACGCCATCCACCGTCTCGAACAGTTCCACGAAAGACTGTCCTTCTGCGGCGGCGCCGTACGTAACGCTGCTGCCGAGAAAAATGATCGTTTTGCCTCTCAACAGTGTTCCGGGACGTTCCTTCATATGATTCAGATCGTACTGTGCACTGTTTCCGGGTGCTTCTGTCCGTTTGTCTTCTTCATGCCGTATATAAGTCTTAAGACCTGTATATACGGCATGAACCGCCGCAGCCGCAGCCAGGACTGCGATCTTTCTTCTGCCTCTCATACATACCTCCTCCTGTCAGTTTCAGTGTAGGAAAAATCCTGTGCCAAGGATATAATATTTTTGCTGTATTTATTGTATTATTGCTTTATTAGAGGTAAGAAACCATGTCTGAGATCATACTGCAGAATCTGCTGGATTCCGAGGAAAGCTATCTGAATACCACCTTCTGGGATATCCATCCGCTTTTTATGCTGGTCCGCAGCGGAGATACCGCCAGGCTTCCGGAACAGCTGCATATCCATCTGGAAAAATTCCCCGCCGGACGCATCACCAGAGATGAGCGGAAACAGCTGGAATACCTGACTGTCAGCCTGGTCAACACCTTCATGATCGCAGCCATTCAGGGCGGCGTATATCCGCCCTACGCCAACGCCGCCGCGGACAGAGCCCTGCGGAAACTCAGCCGGATCCACAACATCTCCGAGATCCCGCCGCTGATCCGCGACGCCGCGACGGAACTGTGCCGGCTGACGGAAAGCACCCGGAACAGCAGTACCGGCAACGTACATGTTGAAAAAGCAAAGCAGTACATGTTCACGCATCTGACCCAGGAGATCGATACGGAAAAGATCGCCGAAGCGGTCGGCGTCAGTCCGTACCATCTGAGCAGACTGTTCCGTTCCCTGACCGGCGAAACAATGCGGAATTATCTGCTCCGGGAGCGGATCGAAGCCGCAAAGCAGATGCTCGTTACCGATTCCCGCAGTATCCCCCAGATCGCGTCGTTTCTCCGTTTCTGCGATCAGAGCTACTTCACAGCGGTCTTCCGCCGGCACACCGGCATGACGCCGGGACAGTACCGGTCGAAATACCGGATCTGAAGCTGCCGTGCATATATGTTACAGATCAGCCGGATATGTCTTTCTTTTTTTCGAAAACCGGCTCATAAAGTCTGTTTCAGGAGTACAATTGTGTTCCGGTTACTATGACATTTACAGTTTTTGCGGACGGAACGGCAAACCTGCCCGGAACACTTCTGGACGGGATCACGCTCCTTCCCAGTGAATACAACGTTGACGGCGTTCCGCAGATCTATACGGGAGATATCGAAAGGTTCGATATGCATTCCTACTACGACAGTCTGCGCAGCGGTGTCAGAGTCAAAACCACGCTTCTGAATACCGGTCTGTTTGTCACGCATTTTGAACCCCTTCTGAAGGAAGGAAAAGATATTATCTACATCGCCATGAGTTCTGGCATCAGCGGAACATACAGCGCCGCCTGCGCGGCAGTGACCCAGCTGAATGAGGAATACCCCGACCGGTTCATGCACATCGTGGATTCGCACGGATGCGGCTTCGGAAGCGGCATGCTGGCGATTAAGGCGGCAGAACTCAGCAGAGAGAATACGGATGTACGCGAAGCAGCGCGCATCCTGGATGAAATGGTTCCCCACTGCTGTCAGTACTTCACGGTCGATGACCTGAACTTCCTGAAGCGGACCGGAAGAGTGAGCGGGGCAGCTGCCCTGATCGGTACGACATTACGGATCAAGCCGATCCTGTACGGCGACCACACAGGACATATCGTCACCTGCGGAAACTGCCACGGACGCAAAAAAGCGATCAAAATGCTGGCGGATAAATACGCACAGAAACATATGGAACTGGCAGCGCCGAAAATATACATCTCACACGGTGACTGCCGGGAAGACGCCGAAGCGCTCAAAGAGCTGATCTTAGCCGTCACGCCGGACGCCGACATCACCATATGCGCGCACGAACCGTTCTCCGGCGCTCATGTCGGTCCGGGCATGCTCGGACTGTTCTTCCTCGGCAAAGAACGGTAATATATTTCGTATCCTGAAACAAGGCTGCGGGACTTTGGTCCGGCAGCCTTTTTCTTCTGCCGCAAAAACAAAAAAGGATCCGGATGACAGACACCAGGATCCTGTTTCTAGAGTGCACGGCGGGAATCGAACCCGTATCATCACCCTGGCGGGATGAGGCCTTTGGCCATTAGACGACATGCACATAGTGTGCCGTTTTTACGATAACAAGACGCTTTTTTACGGTCAATGAATTCACGTTCCATTCCTGAGAGAGATTGCTGTAAGCGCCTTTCCATATCGTTTTGCTTCAAAAACGGATCACAGAGCGAATGACGGGAGTCGAACCCGCAACCTGAGCCTGGAAAGCAGATGTTTTGCCGTTAAACTACATACGCATATCGGTTTGTCCGGTTTTCCTTCCGGCTTCAGAAAGTACAAGACGCGTTTTTGGGTGTTGATTTACAATATCAGTCCTGGAATTGGATTGCTGTCAGCGCCTTTGTTTCTGAAAGCAGGGATAAGAAGATTTGAACTCCTGTCAACGGTTTTGGAGACCGCTGTGCTTCCGCTGCACCATACCCCTGTATCATACGGTGATTTCTCCCACCTGTATGTCCGATATCAGTATATGCGTATATTTTTATATTCCTGTGAGGGGGATTAAAAAATGATCACACCGATCATTTTTTGCCGAAATCCGCTTTCTCCCCTTTCAGCCAGCGCCGGTGCGACACAGTGCGCTTCACAGCAAGCGGACGCGGTTCATCCGGGAAAGTCATCATATTCTTTCCGCCGGCCTTCCACAGTTCCAGCAGGTCTTCCGCATCGTCCAGGAAATCCGATGCCGGCATCAGTCCGTACAAGCGCGGCGGAATGACTGTGACCGGGATCCGGTATACACCCTTCCGGCTGTCTTCCCGCACTTTGAATTCCATATGGGGACACACCATGGCAATATCCGCTTCGTCCTGCCTGGCTTCCAGATGCGCGATGGGAATAAATATAAAACTGACTCTGTCCTGCAGTCCTTTCGATACGACCTCTTTCTCGAGATGAAGCGCAAGCGCGGACGAAGAGAACCCGCCCCCGCAGCAAACAGCGATCCTTATCATAACGATTCCTCCATAAGGCAAGAATATCACAGTATTACCGTTTCATCCTGCCTGCATGGAAAAATCCGCTGTGCACACGCCGTTTACCGCCGCAAAAACGGTCTTTCCTCATGCCGCGGAAACATACTATAATACCGTTGGCAGGATATAACAAAGGTGGTACAGAATGGATAAATATTTACTCAGCGCACTGATGTTCGGGGCCGGAATGGCTTTCATTCTCAGTAATTTCTTTATGGCACTTCTGGGCGACTCTTCCGGTATTTATGCCGGGATCGGCTTCGCTGTCGTCTTTGGGTATATTTATTACCGCAGACTGAAGCGCGGCTGATGCAGGATCCTGCATGCCGGAGTTCACAGACAAAATACAGCAAGGCGGTTCATGCATTGACGCATGGACCGCCTTTTCCTGTGTCCTGACGTTCCTTCCGCTCAGCGGAGGGATGCCCGGATCTCTTCCCAGACCGCTTTGTTTTCAGCCTCAGTCTCTTTCCGGGTGTAATAGTGGATGTAGAAGATCGTCTTTCCTTCTTTGAATCCCCAGGATTCCGCGTACATCGGTGTATCCTGTGCGGTATATTCATACTTTACGCCGGAGACGTTCTTTGTGCCGAATGTATCCTGGACGATATCCAGGAGTCTGTATCCGTAGGGTTTTAGTGCCTTTGCCAGATGCGGTTCCATGTTCTTCGCGATCTCTTTTGTGCTGACGAGAAGCGATGCCAGACCGGCATCTTTCCATCCGAAGGAAACAATGATGTGACGCTCTGTATCCTTATAGCACATGCCGGGACCCGGTTCTGTGAACTGCATCCCTTTCATTTCCTCTTCGCTCATCTGTTCGAATCCATCCGGAAGCGTGAGCGTTACTGTTTCATTCAATACTGCTGTTTCCATAATCTGTCAGTTTCCTTTCTGCTGTCTGTTTTCCAGAATACGGTCAATATACGCCTCCGTAACGCTTGCCCACGAATACGAACTCATATATTCCCCGTGATACGCTTTTACCGCATCTTCATTCCCGTCAAAGAGCCGGACAATATCAATGTCGATCTTTTCGGGGCAGATCCTGAGGGATCCTTTCTGCATTTCCATAATATCACTGATACCGTATTCGGTCAGTGTATCCCTCAGACTTCGGATGATCACATCGAGCTGTTTCTGGCGGGAGCGGTCATACGGTTCCTCTTCCCACAGGATCGCGGAAAGCCCGGCACGCGTTACCGTACCGCCCTGACGGTCGACCAGGTATGCCAGCAGTTCTTTTGCCTTGGAGCGGGAAAATGCGACAGGCTGACCGTCCACCAGGACATCGAAGTCGCCGAATGTGCGCACGGTGATACGCGGCACATCTTTTTTCCCGTGCCGTGACAGGGCATATTCCACTTCCGCCGCAAGCCGCTCTTTACCGATCGGTTTGAGCAGATAGCCGTCCGCATGCACCGAGAAGGCATCCACAGCGTACTGCGCATAACCGGTCAGAAACAGGATCGCAGTATCCGGGTGTTTCTCCCGGATCCGCTCTGCCAGCTTTATGCCGTTCATACCCGGCATATCGATATCCAGCACGGCAATGTCCGTCGTGTTCTTTTCCAGCCATGCAATCGTCTCCTCCGCCGTCTCGAAGCCGTACACTTCATCCAGTACCGGCAGTTCTCTGCAGAGCGACATGGTCAGCTGCAGGATCAGTTCTTCATCATCTACACAGATTGCTTTCATGCTCTCACACTTTCTGTCTGATTCTCATGGTCGTCGGGGATCCGGATCGTGACAGTCGTTCCTTCATCGGGAGTGCTTTCGATCTTTATCGTACCGCCGCACATCTGTTCGATCCGCTCGTGTACATTGCGGATGCCGACATGCTCCGATCCCCAGGTCTTCAGTTCCTCGGTGTTAAACCCTTTGCCGTTATCACGGATCACGATCTCATGCATATTCTGGTTCCGGAATGTCTTTACCGTGATCAGACCGTTTTTGACACCTCTGACCCCGTGACGGAAAGCGTTCTCCACCAACGGCTGCACCGTCAGCGCCGGCACTTTGAAATCCTGATCCTCTATGTCATATTCGATACGGAGAGACGGGAAACGTACCAGTTCGATGTCCGAATATACTTTTGTATGCTGGATCTCCTCCATGATCGGGATACGTCCGGGCACATTCACCGAGTTCACATTCCGCCGCAGATACAGTCCGAGTTTCTCGATCGTATCGGATGCTTTTTCCGGATCGACGCGCACCAGCGCCTGGATCGTGGAAAGAATGTTATACAGGAAATGAGGCTGGATCTGGCTCATGGAGATACGGATCTTCTGTACTTCGATCAGTTCCTTTTCATATCTGCGGGTAAACTGCAGATGAAGCCAGATGTAATAGAACAGACTGCAGCTGACGACAGACACGCTCAGAAACGAAAACGGATGGTTGCCCTGACCAAGTTCCGTGGAATCCAGAATGACGGAACCGACGATGACCGCAACATTAATGATCGGTATTCCGAAATTGTTATTGCCGTCTTTCCGGTAACTCCGGATCGTGAAACTCAGAAGATTCATCAGGAGAAGACCGCTGGTCACATGGCAGCTGTAGCCGAGAATGCCGCGGCTGAAGTGTCCGGTCTCGGTAAACGAAAAGCAGATGCCGGAAAACAGCGCTGTCAGATGGATCAGAAAATTGATCACGACAAGCGTCCAGGATAAAGCCGCAGACTTTTTCTTACTGACGATATAACCGAACAGTACAAGAATCACCGGCCGGATCGAATACCCGTAAATGCTCAGTATCGTTTTCAGCCATCGGTAGTCTGCCGGCACCGGTATCATGTATTCTGCGGCGTCCCGCACAAGCAGGCTGAAGATCAGCACTTCTATGATCTGCAGGATCCCTTTATTCTGTTTACTGATATACGGATCCGCCTTGACCGCAAACGCCAGTCCCGTCAGCTGCAGGATCAGCAGCAGAGCCATAAGCAGTTCCGCACTGTAATCGATTTCCATACCAGCCTCTTTACAGTTGCCGAAACACTGTTCTTTCTGTTATCTTCTCAGCATCATTACGACGCCTGCGGCAGTTATCACTGCTCCGACGCACAGAACATAGATGCCGAAGTTTTCCGAATCGCCGTGAATGACGCCGGGATCCGAGGGATCATACCAGATCCGGACCGTCTTTCCCTCTTCATATCCTTCCGCATAATAATCCGACCGGGAATGGTATTCGGTTCCGTCCACCGTATACTTCACATATACGTCGTGCTCGTCGTCCCGTTCTGTTCCGTGGTATACAGTTTCGATCCGCTCGATTACGGCGGTCGTTTCCTGCAGTCCGTTATGCTCAAAGAATTTCATATAGATCCCGCCGCCGAGGCAGGCCAGCCCCAGAAGCAGCGGCAGGATCTTCTTTAAAATATTATTTTCAAAACGGTTCATAGCGATTCCTTCCTGTTCCAGTTATTATCATACGCCATTTCTTCCGGCTTATAACCCAGAAAAAAAGACACATGCCGATCAACGCGGTCATATGCCTCTCTGGTGATGCTGCGGCCTTTATCTGCTTTTCTGCCACGCCTGGAAAAACGATGTCAGGAAGATCAGCGCAAGTATGACGCCGACGATACAGATCAGTATATTGCGGTCTTTGATGCCGATATACAGAATTGCGCCGGATACGAGTGCTGCTCCTGCCAGCAGGAGCACACCGCACAGGATGCGCACCCATCGGGGAAAGCGCGGGGAAGCAGCCGCTTCTGCCAGGCCGTCAAACAGAAGGTCAAAGATAATGTCGATCAAAATATCCATAAATCAAGTATACACGCTTATTACGCATGCCTCCAGATGCTTTTTTCTGCTACACTGACAGTATGAGATGGCTTCATCAGTTTCTCAATATACCGTTCGTATTTGTTTTCCTGCTGATCCTGTTCAGTATCACGGCAGTCTCTTCAGCATTGTTTTTTCATGTTGGTTCTGTTTTTGTGTGGATCCTGCTCGGGGTCCTCTGCGGCTATACGCTCATGGTGTGCGGATACTGGCTGTACTGGTACATCCGCAGCGACCGGCTGAAAAAAGACCTGGAGCTTCTGGACATCCTCAAGTCCAAGTCGTATATGCTGGCACTGTCGATGGAACTCAATCTGATCATGGCTCTGTATTATATCTACGTATGGTGGGCGCACAGATCCGTCTGGTTCGGCTATGTGGCGGTCTTCTACTGTTCACTGACTGCCGCCCGGTTCGTTCTGCTGAGAGAATTCGATCTCCAGCATCCGTCCCTGCGTTCCCAGTATAAGACCTATGTAACGATGGGCTACATGATGTTCGCGATGATGGCTGCCCTGCTGTTAATGAGTCTGATGGCAGTCAATGCCAGCTATGTCGTGGAATATCCTGCCGGAACGCTTTCCCTGGTCACGGTATTCTCACTCTATCTGATCATCAACGCCACCCGGGGATACTTCCGGCACCGTCATTTCCGCTCCCCGCTGCTGTCGGCATGCCAGCTGATTGCCATCGCCGGCGCTCTGCTCGGAATTCTGTCGATCCAGACCGTGTGGCTGCCGCGTTTTTCCTCGGACCCGCTGGATGTAAAGGAGATGAATATCGTGACTGGAGCAGCGATCTTCTCCGTCATGATCTATATGTCCCTGTATATGATCCTGCACGGAAACCATGTCCTGAAGTACGGACTGGACGACGAAGGAAACCGCATCGATACCACGGTCGTCAGTGAAGACGAGCTCGAAGAACTGGACAACTGAAAAGCCGGATCGCTCCGGCTTATGCTCAGTATTCAAATGTACCTTCAAAAACGATGGATGCCCCGCCTGTCAGGGTGACATCGTTTTCTTTTATGCGCACATACATGTCGCCGCCCGGCAGTTTCACCTTGATATCGGCATCTTCCCGGCAGAAGCCGAGCCGCACCGCCGCAGCCGCAGCCGCACACGCGGCCGTGCCGCATGCGAGAGTCGCCCCGTTGGAACGTTCCCATACCCGTACCCGCAGTGTGCAGGAATCCACGACGCGGACGAATTCCACATTGGTGCGGTCAGGGAAGATCTCCGCGTATTCCAGCGCGCTTCCCTCTTTTTCCAGATCCACGCTGTCGACTGCCCTGTCAAAAATAACGCAGTGCGGATTTCCGACCGAGAGACATGTGATCCGGCGCTCTCCGTACGGCATATCCACAACTTCCGGACGATCACTGATGACCGGGACGGAAGCAGCGTCCCAGTGCACCGGACCGACGCTGACGGATACCGTTCCGACTTTTCCGCCGTTTGTATAAACGCGTACTCTGTGGATGCCTTCCGCAGTCTCGATCGTCATTTCATCCTTGACGACGATGCCTTTGTCATAGAGATACTTGCCGATGCACCGGAGATTGTTTCCAGCCATCTTTCCTTCCGTACCGTCCATGTTGTAGCTGCGCATGCGCGCGTCCGCCTTCTCAGACTTCTCGATCAGCACGATGCCGTCGGCGCCGATGCCGAAATGATGCCGGCACAGCGTCACACACAGGGATTCCGGCGCCGTCAGGGCACCGTCGAAGTTCTCAATGAAGATGTAATCATTGCCGCAGTCATGCATCTTGGTGAAGGCGACAGTCTGCCGCTCTCTGCGCATATGACTGATATCGACCAGTTCCGTGTTTCCGGCATTGTAGCGGCTGGCGATCATCTCCGCGAGCGCATTCGCCGTATCGACACTTGTCAGACACGGGATATTCAGCCGCATCGCTTTCTGATGCAGCGCTGTATAATCCCCCATCGTGGCGTCCTTGACTGCTCCGGTGTAGATGATATAGCTCAGTTTTTCATCTTCCATGAGCCGTACGATCTCATCGCTCTCCGTGGCATTGGCCACTGCCTGTACCGGAATGCCCATAGACGCGATCGTCATGGCCGTGCCGTGCGTCGCATACAGATTCATGCCGAGATCATACAGTTTCTTTGCCACATCGAGGATATCCTGGTAATCATGCGTTTCCACGCTGATCAGGACGCCGTG
This sequence comes from Solobacterium sp., assembly GCA_017510405.1. GTDB lineage: Bacteria > Bacillota_I > Bacilli_A > Erysipelotrichales > Erysipelotrichaceae > Bulleidia. The sequence goes on from JAFWNG010000045.1 coordinate 25,601, forward strand.
CGCGCTTGCCTTATGGAAGTCCGGAACACGGAATCCCGCCGCCGTCAGGCCCTTGTAAAGGGCTTCTGCGAGCGTTCTGCCGATGCCCAGCACTTCTCCCGTCGATTTCATCTCCGGACCGAGGATCGAATTGGCGTCGCTCAGTTTCTTAAACGAGAACACCGGCACTTTGACGCAGTGGAAGACCGACTCCGGATACAGTCCCGTGCCGCATCCCAGGGAAAGCAGATCCTCGCCCAGCATCACCCGCGAAGCGATGTCGACCATCGGCACATCCGTCACTTTGGAAATGTACGGGATCGTCCGCGACGCCCGCGGATTCACTTCGATGACATACAGTTCGCCGCCGTACATCAGATACTGGATATTGACCAGTCCCTTCGTATTCATCGCCAGCGCGAGCTGCTCGGATACCTCGATCACCCGCTGCCGGTCTTTGTCATTGAGGTTGTACGGCGGATACACGGCGATCGAATCGCCGGAGTGTACGCCGGCCCGCTCAATATGTTCCATGATGCCGGGGATCAGCACATTCGTGCCGTCCGATATGACATCCACTTCCAGTTCCGTACCGGGCAGATACTGATCGATCAGCACCGGATTGTCGATGCCCTGTTTCAGGATCCTGCCCATGTATTCTTCCGTATCGGCTTCTTCATGGGCAATGGTCATGTTCTGTCCGCCGATGACATACGACGGCCGCAGAAGCACCGGATAGCCAAGCATACGCGCCGCTTCCTTCGCTTCCTCCATCGTCCGTACCGCCGCTCCTTTCGGCCGGCGCACCTGCAGGCTTTCCAGCAGCGCGTCAAACCGTTCGCGGTCTTCCGCCAGGTCGATGCTTTCCGCGGAAGTGCCGAGGATGCGCACGCCTTTGCGGTCGAGGAACTGGGTCAGGCGGATCGCCGTCTGGCCGCCGAACGCCACGACAACACCCACCGGCTTTTCGACCTGGATGATATTCCATACATCTTCTTCGCTGAGCGGTTCAAAATAGAGCCGGTCCGCCGTATCAAAGTCTGTGGATACCGTCTCGGGATTGTTATTGATGATCACGACGTCGTATCCCATCTTCCGCAGCGTCCATACGCAGTGTACGGATGAGTAGTCAAACTCGATTCCCTGACCGATGCGGATCGGTCCGGAACCGAGAACGATGATGACGTCTTTCCCGCTTCTTTCCAGACTGCGCGCTTCGCAGAAGCTATCTGCCGTCGAGTAGAAATACGGTGTCTCCGCCGCAAATTCCGCCGCGCACGTATCGACCATCTTATAGGCGTATTCCATTCCGTACGCCTTCTGTCCGCTGATCCGCTCCAGCGCCGCGTCGGTATATCCGAGCCGCTTTCCTTCCCGGTACGCTTCCTCATCCATACCGTTTTCAATGGATGCTTCATAGCGCACAAGATTCAGCAGACGGTACAGGAACCATTCGTCGATCTTCGTGATTTCGTGGATCTCTTCGACCGTGACTCCCTGCTTTAATGCCGCAAAGATGCGGAACAGTCTGCGGTCATCCTGGATCCCCAGCTGACTGCGCATATCCTGTCCGGCATACGCGGCGATATTCATCGTATCAAGGCCGATCTCCGCGCCTCGGACCGCTTTCAGAAGCGCCGCTTCAAACGACGGTGCAATGGCCATGACTTCGCCGGTCGCCTTCATCTGGGTGCCGAGCGTGCGGCTCAGCGAAGCAAACTTGTCGAACGGCCACTTGGGGAACTTGACGACGACATAATCCAGCGCCGGTTCAAAGCACGCGCACGTAACGCCGGTGATCTCATTTTTGATCTCATCGAGTGTATAGCCGAGCGCCAGCTTCGTCGTGACTTTCGCGATCGGATAGCCGGTCGCCTTGGAGGCAAGCGCACTGGAGCGGGAAACACGCGGATTCACTTCAATGACCGCATACTCAAAACTTTCCGGATCCAGCGCCAGCTGAACGTTGCAGCCGCCGACGATATTCAGTTCGGTGATAATATCCAGCGATGCTTTCCTCAGCATCTGAAATTCTCTGTCTGCCAGCGTCAGGCACGGCGACACAACGACGGAGTCGCCGGTATGCACGCCGACCGGATCGACGTTTTCCATCGAACATACAGCGATCACATTGCCTTTGGCATCCCGCATCGTTTCAAATTCGATCTCTTTCCAGCCGGCGATCGATTTCTCGATCAGCACCTGGGTGATCGGCGAAAGATCCAGGCCCGTGCGCGCGGTCTCTCGCAGTTCCTGCTCGCTGTATGCAATACCGCCGCCGCTGCCGCCGAGCGTAAATGCCGGCCGGACAATGACCGGATAGCCGATCCGCTCAGCAGCGCTGACCGCTTCCGTCACCGTCACGGCGATCTCACTCGGTACTACCGGCTGGCCGATCTTTTCCATCGCCTGCCGGAACAGGTCGCGGTCTTCCGCCCGGTCGATCGCTTCAATATCGGAACCGATCAGCTTTACGCCGTGTTCTTCCAGCCAGCCGTTGCGGGACAGCTGCAGAGCCAGGGTCAGGCCGGTCTGTCCGCCCAGTCCCGCCAGCAGCGCGTCCGGACGTTCCTTCTCAATGATCCGCTTCAGCGTTGCTTCGTTGAGCGGTTCCAGATAGATCTCATCGGCCAGATGCTTGTCGGTCATGATCGTTGCCGGATTGGAGTTTGCCAGTACGACGTCGATTCCTTCCGCTTTTAAAACACCGCATGCCTGCGCACCGGCGTAATCAAATTCCGCAGCCTGTCCGATCACGATCGGACCGGAGCCGATCACCAGCACTTTGCGGATCGAAAGATCTCTCGGCATACGTCTATTCCTCCATCATCTGAATAAACCGGTCAAACAGATAACCGGTATCCTTCGGCCCGGCACAGGCTTCCGGATGGAACTGCACGGTAAAGCAGCGGTGTTCCGGATAGTCGATGCCTTCGCACGAATCGTCGTTGGCATTGATCATGCGGACCTTTGCGAAGGACGGCAGACTTTCCGTATCTACCGCGTAACCGTGGTTCTGCGTGGTGATCCATGTCCTTCCGGTCACAAGGTCTCTGACCGGCTGGTTGGCACCGCGGTGGCCGTATTTCATCTTGTATGTTTCCGCTCCGGCCGCAAGCGCCGTCAGCTGGTGACCGAGGCAGATGCCGAAAAGCGGCACCCTGCCCAGCAGCCTGCCGATCTCACGGATCGTGCCGGTATTCTCTGCCGGATCACCGGGACCGTTCGAAAGCATGATCCCGTCCGGCTGATACGACAGGATCTCTTCTGCCTTTGTATCGTACGGGACGGCGATCACATCGCATCCTCTTGCATTCAGTTCACGGATGATATTGCGCTTGGCGCCGCAGTCCAGCAGCACGACCGTGTACTTCTTTTCTTCCGCCGGAAACAGTTCGTTTTCCTGCACCGACACGTCTTTGAGAACATCGCTGACGGCATACTTCTGCAGAAAGGAAAGATCCTCAGGCACGGCCGATACGATTGCCGCGTTCATGACGCCGTATTCCCGCAGGATCCGCGTCACATGGCGTGTATCGATACCCGCGATCCCCGGGATCCCCTTTTCCTTCAGAAACGCATCCAGTGTCTTCTCAGCGCGGAAATTAGACGGGGTATCGCAGTACTCCCGCACCACATATCCCTTCAGCGCCGGTTCCCCTTCGTAATCCGAAGGGATGATGCCGTAGTTGCCGATCAGAGGAAAGGTCTGCAGAACGATCTGTCCGGCGTAGCTCGGGTCGGTAAGCGTCTCGATATAGCCGCACATATTCGTGGTAAAGACCAGTTCCCCGGTACATTCCGTTTCTGCCCCGAAGCCGGTCCCCTCCAGCACAGTGCCGTCGGAGAGGACAAGCCAGGCTTTCCGCTTCATGATAATGTCGCCGCGATGACCGCCTTGATCGTATGCATGCGGTTCTCTGCTTCCTGGAACACGTAGGAACGTTCGCTTTCGAAAACGTCGTCAGTGACTTCCAGTGCGGTCATTCCGTATTTCTTTCCGACCTTTCTGCCGATCTCGGTCTTCAGGTCATGGTAGGAAGGCAGACAGTGCAGGAAGACGCACTGGTCTCCCGCAGCTTCCATCAGTTCCTTATTGACCTGATACGGCCTCATGAGTTCGATCCGCTCCGCCCATACTTCTTCCGGTTCTCCCATGGAGACCCAGATATCGGTATAGATGACATCAGCGTTCTTCACTGCCTTGTACGGATCCGATTCAAAGGTGATCTCGGCACCTGTCTCGGCCGCGATCTTCCGGCAGGTCTCCGTCAGGTCTTCCGGCGGGAAGTATCCCTTCGGCGAGCATGCCGTGAAATGCAGGCCGAGCTTTGCGCAGCCGACCATCAGGGAACGTCCCATGTTGTAGCGGGCATCGCCCATGTACAGCAGATGAATGCCTTTCAGCTTTCCGAAGATCTCCCGGATCGTTAACATGTCCGCGAGGATCTGGGTCGGATGGTATTCGTTGGTCAGGCCGTTGTATACCGGTACTTTGGAATACTTCGCGAGTTCTTCCACGATTTCCTGGCCGTAGCCGCGGTATTCGATGGCGTCATACATCCCTGCCAGAACCCGGGCCGTATCCGCGATCGTTTCCTTGATGCCGATCTGGGTGCCGGTCGGACCGAGATATGTGCTTCCCATGCCGAGGTCGCTCGCTGCAACTTCGAACGCGCACCTTGTCCTGGTGCTCGTCTTTTCAAAGATCAGAGCAATGTTCTTCCCTTCGCATAAACGATGCGGGATGCCCTTCTTTTTCTTCTCTTTCAGCTCTGCCGCCAGATCGATCAGTCCTTCGATCTCTTCCGTGGAAAGATCGAGCAGGGTCAGAAAGTCTTTTCCTTTCAGGTCCATATCATTCCTCCGCCATTACTTCTTTCAGTACGGCAATTGCTTTTTCAAGATCTGCCATGGGGATATTCAGAGCCGGCAGAAGCCGTACCTTGTTTCCCTTGGCTGTCAGGACAAGCACGCCCTTCATGAGGCATTTTGCGGCAATATCCGACGCCTTCGCATTTACCGGTTCAATACCGATCATCAGTCCGAGTCCGCTCACGGAGGCAACACCTTTCGCACCGCTCAGTTCCCTGCGGATCCATGCGGCTTTCGCATTGACTTCCGCCATCATGGCGTCATCCAGACGAGTGAGGTTGCTGAGAGCGCCGGCGCATACAGCGGGATTTCCGCCGAACGTGGAGCCGTTGTCGCCGGGTTTGAAGATATCCTGCACTTTTTCACCGAGCATCGTGACGCCGATCGGCAGTCCGCCGCCGAGTCCCTTGGCCGTCGTTACGATATCCGGAAGGAAATCGTACTGCATATAGGCATACAGCGAGCCGGTGCGTCCGTTGCCGGTCTGCACTTCATCATCGATGATCAGGAAGTCTTTTTCCTGCGCCAGGCTGACCAGTTCCTGCACGAAATCTTTCGACAGCGCATTGACGCCGCCTTCTCCCTGTACGCACTCGATCATGACGGCGCATACATGGTGCGTCTTCAGCAGTTCCTTCACGCTTTCGATGTTGTTTGCCTCCGCGTGGACAAAGCCCGGCGTCAGCGGTGTAAACAGCTGATGGAACGCATCCTGGCCGGTCGCTGCCAGCGTGGACAGCGTTCTGCCGTGGAAGGAATCCTTCAGCGTGATGATCGTGTACCAGTCCTCTCCCTTATGCGTCTGGCCGTAGCGTCTTGCGGCTTTGATCGCGCATTCGTTGGCCTCTGCACCGGAGTTGCAGTAGAACACTTTCTTCAGACCGGTACGCGTACACAGTGCTTCTGCGAGCTTAGCGCACGGTCCGGTGTAGTACAGATTCGACGTGTGCTGGATCGTATCCAGCTGGGCAATGACCGCTTCTTTCCACGTGTCGTCGCTGTAGCCGAACACATTGACGCCGATGCCCGCACCCATGTCGATATATTCATTTCCTGCTTCGTCTTTCGCCACGGAGCCTTTTCCGCTTACAAGCGTCACCGGAAAACGTCCGTATGTTTTCGCGATATATGTTTCATCCAGCTGTCTGATCGTACTCATGCGTTATCCTTTCTGAACATTGTTCCGGCACCTTCATTGGTAAGTATTTCCATCAGGATCGCGTGCGGCACGCGGCCGTCGATAATGACTGCCGCCTTGACGCCTTCCGCCAGGGAATCGATGCAGCAGCGTACCTTCGGGATCATGCCGCCGCTGATGGAACCGTCCTGGATCATTGCCTCTGCCGCTTCCACCGTCAGTTCCGACAGCAGTGTATCGGGATCGTGGCGGTCCAGCAGGATGCCTTCGATATCCGTCATCATGATCAGTCTCTCAGCACCGACTGCCGCAGCGATCCGGCCGGCTGCCGTGTCGCCGTTGATATTGTAGATATTGCCGCTGTCATCGCAGCCGAGTGTTGAAATGACCGGGATATAACCGCCTGCCAGCAGGCTCTGGATCGGCTCCGGATGGATGTTTGTGATCTTTCCGACATAGCCGAGCTTTTCGTCTTTCATCTCCGCCTGGATGAGCCGTCCGTCGATACCGGACAGACCCACGGCACTGCCGCCTTTCATCTGCAGCAGATTGACCAGGGATTTGTTGATGCGGCCGGCAAGGACCATTTCGGCGATCGCCACGGTCTCGGCGTCGGTCACGCGCAGTCCGTCGATGAACTGCGGCTGCTTGCCGAGGCGCTTCATGAGATCGGACATCTCCGGTCCGCCGCCGTGGACAAGAACGACTTTGATGCCGACCATGCTGAGAAGAACAACGTCTTCCATGACCTGTTCCTTCAGTGCGTCGCTTACCATGGCGTTCCCGCCGTATTTCACGACGATCGTCTTTCCGTAATATTTTTTTAAATGCGGAAGTGCCTGTACCAGCACCTCCGCTCTCGTACTGTTATCCATACTGTTCACATTCATGTCCGGTAGTCTCCGTTGATTCTGACATAGTCATATGTGAGGTCGCAGCCCCAGCATGTAACTTCCACATTTCCTTCATTCATCTCAACTTCGATGATCACTTCTTCGCAGCCGAGGATCTCTTTGGCAAGGTCTTCGTCAAACAGCAGTCCCTTGCCCTTTGCGCATACATCGATATGTCCTGCTTCGGAAGCGAACGCGATATCGACGTTCAGCGGGTCAAACTCCTCACCGGAATAACCCAGTGCACAAAGCACTCTGCCCCAGTTGGCATCTTCGCCGAAGACGGCAGCCTTGGTCAGGGAAGATCCGATGACGGACTTTGCCAGCACTTCTGCCCGTGCTTCGCTCAGACAGCCGGAGACCGTGCATGTGATCAGGTGTTTTGCGCCTTCCCCGTCTCTTGCCATCTTCCGCGCCAGTGCCTTACAGACAGCTTTCAGCACGGACACAAATGTATCGTAGTCTTCGCCTTCACCGGTGATGCAGGCATTTCCCGCCTGCCCGTTTGCGAGGATCAGAAGCGAATCGTTCGTCGAGGTGTCGCCGTCTACGCTGATTCGGTTGAATGTCACATTGCAGGCTTCTTTCAGTGCTTTCTTCAGCACGTCTTTCGCAACTGCGCAGTCGGTCGTCAGATAGCAGAGCATCGTTCCCATGTTCGGATGGATCATGCCGGAACCTTTGGAGATCCCGCCGATCGTCACGGTCTGTCCGCCGAGTTCGAACGATACGGCAAATTCTTTCTTTACCGTATCTGTTGTCATGATCGCCTTGGCAGCTTCATCCGATCCGGACGGAGTGCCGGAAAGCGCTGCCGTCAGCTGCGGAATACCTTCTGCGATCTTCGCAATATTCAGTTCCTGGCCGATAACTCCGGTCGATCCGACCAGCACTTCGTCCGGGCTGACGCCCAGAGCGTCCGCCGCCAGTTTCTGCATGGCGAGAGCGTTCTCCATGTCATGCGGGGCACAGGCATTGGCATTGCCGGAGTTGGCAATGATCGCCTTTGCCGTTTCATTCTTCACAGACTGGATGTCCACCAGCACCGGGGCTGCCTTGACGGCATTTTTCGTAAACATTCCCGCTGCCGTACACGGTGTATCGGATACGATCAGTGCAAGATCGTTTTTTGTATGATTCGGCCGAATGCCGCAATGGATGCCGGCTGCCTGGAATCCCTTCGGTGCGCATACACCGCCTTCAATCCACTTCATGGCTGTCTCCTTTCCGGATAAGACCGGTGCCTTCCGCCAGTCCCATCACGATATTCATATTCTGGATCGCCGCTCCGCACGCCCCTTTGCCGAGGTTGTCAAAGCGGGATACCAGGGTGATCCTGTCTTCATTGCCCACCGCAGTGATCTCCAGATCGTCAAAACCGCTGAGCGCGCCTGCCGACAGGAATCCGTTCTCATCCGCCTCTGCGGCGTAATGTACGAACGGTGTCTGATATAAAGCCTCATAGCAGGCCCGGATATCTTCCAGCGTGCCGGACAGCTGGTCTTTATGGACAGTCACGACGGTCTCCATGCCGCTGTAGAAATCAGCGACGACGGGACAGAAGACCGGTGCGTTTTCCAGTCCGCTGATGACCATCATTTCCTTCAGATGCTTGTGCTTCTGAGGCAGTGCGTACATGCGCGGGGCTTTCAGCAGCGGACTGCGGTCAGCTGCTTCGTATTCCGCGATCATCTTCTTTCCGCCGCCGGAATAGCCGGTCAGCGAGAAGCAGTCCAGCTTTGCGTCTTTGCGCAGAATGCCCGCCGCGACCAATGGCTGTACCAGAGTGATAAAGCCGGTCGCGTGGCAGCCCGGATTGGCGATCCTTCTGCTGTCCCGGATCCTGGCACGCTGTCCCGCCAGTTCCGCAAGGCCGTATGTCCAGTCTGCGTCGGTACGGTGCGCGGTCGACGTATCGATCACGATGACGCTGCTGTTTTTCACCAGCTCCGCCGCTTCGATCGCGGCTGCGTCAGGCAGACACAGGAACGCTGCGTCGGCACGTTCCATCGCTTCCCTGCGCACGGACGGATCATGGCGCAGTTCATACGGCACGCTGATCAGTTCAATATCCTTCCGCTCACTGAGACGCTCGCGGATCCTGAGTCCGGTCGTACCGGAGCTTCCGTCAATGAATACTTTGATCATTTCAGTCCCTCCAGCTGTTTCTTTACCCATGCGATCTGTTCTTCCACGGACTTCGTACTTGTGCCTCCTTTGGAGATACGGGTATTGACCGCTGTCTTCAGATCGATCGCGTCAAAAAGGTCTTCTTCGAACAGATCGGAATACTTCCGGTAACTGTCAAGCGGCAGTGTTTCCAGCACCTGTCCGGAAGCGATGCATTCCGCGGTGATCTGGCCGCTGATCTTATACGCCGCCCGGAACGGCATGCCCTTTTTCACCAGGTAGTCCGCTAGGTCGGTCGCGTTGATGAAGCCTTTCTGCGCTGCCCGGTACATTTCTTCCCGGTTCACTTTCATCGTTGCCAGCATCGGCGTCAGTACCGTCAGGCACATCTTTGCCGTATCGAGAGCGTCGAATACCGGTTCCTTGTCTTCCTGCATATCCTTGTTGTAGGCAAGCGGCAGTCCCTTCATGACGGTCAGAAGCGTCATCAGGTCGCCGTATACCCGTCCGGTCTTGCCGCGGATCAGTTCAGCCATGTCCGGATTTTTCTTCTGCGGCATGATCGATGAGCCGGTCGTATAGGCGTCGGACAGTTCAATGAAGCGGAATTCCCAGCTGGACCACAGGATCAGTTCCTCGGCCATTCTGGACATATGCATCATCAGGATGGACAGTGCGCTCAGCAGTTCGAGACAGAAGTCCCTATCGCTCACGGCGTCCATGCTGTTGAGGGAAAGCCCGTCAAATCCCAGCAGTTCTGCTTCATAGTCCCGGTCGGTATCGTATGTCGTGCCGGCCAGCGCACATGCCCCGATCACCGACCGGTTCATGCGTTTTTCGGTATCTTTCAGACGTTCGATATCCCGGAGAAACATCATGACATAGGCAAGCATATGCTGGCCGAAGACGATCGGCTGCGCCCGCTGCAGATGCGTGTAGCCCGGCAGGATCACATCTTTGTTCTTCTCTGCCGTCTCGGTAAGCACTTCCGCCAGTTCGAAGATCATCGCGCGCATATCCGCCGAAGCGGTACGCAGATACATGCGGGTGTCGTTGGCGACCTGGTCATTGCGGCTTCTTGCCGTATGCAGCATCTTTCCTTCTTCGCCGATCCGCTCGGTAAGCACCTGTTCCACGAACATGTGAATGTCTTCCGCGGCGGGATCGATGACCAGCGCGCCGCTGTCGATATCTTTCAGAATACCGTCCAGAGCTGCGATGATATGATCAGCCGCGTCTGCCGGAATGATCCCCTGCTTTTTCAGCATCTTCGCGTGAGCAGCAGAACCGGTGATATCTTCGCGGTACATACGCCGGTCGATCCGGATCGAAGAGTTGAAATCATCTGCCGCGGGATCTGTGATCCCGTCTGTTCTGCCTGCCCACATCTTTGTCATGCTGTTCTCCTTATCAGTTTTCTGACTTATTTCTTGTTTTTGCTGTCGACGATCGCCTGTACCTGGATCGGCAGACCGTACAGATTGATGAAGCCCTTGCTGTCGGTCTGGTCATAATCGGATTCACCGAAGGATGCCAGATCCTCACTGTACAGGGAATAATCGCTCCAGACACCTGCTTTGATGATATTTCCCTTGTAGAGCTTGAGTTTTACCTTTCCGCTGACTTTCTCCTGTGTCTTGTCAACGAATGCGCTGAGCGCTTCTCTGAGCGGCGTGAACCACTGTCCGTTGTATACCAGTTCGGCAAATGTCAGGGCCAGTTCTTCTTTCTTATGCGCAGTCATCTTGTCGAGCGTGATCGTTTCGAGATATTTGTGCGCTGCGTACAGGATCGTTCCGCCCGGCGTCTCATAGACGCCTCTGCTCTTCATGCCGACCAGACGGTTCTCAACGATGTCGAGAAGACCGATGCCGTTGCGTCCGCCGATCTCATTGAGCGCCAGGATGATGTCTTTCATGGATATTGCCTGACCGTTGAGGGATACCGGCTTGCCGCATTCAAATTCCATTTCGAGTGTTTCCGGTGTATCCGGCGCATCAAGCGGGGATACGCACATCTCGAGGAATCCCGGTTTTTCATACTGCGGTTCATTGCCCGGATCTTCCAGATCCAGTCCCTCATGTGACAGATGCCACATGTTCTTGTCTTTGGAATAGTTGGTCTCTCTGGAGATCCGGAGCGGAATATTGTGTGCTTCCGCATAGTCGATCTCTTCGTCTCTGGACTTGATATCCCATTCTCTCCACGGTGCAATGATATGCATGGTCGGAGCGAAATGCTTCACTGCCAGTTCGAAACGAACCTGGTCGTTTCCTTTGCCGGTGCAGCCGTGGCAGATCGCGTCGGCGTTTTCCTTGAGCGCGATATCTACCAGACCTTTGGCAATGATCGGTCTTGCATGGCTTGTGCCGAGCAGATAGTCTTCATAGACGGCGCCTGCCTTCAGGCACGGCAGGATGAACTCATCCGCGTATTCATCCATGAGATCGAGAATATAGAGCTTGGAGGCACCGGTCTTCTTTGCCTTTTCCTCCAGTCCGTCCAGTTCATCTGCCTGTCCGACATTTCCGGATACGGCGATGACTTCACAGTTATTGTAGTTTTCCTTTAACCAGGGAATGATGATCGAGGTATCGAGACCTCCGCTGTAAGCGAGAACAACTTTTTTGATATCTTCTTTTTTCATGATTTTCTTCCTTTCTCTTTCTCTCTTTTGTGCGCTGCTGTTAAGTTCATGCATCGTCGAAGCTTCATAGTCTGCCTCCTGTAAAATAAAACGTCCTCTGACAATACTGTCAAAGGACGATGATATCGCGGTGCCACCTTTGTTTCCGGAAATCATTCCGGACACTCTGTTCCCTTAACGCGGTCTCTACGTGATTTGCTCTGTTTCCTTCGCAGATCCTGCTCCATGGCACGTTCCCGCCGCTTTCCTCTGCCCCCTTCCACCATACGGGGCTCGCTTCAGAGCTTTTGCGGAAGTACTACTCCACTTCCCTGCTTTAGCGTCATTATAAATGAATGCGTCCCGTTTTCAATCATTATTTGAAAGTTTTTATACATTTTCATTGATTTTATCATGAAAGTTTTCATAAATATTTTCATTAATATGGACATTTCCATCGGCATGCACCCCGCTCAGATACCGGAAACAGATATGCGTCCGGAAAACTCATTATCCCGGACACATGCCTTCCCGGCTTTCTGTTCTGCAGAAAAAAGCACGGGTCTGCAGTCATTCCCGTGCTTCGCATCACTTTGTTCCGGTAAGAAGGACTGAGCCTTTCAGCATCAGCATCGCCGCTTCTCTGCGGTCCATGAACATGCCGTCTGTCGTATCGATCAGTTCCACGCGCTCATAGCCTTCATCACGCAGCAGCTGGGCAAACAGTTCCATGTCGCCGTAGCGCTTTTCGCTCATCAGATCGTGAATGGCAAATGTGCCGCCCTTCTTCAGCACCCGCAGCGTTTCCCGCAGGATCGCCTGCCGGTCATCGGAAGGAATGTTATGATACACATAATTGCTCATGACAGCGTCAAATGTCTCATCCGGATACTCCAGATGCAGGGCGTTGCCCTTTTCAAAGCGGACATTCGTGACGCCTTCCGCTTCGGCATTGCGTTCGCAGACTTTTTTGCTGTAGGCAAGATACTGCGGTCCCCACGTATCGACACCGAGTACCGTTGCGGACGGATTGCGCTTTGCACATTCAATGGCAAGAGCACCGCTGCCGCAGCCGACATCCAGAGCAAGGCCGCCGTTGGGCAGATCGATATACTGTGCAAGTCCTTCTGTTACCTGGCGCGCCAGCTGGCGGTCACCGTTATAGGAGAACTTGCTGTGGGCAGTAAAGCAGTAGGCAGCACCTGCCGCACTGACGGCAGCACCGGTCAGAAGCGCCGCATGCGCGCAGTGGGACAATATTGTTTTATCCTGTCCTCTTTCTTTAATGCGCAGAACGATATCCGCGCCAAGGCATGCGCCGGCAAGTGCCGATGCAGCGATTCCGTATTCAACCGGCATCCAGTTTCCGTATTTTGTTTTCATGATATCCTCCGTAGAATCCTGCTTATTTAATTGTAGCATATATCCCGCTCTGTTTTGCCAGGCAGTATATTCGCTTACCGGCTTCAATCACAAAAATCCGGCCTTTCTCAGGCCGGATATGACATACAGCTTTTTTTACAGCTCTTCGCCGTTTGACGCAATGCACTTCTGATACCAGTAATAGGAATCTTTCAGTGATCTTCTGAACGTTCCTCTGCCGAGATTGTCAGCGTCGACATAGATCTGTCCATAGCGTTTGGCCATCTCACCTTCGCCGTTGGACACCATGTCCACGCATCCCCAGTACAGATATCCCATCAGCGGAATACCGTCAAGCTCCACTGCGTCTTTCATCGATTTGATGTTTGCACGCATGTAGTCGATACGGTAGTCGTCATGGACGGTGCCGTCCTCAAACTTGTCATTCCAGCCGATGCCGTTTTCCACGCACCACAGATCGCAGTGGTATCTGTCATAGAAGGTATTGAGTGTAATGCGAAGACACTGCGGGTCGGTCGCCCATCCCCATGCGTTGGTCTTGAGGTACGGATTCCTCACCATGTGCATCTGGGTGCCGCCGTTGCCTTCTCCCGCCGCTTCATTTTCATCATGATACGTCACGACATGGGAACCGTAGCAGCTGAACGACAGGAAGTCGCACGTATACTCTGCAAGAATATCCATATCGCCTTCCTGCGCCGGAATGACGATGCCTTCGCGCCTGTACTGGGCGAGTTTGTAAGCGGGATATCTTCCGAGCATCTGCACGTCGGAATAGAAGAGAACGTCGTTCATTCTCTGCTGGGCAAGCAGCTGATCCGCCGGATCCGCTGTGTAGGCATACGTCGGTCCATAGGCAAGCATCATGCCGATTCGAATGTCCGGGAACTTTTCATGCGCCGCCTTGACCGTCAGCGCGGAAGCGAGGAACTGGTGGAAAGTCGCATTGGCGATGTTCTGGGGATCCGCATGGATCAGGCCGGCAGTCACATAAGGCGCATACTCAATGCAGTTGATCTCATTGAACGTCAGGTAATACTTTACTCTGCCTGCGAATCTTTCGAAACAGGTCTCCGCATAGCGGACGAACTTGTCTACCAGATACCGGCTGTCCCAGCCGTTGTACTTCTGGGCGAAAGCCAGCGGTGTTTCATAATGTGAGAGCGTGACAAGCGGTTCGATGCCGTATTTGAGGCATTCGTCAAAGACATCGGAATAGAACTTCACGCCGGCTTCGTTGACCTCTTCATCGTCCCCGTTGGGGAACAGTCTGCTCCACTTCAGCGAGAAGCGCAGACATTTGAAGCCTTCCTCCGCACAGAGCCGGATATCTTCTTTGTAATGATGATAGAAGTCCGAAGCAATATGGGAAGGATAATAGTATTTCGGATCGTCCAGTTCTGCCGGAATCGCACCTTCGGGAAGGTGTCTTTCCATACTGCCGAAGCAAAGCGGTGTGGATCCTGTCGTGCCGTCCGGTTTGATCCAGGTGACCTGTCTTCTGACCGTATGCGAACCGTTGGTCATGACATCTGCTGTGGACAGTCCTGCGCCGCCTTCTTTCACGCCGCCTTCATACTGGTTGGCAGCGGTCGCGCCGCCCCATAAAAAGTCTTTTGAAAAACCCATAAATGATGATCTCCTTTATTTTCGCTACCTTTATTTTACAGTACGGAGCAGTACTGGTGAACCATGCATACATAAAGAACGGAAAAACCGAGGTGAAAACTGCATTCACCATAAGCCTTCTTTATCTGCATCAGGTTCTTTCACATTCGGAAGATGCACTGCTTTTGTTTGGGTATATAATAATTGAGGCAGTAAGATCAGAAGGTGAGGAGGCAGTATTTATGACGGCTGCTTTTCTGTTATCTGCAGTTATTGGAGCATTACTTGTGGTATTTGGTGTGGATCATATAAAAGCCCCGTTTTCATGGTATAACAGGGCAAACATTGCAGAAGAAAACAAAACTGTTTTTGGAAAACGGATGGGTACAGCACAGATCATCGGCGGCACAGGCATTCTTCTGTTTTGTGTCATGGGTATTTTATCCATATCGGGAATAAAGCCGGATCTGTGGACGGCTGGCATGTACCTGATGATCGTGATGCTTGCGGCGGCGATCTGCATTTATATTGTTACATTGATCAAGTATTATCAGAAGATCTCCTGATATAAAGATCCCGGATCGCAGGAATAAGACTATATTCTGACCGTGCGTGAA
Source organism: Solobacterium sp. (assembly GCA_017510405.1). Classification (GTDB taxonomy): domain Bacteria; phylum Bacillota_I; class Bacilli_A; order Erysipelotrichales; family Erysipelotrichaceae; genus Bulleidia. The sequence continues at coordinate 40,850 of JAFWNG010000045.1, forward strand.
ATACCGCACGTTTTTTTATGCAGTATCATGTTTTCCGGGCATCGGCCGGGATGTGAAAGGACCCTGCAGTAATTTAAGCAGGATCCTGAGCAGACGGCCGGTTTCCCGGCACACAAAAAGACATGCGCTGCGGCACATGTCCTTTGAATCAGTGTTCGTAATGCTCAGCGACGTCTTTCAGCAGATCGATGATCGGCAGGTGCTGCGGGCATACGCCTTCACACTGACCGCAGCCGATGCAGTCACTTGCTTTGCCGAAGTTTTCCGCAAGACGTTCGTAATTGGTAAAGTTGATCGTCCATCCCTTCTGTTCGAGATGTTCGCGCATATCCTCATTGTAAATGGAGAAGTACTGCGGGATGCAGATATGCATCGGGCAGCCTTCCGTACAGTAGGAACAGCCGGTACACGGCACGGCGATCTGCGCATTGATGATGCGGGCTGCTTCAAAGCACAGTGCCTTTTCCCCTTCTGTCAGCGGAACGAAGTCTTCCATATAGGACAGATTGTCCTGCATCTGTTCCAGCGTGCTCATGCCGGACAGGACCACCATGACATTGTCGAGACTTGCGGCAAAGCGGATCGCCCAGGACGGTACGGAATACGAAGCGTCATGCTCTTTGAACAGTTTCTCCGCTTCTGCCGGCAGCTGTGCCAGCGTACCGCCTTTGACCGGTTCCATGACAATGACCGGTTTATTGTGCTTCACGCACACTTCATAGCATTTACGGGACTGGATCCATTCGCTCTCCCAGTCAAGATAGTTGATCTGCAGCTGCACGAATTCCATTTCCGGATGCTGCGTCAGGATATCGTCCAGCAGTTCCGGAGATGCGTGATAGGAGAAGCCGGCATGGCGGACAAGCCCCTGTGCTTTCTTTTCCAGAAGCCAATTGAAGCAGTCAAATTTTTCATACTTGGGCAGAGAGCCTTCTTCGATCCCGTGCAGCAGATAGTAATCAAAGTAACCGGCGCCGGTCTTTTCCAGCTGTTTGTTAAAGACTTCGTCGCGTCCCTCGAAAGAATCGAAGAAGCCGTTGTGGAGCTTTGTGGCAAGGGTGAAGCTTTCGCGCGGATAACGGGACGTCAGTGCTTCCTTTACTACGTTCTCACTGGCAAAGCCGTTGTACATCCACGCCGTGTCGAAATAGGTAAATCCTTTCTGCAGGAACAGGTCGACCATCTGTTTCACCTGTTCCACATCAACTGCGGCCGCATTGTTTGGGTCAAGCCGCGGCAGCCGCATAAGTCCGAATCCGAACTTCTTTTCCGGTATGAATTCCATCCGTTCCTCCTCTGTATTCTGTTAATTCGTTTCTATACCTGAATGACGTTCTTTGTGACGCAGGGCAACCGCGCCCATCAGGGCAAGGACCAGGATGACCTGGCAGGCAAGCGCCAGCTGGAAGTTGACTCTGTAGGTGCCGGTCATATCATACAGCGAGCCGACCAGAGCACCGCCGATCGCATTGGCAGCGCCGCCGACAAAACTCAGCACCGGATACGCCGACGCATAGTTTTCCATACCGAACAGATATCCGGCGACCATCGCAACACCGACGGCAGAGATCGAGAATGTGAAAGAGATCAGCGCCGAACCGGCATACATTGCCCATTCCGACGGGATGAACAGAAGCAGCACGATACCGGCAAGAATGAGGCCGGACATGATATACGAAGTCTTATAGGAGCCCACCTTATCGTTCAGGACACCGAAGACCAGCTTGGAAATAATATTGAACGCCATGGAGATCGACAGCATCAGGGCGCCTACCGAAGCGCTCTTTCCGATCGATACCGCGTAGCCCGGAAGATGCTGGGGAACTGCGGTAACGATGCACGCCATGATCGCCATGATGATCGCCAGAAGGAACTTCGGATTCAGATAGTTGAACCGCGTGGAAGAATCATCAATGACCATCGTGAGTCCCTCTTTCCGGCGTTCCATGAATTCCTCATAGCCGTACGGCTTCAGTCCCTGTGTTTCCGGGCGGATACTGATCGGGAACAGGATCGCCGGCAGACAGCATACCGCTGTAGCGGCTGCGACCCACACCATTCCCGTACGCCATCCGGAGTTCGTGATGACACCGGTGAAGACCGGTGACAGTACAACGCCCGGCACACCGGAGAACGCCATGACGAGACTGGTAAACAGACCTCTGCGGGCATAGAACCAGTAGTTCACGATCATCGTCACAAGCACGAAATTGATCATACCGTCGCCGACGCCGCGCAGCAGGCTCAAAATATAGATCATGGACAGCGAGCTGCTGAAAGAGATCAGATATGTTGCCCCGACCAGAAGCACAGTGGCTGTCAGGATGATCAGTTTCAGCGTCGATTCCTTCAGGATCTTCGGCAGGAACATTGCCGTTACCGAAGCCGTCAGCGACATGATGGTGATCATCATCGCCACGCTTCCGCGGCCTGCCTGCAGGCTTTCCGCGATCGGTGCATAGAAGACGCCGGCAGTATTGACCGAAACACCGATCGAAGCCGCCGCCAGACCGCACATGGCGATCAGAACGAAGATGTGTCTGCTTTTCATTCAGTCCCCCTCATGGTTTCCCATCATTTTCTATTGACTCCATACCCCTTGCAGTACTTTTTCAGAACTGGAATATACATGGATCCTTCACAAAGATGATCGGGATCATTATTCAAGCCGTATACATACCGGCATCCGTATACCTGTATTATACCGAAAACCGACTGTTTCTTAATAAAAAACATGCATAAAAAAAGTACGGCATCCGCAGCTGCGCAGACATGCCGTACGATTATCATTTTCCGTATACCAGTGTATAGACCGCAGGAATAAACAGTGCCCCGCCGATCAGATTGCCGAGTGTTACCGGCAGAAGGTTGCCAAGCAGGAAACTTCCCAGGGAAACATCTGCGCCGAGGAACATTCCGAGAGGAATGTATGTCATATTGGCAACGCTGTGTTCAAATCCCGCAAATACAAACAGCATGATCGGGAACCATACCGCCAGGATCTTGCCGGACATTTCCTTTGAACCGGCCTGAAACCAGCACGCCAGCACAACAAGAATATTGCACAGAATACCGCGGATCACCGCATCCGCAAACGGCATCGAAGCCTTGGACGCAGCCACTGCAGCTGCCCGGTTCACCGCGTCTCCCGCATACAGTCCGCTCTTTGCCAGCAGGAACGCCAGCAGCACCGAACCGATCAGGTTTCCGAGATATACGAGACCCCAGTTTTTCAGCATTCCCTGCCACGTGATCTCTTTTTTCATCAGTGCCAGCGTCATAAGATTATTGCCGGTAAACAGTTCCGCACCGCAGAAGATGACCATCATCAGGCCGACCGGAAACAATGCCGCACCGATCAGTTTCGATACTGCAGTCACTTCCGAAGCCGTAGCCAGAACAAATACATGGCAGCCGAAGCCGATGAACATGCCTGCCAGAATACCCAGCAGGATCATCTTATATCCCGGAAGCGCCGCCTTGTTCTTTCCGTTATTGATCCAGATCTTCAGTATTTCTTTCGGAGAATTCGTCATGATCCATACCTCCCGTAAACATACAAGAGTCTATCATGGATCGGCGATTCTTCAAGCATGTTTCCTCCTTCACGTAAAAAAAGACACCCTGTTCAGATGTCTTTTTTCGTGCTGGTTGGCAGAATTGAACTGCCCGCTCATCCTTACCATGGATGTGTATTACCACTATACTAAACCAGCAGCCTTTATATAATAAACAAACCGGGCCGGAAATTCAATATGCAGAAAGATTTTTCATCTCTGCGTAGACCTGATGCAGAGGCAGACCCATAATGGCATAGTAGTCGCCGCGGATCTCTTCGATATACCTTCCCCCGTATCCCTGGATCGCATACGCACCGGCTTTATCATCGCATTCACCGGTCGCGATGTATTCCGTGATATCCGTATCACTCATCGGCACAAACCGCACATCGGAGACACTGCATGTGCTGTAGGTCCTGTTTCTGCTCTTGATGCAGAGACCGGTATAGACCTGGTGCACGGTTCCCGAAAGCATCTCCAGCATCCGGCGCGCATCGGCTTCATCCAGCGGTTTTCCCAGAACGATGCCGTTCGATACAACGATCGTATCACTGCCGATGACGACCGCGTCGGGATGTTCCTGCAGGACTGCGTCCGCCTTGCGCAGAGACAGTCTGCGGATTTCATCCGAAAGATCGCCGTCTTCATCGATCGACTCATCGATATCCGCGGGAATACACGCAAACGCAATGCCGCATTTCTCCAGCAGTTCCCGGCGGCGCGGGGATCTGCTTGCCAGTATGACCTTTTTCATGATTATGATGATACCACAAAACATTCCGCATACACGGATTTCATTGTTATAATGTACATGAAAGAAGTGGTGATAGTATGTTCGGAAAAATCGGAAAGAAAGAAATGGAACAGTTACAGGAAGGAAAAGCCGTCCAGCTTTCCATCCGCATGATCACAGAAAAACTGATTGACCTGCGCAAGGCAAAAGAAGCTCTGAACGAACAGGAATATGCCGGCGTCAAAGCCCTGTACAACAAGTTCACGGAAGTCGGCACATGCCGTGAGAAACGGGAAATGCTGCTGGATGAATACAACAGCACCGCCGATCTGATCATCACAGCATTCGACCAGATCGCTCCGTTTGACAAATATCAGGGCAAACTGTCGGATCTTGACAAAGAGCGCGAAAAGAAACGTCTGCGCAATATCTATGACGCCGAGATCATCGACCGCCGTCTGAATCTTCTCGACCGTATCCTTTTCTGGATGAACGAACGGGAGATCAGCTACGACAGACTCCGTTTCTATGCCGGTTCCATTGCGTATTTCGATGCGGTCGGCGACGCCCTCGGCACAGAAAAGAATTATCCGGAAAGCTACTTTGAAGCTCAGAAAGATCTGCACGAACTCATGGTCTACGCGGTGAATAAACTGCTGGAAAAAGACTGGCCGCAGGATTTCGACAAACTGATCGAGACCTGTGCTGCCGAGTTCCGGAATTTTGATCTTGCCGCAAGAGAGAATTCCGATACGACCGAAGAATACATCGAGGCAATGACCGATGACCTGTTCTTCTGTGCCCAGACAGATCCGAACGCGGATGTTTCCTATATGAAAAATCTGCTCATCCAGGACTACATGAATCTGATCGAATAATAATCCCGCGCTGCCCTGCTGATCACACAGGAGATCCGTACTGACTCCAGTCCGGATTTCTTTTCATACCCGGAAAAGCGCGCAGCGATGAATGCATAAGTTCATCCGGAATGAGACATGAAACAGTCTTCTGTCACTTTCCGATAACTATATCCATTAGGAAATCTTTAAGAAAGTATAGTATACTTGTATAAAATAAACCATGGAGTAAAAAAATGTCTGAACCAATACTAGTGATCCTCGCCGCCGGACTGAGTCTTCGTTACGGCGGCATGAAACAGATCGACGGAATCGGAAGCCACGGTGAACCGATCATTGATTTTTCCATTTACGACGCCTACCGTGCCGGTTTCCGGAAAGTCGTGCTGATCATCCGGAAAGAACATGAGCAGCTGTTCCGCAAGGCTCTTACAGATGAGATCGAACCGTATATGAACGTGGAGTTTGCGTTCCAGGAGATCAGCGATCTTCCCGAAGGCATCACCCTGCCGGACGGCCGTGTAAAACCATGGGGAACGACCCAGGCGCTGCTTGCCTGCCGTCATAACGTGGATGCGCCGTTTGCCATCTGCAACGCCGATGACTTCTACGGACGCAACGCTTTTGAAGTCATGTATGACTTCCTCAAAAACGACGTTAAAGACGGCAGTTATGCCATGATCGGCTATCCGTGCGCAAAAACACTTGGCGATCACGGAACGGTCACACGCGGCATCTGTGAAATGGATGAAAACCGGAATCTGAGATCGATCCGGGAGATCCGTCAGGTCGGCAGGATCGAAGGCGAAGTCCGCTATATTGAAAACGGCGAATATGTACCGCTGGATCCGAATACGCCGGTATCCATGAACTTCTGGGGATTCACACCGAAAGTATTTGAAGACTTCACCGCTGTGCTGCAGGAATTCCTTCCCGCCGCGATCGCGCGCGATCCGTACGGAAGCGAACATGTCATTCCGACGGCTGTCGGCACCCTGCTGGAACGCGGTCTCTGCAGTGTCAAGGTACTGACAAGCACAGACAGCTGGTACGGCGTCACGTACAAGGAAGACAAGCCGAAAGTCGTGGAAGCCATCGCGGAAATGAAAAAGTCCGGACGTTATCCGGACCGTCTCTGGTGATTACATATATTGTTTCAGAAAACGGAAGACATTGCGGTAAGCGATGTCTTTTATTTCGTCTTCGCTGAACCCCTCCGCTTCCAGACCGCGGATGAAATTCTGCGCCTGTTCCGGCGATACCAGATCATGGTGTTCATCGGCACCGTAATAAGCGCCGAAGTCGAAACCGCAGGCCACGTGTTCCACACCGACAAGATTAGAGATATAGCGGGCATGCTTTGCCAGGTGGCGGGCATCCTGCTTTTTCTCTTTGCGGTGAATGAACGAATTGCACGCATTCATTCCGATGAGACCGCCCTTCGCCGCCAGCGCGCGCATCTGCTGGTCGGTCAGGTTGCGCTCCACGAAGCATTTTGCCTTGGCGTTGGAATGGGTCGCAATGACCGGCTGTTCAGAGGTCTCGAGGATATCCCAGAACGTCTTCTCATTGGCATGGGAGACGTCGATGATCATGTGCATGTCATTCATCTTCCGGATGACATCCTTTCCCATCGGCGTAAGCCCGCGTCCCGGGTCGCCCCAGTTGCCTGTCGCCAGAGCATTCTGATCATTCCAGCAGAGCGAACCGATGCGGTTGCCCGCTTTGTACAGCCACTCCACGCGTTCCACTCCGTCTTTATCGATACCGCACATGCCTTCGATCGTCATCAGCGCCGTCACCTGCAGGTCGTTCTCATCCAGGTCTTCTTTTGTCAGGATCTGTTTTATACCGGATTCATCAATATCCGTCTGTACCATCCGGACGAGATCCTGCATATACTCCCAGTCTTCTTCACCGCGGAAGAAACTGGCCGCTGCGGTGTAAAGCAGTTCGCCTTCCATGAAGCGGTCATGCCACACATTGCGCAGCACAGCTTTCTCCCCGTTGTCCCGGTGAGCTTTGATGGTCATGGCAAGATCCGCATGCAGATCAAAGATTCGCATTCCGCATCTCCTCCTTATTCATATCATACAGGATCCGTATGCCCTTATAGGCAATGTCCGGATCGTATTCCGATATCTCATCGGTCTCCGGCGCGATCACTCTGCCGAGACCGCCGGTCGCGATCACATAGCAGTCCGGATCATTCAGTTCCTCTTTCATCTTTTTGATGATATATTCCACCAGCCCGATATAGCCGTAGACGACACCCGCCTGCATGCCGGTGATCGTCGTCGTGCCGAGCACGCTCGCCGGCTTTTTGATCTCGATCTCCGGGAGCTTTGCCGTCATTCCGGACAGAGCCGCGGCACTGATGCCGAGTCCCGGTGAAATGACTGTGTAGCGGAATTCGCCGTCTGCCGTCACATAGTCAAATGTCGTGGCAGTGCCGAAATCCACAATGATGCAGGACCGGCCGAATGTATAATGCGCATACGATGTGTTGACGATCCGGTCTGCGCCGACCGCATGCGGGTTGTCCGTAGCGACACGGATGCCGGTATGGATATCCGGTCCGACGACCAGCGGGATCTTATGAACGTACTTTTTCATGCACGAAGTCAGTGAATACATGATCTTCGGCACGACCGAAGAGATGACAACATCTTCGATATCTTCCGGCGTCAGTGAAGCAGCTGCCAGAAGATCCTTGACGACGAACCCGAACTCATCGCTTGTCCTCTGCAGATTTGTCGTCAGACGGAAACTTGCACGTACTTTCTTTCCGTCCAGAAGACCCATTGAAATATTGGTGTTTCCTACATCTACCGCCAGCAGCATACCTATCTATCCCTCCTTCAGGCAGTACGCCAGTATTTTCTCTGCCGTCTCATCTTTGGACAGCAGTCCGAGATCTTTTTCTCCGTTCTGTGACAGGATGGTGACACGGTTGGTATCCACGCCGAAGCCGGCACCCGCCTCCGCGATCGAATTGGCAACGATGAAATCGGCGTTCTTCTTTTCCAGTTTTCCGGCCGCGTTCGCAAGAAGATCTTCCGTTTCCATGGCAAAGCCGATCAGCACCTGTCCCGGCTTTTTGCGCTGTCCCAGCGTCAGCAGGATGTCCGTAGTCCGCTTCAGTTCGATATAGAGATCACTGTCGGATTTCTTCAGTTTGTGATCTGCGGTGTCTTTCGGCGTATAATCCGCCACTGCCGCCGCCATGATCACAACGTCCGCATCCCCGCTTTCCCTCAGAACGGCATCCGCCATATCCTGCGCGCTTCTCACAGACACGGTCTCTATGCCGAACGGGGCTTCCAGCGCTGTCTTTCCGCTAACCAGAATGACGCGCGCGCCGGCGTTGCGGGCAGCCCTTGCCAGGGAATAGCCCATCTTACCGGACGAATGATTTGTGATATAGCGTACCGGGTCGACGGCTTCCATCGTCGGTCCGGCTGTGACAACGACCTTCTTTCCTTCCAGCCAGTGTTCCACCAGCAGGGATTCCAGCGCGTCTTTGATCTGGTGCGGTTCCGGCAGACGGCCGCTTCCCGTATCGCCGCAGGCAAGATACCCGCTGGCGCTTTCCATCACGTACATGCCGTATCTGCGGCACAGAGCGATATTATCCTGCGTCACCGGGTTTTCCAGCATATGCGTATTCATTGCCGGTACGATGAGTTTCGGACAGGCTGCGGCGAGGAACGTTGTCGTAAGCATGTCGTCCGCGATGCCGTGCGCGATCTTTGCGATCACATTGGCGCTTGCCGGCGCAATGACGAATGCGTCTGCCTTGCCCGCAAGAGCGATATGATGCACTTCCGCTCCGTCCTGCAGAGAGAACATGTTGCGGATCACAGGATTGCCGCTGAGCGTCTGAAAGGTCAGCGGTCCGACGAATTCCTCCGCTTCTTTTGTCATCAGCACATGTACTTCGTGCCCGTCTTTCTTCAATGATGAAACCAGTGAACAGATCTTATATGCGGCGATTCCTCCGGTCACGCCGACCAGGATGCATTTCTTCTGTGAAACTGTCATATGGCAGTCCTCCTGTTTATCTGTATTATACGTCAGGTTCTGTTAGAATATGAATCAGAAGAAGGTGCCTGTCATGAAAAAACTGCTTATTGTATCTGATATTCACGGCGTCGTCTCCGGTATGGAGATCGTCATGGAAGCGGTCACGCTGCATAATCCGGAAATCATTCTGTGCCTCGGGGACGAGCTGTATCACGGACCCCGCAATGACATTCCGGAAGACTATGCGCCGAAGAAAGTCATTCCCCTGCTCAATGCTCTGAGTGAACGCATCCTTGCCGTGCGCGGCAACTGTGACGCCGAAGTCGATCAGATGGTTCTGAACTTCCGGCTCATGGAAGACTACAAGATACTGGAGTTCGGCGAGCATACCATCTGTATGACGCACGGTCATGTTTATGATCCGGAGCATACCCCGGAAGAATACTTTGACATATTCCTTTCCGGTCATACGCATATGCCCGGCATCTCAAAACGGGAGGACTGCATCGTTGTGAATCCCGGCTCGGTATCGATGCCGAAGGGAGGCAGTCCCCGCACCTATGCCGTCATGACCGAAGACAGCATTTCCATCTATACCGGCGATCACGAAATCTTCGAATACATGAGTCTCTGATCAAATATCCCTTCCGCCGAAGCCGGAAGGGATATTTTTTATTCCAGTACGTTCTGTCCGTTAGTGCGAATGACTTCTTTGTACCAGGCAAAGTTCTTCTTTCGGTATCTTGCCAGTGTGCCGCTGCCGTCACTGTTGAGATCGACGTAAATAAACCCGTACCGTTTTTCGATCTCCGCTGTGGAACACGATACGAGATCGATGCAGCCCCATGCGGTATATCCCATGACTTCCACCCCGTCCAGGATCGCCTCATGCATCTGGATCAGATGTTCTTTCATATAGGCGATCCGGTAATCATCTTCCACCGTGAAGGAACCATTGCCGTCCGGGATCAGGACATCGTGCGCACCAAGTCCGTTCTCCGCAACGAACAGCGGCAGACGGTAGCGCGCATAGAGACGGTTCAGTGTATAACGCAGTCCCTTCGGGTCAATCTGCCATCCCCACTCCGTGACCCCGGCATACGGATTGCGCCGCAGTTCCGGCGTCATGTTGGAACGGGACGGCTCACCGCGGGAAGGATCTGCCGTAGCGCAATTGGAGGAATAATAACTGAAGGCAATGAAATCAACGGTATGCTTCAGTGCTTCGCGGTCTTCTTCGGTAATATTCAGCGACACGCCGAGTGATTCAAAGCGTCTTTTCGCGAAATACGGATATTCACCGCGGGCATGCACATCGAGGAAGAAGTACATATCGTTATCCAAGTCCATGACTTTGAGAATGTCATCCGGATCCGGCGTCAGCGGATAGATCGTGATTCCGACGACCATGCATCCGATCTGATACGATGCGTCAATTTCGTGCGCCAGCCGCACTGCCCTCGCACTTGCGACAAGCTCATGGTGCATTGCCTGATAAAGGTCCTGCGCCGACAGTTCCCCCTTCGGCGTCATGATCGCACCGGACATGAACGGCTGCCGTAAAAGCGAATTGATCTCGTTGAACGTGATCCAGTATTTCACCTTTCCCCGGTACCGTTCAAACAGCACGCGGCAGTAACGCAGATACAGATCGATCATACGCCGGTCGGTCCAGCCGTTGTACTTTTCCGCCAGCGCCAGCGGCGTCTCGTAGTGGGAAATCGTCACGAGCGGTTCCATATGATTTGCAAGACACAGGTCGATGATCTGATCGTAAAAACGAAGCCCTGCTTCATTCGGCTCTTCCTCTTCCCCGGTCGGGAAGATGCGTGTCCAGGCAATGGAGAACCGGTACACTTTGAAGCCCATTTCGGCAAACAGCGCAAGATCTTCACGGTACCTGTGATAGTGATCGATCGCTTTCAGTTTGAGATTGTCCGCTGTCGGACCGTCTGTTCGCGGACCGAAACCGTGCGGCAGGACGTCCTGGATGGACAATCCCTTCCCGTCCTCATCATATGCGCCTTCACACTGGTTCGCAGCAGTTGCACCGCCCCACAGAAACTGTTCCGGAAATGCCATGTCTGTTTCCTCCTGTATACGTCTATTATACTGTATGAACAAGATCCTCTGATCCACTGATCGCGTGAAGCCCTTACGGATCTCCCCGCACGCAAAAAAACCTGCCGTTCGACAGGTTTTTCAGCATTATTTCAGTTTTTTACGGGCTTCAAACAGAGAGATGCCTTCCGCTCTGGCAATGCGCGCCAGGTCTTCGTATTCCGCTTTTGTCCGCAGAGTCCCGTAGCCTTCCGACGACTTGATGCGTACCGTTCCGCTGTCTGTTTCCTGTTCGCTGAAAGAACGCTTCAGGGCATGGCGGCGGGAGACGGTCTCGCGGATGCCGAGCGTCGTGGTGTGTTTGAACATGAGTGCGATCATCTTTTCCCGGTCATCCGTGCGGCACATCACCTGGAACAGGAGTCCCGGACGGTTCTTTTTCATATATGCCGGAACTGTATAGACATCCAGAGCCCCTGCCGCCATGATCTCTTCCTGGGCAAAGCCGATCTCTTCCGGCGTCATATCATCCAGGTTGCATACCAGTTCGCAGACTTCCCCGTCATCTTCCATATCCGCCAGGAACGCACGCACCGCATTCAGTGTTTTGAATTCCTTGCGTCCGAAGCCGTAGCCGATCTTTTCCACCGTCATCACCGGCATAGTCTCAAAGCTCTGTACAAAATGCTTCAGGAGAGCCGCTCCGGTAGGAGTCAGAAGTTCTCCGCTTTCCATACCGCTGTAGGACGGAATGCCCTGCAGGATATATGCCGTAGCCGGCGCCGGCACCGGCAGTACGCCGTGGGCGCAGCGGACATAGCCGCTTCCTGTCGCGACCGGAGAAGCCAGTACGCGGTCCGCACCGATCATCTCCATCAGCACGCATACCGCGGTCACATCCGCAATAGCATCTTTCGTGCCGACTTCGTGGAAGTGGATCTCTTCGACCGGCTGCCCGTGCGCGTGACTTTCTGCTTCGGCAATGAGCTGATATACAGCGACAGCATGTTCTTTCACGCTTTCCGATACATTCAGGCCGCGGATAACGGCTTCGATATCGTGCATGTGCGCGTGGTGATGGTGGTGTCCGTGCTCATGTTCATGATCATGGTCATGGTGATGATGCTCATGTTCATGGTCGTGGTGGTGATGTTCGTGTTCTTCCCCGTGCGCATGCATATGTTCATGGACATCTTCCGTCATCTCCTCTTCGCCGTTGATGACGACGTGCATATGCGTTCCGGTGATCCCGCTATTGCGTACGGTCTCTGCTTCAAACTGCACGCCTTCCAGACCGCAGCTGTTCATGATCCGCAGGAATTCCTCTTTGTTCACAAGTTCACTGAGCGCAGCTGTAAGCATGTCTCCGGCCGCACCCATGCGGCATTCCAGATAAAGTGTTTTCATACTGTCCTCCTCAATAGTCAAACTGACGGTAATAGCGGCGGATCGTCATCGGATGCCGCAGATAATATTCCAGATAAGCGTCAATGCGGGAACAGACTGCCCGCATGACCAGATGCGACACAGACCCGCGGTATTCCGGCCGGATCCCGGTCAGCGGGAACTCGGCGGTATCGATCACTGTATAATTGGCGCAGACTTTCGGCAGGAAACGTGCGGCCCGTTCTGCCAGCGGCCGCTGCTCATCTTCACCGATAAACAGTGTCACAGGCGTATCCCGGTCAATGATCTCCTGCATGCCGTGGAAGAAATCCGCGCAGGATACGACCCGTGTACGGATCCAAAGCTGTTCTTCCCAGTAGCACATGCCGTAGGAATACGCTGCCCCGTACTGGTTCCCGGCAGCCGCGAAGTAATGCGGCATCTCCGGATGTTTATCCCGGAACTCTGCCAGGTCATGCGCACAGCGGCGGGCCCAGTCATCCGCGCTTTCTTCGGTCTCGGCGAGCGCTTCGGCAAGATACGTTTCCATGTTTTCGCAATACTGCGCATAGTCGTCAAACTCACCTCTGCAGTACATCAGATAATTTATGCACATGAAGAATTTCAGCTGTTCGTTCTTGCGGGAAACAATTACTTTCTTCTGTTCATCTTCTTCCGCCAGCGGTGTCCCCGGCGTATCGACAAATGCCAGACGCCGGATCCCGCGTTCTTTCATATATGCGTCCAGTTCGATCATTTCTTTTGTTGTTCCGGATTCGCTGGAAAAGATCACCAGGGCACGTTCATTGAACTGCCGGTTCCCGGTCGTCAGGAACTCCGCCGCATTCTCGCAGTATACCGGCAGAGAAGTGCGGTGTTTTGCATATGTATGGACCTGCATGCACGAAGCATAGGTGCCGCCGATGCCGATAAACCAGACACTTTCCGTGCCCGCCTGCAGAAAGCCGTCAAGGATCTCTTCGATCTGCGGCCGCAGGGCAAGTCCTGCACGGATCTGTGAAACAAGCGCTTCCCGGTCATAGCTGCGCAGTACCGGCGGTTTCTCTTTCCATTTTTCACAACGATACATTTCATACCTCCTGGACAAACGCACCGTGAAAGCCGAGCACTGCCGAAGCGCACGCCGCAGCGTTTTTCATGCACGCTTCGACCGGTTCGCCGTTCATATACGAAGCCAGGAAACCGCCGATATAGCTGTCTCCCGCACCAAGCGTATCGATCACATGGTCGTTCGGCACGATCCCGCATCGGTACATTCCGTTTTCATCCATAGCCAGCGATCCGTCTGTTCCGCGCATGGCAATGACAAGCGGCACGCCTGCCGTACGGATCCGCTGCATTTCTTCGATCACCTTCTCTTCTTCCCGGTCATCGGAGAAGAAGAAAATATCAGCCGACTGCAAGGCTTTCTGACTGACCGGGTCCTGCGGACGGTCGGCTGCGTCAAAGGCAATACGGGCACCGTATTCCCTCAGTTTCACCAGCGCATCTTCCTGCATTCCCCAGAGATCCGTCACACACAGATCCGCCGCCGCGATCCGGCGCATGTTTTCTTCACTAAGATGAAACTGTGCCAGGACACCCGGATCGTATTCGCCGAGGATCCGTTCTTCACCATGCAAGTATACTTCACTGACGGCTGTTTTTCCTTCCATATGCACCACAAAACGTTCATCCACTCCGTTTTTCCGCATCATGCTGCGCATCCTTGCGCCATAGGCATCCGTTCCGACGGCACCGGTGCAGAATACTTCCGCACCGCACTTTGCGGCCTGTACCGCCATATTCAGCGGACCGCCGCCGCAGTATGCCGTCTGTTTTTCACCATCGGAATAGACATCCATGCAGAGGCTGCCGAATACTGCCAGTTTTTTCATACCGCCTCCTATTGCCGGAACATGTATTTCGGCGGCACGGCTTCCGTCTGCCATACGCCGTTGGCACTGATGCGGAACACATAACCGTCCCGGTACATTTCCCCGCTCTTCACCAGATAGATCACCGGTCTGCCGTGCCGTCTGCCCACGTTGTATGCCGTTTCGCGGTCTTTGGACAGATGCACGAACCGGCGGCTCTGCGGCTTCAGTCCTTCTTTTTCGATCGATGCAGCAAAACGGTCGGCGGTGCCGTGCCACAGGATCTCCGGCGGCTCCGCGATCTCCATTTCCACATCCACGTCAACGGAATGTCCCTGGTTGGCGCGTATCTTTGTTTCATCGTCATTGTAGCTGTAGCGCTGCTTGTCGCTTTCCGCGACGATCCGGTCCAGGTCTTCTTTGGTGAAGCCGGAAAACTTGCCTGCCAGCGCCTTTACCAGCTGGGTGACGGGCACCCAGCCGTGACTGTCCATGGTCAGTCCTTCCGCTTCCGGTTTATGCCGCAGCAGCAGCGATATATATTTACTGATCTTTACGTCATTCATAACAGGTCCCCCTGATGTATTCCCTTTTCTTTCATGATATGGCGGATATCATTGATCACCTGCGTCTTCGCCGTTCCCCATAACGGTGCGATCAACAGTTCCCGGTCACCGTCCCCGGTCAGCCGGTGCACAACGATGTCTTTCTGCAGATGACCGAGGCATACTGCGCAGCGTTCCGCATATTTCTTTTCCGTGAACAGCGGGAACTTCCGGGGATCCTGCGCATACTGCCGGGCCATGACGCTGCCCTTCAGGATCTGCAGCATCTGTATTTTCACGCCGGATACCGGCAGTTCATTCAGAACATGCATGGTGCGGATATTGTCTTCTTCGCCTTCCCCGGGAAGCGACAGGATCACATGCACGATGACCGGGATATCCAGTGCGGCAAGCCGCTTTACGCAGTCTTCAAACACGGCATTGTCATAGCCTCGGCCGAATGCCCGGGCAGTCTTTTCAGTCGCGGTCTGAAAGCCCAGTTCCACCCAGATGAACTTGTCCGGATACGACGCTTTCAGTTCCTGCAGAAGCCCATAGCATTCCTCTTCGATGCAGTCGGGACGGGTCGCGATATCGATCCCGGCAAACAGCGGATCGCTGAGTGCGGAAACAAACAGCTTCCGCAGCCGGCTGACCGGCGCGTATGTATTGGTATAGGCCTGAAAGTAGCCGATGTAGTCTCCGGCAGAGATGTCCTGATGGTTATAGGTGAGATCCGCTGCCGAAAGTTTCTGTCCGTCATAGGCGATCGCAAAACTGCCCGAACCGCCCGCGCAGAACGTGCATCCCTGTGAAGACAGCTTCCCGTCCCGCACCGGACAGGTCATGCCGGCGTCGAGCGGTACGCGGTACAGACGTCTTCCGTATGTTTCTTTCAGCCATGAGGACAGATCCCGCCAGTATTCCATAAGCAACACCCTTTCCGTTTCATTATAAACAGAAGAAAAAGAGCCGACAAATATCGGCTCCTCATCACAGTATATATGTTTCGATGATCTCCGCGATCGCGTCGTGGTCGCAGTCCGCTTTCGTGATCACATCGCACTCCGGCTTCATGCTTTCGATCGTATTGGCAACTCCGACACCAAGGCCCGCCGCCTTGATCATGGACAGGTCATTGTAGTTGTCGCCGACCGCGATCGTTTCGGAAATATCGATGCCGACGATATCGCACAGACGCTGCAGGCCTGCACCTTTGGATACGTCTTTCCGGTTGAACTCCATATAACGGTTGCTGGAGAACGATACGTCCATATCCTTTGTCAGGTCCGTGATCTGTCCCTGGATCCGCTTCAGATATTCAAAGTCGGTATTCATGTAGATCGCCTTGACGATATCCTTTCCCTTCAGGAAATCGATATTGTCCGAGAAGATCTCCGTGCACGGCTGACGGCAGGCAAGATATTCCACTTCTTCCGGGAAGAACCGGTAGACCCATACCTGATCCGGCGTATATACGTGGATGCAGATATCTTCCATCGGCAGCGCGTATTTATACAGCGCTTCGGCTTCCTCAAATGTGATTCCCTGGAAGTACAGCAGTTTTTCACCTTTGTTCTCCGTGATCGCGCCGCCGTTGTAGGAAATGACATACTG
Organism: Solobacterium sp.; assembly: GCA_017510405.1. Classification (GTDB taxonomy): domain Bacteria; phylum Bacillota_I; class Bacilli_A; order Erysipelotrichales; family Erysipelotrichaceae; genus Bulleidia. The sequence goes on from JAFWNG010000045.1 coordinate 57,512, forward strand.
ACCGGCACAGTCATAGAGACCAAGTGTCTTCAGCGTATCGTGAACGGAATTGTAGCCGCGTCCGGTCGCCGGTACGAACAGCACGCCCTTTTCCACGGCTTTGCGGATCGCTTCAACATTGCGATTTGAGATGGTTCTGTCGGTGCTGATGAGTGTTTCGTCAAGATCTGCGACGATCATTCTGTACATTCGTATTCCTCCCTTAATTCTCCCAGCGTATCCAGTACGCTTTCCGTTTCACGAATCGCATCATCGACCTGATCCCGGGCATGCCGGATCTTTGACTGGGCCATCCAGTCGATCAGAAAGTGATCAAAGAAAACATCGGCGAACTCCAGGAAACCGTCCGTATCGAGATCCAGATCAAAATACATATCCAGATCACGGATCTCCCGTACCAGATCATCCAGCGCATCCTTTGCCCGGACCATCTCCTCTCTGGCTTCCTGCATTTTCCGCCGTTTGATCATACTGATGAACATACCGCCGCCGATCATATCCGCAACACCCCATCCGCTGGCGCTGCCGAGAACTTTCTTTGCGCGCTCGAGATAATACAGGGCGTTGTTTCCGGCGAGGATCGCTTCATCGATCTCTTTCAGAATATCCGGTTCCATGTATGTTTCCTCCTAGAAAAACAGATGTTCCAGCAGGATCTCCAGGCCGATCAGGATCAGGATCGTCCCGCCGAACTTATTGGCGCTTCCTGCCAGTTTAGTGCCGGTCTTCCGGCCGATCAACAGTCCTCCCATACAGATGACAAATGTGACAGCAGCGATCAGCACGGCACAGACCAGCGCCATGACTGCAGAATACTCCGCGATCGTAAAGCCGACGGAAAGAGCGTCGATCGATGTAGCGATCCCCTGCAGAAGCAGTCCCGAACGGGATACATGCTGTTCTTCTTCGCCGTCATTTTTCTCCAGCCACATATGTACGCCGATCCACGCCAGCAGAGCAAATGCGACCCACGGGATCACACCCTGCAGGGCAGAGAATACCTGCAGGACGGTATGGACGGCAAGCCATCCCGCCAGCGGCATCAGCGCCTGAAAGAATGCGAACGTTCCCGCGATCAGGGCCATCCGTTTCCGCGGCATGTTCGGTTCCCCGAGTCCGTCCGCCAGCGACACCGAAAAAGCGTCCATCGCGAGACCGACTCCGAGAAGGATACTGTTCAGAAAAAACAGTACAGTAAAAGTATTTGTTTCCATCACGCTCCAATTGAAACATGCCGGAAGTATTCCGTCAACCGAACCTGGTGCGGATCATATCTGCCAGTTTCTGCGGAATCGTGCGCGGACCGCGCACGGCTGTCACGCCGTATTCTTTCAGCAGAGCAAACGGCAGATCTTCTTCGGAAAAACGGTGCGTACAGTGGAGCCGCATCTGATACGGATAGTTCTTTCCGAAATCATACATGGACGGCACATCTGCTTCGGTCACGGTATATGCATACAGGATCGCGGAATATGGTGCTCCGACATAGATGTATACGGTATCCCCCTTCTGTACATTCCGATGCTGTTTCCACCACAGATCATCGCTGCGCTTCATGGCGCCGATAATATCCCACATATTCGGGTTGCTCGGAATGATCCATGTATGCGCTGCTGTATCGGCATTCTTTTTCCCGGCTGTCAGCGCCCGGCTGATGCGAAGCCGTTCTTTCACCACATCGTCATTGACCGTCTCGTCCAGTACGATCGTCATCCAGTGCGTCCGGTTCATATGCCATGCGGGATAGAATCCTTCTTTCTGCAGCAGCGCTTCTTTTTCTTCCGGACGGATCTTCACGTTCACCACGTCTGTGCTGCCCTCCTGTGCCGTGAATTTGTCATAGGGAATATGCATGATCAGGGCATACCACTTTTTACTTCCGGCCGCCCGCAGCACGCCGTATTCCTTTTCTTTTTCAAAGGGATGATCGATCAGGTCCCCGTACGTGTCTTCTGCCCACGCAGCCAGACGGTTTGCCTGATCCGAGGCAAAATCGACCGGATGGAAACACTTTGCAGCAATATCTTCCAGCAGATCCAGATATATTTCTTTTACACGTGTGACGTACGGTCCGGTCTGTCCCGGCAGACGCAGAGGCACATACTCCTCGCCGCTGAACAGATCCGTGACGGAGCCCCGCACCGTTCCGTTTTCATTCACCGCAATACAGTAAGAGAATTCATCCGGTATCAGTGTTCCGTTCAGAACGTATTCCCCGTTATCCCGGACAAATCCATATGATTCAAGCGCTTCCGCGGCGGGTCTGAGATATGCGAAAAGATCGCTTTCCAGTGACATGGCGGTTCCCCCTTTCCAAAAATATCCATTCTGAAGCCGGCTTCAGATGAATACGACATCTTCCGTGTCGAGAAGTTCTGTACGCATGGCGCTCCGGCACAGCGGCACTTTTCTGCCGTTCCGGATAAAAAGCGGCACTTCATTCAGGGCGATGCGGACATAATGCAGTCCTTTCGAAAGATGCTCTTTTACAACGCGCTCTCCGCTCAGTTTCACAAACGTCATATCTTCCGGAAGATATACGGTCCTTCCGTTAACATTCTGCTCATACACCGGCGCGATCATGCATTCTTCGCCAAGCATAAGCTGTGTTTCGCATTCGCATGCCAGAGGATCTTCCGGATAATCAAAAGACAGCGGGCGGAACATCATATCATTCGTTTCAGCTGCCCGGCGCAGTGTTTCATAAAGATACGGGATCAGACGATAACGGACCTGAACGATATCGCGGAAGGCATCGGTATGCTCAAAACTGAAACATTCCTGATTCCGTGTGCCCATGGCGGAATGATTGCGCATCAGCGGCGTAAACACGCCCAGGGCAAGGAATCGAAGCATCAGGTCTTCAGTAGCGTTTTCGTTGAATCCTCCCAGATCTGCCCCGCAGTACAGGAATCCGCACATTTTCGCATTCGCAAGCATCTTCAGGCACAGCAGGATATGCGACCACCATGAGTGATTATCCCCGAACCAGATCCCTCCGTACCGGTGAGCGCCGATATAGGATGCCCGGGAAAACATCAGGATCTTTTCCCTGCCATACTCTTTTTCAAAGAATTCTCCTGCCGCTCTGGTCATTTCCGCTCCGTACAGGTTATGCACGCGCGTATGATAGACTGCCTTCCCGTCAATCTGATGATAGATCGACGCATAGTCATTCCTGTTATTTGACAGCTTTCCAAACAGGTCTTTCAGATGAAAGAACTTGCCCAGATCCAGGTTTTCCCCGCGCATCCGCTCCGCTTCTTCCAGGGCCTGTTCCAGTCCCTGTACAGAGTAAAAGATTGCCGGTTCGTTCATATCGTTCCAGAAGCCGTCAATCCCCATATCCGTGAGGAAGCGGTACTGTTCGCCGAACCATTTACGCACCTCGGGACGCAGAAAATCCGGAAAGCCGACGATGCCCGGCCATACTCCCCCTTCAAAGTCCCTGCCGTCTTTTGTCCGGCAGAAATACCTCTTTTCCTTTCCCTCTTCGTATACGCGGTATCCTTTTTCTTTTTTCACCCCGGCATCAATGATCGGTATCAGATGAATGCCTTTTTCTTTTAATCCGGCTGCCGTTTTTTCAAAATCCGGGAAGGCACTGCGGTCGACCGTGAAATTCTTAAACCGCTCCATGTAGTCAATATCCAGATAAACACAGTCAAGCGGTATGCCTGCTTCATCGTATTTCCGTACAACATTCTGCACTTCTTCCGCTGTACGGTAGCTCCAGCGGGACTGCTGGTATCCGAATGCCCAGAACGGCGGTATGTAGCTCCGGCCGATCAGTTTCCGGAATTCCCGCACGATCTGCAGCGGTGTGCCGCCGCGGATCAGATAAATATCAAAATCCGTTCCGCCGACTGTTATGACGGTTTCATCCGCATGCGTATATCCGATATCCCAGGTGATCTGTGACGGATAGTCGATGAAGATGCCGCATGTTCCGTGGATGATGAAATTATGCGCTGCGTAGAGCGACTGCTTTGTTTCCGTATGAAACGGATCATCGCTGCACCAGCTGCAGTAGATCCATCCCCGCTTATTGATCCCGCGCGGCGCTTCTCCCAGTCCGTAAACGATCTCATCTTTTTCCATCGTAAAGGAAAAGACGAACTTTTCCCCGCTCAGCGAATGTCTGAAGGGAAAACTGTCCATACTCTCCGAAGCGATATCGGAGACGACCGCATTCGTTGCGAACGGCGATCCCATTGTATATTTACTGATCATGATCTTTATTCTCCTGTCCCTGTCATTACAGGCTGACGATATGTATATTGCGAATTCAGAGCTTATTGAAATGATAGCAGACCGGACTTCTTTTTAACAGGAACAAGAAAAGGAGGCAGATACTGCCTCCTGATCGGTCTCAACGCCTGGTTCAGCCGAAAGAATTCAGGTATCAGATACCGTTGCTCTTCGGCAGCACTTTTGCGCCGAAAGAATTCAGGTATCAGATACCGTTGCTCTTCGGCAGCACTTTTGCGCCGAAAGAATTCAGGTATCAGATACCGTTGCTCTTCGGCAGCATTGCTGCGCCGACGATGCCCGGTTCTTCCAGAGCAGCCAGTGCGAACGGTGTATCATGTACAGCTGTATGGCTCATCATCTTGTACTGTTTGATGACACCCGGCAGCCACTTGTCTGCCGACTTTGTCATACCGCCGCCGATGACGAAGATGTGCGGATCGCATACGCAGCAGACTGTTGCGAAATACTGTCCGAGGTCTTTGCAGAACTCATCCACGCACTCGCGGGCTGCTTCGTCGCCGCTCTCTGCAAGATCGAAGACAACACCGGTATGTTCGATCTTCTTTCCGGTCTTTGCTTCGTATTTTCTCTTCAGTCCGGTTCCGCTGGCTTCGTTCTCAATGGCGCCAACATTCAGATAGTTAACGACTTCACGGTTGCGGTCGATGATGATATTTGCAACTTCGCCGCCGAAACCATGCTTGCCGGAAACAGTTTTTCCATCCACTACGAGGCATCCGCCGATACCTGTAGAGATCGTTGTATAGAATGTGGAAGGCAGTCCCTTGCCTGCGCCGACCAGCGCTTCTGCAAGTGCCGCAACGTTTGCGTCGTTATCGAGGAATGCCGGCATGCCGAATTCCTTCTGAAGGTCCGCTGCGAACGGATAGCCGGCAAAGCCCGGCAGGTTCGTGGAAAGAACCATCGTTCCTGCTACTGTATCGACCGGTCCGGGGACACCGACGCCGATTCCTTCACATTCTCTCCATCCCGGGATCTGACGAACAAGTTCCTTCAGGTTGTTCATTACTTTTTCCGGTCCCTCCTGTCCATAGGAAGGTCCTTTTACTGTAGCCAGAATGTCGCCGTTTTCTGTAATTTTACCTACACGTACATTCGTACCGCCAAGGTCAATACCAAGATATGACTTCATGAATTATCTCTCCTTTTTAACTTCTGAGTTCATTATACTATTGTTTTATGCATGTTGTCAGGACACTTTTTCCGGTGTTTCAAGTGATCGGTCTCAAAGAAAAAGATACCGGGCAGTTTTCCCGGTAACCTGTTTGATAGTCTGTTTTGAACTGAGCCTCAGAACTTTCCGTTTTCGATCAGATCCAGAATATAGTCCGATCCGTACGGCAGGCCGTCTTTCCAGTAGATATCCTGCTCTTTGTCCGTCTTGCCGCGGACAAACCTGTAGCCCTTCTCGGCAAAGAACGCTTTCATCTTTTCCTCATCAACAATATTGATATAGCCGTTTTCAACACTGGCTTCGGATGCGAATACACTCGGATATCCGCAGCCATAGAGTTTCAGTGCCATTCTGAACGTCTCTTCGTAGTTTCCGCCGCTGATCTTTTCGAGGTCTTCAACGCTCAGTATTTTCTGCCAGTTCTTCCGGCAGTTCATAGTTCTTCAGATCATCTTTCGTCATAATTATCTCCCTCTGTTTTAATAGGTATCAAAATCGTAGTATCTTGTCATTTTATTATCAATATCGATCCCCTGTCAACTTCTGCTGCTTTGGCGGATCCCAGGCAAAAAAGCAAAAAAAAAAAGAGCGCATGATGAGAATCGAACTCACGTATGCAGCTTGGAAGGCTGCCGTTCTACCATTGAACTACATGCGCAGATGGTGACTCGGAGGAGACTCGAACTCCTGACCCACTGATTAAAAGTCAGTTGCTCTACCACCTGAGCTACCGAGTCATCCGTGGTAAATCTTGGCTGGGGCAGCTGGATTCGAACCAGCGAGATGACAGAGTCAAAGTCTGTTGCCTTACCGCTTGGCTATGCCCCAATACTGTCCCGAACTTTTTAAAAAATGGTGGAGACGGGTGGTTTCGAACCACCGAACCCAGAGGGAGCAGATTTACAGTCTGCCGCGTTTAGCCACTTCGCTACGTCTCCACACAACTGGTGCCGACTATAGGAATCGAACCTACAACCTACTGATTACAAATCAGTTGCTCTGCCAATTGAGCTAAGTCGGCACAATGGAGGTTAACGGGCTCGAACCGCTGACCCTCTGCTTGTAAGGCAGATGCTCTCCCAACTGAGCTAAACCTCCGTACTCTCTTTCAGAGTGCTCACATAATATACCATGTTGTTTTTTTTCCGTCAACAATGAATTTCAGAAGTTGATCTCTCCGAAATCGAAATACCTGATACAATAGACGCATCAGGAGAATTGCTCATGAAGATCTACAACGTTGATGCATTAAACCGGAACAGCCGCTTCCTTCGCGCTCTGGGCGCAGGTCTTGCCGCAGCCGTCGTGCTTGGCCTTGCCTGCGGTTCACTGATCTCCGCTCTGCATGTGGAAGCAGCCATTCTTTATATCGCCGTCGGCTGGGCAGTCGGCGAAGCAATTAAAAAAGCAGGACACGGTGTCGGCACTAAATTCTGCGTACTCGGTGCCGTACTGACTCTGATCTCGATCATGATCTCGGATACGATCATGTTTACGGGCGTGCGGGGATTCTTCCAGATCCTTGTTCATCCGTCCATGTGGATGTCAATGATCCGCACCCTGCTCGCTATGAACCTGTCACTGAGTATCAGTCGTATTCTCGGACTGCTGTTCCGTATATGCGGCGTTTACTACGGCTACAGCAATTCCGGAATAATTTAAGGAGAATAACTCATGCACAGAGATACCTGGATGGAGATCGATCTGGATGCGGTGTGCGACAATGTGCGGCGCATCAAAAAAATATGCGGCAAGCGGATCATCGCGGTCGTAAAAGCCAATGCCTACGGATGCGGTGACCGGCAGATCGCGGAAGCCTGCATTGATGCCGGTGCCGAAATGCTTGCCGTATCATCGCTGGACGAAGCGCTGATCCTGCGGAATGAAGGAATAACCTGCGGCATCCTGATCGTCGGCACGACGAATCCTTCGGATGCACAGGTGATGGCAGGATATAAGATCTCGGCTGCCGCCTATTCCCCGGAATGGGTCGAAGCGATCGCGAAAGAAAACTGCGCCGGACTGCGGGTCCACCTCAAGGTGGATACCGGTATGAACCGGATCGGATTCTCGGATACAGAGAAACTGAAAAAAGCCTATCAGACCCTGAAGGATTCAGGATGTATCATGGAAGGCATCTTCACTCACTTCAGCTGCTCCGACTTTGATCCGGACTTTACGAACCGGCAGTTTGAAAAGTTCAGAAAAGCAGTGGAATGCCTCCCGGAAAAACCGGAATGGATCCACTGCGACAACAGTGATGCAACGGTATCGTTCAAAGATCCCCTGTCCAATGCATGCCGCCTCGGCGTGTCACTGTACGGCGTATCTTCCTTCCTGAATGATCTGAAACATCCGATCTCACTGTATTCCCGTCTGTCCATGGTCAAACATGTTCCGGCCGGCGAAAAGATCGGCTACGGCGCTACGTACGAGACACCGGAAGAAGAGATCATCGGCACGATGCCGATCGGCTACGCAGACGGATTTGTCCGTGCCAACCAGGGACGCAAAGTATACATTGACGGTGAATATGCCGAAGTCGTCGGCCGCGTGTGCATGGACCAGACAATGATCCGGCTTCCAAGGGAGTTCCAGCCGGGAACCGCAGTTGAGATCTTCGGGCCGCATATCGCGCTGGAAACAATGGCTGAAGAGCTGCATACCATCCCGTATGAGATCATCTGCCTCATCACTATGCGCGTCACCCGAGTGTACCGCCGCAGCGGCAAACGCTATCTGATCAAAAACGACCGGATGACACTCAGTGAACTGTAAAACGCGGGCAATCACCCGCGTTTTTTACGTATCCGGTATATTGGATATTACAGAATGTCACCCAAGTCCGGCATAACGGCCGGATCATGCCAGCTGCGGTCAAGATGCGGCGTAATGCAGCATCCCCGCATGCCGTCCTGTTCAACCTGATCGATTTGTTCATGATAGATTCTGTAACAGTCACCCGGCGGCAGAATACTGTACTCCGTATTCTTTCCCGGACTGAAGGAACGAAGGTCTGACGGACGGAAACTATCTGTTATCTTACAGAACCACATTTCATTCTCCGGTATGTTTTCATTCAGGATCATTTCCGATGATCCTGTATTTATTTTCCCGGCCTCCTGTACAGATAAAGGATTTACTGCACAGACTGCCAGGCAGGCAGTATCCTGATCAATGCCGTCAATAAACGGCACTGCATACTCTTCGGCCAGACGCACTGCCTTTGCATCTTCCGCAGGCAGGGTCAGTCGTCCGACGCCGATGCCGGCAAATCTGCATGTTCCGGAGACCTTCAGAATATCCCTGCCTTTTTCCGAAATGCTCTTATAACCTTCCGCGACAGACAGAGAAGCCAGAATACAGTTCGAGGAATACTCTATGTAATCCCGGAAACTCTTCAGTAATTTCGCTTCCAGATTCATTCCGGAGATCAGAAAGCATCGGTCCATCGGTCTGTCCCGCAGAATCTTTATCTCATTCGAGTTGAAACACGGCACAGATAATCCGAAATCATATTGATCCGGCAGACAGCCGTCTGCCGCCAGCATAAACGCATTGATTTCCCGCATTGCTGCATAAGTATTTGCCATGATCTCATCCCGCTGTGATTTCGAATGGATCAGTGAATCAAATACCTCCGGCAGAAGGAAGAAACCGCTAATACTGACAGATGTATCCGGCAATTCTGCTTTTACATAATCGCGGATATACAGAGACAGAGGCAGGATCTGTGCAGACCCGGTAAACCCGCATAAGGAACCTGTGAGGATCACCTGTATCGATGATTTGCTGTCAGGGTCTTTCAGCTGACTCAGTCTCTCCAGAATACTGTTCAATACCTGCAGTTTTCCCCTTCGAACTGCCGTATTAAAGGACAGTCGGAAGGCAGCCCGCAGGAAGACCGGCGAATACCTGTCATAATACCGGAAAGAATATTTGGGGAACCAGTTTTTACATGCGTCCTCATCAAGTTCAAGACATTCCGAAAGCGGGAGGCTTTCCCAAAGGCTGACGGTTTGAATGGAAGGTATCTTTTCCTGAATACTCTCCATTTCATATTTATCTGTATCCATACAGACAATTTGAATATTGTTTTTCTGACGTTCTGATGCATTCTGAAAGACCGTCTTCGCAATTGTCGTTCCCGATCCTCCCAGTCCGATGATCAATGTCGGATGATTCATAGTGTCCATTTCCTTTCTCACTTCTTCTGCCCGAATTGTATCATAATGCCGGACAGAGTACCTAACGGCGGATACAATTCCCGCCGGCAAAAAACAGCGTACACGCTGTACACTGTCAGGACGTCACTGTTCAGGAACAAGATCGATGAAGACGATCTCCGGCGGATTGTACATACGCGGGATCCGCGGATCTCCGGACGCAAGTCCCCGGCTGATGACCAGTCTGCGGCCGTTCAGATCGATCATGCCGTGCGTATATTTCGGAAATATGCCCTCTTCTTTGACATACAGTCCCTGTCTGGTAAAAGGAATGCACCACTGACCGCCGTGCGCATGTCCGCTGACGATCAGATCACAGGCACAGCGGCTGTAATAGTCTGTATGACAAGGACGGTGAGACAGCAGGATGCGGAAATTCCCGGTATGAAACAGGTCATCCGCCGCCGATACCGGTACTTTTGCCTTTCTGCCGAGATCATGAAGACCGGCGATCTCCACCGTGTCCTTTCCATTCTGCAGACATGCGGACGCGTTATCCAGCACCGTCACACCCAATGTCTCCAGGCGCTTCGTCAGTTCCGGCAGTTCATCCAGATAGTTGTCATGATTGCCGGCAGTAAAATACACCGGTATATCTTTCAGCTGCGCCATCAGGTCAAAACTGACTTCATAATCGCGGTCTACGTCAAACAGATCTCCCGGCACAAGCACCGCGTCCGGACGCATCTTACGGATGATGCGCATCAGCCGGGCATGATGTCTGCCGAACGGACGGCAGTGCACATCCGCCAGTACACAGAAACGCAGCGGCGCAGTGACTTTCCCGGTCCTGATCGTATATACCGTCGTATCATAGCGGAGCGGAAGTCCGCACAGGCCAGCCGCCGCTGCTGTAATCCAGATCACATTCATACCCACATTATATGTTTCCCGTCCCATGTGTTCCATATGCGGTTTTTTCTTCGCATTGCGGCAATGTTAATCGGCGTTGCTTGCGGCAAAAGCGTTTTCAGGCATATTATGACTGCGAAAGGAGATGTTCCGCCATGCTTAGTGAAAATATCAGAACGATCCGAAAAGCAAAAGGTCTTTCCCAGGAGGAACTCGCAGTCAGGCTGAATGTGGTGAGACAGACGATTTCCAAGTGGGAACAGGGTCTTTCCGTGCCGGATTCAGAACTGCTGGCTGCTTTATCCGAAGCTCTCGAAACCCCTGTCAGTATTCTGCTGGGAGAAGCTGTTTCGGAACCGGAGGCGGATACCCTGAAAGCAATCTCTGAGAAACTGGAAGTGATCAACCTTCAGCTGGCCAGAAAGCAGCGGTCTGAGCAAAGGAAAGCGCACTGGTTTTTCATCTCACTGGCAGTAATGATCATACTGATTACTGCCGTGCTCTCTTTGCTGAACAGTCCGTATCTTGGCTGGAATTATAGTGATCCGGAAACGGCAGTCCTCGGCACTGCCTTCCACTCCTTAGAATGGATTTTTGTCCGTACAGCACCGATCCTCCTGATCGGCGCTGTCATCGGAATTATCATGACGAAGAGGAAAGATTTATGAGAAAGAGAATTCGAACTGTTTGTTTTCTATGTATTGCCATGATGCTTACTGTAATTCTGGCGGGATGCGGCCTGTCACGTGACACGGTCAAAGCCTCAGAAAATGAGATAATGCTTGTCATACAACTGGATCTGAAGGAAGATATCGGTCTGCTCATTCTTTATAACTCTCTGGACGGTGCGGAAACAAGCGGCGGTGTGTCGAACGCCGACAGATCAATGCTGAAGCATGATGAGATCTTATACTGGTCGATTCAAAAAGAAGAATATGAAAATCCTGCAGATACTGCAGATCTTACTGTCCGGTTCCGGATCATCACGGAATACTGTGATCCGAATTATGAAAATGATTATCCTGAAGAGTTTACGATCCTGCTGGATCCCATCTCTTTCACGGCAGATTTCGGCAGAGACTACCATATTACCATAACCGGTGATAAGACCAATGGTTATCAGGCTGCACTGGATGAGAACTGATATCAGGATCCTGGCTGTCAGTGAAAAGCGCAGAAACGGATAAAAAAAGTCCGGAGCAGTATAACACAGTCACTCCGGAACGCCTCTGAACCGATGTGGATCAGAGGCGTCATTTCTTTTTCAGAATAGTGCCGGTCATCGGAATGAAGCATGACAGCTGCCGCTTAAACCCGGCTTCATTTATTTGGTCGTATAAGATTCTGACGGAATAAAGTACGTGCAGTATACTTATGGGATCGTATTCATCGATCCATTACTACGACGATCTTTCCGTCTACACCTTTTTCTTGTGCTTTGACAGCCTGCTTTATATCTGAAAACTTAAAGGAAGCCCCTATAAAAGGCATAATGCCGTGTTCGTCAATAAAAGCAAATATTTTGTCTATTGTTTCCTGCGTGGGATAGTTCGAGAAAAAACCTGTGAGATAACACCCGTTCGGTATTTCCTTTATCGGATCAAATCCATTCAGATAATACTCTCCTCCCAAAATCCCGGTATTACAGACGATTCCTCCGCGGTAAAGATGACCGAGAGAATTTCTGATGGTCCTCGGGCCGATCAGTTCTAATATCTTATTCGCATAAAATCCGTCCGGCAATTTGTTTGCAGGATCAAAGAGAGTTTCACAGCCAAGATCGGTGATCAGATGCATTTTTTCTCTTTTGTGCGTTGTTCCGTACACCTTACATCCGAGCGCCTTTGCAATCTGCATGGCAGCATAACCCAGCGCGGATGTGGCTCCTCTGATAAGAAGTATATCGGACGGCTGCAGATTCAGACATTCAAACAGGGAACCCCATGCCGTGAAAAAGGTCTCCGGAATTGCTGCAAGTTGTTCTATGTCAAGATTTGAAGAGACATGAAACACTTTCTGAACAGGCAGAATGGCATATTCCTCATAGGAACCGTTATAATTTCTTCCGAGTCCGCCCATCAGAGAGCAGACCAGATCACCTTTTTCAAAACCGTTGTCAAACGATTCTTCAACAATTCCCACGCATTCAATACCCGGCACTATAGGTTTATTGATATAGTCCGCACGAATTTCACTGATGCGAAGTACGAGTTCCGAGTGGTTCATGCCAAAGGCTAATATCTTTACAAGTACCCAGCCTTTCCGGGCTTTAGGTATTTCAAGTTCTTCAAGGAGAATATCGTCGCTGTTTGTAATATCTCTTAAGATTACAGCCTTCATTCATCTACCTCCATCCAGCACTGCGGATCTGCATCGTACATATTATGTGTGTATCCATAGGCAACAGCCGGACAGCCGCGGCAGTATGCTTTCAGCCTGCATTTACTGCATTTCACAAATTTGTCATACTGCCTGTATTCATCAAACTTTGCTGAAGTCCACAGATCATACAGGCTTGTATTCATCACTGATCCAATCTCTGATTCCATTCTCCGACATGCACAGACCATGCCTGTCGGCAGGATCGTCACGTGGTTCCTGCCGCAGTTGCAGCCATCAATAACAGCATTGGCAGGAAGACTCCCGTCCGGTTTAAACAGTCCTTTTTCGTATTTATATAAAGTCCATAAATGATCCTTCAGCTGATATGTTGTTCTGGAGTTTTTGTGGGCCAGGTATCGCTCGAAGCACTCATCCATGTACGCTTTGTACTCCTGCGGGGTCATATGAATATCAGGATCATACGCCTTTTCTATGCTTGTCGGACAGTAGCGTCCAACCGCATATACATCAACGCCGAGTTCGTCGGCCAGATCGATAAGAGCAGGAATCTCTTTGTGATTTGTTTTAGAGACAGTGGACATGACGGCTGCCCACATACCTGACGCTTTAATAAGTCTGATTGCTTCAAGTGTAGCTTTATAACTGCCCGGTTTACGAAACATATCATGCGTCTTTTCCAAGCCGTCCAGGGAGACTTGATATTTTACACAGCCAAGGTCATGCATTCGTCTGCAGACATCCGCGGTCAGATGGAACGGATTTCCCATAATGCAGAAACGCAGCTTTTTTTCATGAAAGTATTCAAGTAATCTCCAGAAGTCCGGGTGAAGGATCGGATCGCCGCCCGTAAGATAGATATATGGAGTTCTGTTTATTCTGTCGCAGAAGTCGACGATCTGATTTGTAACATGAATCATATTATCGAAGGGCATTGTAATTAACACGGGATGACCTTCAGAAAAAATATAACAATGCCTGCATCGCTGATCACAATAGTCAGTGATATGCCATTGAATCGCAAAATAATTCTTCATATTTTACCTTGATAAAAACGAAGGCGTCAACTCATCCGGAATTGACGCCTTGCTTGTTACTTTGCTTCCGGGTCTATCGTTCCGCAAGCCGGTGCGAGCTCCGGATCTTTCGTTCCGCAAGCAGTGCCTGTAACCTTTTCATCGAACATAGCGCTTTTCTCCTTTCAAAGATTCTATTTATAGTTTATTTGATGACAAAGAGAAAGCATCGGTCAAATATAGACTAAGAGTCGGATTTTGTGCTATAAAAAAACATGCCCGAATGACAATAAGGAGTACCTTTTTATGAAGCAGTATAAAGAAGCCAGACAGCGCACAAAGGCTAAGATCGAAGATGCTTACTGGGATCTGATGATGAATAATGAGCGGATAACGGTAAAGAAAATCATCGAGAAAGCCGGTATTCATAAGTCTACATTTTATTTCTACTATGAATGGTCCGATGATGTTCTGGCAGAAATCAAAACACGTTTAATGAACCTGCTGGTTTCTACGATCGAGAGTAAGAATCGAGAGAATGGCAACTTCCAGCAGGTAATGATAGAAATGAGGAAGATGTTCCGGGAAAATCGAAAGTATCTCATCCCATTGGTTCTGGAACAGCGTGGCGGAGAGTTTGCGGTAAATTACCGGGAATATATCAAAGAACATTTTGCAGAAGATATCGGATTGGATTATAAAACAGGAAATGATGTTAAAAATGATGTAGCTAATTGTGTTCTTGCGGGATTGGTGGAAATCATGCTGTATGAGTTGTCCAGTGAAATAATCCCTGACGAGTTCACCTATAAGATCGGTGACGGTATTATCAGAAAGGGTGTCGCGCTGACACTAAGAGAAGATTTGAATATCAAGTTTGGAAAGTAACGGTTATTCCTCCGGCTGTCAGTTTTAGAGATAAGCTCTGCGGGCCGGCGGACAGCCGAAATAACCAGGCAAACCGAAAAAGGACTTCCGAAGCTCTGCTGCAGAACGCAGTGAGCCTCGAAAGTCCCTTTATTTCAAGATTTTTTCAACATTTAGGTGTCGGAGAGGGCTTTTTCTTCTCCATCAAACAGCAGGATCCATCAGTGTAAGCCATTTTTCCCGTTTCAGGCGGATCAGGAACAGGATGCCGCGGAAGCTCAGTTCCACTGCCATGGCGATCCAGACGCCGGGCAGTCCGAGTGTCTTTGACAGGAACCATGCCATCGTAATGCGCACGCCCCAGATACTGACCAGATTCATCAGTCCCGGTACAAGCGTATCCCCTGCTCCTCTGAGTGCACCGGTCGCTACGATCGACGCTGCAAAGAGCGGTTCTGCGAACAGTTCAATGCGAAGCACCTGTACGCCCAGTGCCCGTACTGCCGTGTCTGGTGTCAGGAAATTAAATACTAACGGACATGCAAAGTACATCAGGATGCCGCCTGCCGTCATGATTGCCACGCCGGTGCCGGTCGTGATCCACGCAAAACTGCGCGCCATGTCTTTCCGCTTCGCACCGATCGCCTGTCCCACCAGAGTCGTCGCCGCCGCTTCTATTCCGTAGCCCGGCATATAGCAGAGCGATTCCGCTGTGACGGCGAAGGAGTTTGCCGCAATTGCCACTGTGCCGAGCGGAGCCACGATCGCGGTCGAAACGACCTGTGCCAGACAGAGCGCAGACTGTTCCAGCGCCATCGGCACGCCGATCTTTACCGCTCTGGTCAGATCGTTTTTCTGCAGTTTCCAGCTGCCGCCAAGCGATACCGCAAGTACCGGCGATCTCACACAGACCGCATACATCATGAGTACTGCGCACACTGCGAATGACAGCGCCGTGCCGAGTGCCGCACCTTTTACACCCAGTCCCGCACCCCATACAGGAATATCTCTGCCAAACAGCCCGACCGTGCGTGACGGAAAGATCAGGAAATAATTGAATACCACATCCAGCAGACACGTCAGGGATGCAAGAATGCTCGGTGTACGCATATTGCCCGTACACTGCAGCATTCCCTGCGCCAGATAGAACATCATGCGCACCAGAAGGAATTCCCCGTATACCCGGAAATACGCCGAAGCATCCGGACGGATCGAGACGTCTGCGCCAAGCCATGCCGGCAGATATGCACTGACGATGATCACGATCAGCGAAAGAAACGCTCCCATCAGCATGGAGATGATCACCCCCTGGTGAAACAATTCCCGCGATTTTTCCGTATTTCCGCCGCCGACAGCCTGTGCCACCTGTACGGAAAAACCAGCCACCGAAGCAAATAAAAGACTGCCCGCCAGCCACGTACTGGAAGAGACCAGGCCGATCGATGCGCTCGCCGCCGCACCAAGGCTTCCTACCATGGCAGCGTCGATATACTGCATAATGATCTCACTGATCTGCGCCAGAATTCCCGGCAGAGACAGTTTTCCGGTAATCTCAAGTTTTCTTCGAAACGATATATTTTCCTCTTCCCGCAGCATCCGGGACAGTTCCAGTTCCTGTGCCATGCCCTGTATTATATCGCATCACCTGTGAAATCTCTATGGAATCGCATTTGCGAGAACTGCACGGACAGCCTCAAAGATCTCCGGCCGGTCCGTCTCACTGATATGATCCCCTTCTTCATTATCGAGATAATACAGGAACTCATCCCCGTTCGAACGCGTCGGCGATGAACTTCGGCGAACGCCTGCCTGTTCGATCAGTCCGTTCGTCCGCAGGATCTCTTCCACCTGGGCAAGCACTTCCGTTTCTCCCTCAAACATTCCTTCTGTATCATCGCCGTACAGTACCATCAGCCGCTCGTCACCGTTATCCATACGTTCAGCGATGATCATCTGCAGATCTTTATTATCCGCATACCGATAGGAAAACCACACCAGTTCATGCGCGCTGCTGTCTGCAGGCGGGACCGGACTGCGGTCATTCAGGATCATCAGCCCGAGCAGTACGCCGATGAATACGATCAGCAGGATCAGAAGTGTTTGAAATGTCTTTCTCATACAACATAATTATTGCATATTTTCTGAGCATTCCGTCCGGTTTGCGCATTTCTTCCGATATAATGAAAGCAAAGAAAGAGAGGACATATCATTTATGAGTTTTCCGAAAGGTTTCCTCTGGGGCGGAGCGACGGCTGCGAACCAGTACGAAGGCGGCTACATTTCCGGCGGTAAGGGACTTGCTGTAGCAGATACACTGACCGGCGGCGACGGCATCCACGGCATTCCCCGCAAATTCTCCATTGAACTGGCAGACGGCACTAAGACAACGATCGGCGGAAGAGACGAAGTACCTGCCGGCGCAAAGGCATTTGTTGATCCGGACGTCTATTACCCGAGCCACCAGGCGACAGACTTCTACCACCACTGGAAAGAAGATATCGCCCTGTTTGCAGAAATGAACTGCAACGTATTCCGTCTTTCCATCAACTGGACCCGCATCTTCCCGAACGGCGACGATGAAACACCGAATGAGGAAGGCCTCCAGTTCTATGACAATGTATTTGATGAGTGCAGAAAGTTCGGCATCGAACCGCTCGTAACGATCTATCATTTCGACTGCCCGCTGCACCTGGCTAACGAATATGACGGCTGGGTATCCCGCCACACAGTTGACGCATTCGAGAAATACTGCCGTACACTGTTCACCCGTTACAAAGGAAAAGTTAAATACTGGCTCACGATCAATGAGATCAACATCAACACCAACTTCATGATGAACGGTGTCCACGAGCATATTTCCAACAAGCAGAATGCCGAGCAGTGCAGATGGCACCTGTTCGTCGGCAGCGCCCTGGCAGTCACGATCGGACACGAGATCGATCCGGAAAACAAGATCGGTCTGATGATCGCCCATGGTGCGACATATCCGTATTCCTGCAACCCGGAAGATGTCATGTGCGAGATCACAACGGCGCATGATCAGAAATGGTTCTACGGCGACGTTCAGTGCCGCGGCTACTATCCGGCATACAAAGTCAAACAGCTGGAACGCGACGGCATTGTGATCAAGAAAGAACCAGGCGATGACGAACTGCTGAAGAAAGGCGTCGTAGACTTCTACTCCTTCTCCTACTACAGTTCCGCAACCTATGCCGCACATCCGGAACAGATCAAACAGGTCGAAGGAAACCAGGTCAGAGGCCTGCAGAACCCGTATCTGTCCGCTTCCGAATGGGGCTGGACGATCGATCCGCTCGGACTGCGCATCAACCTCAACCAGATCTATGACCGCTACCAGCTGCCGATGATGATCGTTGAAAACGGTCTCGGCGCCATCGATAAAGTCGAGGCGGACGGTTCGATCCATGACTCCTACCGCATCGACTACATGCGCAAACACATCCAGGTCATGAAAGATGCCATCGAGATCGACGGCGTCGACCTGTTCGGCTATACGCCGTGGGGACACATTGACCTCGTATCCGCCGGAACCGGTGAAATGCGCAAGCGCTACGGCTTCATCTACGTTGACCGCGATGATGACGGCAACGGCAACTTTGCCCGCTCCAGAAAAGATTCCTTCTACTACATGCAGAAGGTATACGGTTCCAACGGCGAAGAATTATAATTCTGTAATTATCAGAATCTGAAAAGTGATCCGGACCTCTCAGTCCGGATCTTTTTCATGTCTGTTACTGTTCCTGCCTGCATTTTTATGTACAGTCTTTCTGTCAGAATATCCCTGTTTAAGGAGGAATTATGACAGTAAAACTATCGAATTTCATAAATGATGAACGCAAGATCATCACCAGCCTCGGCAATTTCAGTGTTCTGGAACATATCCGTGACCAGTCTGTCGCACCGGGCAACGCCATGGACAAATACTTTATGGCTGAAATGGGCGTACGCAGACGTCAGCTGATCGTTGATCTCGACGGTTCCAATTCCCTTGTCACTCAGGCCGGGGCCATGCAGTGGCTGTTCGGCGACATCAATGCGACGACCGGTGTAAAAGGCGTCGGTGATCTTTTCGGCAAGATGGTCAAAGGCGCCGTCACAAAAGAATCCGCGATCAAGCCGGAATATGTCGGAAAAGGCCGGATCGTTCTGGAACCGACTTATAAGTTCATTCTTCTGCAGGACGTTGCGGATTGGGGAAAAGCCGGTATGTCGATCGAAGACGGCATGTTTCTGGCGTGCGAAGGCACTGTCGAACATAAGATCGCGGCCAGAACCAATCTTTCTTCTGCTGTAGCCGGTAATGAAGGCCTGTTCAATCTTTCCCTGCGCGGCCGCGGCATCGCCGCTCTGGAAAGCAATGTGCCGGCATCGGAGCTGATCACCGTCGATCTTGAAAACGATGTACTGAAACTGGACGGCAGCTTCGCCGTATGCTGGTCTACGTCCCTGCAGTTCACCGTGGAACGTTCTTCCAAGTCGCTGATCGGTTCCGCTGTCAACGGCGAAGGACTTGTCAATGTTTTCCGCGGAACGGGAAGAGTGCTGATCTCTCCGACTGCGCCGTCGACCGGATCCCTGTTCCGTACGACACACAACTAACGCATTGCCGGTCCATACTCTGACTTTTATCAAAAAGACAATAATAATCATCTGACAGGTATCTGGAAAAAGAGGTCAGGAGCGCATTCCCAACCTCTTTTTTTCCTTTTGCATACCTGGTTTTTCTTCCGATCACTCACGAATCAATAAATTCATCCCATCATTCTTTCTGAAAAAACCATCAAAAAAATGCGTACCGGTTGATACGCCTGCAGGAATGGCTGCAGATTCTGTTTCAATTCCTTATAGGAAAGCGGAGACTTGCCTTCCAAAAGAAGCGTGTGAATTAGGAATCACCTTGAAAGACCTGTTTCAATTCCTTACAGGAAAGCGTAGACGTGTCGACGTCCTTGACCGCAACAACGGCGCTCAGGATGGTTTCAATTCCTTATAGGAAAGCGTAGACAAGAACAAAATCCGGATAATATGCGCACTGATGGTTTCAATTCCTTATAGGAAAGCGGGGACTAAGGTAAAAAGCTTACCTTTGAGGCCAGTATATCATAATGAGTTAAGGAAAAGTATCGAATGCCTAACGAAAAATCTCTCGATCTCCGCGTCATGAAACTATTTACAAATGCGTCAAAATGCCTATAAATAAGCACTTTTTAGTTAATGACAAAGATAACTGATGTGGCGCTGGAAACATTGGGAGAAATAACGGCTCAAAACCAGCAGGAAAACGGGCAAAAAATCTCCCGATCCCGCCATAATTGCAAGTAACAAAAAATCATCAGAATGTAAGGCGCTTACATTCTGATGAATGAACAGAAAACTCCAGGATGGGAAGACAGTATTATCACAGAAACAAGTATAAAGACTGGAAACTCCGTAATGTTTACGTCTCAGAGATAATACAGCATGGTCATTAACGGCATGGAGCCAAGGCATACCAGCGTCGTAACAGTGTTGATCGCAGTGGCATATCCCGCGTCTTTGCCGTACAGCTGCGCCATCTGTGTAATCGTTGCGGCACTGGGCGTCATGACTGCCAGCAGACTGATATACAGAATCGTCACACCGTTGGGATTGAGCTTCGCAAGTCCGCTGAATTTCATAATCAGGATGACCAGCGCCGGAACGATAAACATCTTCAGGATCGTGATGATCCAGATGCGCTTCCCCTGCACCATCGCCTTGATATCACAGCCGGCCAGGATCATGCCGATCATTAACATCGATACGGCGCCGATCGTGGAACCGAGCGTCTTGACAGTGCTCTGAACGATCTCCGGAAACTGGATATGCGTCAGGAACATCACCGTACCGATGATGCACGCGATCAGATTTACATTTGTCAGGATGGAACGGACGTCCGTTCCTCTTTTTTCTTCGATCAGTGATTTGCCGTGCGTCCAGATGATCATCAGCTGCGTCACAAGAAACGCACTGGCATAGATCACCCATTCTTCGCCCAGCACCGACATGACCAGCGGAATGATCAGGTTTCCGGCGTTGGAATACAGCAGAGACCCCTTCTCGATCGTATTCAGCGGGAAGAACCGGTCCATACCGTATACGATCACAAACAGCAGTACATGGATCACGAGGGCAAATACTACTGCCAGCAGGAATCCCGAAGCGATCTCCGGCGTATAGCTGATCTGAAAGGCATTAAGGATCGTGCACGGACAGATGATATAAACGATCAGGATGGAAAGAACTTTGCTGTCGGAAGCTTTCAGAACTCCCGCCTTTACGACTGCATACCCGCATAAAAGAATCAGAAACAGCTGCAGGATCTGCTTTGCCAGAAGAATTGCCATAATCGCTCCTTTCTAGAAATGAAATCCTTTTTTCCGGGATTCGATCGTATCTCCCGCGGCTTTGCGGACCGCGTTCAGTGTTGTGCGGAGATCTTCGTTTGCTTCATGGAAAACCGTGCTGTCGATGATGCGTCCGGTATTTCCTTCCCCCTGCTTCAGGCCGAGCGACAGTACCACGCGGCTGCGGTACAGAGGGAATGTATCGGCAGTGCACCGGCGCAGACTTTCTGCCATGGTGATATCCGTCTGGCGGATCAGTTTGATCTGTGCCAGTATCTGAAACGGCAGGCTTCTGCTCAGACACAGGTCCTGCAGTTTCTTTTCAAACAGTTCCAGCGACTGCCGGAAGTCCTCGGTGCGGATGGTATCTTCCAGAAAGCCGCTTTTCAGCGCCTGTTCTTCCATCTGCTTCAGGGTGGTTTCCCGCTGCGTTTTCACACAGACATCGCCGGCATAAATATACATGTCGAACTCTTTTACGATCTGAAAGCACTGTTCATACAGGTCGTCCATGCGCGATACATGGCGCAGAAGCGAACTGTGGTGGATCTCCAGCCTGCGTGCTGTTTCGGTCAGGGCGGAATTGAAGCGGTCGTACATGGATTTGAACCGCGCCAGGGACTTTGCGTCATTGGCGGTAATATCCGGTGCTGTGTCAAAGTTCCGTTCAAACTCCCGCAGTTTTTTCAGCAGTGTGCGGATGTCCGCATCGATCTCATTCAGATCATTTGCCGGGACGGAAAACAGAGATGATTCGGTAAATGTACTGACCTTCCGCTGGGCTGCGTTTCCGTACTGCAGCACCATAGTCCGGTTTGTCACATCGATCTGCTTTGCAAACTCCTTTGCGTATTCGGTCTGCTGCGGTGACAGACGGCTAAGATAAGGCCGCTTATTTCCGCTGTCTCCCTGCTCCAGTTCCAGTGCGATATTATTCTGTTCGTTCATAGATGCCTCACAACACTTAAATACTAACAGATTCTGGGCATGTCGACGAAAAAAAGACGCTTCACAGCGGAAGCGCCTTTCACTCAGAATCGGATCAGAGTTTCGGACCAGCCTCAACCAGTGCCTTACCGGCTTCGTTGGACTCGTACTTGTGGAAGTTCTTGATGAAGCGGCCTGCGAGGTCCTTCGCCTTTTCTTCCCATACCTTCGGATCTGCGTATGTGTCGCGCGGATCGAGGATCGCCGGATCAACACCCGGAAGTTCTGTCGGTACTTCGAAGTTGAAGAACGGGATCATCTTTGTCGGAGCGTTGTTTACATCGCCGTTCAGGATCGCGTCGATAATACCGCGGGTATCCTTGATGGAGATACGCTTGCCTGTTCCGTTCCAGCCGGTGTTGACCAGGAATGCCTTCGCACCGCTCATTTCCATCTTGCGGACGAGTTCCTGACCGTACTTTGTCGGATGCAGTTCCAGGAATGCCTGGCCGAAGCATGCGCTGAATGTCGGTGTCGGTTCTGTGATGCCGCGCTCTGTGCCGGCAAGCTTTGCTGTGAAGCCGGACAGGAAGTAGTACTGTGTCTGCTCCGGTGTCAGGATGGATACCGGCGGCAGGACGCCGAATGCGTCAGCGGACAGGAAGATAACATTCTTGGCAGCCGGACCTGCGGATACCGGGCGAACGATCTTTTCGATGTGGTCGATCGGATAGGAAACACGCGTGTTCTCTGTAACGCTCTTGTCAGCGAAGTCGATCTTGCCTTCTGCGTCAACAGTAACGTTTTCCAGCAGAGCATCTCTGCGGATCGCATTGTAGATATCCGGTTCGGAATCCTTATCGAGGTTGATGACCTTGGCATAGCAGCCGCCTTCGAAATTGAAGACGCCTTCGTCATCCCAGCCGTGCTCATCGTCACCGATCAGGAGACGCTTCGGATCTGTGGACAGTGTTGTTTTGCCTGTTCCGGAAAGACCGAAGAAGATCGCTGTGTTCTTGCCTTCCATATCTGTGTTTGCAGAGCAGTGCATTGCTGCAATGCCCTTCAGCGGCAGGTAGTAGTTCATCATGGAGAACATACCCTTCTTCATTTCGCCGCCGTACCAAGTGTTCAGGATGACCTGTTCACGGCTGGTGATATTGAATGCTACAGCAGTCTCGGAGTTCAGACCCATTTCCTTATAGTTGTCAACTTTTGCCAGAGAAGCTGTGTAGACAACGAAGTCCGGTTCGAATGTTTCGAGTTCTTCTGCGGACGGCTTGATAAACATGTTGCGGACAAAGTGTGCCTGCCATGCGACTTCCATGATGAAGCGTACAGCCATGCGAGTGTCTTTGTTTGCACCGCAGTAAGCATCAACGACGAACAGTCTCTTATCGGACAGTTCCTTCTGTGCCAGTCCCTTCAGGATCGCCCAGTTTTCCTCAGACAGCGGATGGTTGTCGTTCGGATATTCCGGTGTATTCCACCAGACAGTGTCTTTGGAATTCTCGTCCATGACGATGTATTTGTCCTTAGGCGAACGGCCGGTGTAGATACCGGTCATAACGTTGACAGCGTCCAGTTCTGTCAGCTGTCCCTTTTCGTAGCCGGTCAGGGCCGGATCCATCTCTTCTTTGAACAGGAGTTCATAGGAAGGGTTGTAAACGATCTCTTTTGCACCGGTAATACCGTATTTGGTTAAATCTAACTTACTCATATCTTTACCTTCTTTCCTGCGAAATCAATAAGCAATTCCAAAACGTATTTTATAATCTTTTTTTACGGATTTAAATAGACAAACGCAACATTTCCTTAATTATTGTGAAATGACTATCATGATAGCGCATACATTTTGTCACATGAAAAAGCAGCCGCTCTGCAGCAGCTGCCTTAAGTACATATTATGCGCCGAAGATCTTCAGCATGAAGCCGGCCGCGACTGCCGAACCGATAACACCGGCGACATTCGGTCCCATGGCGTGCATGAGAAGATAGTTGTTCGGATTTGCTTTCTGGCCTTCCATCTGGCTGACACGGGCAGCCATCGGTACTGCGGATACACCGGCAGAACCGATCAGCGGATTGACTTTTCCGCCTGTGACCTTGTACATGATCTTGCCAAGCATCAGGCCGCCGATCGTGGAGAAGCTGAATGCGATCAGACCGAGGATAACGATCTCGATCGTACGCAGTGTCAGGAATGTTCCCGCAACTGCCTTGGCACCAACGGAGATGCCCAGGAAGATGATGACGATATTGGTCAGCGCATTCTGGGCAGTATCGCTCAGACGGTCGGTAAGTCCTGTTTCCTTCAGCAGATTGCCGAACATCAGCATGCCGACTAACGGTGCTGTATCCGGAATCAGAAGAACAACGAAGATCGTAACGGCGATCGGGAAGATAATACGCTCTTTCTTGGAGACCGTACGTGTCTGCTTCATGACCGTCTTGCGCTCGGTTTCCGTCGTGCACAGACGCATCAGCGGCGGCTGGATCATCGGGATCAGCGCCATGTAGGAATATGCCGCAATAGCGATCGCCGGCAGATATTCCATCGCCAGCTTGGAAGCCGTCAGGATCGCGGTCGGGCCGTCGGCACCGCCGATGACACCGATGGCAGCTGCGACTTTCGGATCAAATCCGAGAACAAGAGCCATCAGGAATGCGGTAAAGATACCGAACTGCGCACCCGCACCCATGAGCAGGGACGACGGGTTGGCGATCAGCGGTCCGAAGTCGGTCATCGCACCGGTCCCGAGGAATACCAGGGACGGATAGATACCGTATTCGACACCGAGTGACAGATAGTGGATCAGTCCTTCGGACAGTCCTGTCCGCGGCAGATTCGTCAGCAGCACGCCGAATGCGATCGGAATCATAAGCAGCGGTTCATACTTCTTGTGAATGCCGAGATACAGCAGGAAGCATGCAAACAGGATCATCACAAGGGATTTCGGATCCTCCAGAAGACCGGCGAAACCGGATTCCTGGAAGATCATCATCAGAATTTCCAGTATATTCATCGCTTACCCTCTTACTTGATCGTTGCGATGACCTGGTCGGTCTGAACGGATGCGCCTTTTGATACGATTACGGAAGTGATCGTACCGGCACGCGGTGCAACGATCTCGTTTTCCATCTTCATCGCTTCCAGAATGAACAGTACGTCGCCTTCCTTGACGGAAGCGCCTGCGGATGTGCGGACATCCAGGATCGTTCCCGGCATCGGTGAACGGATCGGATCGCCCTCACCGGCTTTTGCGCTCTTTGCTTTCGGCGCAGCCGGTTTCGCAGCGGCCTTTACCGGAGCCTCTTCCACTTCCGCAGCCGGCTGAACTTCATCAGCCATGCCTGTAAATACAGCCGTTGCCTCGCCTTTTTCGACTTCGACTTCGTATCTCTTACCGTTTAATACAACAATATATTTCATGTCCTGTTTCCTCCCTTAATCCAATGCCCTGATCGAGTGGAAGATCAGCTGGCTGAGCGGGATCTTCGTCTCATCACTGACAATTGCCATAATGCATGCGGCTGTCTTTTCATCTACATTCAGCAGAGCGATCTCGCCGACGTAAGCCAGACGTTCCTCCGGCTCTTCCGCCTCGGCAGTCTCTTCTGCCATTTCTTTCTGAACGTCTGCCCGCTCCATGGATGTCACGAACTTGTTGATCAGTACGATGATCAGCCACAGAAGGACAAGCATCAGAAAGACTGTAAGGAATCCGGACGCAGCTATCATTAATGCCTGAAGTACGTCCATCTTCATGGTCAGTCAGCCTCCTGAATGGTATATGTCACTTTCAGAGCCTTCTTATTGCGGCGTTCCTTCAGGAACTTTTCCGCCTGCTGCGGGAACGCAACATAACTCAGGACATCTTCTTCACTCTCTGCAAGATCGCCGAGATACTTCTTCGCAGCCGGGATCTCCGGTTCGATCGTATCGTCGTAGCGGCCTTCATACGGCTTTTCATTGCCGAGAGCCATCATCATCAGAGTCTTGTTAATGGGAGCGGGCGATGCGCCGTATTCACCGCGGCAGTACGCCTTGACTTCCTTGGAGATGTTCTTGTACCGGCTGCCTGTCAGTACGTTCGTAACAGCCTGTACGCCGACCATCTGGCTCATCGGTGTGACCAGCGGCGGATAACCCATGTCACTGCGGACGATCGGTGTCTCAACAAGAACTTCATCCAGCTTGTCCAGCTTGTCGACTGCTGTCAGCTGGGAGATCAGGTTGGACAGCATTCCGCCCGGGATCTGGTAGTTCAGAGCTTCGATCTTTGTTGTCAGAACGGACGGGTTCAGACCGCCTTCCTTCAGGAAGCGTGCCTGTACCGGCTTGAAATGCTCATTGATCTTGGAGCAGATCTTTACGTTGACGCCTGTGTCATAACCCATTTCCTGCAGCGCGTACACCATGGATTCCGTTGCCGGATGCGATGTGCCGCCGGAGAAGATGGAGATTGCTGTATCGATGCCGTCAGCGCCGGCTTCGACAGCCTTCATCAGGGTCAGCGGACCGAGACCGGTCGTGCTGTGCGAGTGCACGTAGACCGGGATCGTCAGTTCTTTCTTAAGAGCGCTTACGAGTTCAAATGCGACCTGCGGGCTCATGATGCCGGCCATATCCTTGATGCAGATGGAATGGCAGCCCATTTTCTCCAGTGTCTTTCCGAGCTTCACATAGTTTTCGAATGTGTGGATCGGGCTGATCGTATAGCAGATCGTTCCCTGCGCATGACCGCCTGCCTTAATGCATTCGTCGATCGCAGTTGCCATGTTCTGCGGGTCGTTCAGAGCATCGAAGATACGGATGATATCGATGCCGTTCTCGATGGATTTGCGTACGAAGGCACGTACGGTGTCATCAGAATAATGTTTGTAGCCAAGGATGTTCTGACCGCGCAGAAGCATCTGAAGTTTTGTTTTCTTCACTCGGGAACGGATAAAGCGGAGACGCTCCCACGGATCTTCGTCCAGATAACGCAGACAGGAATCAAAGGTAGCTCCGCCCCAGACTTCCATGGAGTAATAGCCTGCCTGATCCATTGTCTCAAGAATGTCCTCGAAATCTGAGCGCGGCATACGTGTGGCGATCTGCGACTGGTTCGCGTCACGCAGCACTACTTCGGTAATATGTACTTTTTTATTCATACTCTCCTCCCGGCAAAAAAGCCGCTTCTAACATAATAATTCATTTTCCCCTTTTCGTGGAAAAAAGTTTGTTTTGAAACGGTCTTATTGTAGTCAATGTTCTGTTTTTTTCAAGTGATTTGATGAATTTGCACGTCCGGCGCATCTCCGCGGCCTTGTACGACCCGGTAACCGATGGATTCCACCCGTTCTGTCATCCGGACAATGCTTTCCGCCGCTTCTTCCCCGGTGCTGATCTTGCCGTCGTACAGCAGATATTTTCCGCGTACGCTGACCGGTGAAAGATTGGGCATGATGACATTGGCGCCGGCCAGTATTCCCTTCTCTCTTCCGTGCGGATCGATCGTGCCGAGTGCCGTTGTCGCCGGCAGAAGCACTTTCGGAAACATCAGCCGCAGGATGCCCAGCATGAAGATCGTCAGTTCACTGCCGCCGGACGGCATGTCGCGGAACGGCGTATCCTTATGGGCGATAAACGGTCCGGTGCCGATCATGTGCGGCTGCAGTTCCTTCAGGAAATACAGATCCTCCACGATATTCTCAACGGTCTGGTACGGCGCTTCCAGCATCATGCCGGCGCCGACCTGATAGCCGATCTTCTTCAGATCGTACAGACAGCGCTTCCGGTTTTCCCACGAGAGTTCACGGGGATGCAGAAGACGGTAATGTTCCGAATCGGCAGTCTCATGACGCAGAAGGTAGCGGTCCGCTCCGGCGTTGTACCAGCGCAGATACTGTTCGTATGTCTTTTCGCCGATCGACAGCGTGACGGCGGTATCCGGCATTGCCTGCTTGATGCTGTATACGATATCGGCGATATCGTCATCGCTGTAGGACAGGTCTTCTCCGGACTGCAGAACGATCGTGCGGAAGCCGAGTTCATGTCCCTGCTTCGCACATGCCAGGATCTCTTCTTTTGTCAGATGATACCGGGAAGCCTTCGTATTGGATCGCCGCAGACCGCAGTAAAAGCAGTCGTTCCGGCAGTAACTGGAAAACTCGATCAGTCCGCGCAGATAGATATCTCTGCCGAAATGCTCCTGCTGGCGAATGCGCGCCTTTTCAAACAGATACTGCGAATCCTCTTCATTTCTTTCCGTGATCAGCCGTGCGAGATCCTCCCGTGAGAGCATTCCCTTTTCAAACAGCTGATCGATGCGTTCTTTCTGATTCATGCTTTGGAATATGCCGTCTTGACCGTGACGCCTTCCAGTTTGCCGAGCTTGCCAGTCATGGCGCTGATCGTCTCGGTCGAAGCGTCCACTGCCACACTGATGAGGGATACCCCTTTCTTATGATACGGAATGCCCATACGTCCGATGATGATGTCTCCGTATTCATGCAGGATGGCATTCAGTTCGGCAACTGCGTCCTTGTTTTCCACGATGATGGCCGCTACGGCGATTCTTGTGTCTTCCATGTTATTCCTCCTCTGCGGGCACTGTGACATGATCCAGTATGCCCTGCAACTGTGCGATGGCGATGCCGTAGTTGGTGATCGGCACGCCTCTGTCTTCGGCCTGCTTCATGCGCGACATGATGTATTTCCGGTTGAACATACAGCCGCCGCACTGAATGATGAGATCGTACCGATCGAGATCTGCCGGAAAGTCCGTGCCGGCATAGACGTCTGTCTGCAGCGTTTCGCCGTATTTCTTCCGCAGCATGCGCGGGATCTTTACCCGGCCGATGTCTTCGGAAAGTGGTGCGTGCGTGCAGCATTCCGCGATCAGTACGCGTGAGTTTTCATTGAGCTGTGACATTGCCTTCGCGCCGCGCAGGCATGCCTGGATATCGCCCTTGAAGGCGGCGAACAGGATCGAGAACGAGGTCAGTTTCGATTCCGGCGGCGTCAGTTCATACACCTGGCGGAAGACCTGGGAATCGGTGATGATCAGATCCGGCGCCTTTTTCATATTGGCCAGTGCCGCAGCCATTTCCTCCGGCGCGATGCAGGTGATCACACAGTGTCTCTCCAGCAGTTCCCGGATGGTCTGCGCCTGGGGCTGGATCAGCCGTCCTTTGGGCGCCGAGGCGTCCTGCGGCATGACCAGCATGACCGAAGCGCCGTTTTCGATCAGCCCGCCGGTGATGGTGCGGGTATTGCGGCGTTCGGAGAAAGCGCTGATCAGGGCGCTTTTCAGTTCCTCGATGCCCTCTTTCGTCACCGCGCTGCAGGCAATGACCGGTATCTGCATCGCTGCCTGGATGCGGTGTGCGATTTCTTTTTTCTTTTCTTCCGGCCAGAGATCGCACCGCGAAAGCACGGCAATGACCGGCGTCTTACGCTTACGGAATTCCTCGATCCATGTGCGCTCGATCAGATCGTCGTCGCTGTCGGTATACAGGATGACCGCGATCTCGCACATTTCCATCGCCTTTCTGGACGCTTCGATGCGCTTTTCGCCCAGTTCGCCGGCATCGTCGTAGCCGGCGGTATCCAGCAGCACGCACGGACCGATCCCGTGGATCTCCATGGGCTTTTTCACGACGTCCGTCGTTGTGCCGGCCGCGGCGCTGACAATGGATACCTCCTGATCCGCAAAGCAGTTGATCAGGGAGGATTTGCCGGCATTCATGCGGCCGAAAAAGCCGATATGCGTACGGTTGGCAGATGAAGCGGTATTAAGCATCGTCAGTCTCCTCTTCCTTCGGCACCGGTATCATGGCCGAATAGGTCTTTCCGTGTATCGTTTCCGTAATGGTATGAATATTGACGTCGAATACGTCCTGCAGGATCTCTTCCTTCAGTATATCACTGCTCTTTCCATAGAGGCAGGTACCGTCCTCCTTCAGCAGGATGACGGTATCCGCGATCCGCAGGGCGTGGTCGGGATAATGGGTATTGAATACGATCGTCAGTCCCTTGTTCCGGCTGAGCGATTCGAGAAGTTCCAGCACCAGAAGCTGGTTGCGGAAGTCCAGACCGGTCTCCGGTTCATCCAGGATGAGGATGCGGGGCTGCTGGCAGAGCGCCCGGGCGATCAGCACCAGCTGCAGTTCGCCGCCGGAAATGGCATCGGTGCGCTTGTCTTTCAGGTCGTATACGCCGCAGTCTTTCATCGCTTCTTCGGCGATCCTGACGTCTTCTTTCGACGGTCCGGCAAACAGCGACAGGTACGGATTGCGGCCGAGCAGCACCGTTTCCTCCACGGTATAGGCAAACGCGGAATTCTTCGCCTGCGGTACATACGCGCTCATGCGGCGCAGCTGTTTCCCGGTGATCTCTTCCAGTGCCTTATCGCCGATCCGCACCGTACCGCTCTGCGGTCTCAGAAAGCCGAGCATACAGCGCAGCAGCGTTGTCTTGCCGGCGCCGTTGGGACCGAGTATGGCTGTGATTTTCCCCTCTTCGGCGGTAAAAGAGATGTCGTTGAGAACGGTCTCTTCGTGTTCAAAACTGAAGCAGAGATGTTCCGCACTGAGTTTCATGTCCGTATACCTCCTGTTTTTCTTAACAGCAGGATGAATACCGGCGCACCGATCACTGCCGTCAGGATCGATACCGGTATCTCCGAAGCCGCAATGCAGCGGGCTGCCGTATCCACCAGCAGGAGGAACAGGCCGCCGAAAACAAGTGAAGCCGGCAGGATCCGGTGATTGGAATTGCCGAACAGCATGCGCGCGATATGCGGCACAAGCAGGCCGACCCAGCCGATGACGCCGCACAGGGCAACGACGGAAGCGGTAATGGCAGTGGACGCCGCGATCACCAGCGTGCGCAGCAGCTTCAGGTCCACGCCGAGCGCCCGGGCTTCATCTTCCGGCAGAGACAGTACATTCAGCCGGTACCGAAGCAGATACAGGATGACGATACCGCAGAGGATGAACGGCGCCCCGTACAGCAGAGACTTCACCGTCACGGATGACAGCGAACCCATCAGCCAGAACGTGATCACCGGCAGTACATCCTGCGGATCGGCAACGAACTTCACAAGCGATACCAGCGCTGAGAACAGCGAACTGATCACCATGCCGGCGAGAATGATCATGATCATCGAGGATCGTCTTCCCCCGGTCACCGCAAAGACGAGCACGACAGCAAGAATACCTGCGATCAGCGCCGACGTCTGCACGCCGACCGCCTGAAAGCCCAGCAGGATGCCCAGCGCCGCCCCGAAGGACGCGCCGTTGGCGATACCGAGCGTATCCGGCGTCGCCAGCGGATTGCCGAAAAGCGACTGGAACGCACAGCCTGCCGCAGCCAGCCCGGCGCCTGCCAGAACCGACAGCAGGATCCGCGGAATACGGATCTGAAACAGAACGGTATGGACATTTGCCATGTCGGATCCGCCGCCGAACAGTTCTTCCATGACCTCGGAAAGCGGAATCGTATACCTTCCCATGCATAATGCCGCCACGGCGAAAACGGCAGTCACGATAACTGCCGTGATCATGCACAGACGGTAAAAGCGCGGGCTTCTCAAGTGTCCCCCTTACTTCCAGGATCCGGCGGCGCTGTCCGGATGGTACATGGCGTCGATCTGCGCATCGGTCAGGTCGACACCGTACAGTGTCTTATAGTAATCGCGGACGTCTCTGGTCAGATCGATATCGCTGAAGATCTCCGGATAAGCCAGCTGCGCGAGCCATTCCAGCGTCATCGGCGTATCCACACCCGGCGTATAGGTCCGGTATGTGCCGAGAGGCATCTTGTATACCTGTTTCTCACGGACTGCCTTGACCGTGCTCCAGTCGTCGCTGCCGACGGCATTGTCATAGAGATCCTGCGGCTGTGTCTTTGTGAAGTTTGTAATGACGATGATGTCCGGGTCCCATTCATAGACCTGTTCCATCGTGATCTTCGCGTTGGAATTGTCCGCTGTGACGCCGTTTGCGGCATTGATCGTGCCGGTCGCGTCGCACCACCACTGTCCGAAGAACGAGGAACCGGAAGTGATCATCGTGTTCTCATCGTACTGGAACAGGAACAGAACGGTCTTGCGGTCGGCGTCTGCGACACCGGCAAGACGCTCATCGATCATGTCTTTGACTTTACTGCTGTAGCCGGAGATATCCGCCGCAAGCTTGCGTCCCGGATAGATCTGTGACAGCAGAGAGATCCACTCATCATAGGTGCGGATGCAGTCGTAGTTCCACTTTGTCGGCGACACACCGACGCTGACCAGACCGGCATTGTCCAGCTTTTCCAGCAGTGCCTTGTTGCCGGCATTGAAATATACGATCTCCGGTTCAAGAGCCAGCAGAGACTCGATATTGACGTCATCGCCGTCCATGATATCGGTCGTCGCATTGAGAATATCCGGATACAGTTCCGACAGGATGCCGTTCTTTGCGGCATTCATGCTGGCCGGCTGGATCGCCTTGATGGTTTCGGCACTGCCGAGGAATACCGTCAGAACGGACGGCAGCGGCAGGATGTCCAGGATCACGACATTCGTCGGATCGGTGGGTACGGTCACTTCACGTCCCGCATGGTCCGTGATCGTGACCTCCTTTGTTTCTGCCGGTTCTGCCGCGGACGAAGCCGGCTCTGTTTTCGAACAGCCGCTCAGTCCGGCAAGAACGAGCATTGCGCTTAAAACTGCTTTTGACATTTTCTTCATTTTCTTTCCCTGATATACCTTTCTATATCAAACTCATTTCCGGTAAATACCGGTATGTCTTTCCGGAAGATCCTTCCGGAATATCCCTCATGGGGAAACGGAATGAACGCTGCGTCACCGCGCCGTCCGTACTGAAACAGCGGATCGGCAATGATCCTGTCTGCCTGTTCCATCTTTTCCAGCAGAACGTCTTCGTCCAGTCCCTCATCCACGTCCGGCCATAACGGCTGTCCGTGCAGCTGCGATGCCAGGGTGCAGGCGAAGATCTCTTCGCCGATCACCAGTGTCCTGCCGTCTGGATCATAGTCCTGACAAACGGATGTGCATTTACCTGTACGCACTGCGTCCGCGATCTTCCGTACCATGTCCCGGCCGGACGGCAGCCCTTCCACATACGGGATGCCGGCAGTCTTCCACAGATACTGCGCCGGGCTTCTGCCGGCGGCGGACACAACGATATTGCATTCTGCCTGGTATACTTCCTGCAGCGCTTCAAAGGTCTCGTTCATCGCGAAGACGCGCACCGAGAAGCCTTCTTCCTCGAATGCCCGGCGCATCGCTTCGGCATTTTCACTGCGGGAGAAGTCGATCGGCGTTACGCCAAGGATATTCACGCGCCCAGGGATCTTTTCCGCCTGCTTATTGCCGAAGCGGCGGATCCACGCCTTCATGGCAAGACCGCAGCCGGAGACATACGAACGCAGGCCGTCGGTCGCGACCGGCAGGACCGGGATGCCGGTCTCTTTCTCGATCAGCTTCGCCGCCCCGCGGTAGTCGAAAGCGATGATATGCGGGATCGAAGCGCCGCACAGGGTGATAAAGCGCGGCTTCAGATCCTCCGCTGCTTTGACAACGTCTCTGATCAGCACGCTGTCGTCGCCGAGCACCGCGGTCATCTCATCCAGTCCGGAGATGAACATGAGGCTCTTCGAATCGTACCAGCGCGGTTCATCGTGCGTCGTATACGTGGAATTACAGCCGGACGGATCGTGCAGCACGGTCATTCCGCCGAGTTCATACAGCATCGAGCAGACGCCGG
Organism: Solobacterium sp.; assembly: GCA_017510405.1. Lineage (GTDB taxonomy): Bacteria > Bacillota_I > Bacilli_A > Erysipelotrichales > Erysipelotrichaceae > Bulleidia. The sequence goes on from JAFWNG010000045.1 coordinate 91,338, forward strand.
ACACATCCGCCGTATAGGTCGATGTGAATACATGTGTATGCCAGTCTTTCATCCGCAGTGACACCCCCATCCCTTGACCTGCACGAGCGAGCGCATGTCCTTTTCATTCCGATACGCTTCCCGGATCAGCTCCAGCATGCGCCGGATGCCGCGGTAACCGTACATATCGCCGCTTTCCACAACGTCCACAAAGTGATTCGTATCGTTGAAGTACGCGGCTTTCTGTCCCACTGCCGTGATCATTCCTTCATGGCCTCTGTCGACCGTGCGCATATTCCAGTTCAGCGAGGAATATACCTTCAGGTCCGGCAGTTTTTTCTGCAGAGCCTCGAATACGGCTTTGTCCTCCGTGAAATTCTCAATGAAGCATGATTCCACCCGGAACCCGTGTTCATGGAGCCAGAGTGTAAACATGAGCGGTTCATCCACGGCCGTATAATCCACGGAAAGCGGTGTATCACCCAGCAGTGTACGCACTTCTTCCGCCAGTTCTTCCGTTTTCCTGCGCTCTTCCTGTATCGTCTTTTCAGCCGGCGCCGGGATCCCGAGCGCTTCGCACACGCGCTTCATATCCGCATCGATGACGTCGTAATCATACGTCGTGCGGACCGGCAGCCATTTCTGTCCGAGACGGGCTTCCAGGTCTTTTCCGGCTTTCGCAGCGGGTTTATGAAAGGTGATATTGGCAATGGAACTGCCCATCTGCAGATACTCGTCATAGGTATCGCAGCGGGTGATATCCCGTACGGTCATCCCGTTATTTACCAGATACATGTACAGATCGCTGTGTTCCCCGGTGCGGAACTCATTCCCGATGATATTGACCGACGTCTCATCTTTGGGCAGAGGCCGCAGAACACGCGTGATCTGCCGCCGCAGCGTCGGGTCCGGCGGTGCGGTGCGCCGCATGATCGGATCCATATAGCAGTCGATGAAGTCGATATCGGGATATTCCCTGCGCAGGATCTTATAGACCCGCTGGTAATTGACCGCAAGGAAATGGTGGATGCACGAAGTGAACACCATGACCATGCGCGGCCGTTCCTTCAGCCGGGAGAGGATCTTTACGACACCGTTGTACAGCGCTTCTTCCATGTCCCCTTCCAGGATATTGTCTTCGCCGACCGTGATCGTGGACATCTGATCCATCGCGCCCAGTTCCGCCGTCGTCAGCACGACGCCGCGCAGACAGCTGGTCGGACAGACGAAGATCTGGTGCGACTGCGGCACCAGAGTGCCGATATGCACGATATTCCAGACGCCTCTTGCCGGTGAGGAATACGACAGTCCGATATCCGCGTTGTAGGCATAGGTCATGTCCGCAATGCGCTGGTATCCGTTCATACTTCGTCTTCTCCTTCGCTCAGGGTCAGAAGATATCTGGCCAGACGCCGGATCTCTTCCGCATACGGAATATCCGGATACATGGCAAATACCGGCTGTTTCGCCTCTTCCGCTTCGCCGATGCGGTTGTCGCGGGGCAGATCCGCAAGGATCTGTGTATGCAGTTCATCCGCCAGTTCCTGCACTTTGGCAAGTTCATTCGGCACTTCCCGGCGGTTCAGAACAAGACCTGCCAGGCTGGCATATCCCCTGTCCTTGAAGTTGTCAATTGCCATGGCAATGTTCGCCGCCGCATAAATGGCCATATTCTCTCCGGATGTCACGATCAGCACATGGTCGGCGTAGCCTTCGCGGATCGGCATGGCAAATCCGCCGCATACAACGTCGCCAAGCACGTCATAGAGCACGATATCCGGCTGTACGATCTCGAATACATCCCGTTCCTTCAGGGCTTCAAACGCCGCCGCAATGCCGCGTCCTGCGCATCCCAGTCCCGGCATCGGTCCGCCCGATTCCGCGCATACGATGCCTTTATAGCCGGTGTGGATCAGATCGTCGAGCTCCGCCCGGTCCCGCTTGCGGCGCAGAACATCCAGGATCGGCGTGATCTTTTCGCCGCCGTGCAGATACAGCGTCGAATCCGCTTTCGGATCACAGCCTACCTGCAGTACTTTATATCCCATCTCGGCAAACGCACAGGACAGCGCCGCTGTGGTCGTGGACTTTCCGATCCCGCCCTTGCCGTATACTGCAAAACGATACATAGTTCCTCCGTATAAAAAATACCTGCCGGGACATCCGGCAGGTATACCAAAACAAATCAGTCTACGTTGCTCTTCCCGCTCAGAATCTTCTTTGCGGTCGGATGACACAACCCTATTATAGCCAAAAAACTGTCAAGGGAAACTATAACGCTCTTATCAGCGGAACTTTTCCCAGAGTACCGGCAGATCTTTCTCATCGATCCACTCTTCCGAGAACCCGCAGTCCATGCATACATAGCGCGGGACCTTGATATACGAGAAGATCGTCATGCCGACCGGAATGTTATTTCCGGCTCCGTACGCTCTTGCCTGCCCTTCGATGCGGATGATCTCCGCACTGCCGCATTTGGGGCAGATGCCTGTATTTTTCATTGCTTATTTCTCCTGTACATACAAAGAGCAGGATGGTTTCCCATCCTGCCTGTGCTCATAACTCAGCGGACGCGCTTGAACGGCTTGACGTCCTTGACTGCTTCTTTCGGCGTCAGGACTGCACCGCCGTTATCCAGGTCGATCAGGATGTAGCGGTCATTGCCCATGCCCAGTTCCTTCATGTAGGTCAGCTGACGGAAACCGTGACGGCTCTGCATTCTCTGCCACAGATCATGGTGCTGTTCCTCGGTCATGGCATATACGAGGTCGACGCACGCACAGTCGATCGCACAGATATCCGTGGATGCCAGGATGCCTACGTTCGGTGTAACGACCGGCTGAGCAGCCAGTCCCTCACAGTCGCAGGAAACGCTCATGTTGCGCATGACGTTGACATAGGTGACATTCTTTCCGAAGAAGTCGATCGTTGCTTTCGTGGACTCCGTGATCTTCTCCATCAGTTCTTCTTCCACAACGCCCCAGTCATTGCCGTCTTTCGCGTGGATCATGCCCTTGCCGATGCGTCCGTCGGCACAGCCGATACCGATATTCTTGTTGGAGCCGCCGAAGCCGCCCATCGTATGGCCTTTGAAGTGCGTCAGTGCGAACAGCGAATCGTATTCTGTCATATGGGAGCCGTGGGTCATATGATCGAACCACTTGCCGCCTTTGACCGGCAGATCCACTGTGCCGTCTTCATCCATGATATCGACCTTGCAGAAATCCCAGCCGTTGACCTTCAGTGTCTCACGGTGCTCTTCTGTCGTATAGCGGTCGCCGACATAGAATGTATTTGTCTCAACGATAACAGCATCTTTCAGTGTTTCTTCGTTTTCCATGACTTCCTTTACCCAGCTTGCCGGGGTGAAGTTCGGACCGTTCTTTTCGCCTGTATGAAGCTTGACAGCCACTTTGCCGGTCATGTTTCCGCATACTTTTTCATATGCCTTGCGGATGCCTGCCGGGGAGATATCACGTGTGAAATAAACGATGGATTCATTGCCTGTACGGTCTTCTGCCGGTACATAAATGTTGCCGTTAACGGCTGCTTTGACTTCTGTCATAGTATTATTCTCCTTCTGTTTATATTATACATTTCCTTCCAGACCTTCGCACGCTTCCTGCATCTGCTTCTCTTCCAGCAGCGCCTCATTCAGCGCCGCTCCTGCCAGCAGAATCATCATCAGGATCTTCAGCCACAGGATGACGATCACGATCGCTGCCAGGGAGCCGTAGATGACCGAAGCACGCCAGAACCGCGGGATCCAGTACGCAAATCCAGCCGTGAACGCCACCCAGAGCAGACTTGAAAAGACTGCGCCGGGCAGTTCTTCCGTCAGTTTCCTCCGTCCGGCCGGAAGATAGGTGTACGTCAGCCATAGAATGCACATCATGGCGCCGAGAGAGATCAGCGAACTGTAGTGCAGAAACGACGATATAAAGCCTGCCGTCTCCGGCAGTCCTGCCTTTTCCAGGAATGCTACAGCCAGTGCCTTAATCGAGGAACCGAGCAGACGGAATACCAGCAGTGAGGGCATCAGTAATATGTACAGGATCGTAAACACGAACGCCCGCCGGTGTGCCGCCAGGATCCTGCTTTTGTTCTGCCTGATCTGTTCCAGGCAGTTCTGTATCGCAATAACGCCGCGCGAGACCGTCCAGAACAGTGTCACGACCGAAACAGACGCTACAACACGTCCGGAACTGTCTCTGAGATTATTGAAAATGTTTTCCAGAAGATCGCGCAGTTCACCGATGTGCACCCAGCGTTCGATCATGAAAATAATATCATCTGCCGTAAGACCCGGCAGAAGCGCCGCCACCCACAGAACAAGTACGAGCATCGGCACCATTGCCGTCAGGATATACAGCGCCGCATAGCCGGAATATACCGGCATCTGCCGTTCCTGATAGATCCTCGCTGTTTTCTCTGTGATCCGCAGTAGTTTCTTTCCCATACTGTCATACTAGCAGGTATTCCCCCTTCCGTCACACCGTTTTGCACAGAAAAAGCGTACTGCTTTCCGCAGCACGCCTTCGCAGCTATTCATGAAGCCGGCGTTCGTTTTCCAGATATTCGATCTTTCCGTGGATCCGGCCGAGACCGTACATCAGCAGCGTTGCGCAGAGCAGATTGATGCGGGAGAATTCATTGACGTTGACCATCCCGATCAGCAGATTCATTGCGCCGATGATCATAAGCATTCTGGCAATTCCCTGCAGATGGCTGATCTTCGAATCGATATCCGAGAATATATTGAATTCCCCGTATTCACTTCTTCTGGAGAAGTAGATCCACTGGACACAGCGGCCGATATAATTCGCACCGGTCTCTTCCATGAAACTGACATAATCCGGATCACTTCCGTGCATTTCCAGACGGATGATATATTCGCCCGGTTCGCACCGTTCAAACGTATACCGGCATAATCCGACGTCGACCAGCACCCAGCCGTTCAGCGCCATCTCGTTCAGCCACGCTTCTTCTTTGTCAAAGTCCCATACAAAGAACCATTTATACAGTGTTTTTCTCTCAGTCATGATCATTTCCTTTCAGAACGTTCTCACCGTTCTCTACCAGTTCCTTCAGACGCTCCAGTTCATTAAACAGCACTTCCTCGCCAAGCTCGGTCAGGCAGTATACCTTGCGTCTTCCGCCATCCATCTTCTCCAGCGGGATGATCCATCCCTTATCACATAATGTCGTCAGCGCTCCGTACAGCGTTCCCGCCGCCAGCCGCACGCGTCCATTGGACAGTCTCTCGGTTTCCTGCATGATGCCGTAGCCATGCTGGGGTTTATACAGAGACAGCAGAATATAATATGTCGCTTCGGTCAATGCAATTTCCTGCATCCTCTCACCTCCATCGTTTCCCGATATATCGTCATCCGATATATCTGTCTACAATATATCGGCTTTCGATATAATTGTCAATACCTTCTCACAAAAAAACAGGAAACTTCTGTTCCCTGTCCTGTATATGCCCTGTTACCGGGTATGTTCTTCTGTGCTGCGCCTGGCGGCCAGCGCGGTGTGATAGACAAGCACGGCTGTCGTCACCGCGCCTACACCGCCCGGCACCGGCGTCAGCGCATCAACGACCGGTTCCGCTTCCTCCTGCAGAACGTCGCCGACCAGTTTTCCCTTTGCCTCGCTCCAGGAAATACCGACATCGATCACCGTCTGTCCCGGACGCAGGTACTCTTTCCCGATCATCTCCGGCTGTCCGGTGCAGGCAAAAATCAGATCGGCACTGCGGGCAATCTCCGCCATGTTCCGTGTCCTTGTGTGGCAGATCGTCACGGTAGCGTTTCTGTGCATCAACATCATTGCCAGCGGTCTTCCGACGACGAGAGACCGGCCGAGCACCGCGGCGTTCTTTCCGCTCACATCGATGCCATAGCAGTCCAGGATCTGTACTGCAGCTTCAGGCGTGCATGGTGCATAGCCGGTCTTCCGGTTTGCGAATACCCCGGCAAGAGATGCGTCGCCGCACCCGTCCACGTCCTTTTCCGCAACGATGGCATTGCGGGCCCGCTCATTGTCCAGGTGTACCGGCACCGGCCGGAACAGCAGGATGCCGTGCACTTCCGGATCATGATTCAGTTCTTCGATCGTCCGGTAGAATTCCTCAACGCTGACATCAGCCGGCATCAGAACATTTTTTACCCGGATCCCGACCGTCTCACAGCGCTTCATCGCCCCGCGTTCATAGGAGATGTCATCTGCTTTTTCGCCGACGCGCACGATGGCAAGCAACGGCGTCACGCCTTTCTGCCGCAGTTCCTGAACGATGGCAAACGTCTTTTCGTTCAGCGCATCCGCCGCTTTCTTTCCTCTGAGCAGTTCAGCCATCCAGTCTCTCCTCTACTGCTTCAAAGCAGTTCAGGGCACGTTCCGCATATTCTTCCAGCAGGTCTTCCGCCTCTTCCTCTTTCTCCTCCGCGTACATCTTATCCTGCATGAGACGGGTATTCACCTTCACGTTCAGATAAGCGCCGTACATTGCGCCGTGCGCCAGCATGACCGATGTCCCGGCATCCGAGACCGCCAGTTTCGAACCGATCGCGGAGAGACGCTCATCGATCTCAACGACTCTTGTGCACAGCTTCAGAATAAGGAACGGCGGTTCCGCGGCTGCCCGCAGACACGCTTCCAGGCGTTCCCGGTATCCTTCCGCATTCCGGTCCATGCCGTAAGCTGCCGCAAGCGGCGCAAATGCCTCAGCGTCTTTCTCTATGCACGAAAGCAGTTCGATCCGCAGTTCTTCCGCTTCCCGCATCAGCTGCTGTATTTCTTCTTCGTATTCCGCATAGCGTTTCTTGCCGGTCGTCAGCTGCGTCACCATTTCGGCAAGAGACGCTGCCAGGGAACCGGCCAGGGCACTGACGCCCCCGCCTCCCGGCACTGGCCGCTTCGAAGCCGCCGCCGCGGTAAATGTATCCAATGTCATGTTTTTCATCAGCTCTTCCTCTTTTCTGCATACGGTTTAACGGGTCTTTCATCCGGAAAACCCGCTGTTTCACGGATTGGTTCCAAAGGAACGCGGTTCTATGCTATAGACAGATCCCCGGGCAGGGAATACCAACATCATAAAACACAGGAGGATATTATGGCACTTTCACTTGATTCCAAGATCAGAGACATCATGCGTTCACCAGAAGGCAAAGCAGTTATGGAAAAATGGGCACCCGGATCCACATCCGATCCGCGTATGCGCCTTGTCGGCGGTCTCACCTACCGGAAGCTTCTGAGCTATCCGGAGTCTGCCGAAGTCGCTGCTCACGCAGACGAGATCGATGCCGATCTGAAAGCCTGCAAACGCTGAGAAGACAGCCGCAAGGCTGTTTTTTTTATCGCAGTTTCAGCATCTCCTCAATATCGATCGCCTTCAGCAGGATCTCCAGCTGCAGACGCCGGTCACTGTCGCTCAGATCCATCTGCAGTTCCCGTTCGATCCGGGCTATGCGGTCGATCAGCGTGGAGCGATGGATATAGAGTTTCCGCGCCGCCTCCGTATACGACATGTTTTCTTCCAGAAACACCTTCAGTGTTTCAAGGTACGATACACCGCCGCTGCGGTCATGTTCAAGCAGTGTCTGAAAACCGTTCGGGAAATATGCCTGCACCGGCAGCCCGCCGAGGGCATTGATAATCATATCCGTCAGTGCATAGCTGGCAAAATAATACAGGTCTCCGCCCGGCGCCATCAGGCGTCCGTTTTCCAGCGCAGACTGTGCCTGCAGATAATAGATACGGATGTCGAGCAGGTCGCGGAATTCATTGGAAATACCTGCCGAAACACGCATTCTGCCGCAGAAGTCCCGCAGTCTGCGGTTGAGTTCCGCTTTATAATACCCATCTTTACCGCTGTCCAGCGTTTCTATACTGACAAAGCAGACGATACCCGGTTCGGAGCGGAATGCCGCCGATTCCGGAAAGAGTTCTTCAAAGCTCTCACAGATATATTCCGCCGGAAGCTGCGGCCGTTCCCGCGTATACTGCAGGATCACGCATACATACTGCGTTTTGCGGTTGGAGGCATTCAGCACCCACCGCTGCGCATCGCTTAAGGGCAGTTCTTCGACCAGCGTCTGCAGGACCCGACGCAGAGATGATGTTTCATCATTTATGACCGCGGGATTGCGCCGGATCGCCGTTTCCAGGATTCCGGCCAGGAAGACCGCAAGGCTCTCGTCCCGGCTGCTGAAATCATCCTGATCCAGCGGAATGCACAGACAGCCTTCGTAAGTGTCGGAACGGCTGTACAGATTCACACAGAGAATATTCCTTTCCCCTGCCGTTATGCGCAGCGGTCCGTGTTTTTCCGTCATCAGATCCGATGAGGACAGAAAGGTTGACATCGCTTCCGTCGTCAGCGTGCCGCCGCGGGACGGGATCCAGTCCGCATCCCGCACACTGCTGTCTGTCGCCGCAAGAAAGCGGAAGGACTTGTCCAGCAGATAGAGCGAACGGCCGAAGACCGCCATGGAATCTGCCAGAATGCCCGCCAGTCCGCTGTCTTCCGCAAGATCGCGGTACAGCGTGTTTTCCCATTCATCGTAGCGGTCATAGATCTTCTGCAGCGTCTGGTAGACGCGGAAATAATCTGCTCTTTCCTTGATCGTGATCAGGCACAGATGTTCACGATAATAGCGTGCATACGGAAGCTCGCCGATGCAGACAAGCACGGCTCCGTGACGGATCCGCGGCCGGGCGGGAAGACGGTCTGCCGTTGCGAGAACTGCATGTCCGCTTTGAAACTCCCGGTCGCTTTCCATGTAAAAATCCGGCCGTCCCAGTACCATTGCATTGGCTTCCTGTCCGGTCATTTCGACGGTATACGTTTTTGCCAGTTCAGCATATATGATCGCAGCATTCAGTTTCATATAAAGTATCTCTGTTTTCATTATAGCGGATACAGCATTCCATTGACCCGTCATTTTGTAGGTATTTCCGACAGGAGTTCCATACAGACAGCGGTTTGGGAATAATTGTTTCCGCAGGTTTTTTCCCGGCTTCCGCAGACCCGGCTGTTTTCTACCCTTCCCCACCCGTGAAAACAGGTGCTGAAGCTCCGGAAAAATCGTATTTTTTCAGCATTTCCGCGCATTTTCCTCCTTTTTAGAATAAAGACGGAAGACCTGCCCGGGTCACTATTTTACAGGAGGAGATCATTTATGCCATTTACACCGGCTGATAAAGCCATGCTGGAAGGATATGTCCGCGCCGCCCGTCCGTTTGCGGATATGTTCTCTGTCAAAGATAAAACCGCACTCGTGACCGGAGGATCCTCCGGACTCGGTTTTGATATCACACTGCGCCTGCTGCAGGGCGGGGCCCGTGTCGTCGTCGCTTCCAATTCCCGCATCGAGGAAGAAGCCGCCATGCCGCTGTTTGCCGAACAGGGTTTTGTGGATCAGGTGCGTTTCTTCTTTGCCGATGTGAGAAACGAAGAAGACGTGGAAAAACTTGTCGCCTATACAGCAGAGACATTCGGTTCGCTGGATATCTTTGTCAACAGCGCAGCCATCTGGAACTACGCCAAGATCTACGATCTGCCGAAAGAAGACCTGCAGCTGGTCTTTGAGACCAATGTGTACGGTGCCTTCTACGGCGTTAAGCATGTCAGTAAATACATGAAGGAACACGGGATCGCCGGCAAGATCGTTCTGATCGCGTCGAACAGCCCGATCGTTCCGTATCCGGTATTCGGCGGCTATCCGCACTACGCTTCCAGCAAGGCGGCAGTTATGGGACTTTGCGTTGAAGCAGCCAAGGAACTCAAGCGCTACGGCATCATGGTCAATACGATCGCTCCGGGCGGAATGGTCACCCCCGGCGCTGCCGGAAACCTTGCCAGTGAACTGATCACGGAAGAGCAGCAGGATGAGTTCTATGACGAACTGATGGTATGGTCCGTAGACGGACAGCTGCCGGTCGATCAGGTCGGCATCGCCGCATATGCATTCTGCACACCGATGAGCGACGGCATCACCGGTGAAGTCATCCTCGCAGACGGCGGCGCATCTCATAATATCGTGCGCTATCAGCCTGCCATCGATGCATATCCCGAAGAACAGTAAGGAGGAAATATTCCTATGTCCAGAAAGATACAGGGAAGGATCCCTGCCGACTCCGGAAATGGTGCCGGTTTCACCTCTTACAATGCGGTGCAGTCCCCGTGGAACAAACTGATGTCCTATCAGGATGCCCTGCATTATGCATCCCGCTTTGAAGCAGTTCTCAGCGCGGCAGTCGCACAGGCATACCGCATCATCATTCCCGACTACGAAACACGCGCTTCCGAAATGTGCAAGGAAGCATACGGACGTCTGTATTACACCGGCATCAACTATCCCGGTGACGACGGCTTCGGCATCCATCCGTTCATGTGCGGCTCCTACCCCGGCGCGCTGATCGGCGACAAGGGCGACGATGCCCTGCTCATGTGCGGACGCTGCCAGGACTTCGGTACATACCGCTGTGAAAAAGAACTGGATGTCTGCGACTGGGACATCTGCTGTTCGGAGCTTTGCCGGGCAACGACCATGTCGCTGCAGGGACAGGCCGACGCGACCGAGTCCCGCCACCGCAAAGGCAAGAAGCTGGATTACATGATGGTCGAAGCAAGAGGCTGCGGCGACCGTCACTGCCGCATCATTGCGGAAAACCGTGAAAAATACCCGGCTCCGGCTCACGAACTCTGGCAGTCCTTCGGCCCGGCAGTATCGGACGAATACAAGAAGTTTACGACGGAAGACCGGACCGTCGAAGAATCCATGATGTTCCGGGAAGAATGCAATTATCATTTCGTCAACGGAGTCAATAACGAAACCGACTCCTCCAACCAGATGGTCAACCTGTCCACTGCCGCATCCCTGTACCTTCTGCCGGCAATCGACAATGCCGTACGTCTCGGCTATACCACAGAGAAACAGGCGGATTGGACCAAGAAATGCGTCCTCGAAGCTGCCGGCAAGGCCATGTTCGGCGAACGCTACGCGATCAGGGCATGCCGCGAGTGGCTCGGCTATCCGCAGGAAGACAAAGCCGATGCACGCCTGATGGGCGGTGTCATAGAGATGCTGCTGCAGTCTCTCGTCTGCAAATATGAGATCGAAGCATTCAACAATGACGAAGTCATCTATGTGATCGACCGCGGCGGTCTTTCCATCACCGGCACCCAGTCCCTGTGCGAAGCGCATCTCTATATGTGGCAGGGCATGGTCAAGACCCTGGTCAGCGCGGAATGGTCCCTGTGGGAAGAAGATTCCCCGAAGGGAAAGATGCGCATCAAGATCGCACGGAAGATCGACAAATTCATGTAGGAGGCCGCAGAACGATGTATAAGAATATCTTTAACAGCGATACCTGGAAACGCGAAGAGCACATGGCCGTCCGTGAGTGCGTCGGCTACTATCTGTTCACCCATCAGCTGATGGAAGTCACCGGTCCGGATGCCGGCCGCTTCCTTGACTGGATCTGCCCCAACAACATCGCTTCCCTCAAAGTCGGAAGAGACCGCTATACCACGATCCTGAACGAAGACGGCGAGATCATCGACGACGTTGTCGTCATGCGTCTGGATGAAGAACAGTACTGGGTATCCACCCTGTACGGAACAAAGCTGGATGACTGGATCTACTATCACAGTGAAAACTATGATCTGGATTCGTATGAGATCACGGAAGACTGGCATATGTTCTCCGTTCAGGGACCGAAGTCGCAGGAAGTCATGAACGCCATCTGTGAGACCGGCGTTGACGGACTGCGCTTCTTTGAGACCCGTATGGATGTGATCAGCGGCATGGATGTCCGCATCAACCGCGGCGGCTTTACCGGCGAGAAATTCGGCTATGAGATCTACTGTTCACCGGATGACGCCGACGCCGTTCAGGAAGTGCTGGACGCTGCTGTAAAAGAGGCAGGCGGACGGGAGATCACGGAGTTCCAGGTCTTTGCATGGACCCTTCCGACCGAAGCAGGATTCTACTATATGCGGGATCTTGCCCACACCAATCCCATGGAAGTCGGCCTTGACCGCAATATCGTATGGGACAAGGAATTCATCGGAAAAGAAGCTCTGCTGAAGATCCGGGAAGAAGGACCGAAGCGTGAAATGGTCGGCTTTGAAATCTGTGATTCCAACGAAGATCACTGTATCCTCTCTGCCCAGTACGGCGGTCCGGGTGAACCGGTCTATATCGAGGGCGAAGACGAAGAAGTCGGCCGCGTGCGCAAGCTGGTCTATTCCTATGTGAAAAATGTTAATAACGGCTATATCCTGGCAGTCAAAGACAAACTGCACATCGGCGACGAGATTAAGATCAACGGCACCGAGTGCATCATCACAGGAAAGAACTGGCTTTGATTCAATACTCAGGAGCTCTTCGGAGCTCCTTTTTCACTGGATACGCTATACTTACAGCAGGAGGTCCCTTATGCAGTCTGCAGTCCGTTACGGCATTCTGTCTGCCGCATCCATCGTTCCCCGCTTTGTCAAAGGCATGCGCCTGAGTGAAAACGGCGAAGTTACCGCCATCTGGTCGCGCAGTGAAGAAAAAGCCCGCACTATGGCGGAAGAACTCGGCATTGAACGTGTATACACAGATCACCGGGAGCTTCTCAATGACCCGGACATCGATGCTGTATACATTCCGCTCATTAACTCCCTGCACTATCCCTATGTGAAAGAAGCACTGCTGGCGGGAAAGCATGTGCTGTGTGAAAAGCCGTTTGTTCTCCATGCAGAAGAAGCACGCGAACTGTCCGCGCTTTCTCATGAGAAGGGGCTGTTCCTGACGGAAGCGGTGAAGACACCGTTTCTGCCGATCTATGACCGCATCCGCGAGATCCTGAACAGCGGGATGCTTGGATCCATGCGTTATATGGAATTCCGCCAGTCCTATACCGTCGGACCGTATGTCGGCGGATGGAATACGGAGATCGACAAAGGCGGCGGTGTCCTGTACGGAAACGAAGCGTATTTCTTTACCATGGCAGAATACCTTGCCGGAGAGATTCTTTCCGTGACCGGAACACTCAGTTTTCCGGACGGGGAAGCAGAAGACCAGCTTGCGGTCAGCGCGCTCCTGCCGAATGGTGTTCTTGCGACTCTGCAGGTATCCCGCCGCGTCCTGTTTGAAAACGGACTTACCATCCGTTGTGATCATGGAAAGATCGTGATCCCGGATTACTGGAAAGCTTCCCGTGCATATGTATATGAAGGTGACCGGCTCAAGGAAACGATCGATATCCCCTGCCCGTTTGAGTTCCAGTATGAACTGAAGCATTACAATCAATGCATACAGAACGGACTGGTGGAAAGTCCCGTAACCACGCACGAAGACACGATCCGCCGCATTGCATTCACCGAACAGCTTTACGCACCGTACCGATAAAAAAACGTTCCGTTTTATCGGAACGCATGCCATCCCCTCTTACAGGAATTCGTAGAGTCCTTTGTACAGAGCCCGGATGGTTTTTTCATAATCCGAGTCATTGACGCCGATGATGATATTCAGCTCGCTGCAGCCGGCATCGATCATGCGCACGTTGATGCCTGCTTCGGCAATGCTCTGCAGGACGCGCGCCGCAACACCGACGTTGGCGGAGATGCCTTCACCCACGACAGCGATCAGGGACATGTTGTCTTCAATGAATACACGATCCGGATGGAACTCCTGATCGATCTCCATGATCAGTTCGTTGCGGTGCGGATCCATCGCCTTTGTGTCCGCGATGACCGACATGATATCGATGGAAGTCGGCGTATGTTCATAAGAGATGCCGTGGGAAGCAATGATCTCCAGAATGCGGGCGCCGAAGCCGATCTGGCTGTTCATCATCGCCATTTCGATCTGCAGGTTGGAGAAGCCCTTCTTGCCGGCAATACCCGTTACCGGATGACTTCCCCGGTCCACCGGATACTTGGCGACGATCCATGTGCCTTCTTTTTCCGGATCCATCGTATTGCATACACGGATCGGAATGCCGGTATTCTTCAGCGGGAAAACAGCGTCCTCGTGAAGCACCGAAGCACCCATGTAGGAAAGCTCGCGCAGTTCCCGGTAGCTGATATAGCGCACTGCATGCGGGTTCTCGATCACTCTTGGATCCGCGCTCATGATACCCGTGACATCGGTCCAGTTCTCATAAACAGACGCTTCAACTGCCCGGGCAACGATCGCGCCGGTCACGTCGGAGCCGCCTCTTGAGAACACCCGGATCACACCGTTGGGACCGCTGCCGTAGAACCCCGGAATGACCGCATATTCATATTCTTCCAGCTCACCGCGCGCAGTGCGGTATGTCAGCGCTTCTTCCAGCCTTCCGTTTTCCCGGAAACGGATCAGATTCGCCGCATCCACAAACGGCCAGCCCATATACGCAGCCGTGATCTTTGCGGAAAGATATTCCCCGCGGCTGACGATTGCGTCGACAGCGCAGCCTTCCGCCAGTGTTTTTTCAATTTCTCTGCGTTCTTCCGCAAGATCAAAGTCAATGCCCAGTTCCTGCACGATTCCTGCAAAACGTTCAAAAACATGATCCAGCAGGTCTTCCCGGCTGTCTTTTTCTTCATATATCCGGTACAGAAGATCAGTCACTTTTTCATCGTCCGCATACCGTTTTCCCGGTGCCGAAACGATCATGAATCGTCTTTCCGGATCTGCCTTCATGATATTGCAGGCATGGCGGATCCTGCTGCCGTCTGCCAGTGATGTTCCCCCAAATTTCGCCGCTATCGTCATCGCCCATTCCTCATTTCGCGCCTCATGATAGCATTCACTGTTTTTTCCGTCAATCCATATATGTTTTCCGCTATACTGAAGTACAGGAGGACCATTCTATGAGTAAGATCGTTTTTCTGGATGTGGACGGCACCCTGATCAACTACTATGCCGAAACACCTGCCAGTGCCAAAAAGGCAATTGATGAAGCGCGTGCCAACGGACACAGAGTCTATATCTGCACCGGCTGTTCCAAAGCGGAGATCCTGCAGAGAGATCTGCCGGCACTCGACGGCATGATCGGTGCCAACGGCGGCTATGTAGAGGATAACGGAGAAGTGATCCTGCACCAGAGCCTGACGCCGGCACAGGTGCGTCATGTGACCGACTGGTGCCGCAGCCGCAAAATCGCGTATGTGCTGGAAGCCAATTCCGCCCGTTACTACGATGACCTGTATCTGGAACAGGGACCGGAAGCCAACGCCCGCTACCGGGAAGGAAAAGGTGCGAAAAACGTCGACCGCGAAGCACAGAAGAAGCGCATCATGGAACAGTATACGTACATCCGCCACGAAGACGCTGCGCGCGATGACGTGAACAAGATCAGCTTTGTTCTGCGCACGTACCAGGATCATCTCGATTCCATTGAGGAATTCCCGGACATGATCGCACATACATGGGGCGGCACCGGTGAGACAGCGATCTACGGCGACCTGGCCCCGAAGGGCATCACAAAGAAGTATGCGATCGAAGTTCTTCTGAAGCATCTCGGTGCGTCAAAAGAAGACACCATCTCCTTTGGCGACGCCAAGATCGACCTTTCCATGTTTGAACTGTGCGCGTACAACGTAGCCATGGGCAACGGCGGTCCTGAGATCAAGGCAGCCGCGGACTATATTACGGATGATGTCGACAATGACGGACTGTACAACGCGTTCCGTTATCTCAAACTGATCGACTGATATATGACAGAAAAGGAGTCCCGGGCTCTTCAGAGTGTACCGAAACTCCTTTTTGCTTAAGTATTATTTCTGAAGGAAGATTGTAATAATTGTCATTATTCTTCCATAGGCCAATGAAAACAGCTCAAAGCAGATTTATTCATAATAAAGCACTCACAATAATGAGCGTTTAACAATGAATAGAGATGGAATCGAAAAACTATTGTATTCCGAATCATCTGACACCGTAAAAAAGTATCTGTCTTCTTGTAAAGAAACAGATACTCTTCATATTTATACATACAATTACAACTGGGATAACGGATTTGATATACCTCGGACAATCATCAATAATGCTCATTGTTCACTGTCAACTGCATTAATGATGTTTTATCTGGCAGATGGCTTCCGTTATCTGACAGAAAGAAACGAATTAACGGATTCTTCGGAATGGCAAGACTTCATGTCCGATCTTTTCACCTGCATTGTTAATGACCACTACAAAGACAAGTCTATACAGTTTACAACTCCGCTCACAAAAGTCCAATTATTCAAGCTTAAGAAGATCCTGACTGACAGTGAACAGATATTAATTACTCCTATTGAAGGAAAAGATTTAAATATTGAAATATAACTCGTTACTCCAGCGGTGTCTGATAGTAGTTTCCGATAATGCGTTCGACCGGATTGACGGATATGAATGCCTGCGGATCCACATCCAGAATACAGTGTTCCACTTCCCGCAGCTGGTAGGTATTGATCGACATCATAAGAAGTGTATGACCGACGTGGCTGTAGGCACCTTCACAGGCGATCTTCGTGATGCCGTGGCGGCAGATCCGGAATACAGCCGTACAGATCTCATCCGGCTTATCCGTTACAACGTGCAGACGCGATACTTTGTAGCGCTGGTGCATCATTCCGACGACTTCTTTCGATACATACTGGAAGATGATCGAATAGAGTGCCTGTTCCCAGCCGTACAGAAGACCTGCACAGATGAGCACCAGGGCATTGAACGCAAAAATATAGTTCCATGTCGGCCGGTTCAGGCGGATGGAAAGATCGATTGCGATAAAGTCAGTCCCGCCGCTGGAACCGTTGCTCTGAAGCGCAAGACCGGTCGCAAAGCCGCTGATCAGGCCGCCGAATACAGCGATCAGAAGCGGATCCTGAGTGATCACCGGAAGATCGATGACACCGGTCAGAAACGATGCCAGAGAATACCAGATAACAGAATACAGAACGAACTTATGACCGATCGTACGGTATACGATTGCCGTCGTGACCGCGTTCATGCCGAAGTAAATGACACTGAACGGAATATTGAGTCCGAAGCGGTCCTGTGCGACCAGCGACAGCAGACGGGAAACGCCCGCATAGCCGCCGGGAAACAGGTTGCCTGAGCGGACGAAGACGACCATTCCGATCGAATAGATCAGCGCGGATACACATATGGCAAAGATCCGGGGGATATCTTCCTTCCCGAAGCGAACAGATGTTTTCATGGACCCTCCTGCAGATAATGCCTGCTTCTTTCAGTGTAGCCCAAGGCATAGTGAATGCAACAAAAAGAATGAAGCATTCCTGCCTCATTCTTCATAGCCGATCTCTTTCAGTTCAAACTGTGTTCCGCCCAGGATCGTCTTGTAACGGGAACCGCAGCGCGGACATTTCCCTTCGCATTCCATGACATTGTACATGGCATGGCAGTCCGTGCACAGCGCTTCGCCGCGGGGACGCGTCATACGCAGCTGGCAGCCTTCAAATACTTCCCTTCCTTCAATGACGACGGGGAAGTATTTTTCAAAGAATACGGGGAGATAGCCGCTCAGTTCGCCTACTTCCAGAGTGATGTAGGACAGACGGGAGATCCCGTTTTCTTCTGCCGTCTCTTCGGCAAGTTCCACCGCCCTGTACAGGACGCTGATCTCATGCATGGCATCAGCCTTTCAGCTTGCGTACGGCAATGCGGCCGATCTTCTTCGCCTCTTCTTTGAGAACGGTCGGGACAAGTTTCTCATACGGTACGCCCCACGCGTCGTATACGCGGTCAAGATGGATCGCGTCGAATTTGCACTGCAGGGTGCACAGACCGCATCCGATGCAGAGCTTCGGATCGACCTTGGCGGCGCCGCACGACAGACAGCGCGCTGTCTCTTTCTTCACCTGTTCCTCGGTAAATGTCAGGCGTTCGTCAGAGAATGTGCGGATCTTTTCGGGATCCTTTCCCGGCACCTGACGCTCACCGCGGTCATAGCTGGCGATCACGGCGTTGTCTTTGTCAATGTAATGGTAGTTGTCGCGGTGCACACGGCCGAGCGTCAGGGAATGGCCTTCCCATACATAGCGGTGTACGGACTCGGCGCCTTCCTTGCCGGCCGCGATCGCATAGATGGCAAAGCTCGGTCCGGAATAAGCGTCGCCGCCGACAAATACGTCCGGCTGCGCAGTCTGATATGTCCATGGATCTGCCTTGGCGGTCTTATTGCGGTTGAGTTCCACCTTTTCATCATCCAGCAGATTTCCCCATTCGATCGACTGGCCGATCGCCGACAGTACATAGTCCGCTTTCAGTTCGATCGTGGCATTTTCATCGTACTGCGGATCAAAGCGGCCTTCCGCATTCTTCACGCTTGTGCATGCCTTGAATACGATGCCTGTGACATGTCCGTCTTCGGCAAGGATCGTCTTCGGTCCCCAGCCGCACTTCACCGTGATGCCCTCTTCTTCCGCTTCCGCAACTTCATCGTCCGCAGCCGGCATCTCGTCACGCTGTTCCAGACACAGCATCGTGACGTTTTCCGCACCATGGCGGACCGCCGTACGGGCAACGTCCACCGCGACATTTCCGCCGCCGACCACGACAACGGAGCCATGAAGCTTCGGCATCGTTTCAAAGGATACGCGGCGCAGGAAGTCGATGCCCGAGAGCACGCCTTCGCTGTCTTCGCCTTCCACATTCAGCTTTCTTCCGCCCTGCGCACCGATCGCCACGTAGAAGCCCTTGTAGCCTTCTTTACGCAGGTCTTCGAGCGTGATATCCTTGCCGACTTCAATGCCGCAGCGGATGTCCACGCCGAGTTTCCGCACGACGTCGATCTCCGCTTCCACAACTTTACGGTCGAGACGGAAGGAAGGCATGCCGAACGTCATCATTCCGCCCGGACGGCTTTCTTTCTCAAATACAGTCACATCATGTCCCCAGACGGCGAGATAATACGCCGCGGACAGTCCGGCCGGACCGGAACCGATGACCGCGACTTTCTGTCCTTCGTTAAACCGTTTTTCCGGTACATAGCGGTCTTCGTCATTGAGCTCCAGATCAGCGATGAACTTCTTGACTTCATCGATGGCGACCGGGGCGTCGATATCACCTCTGGTGCATACCTGCTCACAGAAGCGCGCACAGACACGGCCGCACATTGCCGGGAACGGATTTTCTTTCTTGATCAGGGCCAGCGCTTCGCGGTATCTGCCCTCATTTGCCATCTTCAGATAACCCTGTACGGCGATATGCGCCGGACAGTTGGTCTTGCACGGTGCCGTACCGGTCTCCGGCACGACGTTTTCCCGCTCCGTCAGGAAATCCGGGCCGTTCCAGTGCTTCGGATGCATGAAGACATAGTCGGACGCCACCTTTGCCTCCGCAATTTCGATTGGTTTCTTTGTGCACAGCTTCTCACCGAGCTTCACGGCATTCTGCGGGCAGATCTCCACACAGCCGCCGCACGCCACACAGTGGGACGGATCCACGGATGCGCAGTAATTCGAGCGGGAGAGATCCGGCGACGACGTATACCAGGATGTACGCAGCGCCATGCAGGTATCCCACGGGCAGTTGCAGATAAAGATCGAGAAATCCGGTCCGTCAATATTGGACAGCTGGTGTACATAGCCGAGTTCCTCAGCCCGTTTGATCTTCGCCTCTGCTTCTTCCCGGGTGATCCTTCTGGCCTTTCCCATACGGATGCAGCTTTCGGCATAATTGCCCAGATTGATGCACCATTCCCCTTCCAGGTCTGCCGTTCCCTCGCCGACCATGCGGCGCAGTTTGCGGCACTCACACGGAGCGACGCCGATGGAATCGCCGGCTTTGTCCAGCCAGTACGATACTTCCTCATATTTGACTTTCCGTGTATTCGAAGTGATCGCGCTTTCCACCGGGATCGCACGCATTAAAGCAGAGCCCATGAATGTCGCACCGGAGATCTTCTTCTGAAGATCCAGAACATAATTCAGAAATGCCGGTGCGGTTTCCGGATATTTATCCGTACGTTCTTTTGTCATGACTGTGCTTTCCATCGCTCCCGGCGCAAACACCGGCAGCTGCACTTTGTCTTCCTCTCCCCGCGCACTGCAGTATTCCAGCAGGCCGATATAGCACAGGTCATAGACCATCTTCGCAGTATCTTCCACACTCATCTTTTCCCGTTCCGCCAGTTCCGGGATCGTATACTGGTGACGCAGTTTCATCTTCAGGGCAAAGTCGATCTGCTCGTCGGTCAGCTGGCGGTCAAAGAAAATGTATTCCCAGGAATTCTCATCCGGCACCGGATTCAGCATATTGATATGCCGTACCAGGCGGATCAGGTTTTTGCGGGGCGTTTTGCTTTTCTCGCGATTATACTCTTCAAGACACTTCTTCTCTCCGGGTGTCAGTTCATGCTTCGTCTGAAACATATGTGTTCTCCTTTATGATCTTTCCGATTCTTTACACATAGTATAGGATCCGCCTCCGGTTCTTCCTATAGTCTTCCCGGTACCGGAGAGGTAAAATGAGACAGAAGATATAATCTGTCTCAGGAGGATCCCATGTCCGGACATACCAAGGAAAAAGTACTCAGTGCGTTCAACAGTCTGCTTTCCACCCGCGACTTCCACCGCATCACCGTGGACGCGATCGTGCAGAAAGCCGGCATCTCCCGTGCCACCTTCTACCGTCATTTCAAAGACAAATACGATGTCATGAACTACAACTACACCAGTATTCTCAACGATTCCCTTTCCGGCATCACGTATACATCCATGGAAGGTCTGTTTGAACGCCTTCTTCTGACCGGGAAGCTGCAGGGAGAATCGCTTCTGCCGTTATTTGCCACTTATGGTCCCAACAGTTTTCATGAGTATATCCGTGACTACAGTTTTACCGCTGCCAGGAATATCTACGAAACACAGTCCCTGTACGGCACTCAGCCTGCTCACCGCACATTGAATGAAAAACAGAAGATCCAGCTGATGGTCTTCTGCCATGGCGCTGCTGGTTTCTTTGAGGAATGGATCAAGGGAGCCCATTCCCTCTCCGCAGAGGAGGCCGCCGCAGTACTGTATGAGATCCTGCCGGAATTCATGAAAGGCGATCTCTGGCAGGATACACTGTAAAAAATTATATATACAGACATACGAAAAAAAGACTGTTTCCTTTCCGGAAACAGTCTTTTCAAAGTCACAGAATTACTTGCACTCTGCACTGCCGAGATCAACACCCTGGTTGAAGTTGCGTGCATTTTCAAGTGTAACAGCTGCGATTGCCTGCAGAGCTTCTCTTGTGAAGAATGCCTGGTGGGATGTCAGAACAACGTTCGGGAACATCAGCAGTCTTGCTGTAATATCGTTGACCAGGAAGTCATCGGAGTGGTCTGTGTATACGTTTGCGTCTTCGCCTTCATATACGTCAAGACCGACAGCGTGGAACTTTCCGTTCTTCAGAGCATCGATCAGAGCTTCTGTATCGATCAGGCCGCCGCGTGCTGTGTTGACGAGCATAGCGGTGTCTTTCATCTTTGCAATTGCATCTGCGTCGATCATATGATATGTGCCCTTCGGACCCATGATCAGCGGTGCATGCAGGGAGATGAGGTCTGCCTTTTCGAGCAGTTCGTCTTTCTCAACATATGTCAGAAGTCCTTCGTCAACGAGTTTCTGGTTCGGGAATGCATCCCAGCCGATAACTGTCATGCCGAAGCCTTTGCAGATGCGGGCCATGCACTGACCGATCTTACCGGTACCCATGATGCCGGCAACCTTGTTGTGGAGGTCAACACCGAGCAGTCCGCTCAGAGCGAAGTTGTTGTCCTTAACCTTGTTGACAGCCTTGTGCATACGGCGGTTGCAGGTGAGGATCAGAGTCATAGCATGCTCTGCGACAGCGTACGGGGAGTAAGCCGGTACACGGGCAACACGGATGCCGCATTCCTTGGCAGCCTGCAGATCAACGTTGTTGAAGCCTGCGCAGCGCAGAAGGATGAGCTTAACGCCGCATTCATGCAGTTTTTCAACAGCACTTCTCGGGCATTCATCATTTACGAAGATACATACAGCATCGAAGCCTTTTGCCAGACCTGCAGTTTCCGGTGTAAGACGTGCATTGAAGTATTTGATATCGCAGTTGTAAGCACCTTCACCTACGTCTCTTGCGAGTTCGCTGAAGAAGATTCTGTCATAGTCTTTTGCACCGAAGAACGCGATCTTCAGTACCGGAGCTTCCTGATACCGTTTCAGTCTGCGGTCCAGTTCGTCTTTGATCAGAGCCAGAGCAGCGTCTTCGTCGCCGCCTTCTGCGCTGATTTCGAGAATGGAACCCTGCTGTGCGTCAAGGCCGAGGATCTGCAGAACGTTGTCACCGTTGGCAGTACGGTCACCGCACTTGATGAGGATCTGAGACGGAAGCGATACGCATGCCTGTGCAACGAAAGCTGCCGGACGCGCATGCATTCCCAGAGGGCTTGTAATTTCGTAAGTGATCTTTTTCATTTTTTCCTCCTGATAATCTTACGTGAAATGATGATTTAAGATGTCTTGCTATAAAAATGATACTACATTTTATGGCTGAAATGAACGATAAAGTGTTCACCTTGGCAATGACACTTGTCAGAAAACAAAAATGACACCATACGGTGTCAGTCATCCACATTCATCCGGATGATCCAGTTTCCCCTGCGGATACGCCATAAGCCCCACAGTGTCTTGAGAAGATAATCAATGCGCAGACTCAGATAAATGAAGAACGGGTCGGCGTGCAGAACGAGAGCGGTCACGAAGCCGACCGGCAGATTGACCAGCCAGCAGGTCAGCAGGTCCACCCGCGTTACCGCAGGTGCCTGGCCGCCGCCCCGCAGGATGCCCTTTGTCAGGATCATCTGCATTGCCAGGAAGCAGACTGCGATCGATGCGGCGTTCTTCAGTTTTTCCGCCGTTGCGAGCGTTTCAGCGCTGACGTTGAACATCGAAGTGATCCACGGCGCCAGCAGCTGCACGAGCACGGCCGCAGCCAGGCCGATCACCACGGTGATGCGGATCAGACGGTGCGCGTATTCCTCTGCCCGCTCAAACGCGCCGGCGCCGATCTCATGTCCGATCATGACCGAAGCGCCCATGGAAAGGCCGAACAGGAACAGCGATGAGATCGTCCAGATATTATGCACGATCGTATTTGCGGCAATGTAATACGCGGAGACGCGGCCGGTGATCATGGCGGCGGCAGACACATTCAGATTCTGCGTCACTTCCGAGATCACGCTCGGCGTACCGATCTTCTTCAGATCAGCGATCATCTGGCGGCTGCCGCGGATCGAAAAGTCCGAAACAGAGAACGGAAGCCGGTCATTGTGGAAGAGATACCATACAACAACGGCGAATTCCACAATGCGCGCGATCACAGTCGCAACAGCGGCGCCGGCAAGTCCCATGGCCGGCAGACCGAAGCGGCCGAAGATCAGCACCCAGTTGCCTGCCATATTGACGAGACATGCCAGGGTCGAAGTGTAAAAACCGAGCCGGTTCACGCCGGCACTGCGCAGTACGGTCACGATCGTCATCGTGAATGCCTGCAGCAGGAAGGTCAGAGACAGGAGTTT
This sequence comes from Solobacterium sp., assembly GCA_017510405.1. GTDB lineage: Bacteria > Bacillota_I > Bacilli_A > Erysipelotrichales > Erysipelotrichaceae > Bulleidia. Next base: position 114,849 of record JAFWNG010000045.1, read on the forward strand.
CAGATAGATCTGTCCCATTTCCACGATCTGCGTCTCATTGGTATAGATATACAGGATCGGCGAAGGAAACAGGAAAGCCGCAAGGAAAAACAGAACACTGACCGGCACGGAGATCTTCAGTACAAACACCAGCACTTCCTTCACCTTGTCCGGACGGCTGTTTCCCCACGCCTGCGACGCGATGACCATCGCCGCGTTTCCAAGTCCCATGAATACGGTCATGTACAGGTACGGAAACTGACTGGACAGATTCACTGCCGAAAGCGCCGTGTCGCCGAGCGTTCCCACCATGACCGTGTCAATGAGATTGACGATCATATTGACGGCGGACTGCAGGCCGACCGGCAGCGCGATCGCGATCAGTTTCCGGTAAAATCCGTTTTCTCTTTCTGCTGTCATATGTATCAGTATACTATCATCGGTCTTCATGCACCTGACGGATGCCCGAAAAAAAGAGACCCTGAGGGTCTCCGGTATTATCTCTGGACAGCTTCTTTCAGAGTATTGTATAGCATCTGGTTCTTCAGACCTTCCGCGTTTCCGCCCAGTACTTCCACGAGTTTGTAGGCAAACGGGAATGTGGAAGCCGGTCCGCGGCTTGTGATCAGTTTTCCGTCGGTGACGACCAGGTCTTCCATCTCATGGATATCCTCGACATAGTCGGACTCGGTGAACATCTCTCTGTAGCGGTCTGCCGGGTAGGAGGTCAGTCTGCGTCCGACATGGACGCCGGCCTGCTTCAGCACCATCGGTCCGGCGCAGATAGCCGCGACATATTTATCTTCTTCCACGAACTTTCTGACCCATTCAACAACGCCTTCACAGTCTCTCAGATTCGCTGCACCGGGCATTCCGCCGGGGATGACGACCATATCATAGGAATCAATATCGGCTGCGGAGAGCGTTGTATCGGCCTTCACATAGATATTGTGGCCGCCCTGCACCATGGCGCCGTCGATGGAAACTGTTTCAGCTTCGATTCCGCCTCTGCGGAGAATATCAACGACAAACAGGGATTCACCCTCTTCAAATCCTTCTGCCAGAAGTACTGCTGCTCTTTTCTTATCACTCATGTGTATTGTCCTCGCTTTCCTGTTCTGTCTGAATCATAGCCCGCGTTTCTGCCAAAACCAAGGAATTTCCGAAATCCGGAAATCATCGGTGCATATCCGTTTCTTTTTGGAACCGGACAGGTATACTTTGTTTATATGCTTGAGTTTCGACCTTTTACACCGGCTGACGCGAAGACCGTCATCCCCTATCTCCACTGCACAGCGACCGGATTCAGTGATCTGACTGCCGGTTATTTTGCCATGTGGAGCGAAGAGATGGATATCCGCTGGTGCATTGAAAACGACGTCCTGTATTCCTCGCAGATGATCGGGGACCAGCCGGCTTTCTTTCCGCCCCTCGGCAAAGATACGTCCGGCGCTCTGGACGCGCTGATCGGATACGTTCAGGAAAATGACCTTCCCCTGCGTTTTTACGCGGTCGATGAAGCCATGCTTGCCAAACTGCGCAATGACGCGCGCTTTGCCCATGTGCCGGCCGCCTATGACGTGCGCTGGAGCGACTATGTGTACGCCTTCGATACCGCCGCAACATTCCGCGGAAAGAAGTTCAGCGGTCAGCGCAACCATGTCAACCGGTACACAAGAGAATACGGCGAACCGGATGCCCGCTGGCTCACGGAAGCGGATATGCCGCAGATCGAAGCCATGCTTGCGGAATACGAAGAGGAACACAGCGACCGCAACGCGCTGGAACAGTCCGAGCTGGACGGCACCCGCCTGCTGCTGTCGCATCTGGACGATTTCGGGCAGATCGCTGCCTGCCTGTGGAAGGATGAGCGGATCATCGCTTTCTCGATCGGTGAGATCGTCGGCGATATGCTGTTCATTCACGCGGAAAAAGCGCTTCGTTCCTATAAAGGCGCCTACCCGGTCATGTACACGTCGTTTGTGCGTCTGGTACAGGATCGGTACGGAGCGCTTCAGTGGGTCAACCGGGAAGACGACTCCGGCGACCCCGGCCTGCGCACTTCCAAGATGCAGTATCAGCCTGTGCGCCGCCTGCATAAATACTTCACCCATGTCAATTCCCCTGCGCCGGTGTCACGCCATGTGACGATCGATGCCGGCACAGTGCTTCTGACACCGTTCAGCGAGAAGGACCGGCACAATTACCATGTGCTCAATACCGATCCTGACGTCTCCCGCTGGTGGGGATACGATTATGAGAACGATCTGAATATCACTTCTGAGATCAACGAAGATCTGTTCTATGACATGACCATGTTCGACATGGATTACGGTGATTCAGTCAACTGGGCGATCCGCGAAACGGAAGACGGCGAAATGATCGGCGAAGTGATCCTGTGGAATATGACATGGAATGGTGACGTGGAGATCGGCTGCCGCCTGCTTCCCGGATATCAGGGAAAAGGCTTTGGAAAGGCTGCTTTCCGCGCCGCAGCCGAATATGTAAAAAACACTCTGCACCGGAAGCCCCGGGCAAAGTGTTACCGTGAAAATACCGCCTCGAAGGCAATGATCACTGCCTCCGGTCTCACCGAGTGTTCCTCGGATGAAACATTTATCTACTTTCAGGCATCCGCGTGATGCCTTTTATTTTCTTTCGATGAAGCGGATGACTGCCTGGGCACACGCTTCCTGCTGGACATCATTCGGGACAGAAGCCTCGCCGTCTCCCGCCTGTAAGCCGTAGCTGCCGAAACCGGAATGATTTCCGCCTTCAATAACGCATTCCTGCGCATCCGCAGGCCAGTATTTCTTTCCCTTTTCGTACTCTTCCCGGTCCAGTATGAGATCCTCGCTTCCGCATACCGACAGCAGTCTCTCCTCGTGTCCCAGCGGTTTTGTCGGATATGCCGCAAACAGGATCACGCCTTCCGTGATCTCCGGATGCCGGATATCAAATAAAGCCGCCGTGACGCCGCCGAGCGAATGTCCGGCTGTGTACCAGTGCGCATGACTGCCTGTATCAATAATGCGCGCCGCTCCGTCCGCATCCAGCACTGCCAGATGATACGGAACATCCAGCAGATAGCAGTCCGTGCCGCCGGCCGCGATCCGTGACAGCAGTCCGGAATAAGCCTCTGATTCAACTTTGGCACCCGGATAGAAGATCACAGCGTTCTCTGTGCCCGGACCGTCAAAAAACCATGCCCCGTTTTCCTTTGTGACCCGGACAGTTTCATTCGACTCCATAGCTGCCCGTGCAGCCTCATCCGCGTGGTAATACACCGAGAAATAGCCTCCGGTGATCAGACAGAGCGCTGTCAGGGACATCGCCGATGCTGTCAGAAAACGCCATATTCTTTTCCACGGCCGTTTCCGCCGCACCAGCAGCTCCGCCAGAACTCCCAAAAGAACGCTCAGTATCAAAGCACCCGTGCAGAACAGTATGTATTTCATGATCGATATCCCCTTATCCGATTTCAGTATACACCTGTTCAAAAGAAAAACCGGCATTGTCTGCCGGTTCAGGCTTATTCAAATGCTTCTGCGATCTTTCCGAGCCAGTCGGTGATCTGTATGTGCTGCGGACATTCGCCTTCGCACTGCAGACAGCCGATGCAGGAACCGGCGGTTCCGCCGTCCTTCGTGACATTGGCGTAACGCCGTTTCGAGTCTTCGTGATTGCCGAACAGCATATCCCGGTTCATGATCCGGAACAGTTCCGGAATATTGATCTGCATCGGGCATCCGCCGGTGCAGTAGCGGCATGCCGTGCACGGGATCTGCGGCAGTGCGCGGAAGGCTTCCTGTGCCTTTGCAATGACTTCCTGCTCTGCTTCGTCCAGCGGTTTGAAATCCGCCATATAGGACAGGTTGTCGTCCATCTGGGCCAGATTCGACATACCGGACAGAACGATCTTTACATTGTCCAGACTTGCGACAAAACGGACTGCCCATGACGCGATGCTCAGCGGACTGCCGGTCTGTTCCAGTATTTCCTTTACCGGTTTCGGCGGATCGGCAAGCGTGCCGCCCTTGATCGGTTCCATGACAACGACCGGACGATTATGCTTCACCGCGGTCTCATAGCAGCGTCTGCTCTGCACGATCGGATCATCCCAGTCAACGTAATTGATCTGCAGCTGTACGAACTCCGCTTCCGGATGTTCTTCCAGAAGCCGGTCCAGCAGCTCCGGTGTTCCGTGGAAGGAGAATCCGATATGACGGATCTTTCCTTCTGCCTTCAGCTGTTTCATATACTCCCACAGCCCGTATTCCTCGTACTTCTTCTCGTTATTCTCCGACAGCGCATGCAGGAGGTAGAAGTCGATGTAGTCCGTACCGAGGCGTTCCAGAGAAACGTTGATCTGATTTTTTGCGTCTTCCTCATCTTTTGCCGCATTGGCATTCAGTTTGGATGTAATAAAGAAACTTTCGCGCGGATGCCGGCTGATCAGGGCAGTTTTCGCCGCTTCCTCGCTTCCTTCGTATACATATGCTGTATCAAAATACTTCAGTCCGGCAGCCAGGAAACGATCCGCCATGACAGCTACTTCATCGGTATTGATCGTCTTGTCCTCATTGCGCGGCAGGCGCATAAGTCCGAAGCCGAGTTTGCCGATCTCTTCTCCGCAGAATGTACTCATAGTGTTCTCCTCTCTCTGACTGCATCTTAGCATATTCCTGCATGATTTCGTTCTTTCGTGACCGAAACAGGATCTGCTTTGTTCCATAAAACAAAAAAGCAGTCCGCCGCAGGAACCGGTCTGCCTCTTAAACTGCCCCCATCCAAAGAATACTGACTGTACATGATAATTCAACAGGATCTGCATAAATGGCAGGTTTTCATGTCAGAACAGCAAAAAACGGAGTCTTACCTCCGTCTGTTTTTCCCGGTGATATACCAGTCATAGAAGAAACTGCCGGTCTCTCCCTCTTTCGGATACGCCGACGCCGGGATATCGATGATCACATGACCGTAGCCGTTTGTGATCACTGTTCCGCAGGAATGATTCCGCGTCCGTGTAAAGTCTCCGTATTCCCGGTGTACATGTCCATGGAACATATATGCCGGCCGGTATTTTTCCAGCAGGTCATTGAATATGTCAAAGCCCCGGTGCGGCAGATCCTCCAGATCGCCGTAGCCCAGTGCCGGCGCATGCGTCAGAAGGACATCAAAGCCGCCGGTAAACAGCAGCGTACCGCTCAGTTTCCGCACACGCTTTTTCATTTCCGCCTCGGTATACATGTCGCCGCCCTGTTTATAGCGGTAGGATCCGCCCAGGCCGAGAATGCGCATACCGTGATAGTTGTATACCTGATCATCGATATCGATGCACCCCTCCGGCGGCTTGCGGTCATAGATGCCGTCATGGTTGCCGCGTACATACAGAAGCGGTACATTCACCACGGTCGTCAGGAACTCCATGTAGTCCGGATGCAGGTCGCCGCACGAAAGGATCAGCTCCACCCCTTCGGTCTTTTTCGGACTGTAGTAATCCCAGAGACCGGGCTCTTCTGTGTCCGCCACGATCATGACTTTCATAGCCCGGTATCCTCCGTCTGCGGCAGGAATCCTGTCACGTTGTCATTCAGCCAGTTCATTGAAAGGATCTCTTCGGTCGTCAGTTTCGGATCGTACGGTCCTTTGATCACGCGTTCCGTACTGTGGATCTCCCCGTCGAACGGATCCAGGCGTTCGGTCGTCAGACCGTTCTTCAGCAGCTGGATCATCTTGCGGGACTGATACGGCAGGCTGCCGGATACGTTGACATCCAGCACATCCGCGCTCATGCCCCACCAGTAGTTCAGTGTTTTGTCTTTGGAACCGGAGAGGCTTTCCGTCATCGGCTGGATCATCTTGGTATAGTAGTTTCCCCAGTTAATGACCGGCACCGCCAGATTGATCGGGCCGTTCTCATCCAGCCGGTAGATCCCGTAGCGCACACTGCCATCCTTGATGCTCGGGACTGCACTGTCGCGGAATACCGAGATATCCAGACGCTTCATCTGTTCCTGCCAGTCTTCATCCAGATATTCCTTCCAGGAAAGGATAACCTGCGCATGCGGATCGACCATGGACGCGCCGATTGCGAAGGCGTTGATCTGTGCTGCGCTTCCTGGCTGCGGCGCTTCGGCAAGATACGCGATGCGGTGGCTGTCCGCGAAAACGGCGGCGAGCGCACCCAGCAGGAAGTCCGCCTCATACATGCGTACACCGTATACCGGCAGTACGTTTCTCTTCATATTGCGGGAACAGTTCAGATACCGCTTCCCGGGATTTTTCACAGCAAAGCGGTAGGTATCCGCAAAGTGGGACGGTGAGACCGTAAGGATCACGTCGCACGTATTCGTCGCATCCGTCAGTGCTTCTTTCAGTGTTTTTTCATCCCTGCAGTCTTCATAGGTACAGGTAGTGACTTTGTCCCCAAGACGTTTTTCCAGCAGGATCCGTCCAAGTTCATGATCGAAGACCTCCGCGGATTCCGAGGCGCTGGAAGGATAGATGAAGGCAACGCGCAGACGCCGTTTCGGCAGCGCAAACGGAAGTGCTTTCTTCAGATCGCTGACAACATCACTTACGACTTCGCTGACGCTGTCACTGCGGATCTCGTCCGGATGAGCCGCGATCTCTGTTTTGCGCGTATCTTTGATGAGCGCGCCTTTCAGCTTGACCAGGCCGCGGTCCAGCGTGCTGCTGTCAGCTGTTCTTGCGGCTTCAAAGCCGTATACGGAGAGATATTCCAGGAACACGTCGCCGCACGGAATTTCATCCTCTGCGTCAAAACGGCGCTGATACGCCTTCTGAAACCGGTAATAGACGCCCTTGATGCGCCGTACGGTCTCATCGCTCCATTCATGTTCCAGATCCTGTCCGGTCAGCTTTGCGAACTTCGCATAGCTTCCTGTTTCGGAAAAATACGGTTCATACAGTCTGCTCACTTTGTAGAACGCCAGGAACTCCGCATACAGCTCATCCGGTTCCTTCGGCATGATGCGCGTGACATCTGCCAGAATGACCGGCATGCGCAGATACTTGAGGACGGATACGCGCTTGTTTCCTTCCTGTACATAGAACCGGTGCTTATACTCGAATACCGTGACAGCGTCCTGGATCCCCTGCTCTTCCTGATAGCGGTAAAGGGAATTCCACTTTGCCGCAAACTCGGTATTGACGCCGGCTGCGGGCATGAAGTTTGCCGCAAACACGTTCTGCCTTCCGGACGTTACCGTGCCGGCCAGAAGATCCAGCGGGATCTCCATGATGCCGAGCCGCAGACGGGTGCCGGTACTGTCTTCCCCGATCACATCATCCAGTGCCGGAATATACGGATATTCACCATGCAGGACCGCTTTGCGGATATACCGGTCAGCTTCCCGCTTTGCTTTCGCATATGCTTCATTCATAAGGTTTCATCCCTCCTCTTGCAAAGGTCAATACATCTTAGAACGTTACAGGCATCAATACAATGTCAGAATAATGAATACCACCGGAGACTCACTGCCGCCTGTTCCGGTGGAATTCGGTATCCGGACTGCATGGGCACGTCCGGTCACACATGATTCAGATCGGGCGAGGTTCATTCTCCCAGATCATACGTAAATATTTATGGGTGCGTGGTCTTATCTTTTCTGCGCCGGATCCATCAGTTCGTATTTTTCAACGTCCATCAGGACTTTTCCGTCACAGTAGAACCAGATATTGTCTGCCGAAAGCGGTGTATACAGAACATTTGTCATGACCTGCTCACCGTCGTTGATGAAGACCTCGGAACTGTACCGGTCAAGCAGGAGACGCAGCTTCAGCTGTCCGTTGCGATTGCGGACGAAGAAGTGACGGTCATGCATGACAGCAACGCGCGTTCCGGAGTTCGAACGGTCGAACTCAAGACGGTTTTCACGCGGCCGGTAAACGATCGACGTGTAATGATGTTCGTCTACAGCAAAACGCATTTCAAACTTGGTATAGCTGCCGAACGATTCCGGATACAGTTCGATCGTCAGATCGAGCGAACGGCCGCGAATGGCATCCAGCACAAGCGTTTCGCCGACAACGACATGCTTATAAACGACCTCGTGGGTACGGAGTTCTTCGATCTCCCGGATCGGCTTCTGGATGAGTCGTTCATTCACGATCGAAAGTTCGCGCGGAAGCGTCATCATGCCAAGCCACGGAATGCTCTGTTCCGTGTATTTGATCGTATCCCAGTTCTGCATCCAGGCAATCATCACGCGGCGTCCGTCCGGCGTCAGCATGGTCTGTGTGGCATAGAAGTCGATACCGTAATCAACGGTCATGTCCGCTTTCGGGATCATCTTTCCGGCTTCTTCGTCGAAATCACCCAGAATACAGATCGTCTGGTTTCCACAGTTGAATCTTGGTGTCTGCAGCACATCCTGCGGTGACATCAGCATTACATATGTTCCGTCCAGTTCAAAGAAATCCGGGCATTCCCACATTTTTCCCATTGATCCGTCATTTTCCAGCAGCGTACTTACGTACTTCCAGTGGAAGCCGTCTTCACTGCTGAAATACAGGACACGGCCGTGCGTGAAATCCTTATCCACTCCGTTGGCAACTACACACCGGTATGTGCCGTCTGCTTCTTTCCAGATCTTCGGATCCCGGAAATCATACGAATTGGTGTCCGACGGGATCATTGTCTGATCAATGACAGGGTTCCCGTCGTATTTTTCATAGTTTTCTCCATCACCGACTGCAACACACTGAATCTGCGAATACAGAGTTCTTTGATATTCATCGGTACTTACTTCAGTTACGCCGGTATACAGAAGCAGATGTCTTCCGTCATTCAGCTCAATTGCGCTTCCGGAAAAGCATCCATCTTCATCCGGTACGGTATCCGGTGCCAGCGCAGCCGGTTTGAATTCCCAGTGCAGAAGGTCTTTGCTTACTGCATGACCCCAGTGCATTGGCCCCCATTTTTTCGCAAATGGGTAGTATTGGTAAAACAGATGATAGTATCCGTTATACCAGGAAAAACCGTTAGGATCGTTCATCCATCCGATATACGGGGTAAGGTGATACAGAGGACGCAGGATCGGATCGACCCGCTCCCCGTTTTCTTCTTCGTACTTCCTGGCTTTTATAAGGCTCTGACTATAATTCATGATTCCTCCAAAAGTCATTTGTAATCATTAAGCATAATATACAGATATCCGCCCCATACGGAGCGGATATCTGTAAGGTTTGTGTTTATGAATTATTTGTAGAATTCATCCAGATACTTCTGGTGCAGTTCAAGATACTTGCTGAGGCCATAGCTCTCGAGTTTGCTCTGGAGTTCGTTCCACTTAGCCTCTACATCGCCATCTTTAATACCAGTTGCCTTGAACTCATTGATTGCCGTACGGATATCAGCATTCAGGTTGGAAGCTTCCTTGGTATCTTCTGTCGACATGAATACATTCGGGAATACATACTTTGTATTCATATCCGGTGTGTAGATATCCTTGATCCAGTCAAGACGATACTGAGCATCATCCGGGCATGTGACATACTTGCCATAGTAGGAGTCGAGGATTGCCAGCGGACCGCCTACACATTCAGCTTCACGTACTTCAACCGGGGACTTGTCGCCCAGCGGAGCGTGCTGCAGCATGTCTTCGCCGTCAGCGTTCTTACCCATTACGAAGATATCGAATCCATCGTCTTCACCGTAAGTACCCCAGTTGTTCTGCGGGGACTGCATCGGATCATACATCTGGTCGAGCCAGGAGCAGATCAGAGCCGGGTTCTTTGCGTTAACTGTAATAACGCAGCGACCACGGTCGAAGCCGGATGTGAAGGAACCGTTCTGCGGAGTGATGTTCTTTGTATCAGCAGCCAGTGCCGGCAGCGGTACCCAGTGCTTGCCATCGATCAGATCCTGCATGTTGACCTGAGCAATGTTTGCAACGTCCCAGGAGAAGCAGACGCCATAACGTCCGGATTTACCCTTAGCAACGTATGTGGACCATTCCTGTGTGAATGCTTCGGAGTCAATCAGATCTTCTGCATAGAGCTTGTGCAGCCATTCGATACCCTTCTTGAAGCCCTCTGTGTTAGCAACGCAGATGACCTTCTTGTCGTCTGTAACAGCAATGTGTCTGCCCTTGTCCATGTCGCCGTAGCCTTCGCCGAAGCCGTTGATCAGAACGGACGGATCCTGGTCGCCGTCATTTACGATGCAGGACATCGGAATGATGCTTCCGTCGATGTTGAATTCTTTCTGCAGAGCAGCTGCGTTGTCGCGGAATGCGATCAGAACCTGTTCGAATTCATCAACAGTTCCCGGAAGTTCTGACGTCAGGAAATCGAGTTTTCCCTGACTCTTCAGGAAGTCAATCCAGTCTTTGTTGATGAACGGCATGTTGCCGATCGACTGAATAGCTGTCTTTTCATAACCCAGCTGTTCGATCCACGGAAGAGCCCAGATGTGTCCGTCTGCGTCTTCGCACATTGTTCTGTATTCCGGAGCCTGTTCGAATACCTTCTTCAGGTTCGGCATATACTTGTCAATGTATTCTTCAACGTTGATGATAACGCCCTGTTTTGCATACTTCAGAAGATCTGTGTCGCCGAAGCCTGCGGAGAATACGAATTCCGGAAGTGTCTTGAGGTTGGACATTTCGAGCTGGATCTTATCGCCCCACTGGTCGCCCTGGATCGTCTTCCACTCAACGTGGACGTTTGTCTTTTCTTCCAGACGCTTGAAGATCGTACGGTTGTTCGGATTGGATTCTGTTCCTACCGGATAGTTTGTCAGACCGCTGATCGTTGCCTTTTCCTTGAGAGGCAGTGCAACTTCTGCCGGATCAACATCTGTTCCGCCGGAAGCACCGCCGCCTCCGCCGCCGTTACCGCCGCCGCAGCCAGCCAGAATGGTTGCAGACATGCTCAGAGAAAGTGCAAATGCTGCGCCCTTTAAGATTTTTTTGCTGAATTTCATTTCTTTTACTCTCCTGTAATTATTCAGTTTTGAATTAGCCCTTGACCGCACCGGCCATGATACCGTTGTCGAAGTATTTCTGGAAGAACGGATACATGATCATAAGCGGGAGGGATGAGATAATGATTGTTGCGTACTTCAGAAGTTCTGCGAGCTGTGCACGCTCAGCTGTACTCTGCATATCGGAGACCATGCCGGGTTCCGGCTGGCTCTGAATCAGGATCGAACGGAGAACGAGCTGCAGAGGCTGCTTGGATGCGCTGTTCAGATAGATCATGGCATCGAAGTAGCTGTTCCACATACCGACGAACTGCCACATGGAGATCGTCGCAATGATTGGTGTACATACCGGCAGAAGGATCTGGAAGAAGTAGACCATTTCGTTCGCACCGTCGATTTCTGCAGCTTCCTGCAGGTCACGCGGAATACCCATGTAATATGTTCTTGCGATGATCATATTCCATACGCTGAATGCGCCCGGAATCAGGATCGCCCAGATGGTATCCAGCATTCCGAGGTTCGAGATCAGCAAGTATGTCGGGATAAGACCGCCGCCGAAGAACATCGTGATAACGAAGATGGTATTGAAGAATCCTTTACCTTTAAAATCCGGACGGGACATCGGATATGCCGCAAGCAGTGTGACAACGACCGAGATCACCGTGAAGAGAACCGAGTAGATCAGAGCATTCTTGAAACCTACCCAGATCTGTGTGTTGCCTAATACTCGTTCATAAGCGGTAAGCGTCCATTTGGAGAAGTCAAATGTCAGACCTTTGTTCTGAAGTGTTACCGGATCAATGAACGATGCCAGGATGATGTAAACCATCGGCAGAATGATTGCAACGACGAACAGGCCGAGGAGAATGTATCCAATGATAAGAATCGTCTTATCTTCTATCGGATACTTGGAAAATTCGCTTTTCTTTTTCTTGTTTTCCATCATTCACCTCCGTCAGATGCCCTTACCTTCATTCATTCTCTGAACGATCTTGTTCATCGAAATCAGCAGGATGACATTGATTACCGTGTTGAAGAGACCGACAGCTGTCGAGAAACCATAGTCTCCGTCCAGAAGACCTTTCTTATACACGTATGTCGAAATGATTTCAGATGAAGAAAGGTTAAGGTCTGTCTGCAGAGCATATGCTTTTTCAAAGCCGATACTCATGATGTTACCGACAGACATGATGAACTGAATCAGTACCGTATCCTTAATTGCCGGCCATTCTACTGCCTTGATCTGCTGGATGATGTTCGCACCGTCAATGACTGCAGCTTCTTTCAGTTCCTTGCTGGCGTTGGAAAGCGCAGCAGTGTAAATGATAGAAGCCCAGCCTGCACCCTGCCAGATTCCCGATGCGATGTAGATCGTACGGAAAGCCGACGGCATTGTCATGAAGTTCGTCTGTGTTCCGAACAGGGAATTGATCATTCCGGTCGGAGAAAGAAGAATTCTGACGATACCGCAGAGGACGATGACCGAAATGAAGTTCGGCATGTACAGAACAAGCTGTATCCTCTGCTTTGTTTTGGTGCTGAGAATGCGATTCAGCAGGAATGCGAGCAGAATCGGGATAGGGAATCCCCAGAGAAGTCCGAACACACTCAGTTTAAGAGTGTTCATCAGATATCTCATGAAGTCCGGCGAAGAAAGGAATCTGGCAAAGTGGTCCATACCGACCCATTCACTTCCGAGAATACCCCTGATCGGGTTGTATTCCATAAATGCGATCAGAATACCTCCCATCGGAATGTAGCGGAAAATGATAGTCAGCAGGAACGCCGGAAGGATAAAGAGCACGTACAGCTGCCAGTGCTGCTTCATGTAAACGAGCAGATTGTGCAGCTTTGAGCTTTCAGAGACGGAAGCCGTGTTCCCTGATGCTTTTCCCATTGAATTCCTCCTCTAAAATACACGAACTCCGGTTCATGACGCTGCACGCCGCGGCAGAATTTTCTATGTGCAGACGCACACTCCCCTTCGTTCATAAGTCAATTCCATATTAGCATTCGCTTTTCACGATAGTCAATCGAAAACGGTGCATTTGCACGGTCAGAATAATTTAATGTTATTATTGTCATTCACGTTTGCACAGGGGACGTCCGGGCATGACATTGTCATTTAACTGCGGCAGTGATAAAATACTTTCGTTACATATTATTTGAGGAAATTCGGGTATAATGACTATAAGTGAATTGCCGGACAGCAGAACGGCGAATGAGGATCCGCAAATGACAAAAAAAGTGACCATCCAGGACATCGCCGATGCCCTCGGCATATCCCGAAATACCGTATCAAAAGCAATCAACAACTCCGAAGGCATTGCGGACAGTACGAGAGAAAAGATTATCCAGAAAGCTGTGGAAATGGGGTACAAACAGTTTTCTTATGTTGCATCTATCATGAATATCGTGCAGGAAAAGGAAGAAGTTGAGGTCGAACCGGAATTCGCCGGTGAGATCGCCCTGCTGACCGGCATGTATATTCCGAACAACCATTTCGGATCTCTGATGATGGACAAATTCCACCAGGAAATCTCCCAGATGGGATATACCCTTACGATCCACCGTGTTACCGATGAAAATGTCCGTTCCCTGACCTTTCCGAAGACATTTAATCCGGAGCGGGTCAGCGGCGTGCTGTGCATGGAAGTATTTGACTATGAGTACAGCAAGATGATCTGCGAATGCGGCATCCCGCTGCTGTTCGTGGACGGGCCGGCAAAGGCAGGCGGAAGAATTCTGCCGTGCGATATGCTTCTGATGGACAGCATCTCGCCGATCACGGATTTCACATTCAAAATGATCGAGCGCGGGCTCATGAAGATCGGTTTCATCGGGGATTACAAGCACTGCCAGTCTTTCTATGAACGCTACAGTGCGTATATACTGGCCATGACATATGCCGGCCTTAAAGTCGACAAACGATTCCTCATCCCGATCGCTGACGGTGACATCAGCGGCCTTGCGGATTATATCGAAAACATGGATGAAATGCCGGATATATTCATCTGTGCCAACGATTTCGTCGCAATCGACGCGATGCAGATCCTGTATCAGAAAGACCGGAAACTCAGGAAACAGGTACGGTTCCTCGGTTTCGATGATACACACGAATCCCGCATCTTCTACCCTTCCCTTTCTACAGTACATATCCACTCACAGACTATGGCATACTCTGCCGTGCAGCTTCTTATGTCCCGTATGAAAGAGCCATCTCTGGAAAGCAGAGTCGTACATGTGGAGACTGACCTTGTTCTGAGGGACTCTACAGAATTCTGATACGGAGGCGTTATGAACTTTTTCTCCTATGAGAGCAGATTCAGCCAGGTACTTCTGAAGATATGCTTCGGCTGCTGGCTGAATGTGCTGTGGGTACTTTGCAGCATCCCGGTATTTACGATCGGGGCTTCCACGACCGCGCTGTATGACGTCACTCTGCGCATCGCGGAAGAAAGAGAAGAGAACGTTACTAAGCAGTTTTTCACAGCATTTAAGAATAACTTTGCCCAGGCAACGCGCCTGTGGCTGATCCTGCTCGCTGTCGGCGCGCTGCTCGCAGCAGACGGTTATGTCGTATCCCATCTTCGTTCCACCACTCTGGGAATGCCGGCTGTCTTCTGGACGCTGAATCTGGCGCTGCTCATTGCGGCCGCCGTGGTATATGTGATCGTTCTTCTGAACATTTTCCCGCTCACAGCCCGCTTCGCCAATACGGACTGGGCTATGCTGAAGAACAGTTTCTTTGTCGGGATCCGGTATCTGTTCAATACCATCCTTATGTTTGCGATCCACTTTGTCATGTTTTATGCCATTGTTATGATATTCACACCGCTGGTCATATTCGGAGAAGGACTTACTGCAGTGATCTGCTCGAATTTCCTCACCTATGTGCTCGGCTCGCTGAATTCTGAAGATCAGGACAATAGCCGCGGAGAATCCTGATGAGAAGAACAAGGAAAGAACGGGAAGCTGAAAAACGCGCTTTCCGCAACATGAGCAAGGCAGAGAAGATCGACCATATCTACACTTATTACAAGCTGCCGATATTCACCGTATGCGTGATACTGGCGATCCTTCTTCAGGCAGGGATTCGTGCCCTGACGAAGAAAGATACCGTTCTGTATCTCGCATATGCTAACGTCTCTTTCGGAGATACTCTTCACGAAGAGCTCACCGGCGGATACATGAGTTACTCGGGAACCGATGTGAAAAAGAATGAATTTATAGAGTTCCCGGACCTGTATCTGTCTGATGACGCCTCTGCGGAAAACCATCAGTACGCATACGCATCCAAAATCAAAGTGCTTGGTGCGATCAGCGCCAGGCAGATGGACGTCGTCTTCCTGAATAAGGAAGCTTATGATCTGATGTCCACAAGCGGATTTCTGATGGAATTGAAGGGTATTAAAGGATTAGACGCGCTCTTGTACCAGCGGATGGAACCCTACATTACCGAGAACACCGTAATTATCGAAGACAACTCCGTCGATTACGATCTCGGCAAGGCAAGCGAGTACCATGCCGTTACGGAAGAACATACAAATGCATTGAATGTTTCTTCCTTCCCCATGTTCCGCCGCGCTGTCATGGACGATGACGTCTATGTCGCGGTCATTGCGAACAGTCCCCGCCTTCCCGCGGTACTCTCCTATCTGGAGTACCTGCTGAGCGCTGACTGACGCAGCAGTCTCCCGTATGCGGACTGCCGTTGAAACGGTGAAAATCCGTGCCAGTAAGCCAGGCCTTTTCGATACTACACGGCCGCAGGCTTCATAATTCTTTCAAAAAGCAGAAAGGGGCAAAAAACTATGGCAACAGTATCACTTAGACACATCCAGAAGATCTACCCGAACACGGAACCGCAGGCAAAGAAGAAAAAAAATAAGAAGGAAGAAAAGCCGGTTGAGGAAAAGACCTACAAACTGAAGATCACAGACGAAGGTGTTGTAGCCGTTGATGACTTCAACCTGGATATCGCCGACAAAGAATTCATCGTTCTTGTCGGACCTTCCGGATGCGGAAAATCCACAACTCTGCGTATGGTCGCCGGTCTTGAAGAGATCACAAGAGGCGAACTCTACATCGATGACAGACTCGTCAACGACGTAGCTCCGAAGGACAGAGACATCGCGATGGTATTCCAGAACTATGCTCTGTATCCGCACATGACTGTACGTCAGAACCTTGAATTCCCGCTGAAGCTGAGAAAAGTTCCGAAGGCTGAGATCGATCAGAGAGTCAATGAGGCTGCTGAGATCCTCGGCATCATCCAGTATCTTGAGCGTAAGCCAAAAGCTCTGTCCGGTGGTCAGAGACAGCGTGTCGCGATCGGTCGTGCGATCGTTCGTGAACCGAAGGTACTGCTGATGGACGAACCGCTCTCCAACCTGGACGCCAAGCTGCGTAACCAGATGAGAGCAGAGATCATCAAACTGAGAAAACGTATCAACACGACATTCATCTATGTCACACATGACCAGACCGAAGCTATGACACTGGGCGACAGAATCGTCATCATGAAAGACGGTGAAGTTCAGCAGATCGGTACTCCGCAGGAAGTCTTCAATGATCCGGTCAACACATTCGTTGCTGGATTCATCGGCATGCCGCGTATGAACATGTTCGGCGGCAGACTGGTAAAAGAAAACGGCGAGTATGTTGCAAAGATCATGGATGCGACGATCAAGATCTCTGCAGACAAGCAGAAGAACCTGGCAGATCATAACATCGGTGAAAGAGATGTCATCTTCGGCGCAAGACCGGAGCACATCACACTGGATCATGTTGACGGCGCAATGATCAACGGTATCGTAGAAGTCAGCGAAATGATGGGTTCCTCCGTACATCTGCACCTCAACTCCATGGGAAGAGACTGCATCATCATCGTTCCGACACTGGATCTGAAGGACAACGCAGCTCTCGAGAACGGCGCAAATGTTGAATTCACATTAGTACCGAACGCAATCCACATCTTCGATCCGGAAACGGGTAAGAACCTCGAATTCTGAGTCTAACTCAGAACAACAGGATACTGAAACCTGAAAGACTGCAGGCCTGGCCTGCGGTCTTTTTTCGTTGCCCGCAAAAAGGACGGCAGCTGTCTCTGCCGTCCCTTCTGATATTTTGCAAATGACTGGCCTGCCCTTCTATCTGTCAGAAGCTTCTTCCAGCTTCTGCAGGTGCAGCGCGATATATAAAGATACTGCGTCCTGGAAATTTCTTGGATCCAGTCCTGTCATATCCCGGACACGGTCCAGCTGATACTGCAGCGTATTCTTATGAATAAACAGCGCATCCGCAGCGTTTTTCAGCGACATGTCCGCCTTATAGTATTCCGTGAGGATTTCTTTCTGCCGATTTGAAAGACCGGAAACCGTGCGCTGTACGTAAGCTTCCCGCATGCGCGCCGGAACGGAAGAAAAGATGAATGCCAGCGGCAGAGCGTCGAATACCGCATAGTCCCCTGTCCCGCTGCGGTGTGCGATTCCGGCTTCTTCATAAGAACTGGATATATGACTCAGCGTGCGCGGGCTGCCGGCAGATACCGATGCCAGCTCTGTCAGTTCTTTCCAGTATGCTTCGCTTTCCGCAAAAGTCTCCGCTTTCTGCAGAACGATAAACTCTCCCGGATAATCATACGCATAACAGGCATCCCGGGCATCGGACAATTTTACTTCGATCCGGTTTTCCAGTGTATTCAGCTGTGTATTCTTTATGCCTTTTTTCGGATAGATCCGTACGATGCGGTATCTCCCCTCGGCAGGAAGCTTTTTGCTGTCAAGAAATCCCGTCAGCATATCCCTGTTGACTGTGCAGCCGCTGATCAGGGAATGCAGGATGTAGGATGCCTCCGCCCGGCGCGCTTCCAGAGACTGTTCCAGATCCCGTTCCTTCAGCATGAGCCGCATGATGCGTACGGCCAGCTGACCGTAACGGCGTACTTCGTCCGGCTTTCCGGTAATGCCGATCACACCGACCAGCTGATGATGAAAGTAAAACGGAATATTCACACCGGCGTGTGTTCCTTCGTACATATTGTCTTCTTCCACTTCGATCGCAGTGCCCTTCCGGCCGGCCTGAAAACCGATCTCATGATAGTCTCCGATCCGCCCGGAATCGGTCGAAGCCAGTATGATTCCCCTGTCAGTTATATAGTTGATATCATATCCGCACGTTTCTTTTACCGTCTCAACGATCTGCTGGGCGATCGTCGCGTCCATTACCGCCATAATTATGTTCTCCTTACTATTTCTATTCTAATATACGCATCTCTTTTTGGTCTATATAACATATGCCGTTATTAGTATTCAAAGTAATCTTAAGACAGATAAAAGGAGAACCTGTATGAACTTCAAAAACAGCATTCTGACAGCCGTTCGGCACACGGAGGTGAAATAATGGAAGCCCAGTTCACCACCATCGGAGCACTTCTCGGACTTGTTATTGCCATCATTCTCATCATCCGCAAAGTACAGCCTGCCTACTGCCTGATCCTCGGCGCCCTGGTCGGCGGACTGATCGGCGGCGGAGGCCTTGTCAACACCGTCAATACGATGGTAAGCGGCGCATCCTCCATGATGTCCAGCATCCTTCGCATTCTTACCAGCGGCATTCTTGCAGGTACACTGATCAAGACCGGCTCCGCTCAGAAGATCGCGGAAACGATCGTTGATAAACTCGGCGAAACACGTGCGGTCATGGCGATCGCCATTGCCACAATGATCATCTGCGCAGTCGGCGTATTCATTGACATCTCCGTCATTACCGTTGCTCCGATCGCTCTTGCCATCGGTGAAAAGGCAAATCTTTCCAAAGGCGGCGTCCTGCTGGCAATGATCGGCGGCGGAAAAGCCGGAAATATCCTCTCTCCGAATCCGAATACGATCGCTGTATCCGAAGCATTCGGTCAGGACCTGACATCGGTAATGATGAAAAACCTGATTCCTGCGATCTGTGCACTTATCGTTGCAATTCTGCTGGCATCCCGTCTGGCCAAGTCCTCCGGCACGAAGATTACGAAAGATGACCTGGATGAATCCGAGGAACAGCAGCTGCCTTCCTTCCTGGCAGCCGCAGCCGGTCCGCTGTTCGTCATCCTCATGCTTGCCCTTCGTCCGATCGCAGGCATTACGATCGATCCGCTGATCGCTCTGCCCGCCGGCGGTATCTTATGCGCCCTTCTGACAGGACATGCCAAAGATCTGATCGAATGCACCGAATACGGTCTTTCCAAAGTTGTCGGTGTTTCGATCCTTCTGATCGGTACCGGTACGATTGCCGGAATCATTAAGGCATCTGCCCTGCAGACAGACGTCACCACCCTGCTGGAAGCCATGCATATGCCGGCATTCATCCTCGCTCCGCTGTCCGGTATCCTGATGGCCGGAGCGACTGCCTCCACAACAGCCGGCGCTACTGTCGCCGCCCAGACCTTCTCCGGAACACTCCTGGAAGCAGGCGTTCCCGGTCTCTCCGCCGCAGCCATGATCCATGCCGGCGCTACTGTAGTGGATTCCCTGCCTCATGGTCCCTTCTTCCACGCGACCGGCGGATCTGTCAACATGTCGATCTCCGAACGCATGAAGCTGATCCCGTACGAAGCAATGGTAGGTCTTACAAGTACAATTGCTGCGATCATCCTCTATCTGATCGCAGGATGATTCCCTTCGAATGAAAATGACCCGGTCAGGCCGGGTCATTTTCATATCCTTTATTCCGATTCTTACAGTCCGAAATAGCGGGCTGCGTTGTTGTAGCTGATGCCTTCAACGATCTTCTTCAGAGAAGCTTCGTAGTTCGGATATTCACCGTTCTCGACCCAGTTGCCGACCATATTGCACATGATGCGGCGGAAGTAGTCGTGACGGGCATAGGACAGGAAGGAACGGGAGTCTGTCAGCATTCCTACGAAGTTGCCGAGCAGACCGAGATTTGCGAGGGCACGCATCTGATCTTCCATGCCGCTCTTCGTGTCATTGAACCACCATGCGGAACCAAGCTGGATCTTGCCTGGTACTTCATCACCCTGGAAGCAGCCCAGCAGTGTGCCGAGCAGTTCGTTGTCGACCGGGTTCAGCGAGTAAACGATGGTCTTCGGGCATTCCGCATTCTGATCGAGAGCGGACAGCAGGTCGGCAATGCTCTGACCGCAGCTGTTCTGCGCGATCATGTCAAAGCCGGTGTCAGCGCCCAGACGGCGGAACATGCGCTCGTTGGCGTTTCTGTGGCAGGAGAAGTGCAGCTGCATCGCGATGTCGAGGCGGTGATATGCCTTGCCGAGAGCGACCAGTACAGCTGTCTGATACATCTCTGCTTCTTCCACAGAGATCTTTTCGCCGTTCATTACCTTTGCATATACCGCATTGACTTCTTCCGGTGTGCCCGGACGATACGGAATATAGTCGAGACCGTGGTCACTTGCACGGCATCCCATCTCTGCAAAGAATTCCAGACGTTCCAGAAGCGCTGCGATCACATCGTCAGCGGTTGCGAGGGATTCTTTTCCTACGCTCTTTGCCAGCTGTGCAATGTATTCACAGAAGCCTTCTTTATTGATATTGATGGCTTTGTCCGGACGGAAGGACGGGCATACCTTGACGGTGATCGTATCGTCTTCCGCGATCTTCTTATGCCATTCCAGAGAATCGACCGGATCGTCTGTCGTTCCGATGAATGCAACGTTGGACTGACGGATGAGGCCGCGTACGGTCATGTTCGGATCATTCTGCAGCATATCGTTGCACTTGTTCCAGATAGCTTCCGCATTGTCCAGCGTCAGCGGCTCTGTTACGCCGAAGTATTTGTGAAGTTCAAGGTTGCACCAGTGGTACATCGGGTTGCCGATTGCCATTTCCAGTGCTTCCGTGAATTTCAGGAAACGCTCGAAGTCCGGCTTGTCACCGGTGATATAGTCTTCGGAAACACCGTTGGAACGCATGACTCTCCACTTGTAATGGTCACCGAAATACGTTCCGTCCGGGTTCTTTCCGCCCAGCCATACTTCTGCCAGATTGTTGAAACGGCGGTCCTCATAGATCTCCTTCGGAGAAATGTGGCAGTGGTAGTCCACTAACGGCATCTTGTCGGAATAGTCATGGAACAGATGCTGTGCAGTTTCCGTTTCCAGCAGGAAGTTTTTGTCCATAAATGGTTTCATGATAATTATCCTCCTATCTCTTGATATCGTAGTTCATATTCATCAGATTGCGGATCGTCTCCACATCGTCGATGATATTTCCGTCACCGTGGATCGTATGCTTGATGACGCTCGATGCTACAGCAAAGTTTACCATATCCATCGGCTTGTAGTCATTCATCATTGCGTAGATCAGTCCGCTTGCGAACGCATCGCCGCCGCCGACACGGTCCAGAATATTGAATGTGAACTTACGGCTTTCAAATGTATGTCCCTGATACCACATATATGCCATCAGGCTGTTTTCACTTCCGGAATGCGCATAGCGTACATGGCGGGCAATGCATTTGATATTCGGGTATCTGGCAACAAAAGCCTGGAAGACTTCATCCTGCTCTTCATAGCTCGGATGCATGGACAGACCGTCCTTGTAATCTCCCTTGCTGTGGTCTTCCTCGTCTCTGTACAGATGATACGGTTCAATGCCGAAGAGTACATCGACATACGGGAGACACTGTGTGCAGTAGTCGCGGGCTTCGTCCCATGTCCATAACAGCGAGCGGAAGTTGCCGTCGAAGCTGACGGTCAGTCCCTTCTCTTTTGCTTTCTTCATCAGACGCAGAACGAACTCTGCGCAGCTCGGACTGAGCGCCGGGGTAATACCGGAAAGATGCAGCCAGTCAAAGCCGTCCAGCAGTGCTTCTTCGTCGATCGTTGAGAAATCAAATTCGGCGATCGCGCTGTGTTTGCGGTCATATGTCACGCGGGACGGACGGATCCCGTAGCCGGTCTCCAGATAGTAGACGCCCATGCGGTGTGTCGGGGTCTGTTCATGTGTGGACAGGATGACCGGTGTGCAGTGCACGTCGTTGCTTCGCAGCATGCGCACGGCACTCTTTCCCAGAGAGTTGTCCGGCACGACGCTGAAGAATGTACTGTCCACTTTAAGGTTTGCCAGTGCCAGAGCAATATTTGCTTCACTGCCGCCGTAACTGATCTCGAAGTTTGTTGCGACCCGGATCTTGTCGTAATTCGGCGGGGTAAGACGCATCATGACTTCACCGAAAGTAATGAAACGCTTGCCTGTATATTCGCTCAGCAGAGGATTATGATGTTCCATAGCTGTTCTCCTGTTTTGCTGGAAGGCCGGCCTGAGCCGGCCTTATCTGTTAACGCTGGATACGTCCGGAACCGTCTCCGCCGGCGAGTTTCTCCACCTCAGAGACAGTCATCATGTTGTAGTCGCCTTCGATCGTATGCTTCAGAGCAGATGCCGCAACTGCGAATTCCACAGCTGCCTGCGTATCTTTGCCGCTTAAGAGAGCATAGATCAGGCCGCCGCCGAAGCTGTCACCGTCGCCGACACGGTCAATGATGCGAAGCTCATACTTCTTGGAGAAGCAGTATTCATCGCCTGCCGCGTCATACAGCATTGCGCTCCAGCCGTTGTCCGATGCACTGTGGGATTCCCGCAGAGTGATCGCGACTTTTTCAAAATTGAACTTGTCAGCGAGCTGTTTCGCAACCGACTTGTAGCCTTCGTGATTCAGCTTGCCGCCATAGATATTCGTAGCTTCGGCTTCGATGCCGAAGACATCTTTTGCGTCTTCTTCGTTGGAGATGCAGACATCAACATACTGGCAGAGATCTGTCATGGCAGCTCTTGCCTGCTCACGTGTCCACAGTTTGCCGCGGTAGTTCAGGTCGCAGGAGATCTTGATGCCTTTTGCCTTGGCAGCCTTGCATGCCTGACGGCAGATCTCTACGACGTTCTCACCAAGTGCCGGTGTAATGCCGGTAAAGTGGAACCACTCTGCTCCCTCGAAGATCTCATCCCAGTTGAAGTCTTCCGGCTTTGCCAGCTGGATTGCACTGTTGGCACGGTCATAGATGCAGACACTGCCTCGCTGGGAAGCACCCTTTTCGTTGTAGTAGATACCGACACGGTCGCCGCCGCGGACGATCTTTGTCGTATCAACGCCGTAGCGGCGCAGACTGTTGACTGCAGCCTGTCCGATGGCGTGAGCCGGAAGCTTTGTGACGAATGCTGCGTCGATGCCGTAGTTGGCAAGCGAAACTGCTACATTTGCCTCACCGCCGCCGAATGTGAACTCCAGTGTATTTGCCTGAATGAAACGCTCATAGTTGAACGGCTGCAGGCGAACCATCAGTTCACCGAATGTTACGACTTTTGCCATGGATCAGCCTCTGACTCTGTCGACGATCTCTCTGGACTGTCTGCACAGGTCAATGATTCTTTCCCAGTTGCCGTTTTCGATATCGTCAGCCTTGACCATGTAGGAACCGCCGCATGCAGCGATGACCGGGCAGCTCAGATATTCTTCCAGATTCTTCAGGGAGATTCCGCCTGTCGGCATAACTTTGAACATCGGGAACGGTGCACTCATAGCCTTGATCTTTGCCAGACCGCCGGACTGCTCAGCCGGGAAGAATTTGATTACTTCATAGCCGTACGGAAGAGCCATCTGGTATTCTGTCGGTGTTGTTACGCCCGGGAAGTACTGAATGCCGAGATCGACGCACTTGTCTGCGAGATCTTTGCTGAAACCCGGGGAAACGATGAACTGTGCACCGGCATCAGCTGCTTTCTGTGCCTGTTCGATCGTCAGGACTGTACCTGCACCAACGATCATTTCCGGGCAAGCTTCTTTCATGAGCTTAATTGCCTTGTCAGCACCGGCTGCGCGGAATGTAACTTCTGCGACCGGCAGACCGCCTTCGCACAGTGCCTTTGCCAGCGGAGCAGCATCACGCTCCGGGTTGTTCAGTTTGATGACCGGTACGACACCGATCTTTGCAATTGCTTCATTCAGCTGATTCATAATAAGTTTTCCTCCTGTTTTCAATGTTTTATAACTGTCTGTAAATGCTCTCGAGCATCTCACGTGCTGCGACGGCATTATCGTTGGATGTATTTTCCAAAGTAGCCTGGATAAACGGCTTGCGTGTCTTGATGAAGCGCAGGATGTTCGTATAGTCCATCTGTCCTTCACCGGCAGCGACGCTCTTCAGGTCGTCTCCGGCCGGAATGAAGTCTTTCAGATGTACGACGGCGATCCTGTCGCCGAGCAGATCCATGGTTTCTTCGAAGATCTGTTCCCGTTCATCGATATTGCCGGGATACAGCAGATTCACCGGATCGAATATGATGCGCAGATTTCTGCTGCCGATCGCATCGATGACGGTGCGCGCACGCTCGGCGTTGTACACGATATGTTTCCATACCGGTTCAATGGCAACGCTGACGCCGTATTTTTCCGCACATTCCACTACCGGAGCGAGCCCGGCGATAAACGTCTCCAGTGCTCCTTTCGAATGGGTATTCGAATCGAATTTGTACTGCGCATTCGGAGCGCCGGTCTCAGTGCCGACAACGGATGCGCCAAGCAGTGAAGCTACACGGATGTTTCCGTAGTACTTCGACTGGATCTCAAGCAGTTTTTCCGGATCCGGATGTGCAAGGTTGAGATAGCAGCCGAGTACTGCCACATCCAGTTCGTTCTGTGCGAAGACCCGCTTTGTGTAGTGAGCCAGTCCCTCTGTCAGTGCCGTATCATCAAATGTGATACCGGACATGACTTTGGAATAAGCCAGATGCACGCAGGAGAATCCCTCTTCACGTGCTTTCTTTGCCCTCGCTTCCATCGTTTTGTATTCCGCATCGAGGGAAGCATTGACATCATGCAGGCGAATGCCCAGCTGCATAATTCTCTCCTTTCTTATGTCCTGTCACAGGACATGTATTTTTTACTGATCAGAGTACGACGCCGTCCTTGAAGATCGAGATCTCACGGAAGCCTTTGCGCTCTGAACATGTCTGTGCGCCGGAGGCTGTCCGGATCACAAGATCCAGAAGATCTGTAGCGGCTTCTTCGATGGTCTTGTCGCCGTCCGCAACGACGCCGGCATTGAAGTCGATCCAGTTCGCTTTCTTTGTTGCAAGCGGTGTGTTGGTCGCAATCTTCATCGTCGGTGCCGGAGCGCCGAACGGAGTGCCTCTTCCGGTCGTGAACAGGATCATATGAGCGCCGGCAGCGGTCAGTGCGGTTGCCGATACGAGATCGTTTCCCGGACCGTAGAGCAGGTTCAGACCCTTTGTATGTACGGATTCCGCATACCCGATGACATCGGCGATCGGCGCTGTTCCGCCCTTCTGGACACAGCCGCAGGATTTGTCTTCCAGCGTTGTGATGCCGCCCTGCTTGTTGCCTGGGGACGGATTGTCATAAACGACTTCGTTATGGGAAATGAAGTAATCCTTGAAACCGTTCAGCATGTTCGCTGCCTTGGTGAAGACTTCCTCATTGACGCAGCGGTCCAGCAGGAAGCTTTCTGCACCGAACATTTCCGGTACTTCTGTCAGGATGGTCGTTCCGCCCATCGCTGTCAGCTTATCGGAGAAGCGTCCTACCGTCGGGTTGGCAGTGATTCCGGACAGTCCGTCCGAACCGCCGCACTTCATACCGACGACCAGTTCGCTTGCCGGAATCTCTTCCCGCTTGAATGTGCCTGCGAACGCAGCGCACTGTTCCAGCAGTTCTCTGCCGGCTTCGAATTCATCTTCGACGTGCTGGCAGGTCAGGAATTTAACGCGGTCCGGATCGTAATCGCCCAGTTCCGCAAGGAACTGTTCATGCGTCAGGTTCTCACAGCCGAGGCTCAGTACCAGGACTGCGCCGGCATTCGGATGCCGTGTCAGCGCAGCGAGAAGCTTTCTTGTCTGCGCGTGGTCATGTCCGGTCTGCGAGCAGCCGAACGGATGTGTGAATGTGTAGAGGCCGTCGATCGTTCCGGTGACCAGATCCTGGTTGTCACGAACAAGCGCCTTGGCGATATCATTGACACAGCCGACCGTCGGAATGATCCAGATCTCATTGCGGATCGCAGCTCTTCCGTCTTTGCGGCGGTAGCCCATGAATGTACGTGCTTCCAGCGGTTCCTGTCTGACATTTGCCGGGCAGTATGTGTATTCCACTTCACCGGACAGGTTGGTTGCCATGTTGTGTGTATGGACCCAGTGTCCTTCCGGAATGTCCGCTGTTGCGTGTCCGATCGGAAGACCGTATTTTACGATCGTTTCGCCGGCTTTGATGTCACGCAGAGCAGCTTTGTGTCCCTGCGGGATATCTTCTTTGATCTCTTTGCCGAGGAACACGGTTCCGGCAGAGATCGGATGCAGCGCCACGGCAACATTATCTGTTTCGTGGATGCGGATGAAATCAAGCATTTGCTTCTCCCTTTCCAAGAGCACAGGCATACGCTGCCAGAGCGCCCTTTTCACGGATCAGTTCCAGAGCTGCTGCAGCTGCTTCTTCGAAGCCTTCCACAGTTGTCAGATCCATACCCCACATACGCTCGTCTTTCATGACTGCGTGTGTCAGTGTCTTTGCATCATCATTTCTGTGGTCATAGTAGAATTCCAGAACGAAGCGGTCATCGTTGATCGTATATGTATTTCCTGCAGGTCTCCTGCATACCAGTCCGCTGTCATTGAGTTCCTGGATGTCGCTGGAATAGAACGCCATGTATGCAGCGAAGCTCGTTGTCAGGCACTTCGGCAGTTCTTTCTTTGCTTCGACATACTCGAGGAAGCTCGGCAGATCTCTTGCCCGCCACTTGGAGGTGGAGTTCAGAGAGATGCTCATCAGTTCATGGTTTACGAACGGGTTGTTGAAGCGGTCCTGAACAGCACTGGCGAAGTTGTAGAGATCGTCTTTGTCCAGCGGCAGTGTCGGGATGACTTCGTCATACAGCATTGTGTTCATGAAGTTGAGAACTGTCTCGTTTTCCATGCATTCACGAACGATGTCGAAACCTGCGAGATAAGCACCGAGAACGAAGCCTGTATGAGCGCCGTTCAGAATGCGTACTTTACGTTTCTTATACGGTGTGACATCCGGTACGACAGGGCAGTTGAGTCCGGCTTTCTTGAACGGCAGTTTTTCCTCCAGCCATTCCGGTCCTTCAATATTCCAGACACCGAATACTTCACCTACGTCGATCAGGTCATCGGTGTAGCCGTTTTCTTCTTCCAGACGGGCAACTTCCTGCGGGTCGCGGATACGGCCTGGAACGATGCGGTCTACGAGTGTGGAGCAGAATGTGCAGTCTTCATTGACATAGCGGCGGAAGTCTTCTTCCAGACCCCACTGGTCAATATACTGATTGACGCACTTCAGCAGTTCTTTGCCGTTGTTGTCGATCAGTTCGCAGGACAGGATCACGAGTCCGCTCTGCTTTGCCTGCCATCTTGCATAGAGGCACTGTGTCAGTTTGCCCGGGAAGGAAGAACACGGACGGTCGTTCAGCTGGCATTCCGGTACATAGACGATACCTGCTTCGGTCGTATTGGATACGACATACTCAAGGTCCGGTGACTTCGAGACTTCGATCATACGGTCGAAATCTGCATCTTCATAAGGATTCAGGCAGCGGGAAACAACGGAAATGACGCGTTTGCGGTCAACCTTTTCTCCGTTCTCTCTGCCGCGCAGATACAGAGTGTAGAGTCCTTCCTGTGCATTGATGAGGTCGTGCAGGCGGCCGCTGATCGGTGTAACGAGAACAACTTTTCCGTTCCATCCTGCTTTTTCGTTCGATACATCGAACCAGTAGTCTGCGAAGGCACGGAGGAAGTTTCCTTCACCGAACTGCAGCACCTTTTCCGGTGCATCTTTCAGAATGTATCCGTCATATCCGGATTCTTTCAGCACTGCATAGTTTAATTTATTCATGTTCATAATTCTCCTTACGCTCACGCGTTCCTAAAAAAAGTGAAGATACATACGTACCTTCACGAAATTGCTCAGGGCACGTACGCAAATATGCGGTTAATCCACATTTTGCAAAGCTGGACCCATTGCCTGCACGTCTCGTCAGGCGTCTCGACTTCCTGCGTGCACGTGGATATACCATGTACGCCTGTTTCAAACAAATGATACGCAAACGGAACACCGTTCTTCCGAAGCGCCGCCGCCAGCATCATGCTGTTTTCCGGCGGAACACTCGCGTCTTCCCCGCCGTGCCACAGAAAGCACGGAGGAAAGGAAGAAGTCACCCGGGCAGGAATATGAAGCTTTTCTTTCAGAACAGGATCATTTCCTGTGACCCAGCGGACCGATTCCTCATGCGCATATTCTTCTGTGCTGATCACCGGATAGCACAGGATCACGGCATCCGGACGAACCTCCGGAACGAATCCCAGTTCCGGATCGTTCCACAGAGCGCCGAGACTTGCCGCAAGATGGCCGCCGGCCGAGAAGCCCAGTACCGCGACTTTTTCCGGATCTACATGCCATTCCTGGCAGTTTCTCCGGATCGTTCGTACGGTTTCCGCAAGTTCTCTGAGCGGCCGGTATCCGGAAGCCTGTTCGCCGCAGGAATAGTTCAGGATAAATGCCTGAAATCCCATTGACAGAAACTCGAAGGCGACCGGATCTTTTTCCCGCGGTGACAGCCAGCGGTATGCTCCGCCGGGACAGATCACGACAGCAGGACGGATCTTATGTGTTTTCAGTGTCGGATAATCTTCCTGCAGAAAGCCGGTAACTTCCGCACTTTCTGCAGGAAAGTGAATGATCTGCATTACGGCTGCTTGCCGATGTAAGCAAGGATGCCGCCGTCAACGTACAGAATATGTCCGTTCACGAAATTGGATGCATCCGATGCAAGGAATACTGCAGGACCCTGCAGATCTTCCGGTGTTCCCCAGCGCGCTGCCGGTGTCTTGGCAATAATGAACTGGTCAAACGGATGTCTGGAGCCGTCCGGCTGTTTTTCACGCAGCGGAGCAGTCTGCGGCGTAGCAATATAGCCCGGGCCGATACCGTTGCACTGGATGTTGTGTTCGCCGTATTCCGAGCAGATGTTCTTTGTCAGCATCTTCAGGCCGCCCTTGGCAGCTGCGTATGCCGATACGGTCTCACGGCCGAGTTCAGACATCATCGAGCAGATGTTGATGATCTTGCCGTGTCCCTTCTTGATCATTCCCGGAATAACTGCCTTGGAGACGATGAACGGTGCGTTCAGATCGACGTCAATGACCTGGCGGAATTCATCCGCGGACATTTCCGTCATCGGAATACGCTTGATGATGCCGGCATTGTTGACGAGGATGTCGATCGTTCCGACTTCCTTTTCAATGTCTGCGATCATTGCCGCAACTTCGTCTTCCTTTGTAACGTCGCACACATAGCCTCTTGCTTCGATTCCCTTGGCATGATAGCTGTCGAGTGCTTTCTGCTTGGAAGCTTCGCTTCTGCAGTTGAAACAGATCGTTGCGCCTGCTGCTGCATACGCTTCAGCGATCGCAAAACCGATTCCGTATACCGCACCGGTGATCAGTGCGACCTTTCCGTCAAGACGGAATGCGTTCATATCCATGTAATACCTCCTAGAGCATCTCGTTCGGCTTCAGTGTATCCATATCATCGAACGCAAGGTTTTCACCGCCCATTGCCCAGATGAATGTGTAGTTGGATGTACCGCAGCCGCTGTGGATCGACCATGACGGCGAGATGACTGCGTCGAAGTTCTTCATGACGAGGTGCCGTGTTTCCTGCGGCTGTCCCATCATGTGGATGACTGCTTCATCTCCCGGGATCTCAAAGTATGTGTAGACTTCCATACGGCGCTCATGTGTGTGGCTCGGCATTGTATTCCATACACTGCCTTCCGCCAGCTGTGTGAGGCCCATGGAGAGCTGGCATGTCTCCAGAACATCCGGATGAATGAACTGGTTGATGACACGCTTGTTCGCATTCTTTTCTTCTCCGCACGGACGATGATTTGCCTTGTCAAAGGACAGGAAAGTCGTCTTGCACTCTTTGTGCGCCGGTGTGGAAGCCAGGTAGAATTTAGCCGGCTGTGCCGGATCATCGCTTTCGAAATAGACTTCCTTAACGCCCTTCGTGATATAGAGGCAGTCCTCATATCCCATCTCATAGCGAACGCCGTCTGCCGTAATGGCACCCTTGCCGCCGAGATTGAATACGCCTGCTTCTCTTCTTTCGAGGAAGAAATTCGTGCCGAAGTTTGCCCAGATATCGATGCCTTTGTCGATCGACACTTTCTCATGCACCGGCATAATGCCAAGGATGACCATGCGGTCAACATGAGAATAGGTAGCCTTCACAGTATCCGCAACATACAGATCCGTGATCAGGAATTCTTTACGGAGTTCCTCAGTGGTGTACCGCTTAACATCATTCGGACTCGCGGAATATCTGATATCCATAAATATCTCCTGTTTTAAAGAACCATTTCTGTTTCTGCGTCAAACAGATAAATGCTTCTGGCCGGAATGGTGAATTCGATTTCCTCGTCGATCTCCGGTGTATCATGCGGGTCGACCTTCAGGATCGCTTTGGTCTCACCGGCTGTGATATATACGTTGGTATTGTCACCGAGCATTTCTGTCAGCTCGACCATTGCCTTGACCTTGATGCCTTCGTGTTCCGGACGCAGCTCGATGGCTTCCGGACGGAATCCGAATACGATCTCTTTGCCTTCATACTCTTTCGCCTTATCGCCGAGTTTTGCATTCAGGTCGATATCGTTGTCGCCGAACTTCAGAATACCCTTGTTCAGAGTTCCTCTGACAAAGTTCATCGGCGGTTCACCGATGAATCCGGCTACGAATACATTGACCGGGTTGAAGTACAGCTCATACGGTGTACCGATCTGCTGTACATAACCGTCTTTCATGACGACGATACGGTCTGCCAGAGTCATGGCCTCTGTCTGGTCATGAGTTACGTAGATCGTTGTTGCGCCTGTGTTGCGGTGGATCTGAGCGATCTCAGAACGCATGGTTACACGCTGCTTCGCATCCAGGTTGGACAGCGGTTCGTCCATCAGGAAGATGCCTACCTTACGGATAATGGCACGTCCGATGGCAACACGCTGACGCTGACCGCCGGACAGTGCACGCGGCAGACGATCCAGATAATCGGTCAGACCGAGGATGGCTGCTGTTTTCTTAACTTTTTCTTCGATGACTTCTTCGTCAACACCCTGCAGTGTCAGGCCGAAGGCAATATTATCGAATACGGTCATCTGCGGATACAGAGCGTAGCTCTGGAATACCATCGCTACCTCACGCTCACGCGGACCAAGTTCATTTGCACGGTTACCATTGATCAGGAAATCACCATTGGAAATATCCTCAAGACCGGCGATCATGCGCAGTGTCGTTGATTTTCCGCATCCGGACGGACCGACGAATACGATGAACTCGCCCTTGTCGATCTCAAGATTGAAATCATGAACTGCGTGATATCCGTTCGGATAGATCTTATTGATGTTTTTCAGTGTTATGTATGCCATAGAATATCGCCTCCTAGCGTATGTTTATATGACTGTTCATAATGTGTTCTAGATAAATACTTTTGTACTGTCCGAGTCGCCGCCGGTCATAACAGTGCTTTCCTTTTTGTAGTTTTTCGGAGAGACACCGTACCTGCTCTTGAACAGTTTTGAGAAATACAGCGGATCGCTGAATCCGCACTGGCGGGCGATCTGCGTGATATTGTTGCTTTCGCCGCCGGTCAGAAGATTCTTCGCGGCATTTTCGAGACGCTTCTCGGTCAGAAACTGTCTCGGTGTCATTCCCATTTCCTGTTTGAACATCCTTTTAAGGTATTCTGTACTGAATGAGAATGTCTGCAGAGAACTGTTCAGATCGAAATTCGGATCCGGAAAGTTCTTCAGTATGCTGTCGGTGATCTGCCGAACAATCTCACTGTACTTCCCCTCGCCGTTAACCATGCTTTCCACAAGGGATATGACAAGCTGGCTGTATATGGGCAGGATCGATACGCTTTCAGGCTGGTTGGTAGAATAGTAGTAGAACATTGCGGAAAATGCGTTACGAAGATGTTCATTCTTGCGGTCTGACAGAATGATCGGCCGATCAAAGTTCAGCGTACAGTCTGACATGATCACATGAATATTCGTAAATCCAGTCTCACTGCGGTTTGTATGCGGAATCATCGGAGGGATGACTGTGAGGCTGTCTTCCGCATAACTGAGTTTAAGGTCCGGGAAAATGAGTTCTCCCTTTCCGGACGTGCAGTAGATCAGTTCCCAGTTCTGATGAAGATGTTTTGAAACGGAATAGGTCTGCGAATGTTTTCCAACATAGATAATGTCATTCATCCGTATACTCTTTATCCGTTGTTACGGCGTTTCACTTCTGTATAAGCAAGTACAAACGGTGCAACACCTTTCGCGTCATTTTCTACGATCGGTTCGGAAATGTAATACTCATAGGATCCGTCACGACGGCGGTTGTTCTCCGGACCAAGTCCTGCCACAAGGCAGATCCCGCCCAGATTCAGTCCGTTCTCTGTAAATGTCAGATAGCGGTCCATAATGCCGTTGAACGTCTTTTCACCGAGTTCTGCATAGGAAGCGTCCAGGATGCCGAGCCGGCTTCCCTTCAGCATTGCGTATGCCATCATTGCACTTCCGCTTGTTTCCAGATAGTTGCCTTCTCTTCCGGGCTGATCCGGTACCTGCCAGTACATGCCGGTCTCCTCATCCGCATAACTGCGGATGGAG
This sequence comes from Solobacterium sp., assembly GCA_017510405.1. Classification (GTDB taxonomy): domain Bacteria; phylum Bacillota_I; class Bacilli_A; order Erysipelotrichales; family Erysipelotrichaceae; genus Bulleidia. The sequence goes on from JAFWNG010000045.1 coordinate 147,506, forward strand.
GACATCAGACCGGTAAACACCGGTACCAGCGCTGCGTGCTGTTCACCGTCCGGAATGATCTCCATCAGGTCTGCCATCGCTACGGCAAACCAGCCGAGAGAACGCAGCCAGAAGTTTCTGGAACAGCCGGTTTCCGGGTCTGCCCAGAACGCTTTCTTCGAAGCGTCGTAGCCGTGGAAGTACAGGCCTGTCTTCGCGTCGCGCATGCGTTTCTCAACATTCAGGATCTGAGAGATGGTATCGCTGCAGTCCTTACTGCCGAAGTTCATATCGTACATTGCCATGAACGGCTGTCCCATATAGATGCCGTCCAGCCATACCTGATTCGGATAGATTGCCTTGTGCCAGAAGTTGCCTTCGTATGTACGCGGCTGTACTTCCAGCATTCTGCGCAGCGTACCGGCAGCCAGGCGGTATTTTTCCTTCCCTGTACGGCGGTAAAGTTCAAACAGGACTCTTCCTTCGTTGATGTCATCCAGGTTTGCCTTTTCCGGTTCCAGCGTCAGGATCGAACCGTCTTCCTGTACATAGTAATCTGCGACTTTTTCCGCAAATTCCGCATAGCGTTCATCGCCGGTAATCCTTGTCATTTCCATGAGAGCTGTAAGCATACAGCCGTCAATGTAATTCCAGTTTCCTTTTTTGCCTTCCCGCAGCTTTTCGAGATTCCACATCGTTCTTTCCGGTGTGGATTCCTCAACTAACCGCAGTACATAGGCATCGATTCTGCTGTAATCGGTCATGCGTTAAACTCCTTTAATGTCACTTCCCCGCAGTGCTGGGCAATGACAGGTTCCCCTTCCGTGCCTTTCAGCGTCACATTCTGTACGGTCACTTCTTTCACATTGTCCAGATAGAGTCCCATACGGCATGTCGGTTCGGCAAATTCGTGCATTGCCGGAACAAACGGCTTTGCATCTTCGGCGAACGTAACGCTGATATTCTCAAGTTCGACCTTCTCGATCGGACTTTCCGGCAGACCGTCGATCCAGCAGGCCGCCGCTTCGACATCCACACATTCCATATTGCGGAATGCGAAGTGTCCCATATGCGGAGTCCTGTCATCGACCGGAAGTGCTTTGCGGCTCCATACGTATTCCGAATGTGCATCCGGATCCACGCAGTTGTACCACATATTGATTACGATCGGTGTCTTGACCTTCTCCATGCGGATATTGTCAAACACGACTTCATTGATAATGCTGTCTTTTCCTCTGCCGCGTCTTGTCTTGATACGCAGGCCTCTGTCTGTTTCGCGGAACACACACTGTGTTACCGAAACATTGCGGATGCCCGCAGACAGTTCGCTTCCCAGTGTCAGTGCGCCGTGCCCGAACTGCATCAGGCAGTTGCGGATCGTGTGATCCTGGGCCGGAACCTTGTATTTCCGGGCCATATCGAACTTGCCTGATTTCACCGCGATGCAGTCATCTCCTACGGAGAAGCTGCAGCCGATGATGTCAACGTTCCGGCAGCTTTCCGGATCAATGGCGTCGGTATTCGGGGAAATCTTCGGGGCGGTCACAAACACATCGAGGAACCGGATATTCTCAGAGAAATACGGATGCAGGTGCCACGACGGGCTGTTTGCTACGGTGATTCCGTGCAGCGTGATATTGCGGCACCGGTTCAGGAAGATGGCGCGCGGACGCTTTGCCGGGAAATTGCGGAATTCCTTCCACCAGTCCCCGTTCTGTCCGTTGCCGTCGATCTTTCCTTTGCCGACGATTGCAACATCCGTAACATATGCGCCCTGGATCAGCGACTGGTAACACGGCTCTTCAATACCTTCGAAGCCGGCAAACGGAGTCTCTTTTCCCTGCGCATCTGTTACTGTCGCCGGGATGATCGGATAGCGCGTCCGGTCGGTCGAACCGAGGAGCACCGCTCCTTCATCCAGTTCGATCGTAATACGGCTGCGCAGTGTAAGCGGCATTGTCAGATAGGTTCCCTTCGGGAAATACAGTCTGCCGCCGTCCGGGATCATATTGATCGCTGCCTGGATCACTGCGGTATCTTCGTTGACGCCGTCACCCAGTGCACCGAACTCACGGATGTTCACACAGCATGTTTCTGCTGCAGTTCTGAACTGCACTTTCTCTGTACTGTCTTTAAAGCAGATCTCTGCTTCATAGTCAGTTTCCGGTCTCAGACCAAATAAGGAAAATACATTTTCATTGCCGGAGTATACCGTTTCGCCTTCCAGCTTTACGGTATATTCCTGCGGGTTGTAATAAGGAGATGTATTTTCAAACTCAAAGCAGACTGAACTGCTTCCGGCATATAAACAGTGGATCATTTCGTTCCTCCTTACTGCGCACCCTGTTTCACTTTGGCAATTACACCAGAGATGAAATGCTTGACCTCAATGAACATGAGATCAACTAAGAGATAGAACAGTCCGAACAGGAGCGGTTCGACACCGAGCACTACTTTGTCCGGCTGTCCCGAAGCCGCTGCAGCAGCGGCATTGATCATTGAATAGATGGAATAGACGAAGAACAGCACCAGGGATGAATAGAAAATATTCAGAAAGAAACTGCTGAATCCCTTCTTTGTCACCATGATCCACCGTTCATTTTCGCCTTCCGTGCGTTCAAAGAAACGCAGAGCATTGTTGGTGAGCAGGTCTGTGACGATTCCCATCGCTATGGCTGTAACAAACAGCGTATCGAGTACGTCTGCCATATACAGCCCCAGACCCCAGATGAAGAAGAAACATACTGCACCGGCAAACCAGAACTTGATGAACAGCATCTTCGCCCACTGCGGAATATTGAGTTTGGATTTTGAATAGTACTTTCTGAGTTCCTCCTCCGACACGACCGGTGAGTTTTCTTCGTTTGCTTCAACCAGTTCCTGAACGGCATTTTTTTTCAGTTTGTAATAATCTGCCTCTTTTTCAATTTCCGGTTTTATATGCTTCTTTTTTTTGCTCATGAATACTCCTGCGCGCATACAGCAGGGACAGTTAGCATGGCTGACTGTCCGCTGTATGTACTGAACTGATAATTATTCCTCGGAAATGTCGATTGCTCCGAGAGTACCGTTGTCTTCGACCTCGATGGATGTCTTGATCTTGCGCAGAGCTTTCGAATAGACCGGAAGCAGAGCGATCAGGACAACTGTGACTGCCAGAAGGATCAGATGTATTCTCAGATAGTATTCGGCATATGCGATATAGATCGTATTCTGTGTAACTGTGATCGGGTTTACAGCACGTGTGAGAGCGCTGTAGATCTGCTGCAGATAGTAGTAATCAGCGAATGCAATGATTGCAAACATTGCAAGCAGGACGCCGAGCATTAGCTTATTCACAGGTTTGCGGTACTGGAATGCATTGATGAATGCCATGTAAGACAGGATGGAGAACAGCATCGTGCAGAAGCCTGCAAGGCCCATGCCTGTTCCCTGGATCTTTGCGGTCGTATTGGATACGGACGAAAGATGCATAGCATAATACAGGAATGTGATCACCAGTGCTGTAAGAGGGATATTAAACGGTTTGCGCTTCAGAGCTACGAGGAACTTTCTCCAGAGTTCTTTCAGGCCGCCATTTTGCTTTTTCATACATTACCTCCGCGGATCGCATTCGTTGTTTCCTTGTCAAAGAAGTGCTTTCTGTCAAACGAGAAGGTCGCTGTATCGCCGTTGCTGTAATCGAACCAGCCCTTGAGTTTGGCGGTCAGATGTACATTGGTATTCTGTCCGATATAGCCGTGTACCAGCGTGTTCATACCGAGGTTCTCGTTCATCGTTACCGTTGCGTTGATGTCGTTTCCGAGAATGATGTTTTCCGGACGGACACCGAGAACGATCTCTTTGCCCTGGTAAGCTGCCAGTGTTTTCTGCTCTTCGTCTGTCAGAGAAACTTCGAAGCCGTTTCCTTTCAGCTTTGCGCCGTTTACAGTGACATCGAAGAAGTTCATCGGCGGAAGACCGATAAAACTTGCAACGAAGATGTTTGCCGGGGAATCGTACAGCTCGAGCGGTGTACCGACCTGCTGTACATGACCCATGGACATACATACGATACGGTCAGCCAGTGTCAGAGCTTCTGTCTGATCGTGTGTGACATAGAGCATTGTAGCCTTCAGGCGCTTGTGGAGAAGCAGGATCTCACGTCTTGTGGATCCGCGCAGCTTTGCGTCCAGGTTGGACAGCGGCTCGTCGAACAGGAAGACTTTCGGGTTACGGACGATGGAACGTCCCATCGCAACACGCTGTCTCTGTCCGCCGGAGAGCTGTGCCGGCTTCTTGTTCAGCTGGCTTGTGAGTCCGAGGATCTCTGCCGCTGCAAGTACCTTCTTGTGAATGACATTCGGGTTTTCCTTACGGAGTGTAAGGGAGAATGCCATGTTTTCATAGATCGTCATATGACCGTACAGAGCATAGCTCTGGAAGACCATTGCCATATCTCTGTCTTTTGCCGGAGCATCTGTGATGTCTTTTCCGTCCAGCAGAAGTTTGCCTTTGGAAATATCTTCAAGACCGGCTACCATACGCAGAGTGGTGGATTTTCCGCATCCGGAAGGACCGACGAGAACGATCAATTCTCCGTCTTTGACCTCCAGATTAAAGTCATAGACTGCCTGTACATTGTTATCGTAGATTTTATCGATATGCTGTAAGCTTAACTGTGCCATAACTTAATCTCCTATGCGGTCTCACCGATGGACTTCAGGTGTTCACTCAGTTCGTTGTATTTCTTCAGGTTGATGTATCCTGCCGCAAGCAGTGCAAGGCCGGAGATGACCAGATAGATGATGACAGTCGTGAACTGACCGTTGCCCATGACACCGGTAGCGACATTGTCAACATCGATCGTTGCGCCGTGTGCCTGCATCGGAATGATGAAGATACGGACGAACTGCATCGCACCGAGAGCGAACAGTGCGTATGAATATTCTTTTTTGTAGTTCTTTACGCCTTCCGAAGCAAGGAATGCAATCAGAAGGAAGATCAGATTGTAAACGATCGAAGCACCGATCTTGATGTTGTAGTAGTAAGTGCCGACGTCAGATTTGAAAATGTTTACAAAGAAGAAGACGTCGAACAGAATTCCAAGATAGCAAAGTCTTGAGGACTGTGTGTTCTTAATGAACCTCATCCGGTCGCGGGCGATCGTACGTTCATCCTGTGTCATTCCAGAACTCTCCTTCCTTCTTCGATCAGCTGGTTTTCTTCTTTCATCAGACGGTATTTCCATACCGCATTCACAACGAGAAGCACCGCAACGATCAGCAGAACTGCAAATACGAGATAATGAATGTCAAACCAGAATGTGGACTCTGTATAGAGTGTTCCCCACATATCGGAATGCGTTTTCAGTGCCGCAAAGTCTACCTGTTTCCACTGGCCCTTGAAGATCTGGATGTAGATGTGGGCGAAGACGGAAAGATAAACCGACGCGACAGCGAAGATACCTGTAGCAGCATAATTGCCGATGTAGTATTTACGGCGTGAGTGTGTATTTGTGATGAACAGAAAAGCAGCCAGTATGATCAGCACAATACTGTAATTGAGGAACACTTTATTGAATGCCTGCATATTGTAGTAAACGATCGAACCCGGCACATCCGTCTGTGTGATATTATTCGGATTTCTCATCGTATCGTACAGGCAGTCATAAAGGTCGGTCATGATCCCAAGTGCATACAGGAATACGATCGCACTTGCGATTATTGCAGCAAAGCATAAGATGCGCTGCACAGTCAACTGTTTCTTGTACATGGTGACCCTGTATGAGTACAGCATCCTTCAGGGATATGTCTCATACTCTCCTTTCTGTCCCCTTCTCTTTTTTTTCAGAACAGCGCTGAGGGGATTCATTCACTGTTCTCTTTTCAGTCAAAGATCCTCCCCCCAGGGAGATGAACTCCCCGGGAGAAGTATAGATTTGTCAGTTTTGATCAGTGGGACTTGAAGTAGTCAACGTCACGCTGCCAAGCGCCTTCCTTAATGGAGAGGTACTGGCCTGCTTTCCATGTGTCCTTCAGTGTTGTAACTGCGGATGCGGAATCCTTGATGGACGGATCAGCAGAATAGCCTTCAACGATCAGGTGAATGAGGAGGTTGTCGCCGCCCTTTGCGGTGGAGAACTTCTCTGTCAGCTCTGTGTAGCCGTTGATCGTGGAGTTTTCAACACTTGTTGTCGGCAGAACTGTCGGAACAGATGTGTACCAGCTGTTGGAAGCAAGAGCGAGTTCCGGATGCTTGATAACACCAAGAGCGATCGCTCTGGAGATGTGGCCTGCGCCTTCCTGACCGATGTCAGTTGTGCACTGGTATTCAAATGCCTGGTTCTTAACGAAAGACAGTGTGGAGCCGAGGTAGTATCTAGCGAAGTTCGTGTAGTTGCCGGAAGCCAGTTCCCACAGAGACTCTTTTGTCGCATCAGCGATGACCGGCATCTCTTTGCCGTTGAAGTCGAATGTTTCGTAGCTGCCGTCAGCCTTTGTCTTGATGAATGCATCCGGGCCGTAGCTCAGGAGGATCATACCCTTATCTGTGTAAGCGAAGTCGATCAGTGCAAGAGCTGCATTCAGCTTGTTCTCGTCGCTGCCTACGCCAGCTTTAGAGATTCCCCAACCGTCTGTCTTAACAGAACGCCAGGACTCTGTGAAGTGCATGTAAACGCCGTCAGCGTTGGAACCGTCATACCAGCGAGCAACCGGGATCATGACTGCCATGTACTTTTCACCCTGATCCTTCTGGAGTTTTGTTTCGTTCAGGATCGTCTGTGTCTGGTTGTAGTCATAGTGCATGAAGCCGAGGTCGTTTTCGAGATATGTACCGGAGTTTTCTGTGGACATATCCATGAATGCCTTGGAGATCAGGCCTTCCTGAGCCATAGCATTCATACGTTCGAGTGCCTTATAGGTTTCTTCGTCCTGTCTTGCATCGTGGAGCTGTCCGTCTGTACCGACATACAGGTAGTCCTGTCTGGATTCAAGACCGCGAACGCCGAAGAGGTGGCCTGCGAAACGAACGATGTCGTAACGGCGGGCGTTGTTGTCATCTTCTCTGGAGAACAGACCCTGAACTGTGTCTGTGCCGTTGAGTGTCTGCGGATTGGCAACGACGCAGCGGAGCAGAGCTACGAGTTCGTCTGCATCCCAGGCTGCATTCTGACCAACGAACAGGTCGGAACGCTTTGTTCCATAGTATCCGCCGTAAGCTTCATCGATATATTTACGGAACATGTTGACAGCTGCGACACCGTCGAGGGAACCTGCTGCGTTCATGTTGGCAACGATGTTGCCTGCTGCATCATAGTCCTTTGTAACTTTTTCAACAGCACTTCCGTCTGCCTTAACGACATCAACTTCTACTTTTCCGGATGTCGGCATGTACGGCTGATAAACAGCTGCTGCCAGAGCCTTGCTTGCGGATGCGGAGAATTCACCGTCACCGTCGAGGAGTTTTTCGACCCAGTCAACACGCATCAGCGGCATACGCTCGATATCGTTGACACCGTCGAAATACGGGCTGAAGTAGAATGCGCCTGTGTCTGTGTTGCCTGTGATGGACAGACGAACGATCGGGTTGGCATCCAGATATGCCTTGAAGTGAGGCATCTTGTCCAGATAGTCAGCGATATTGATCAGGCTTCCTGCTTCACCATTCTCTGTCAGGAGAGATGCTGTACCGGAGACCATGTCAACTTCACTCAGACGCTCTTTCCAGTATTCGAATTCTTTTGCAGCGCTGTTGCCCTGGTATTTGTCTTCGAACTTGACATTCAGTTCTTTTTCAACCTGCTGCCAGGTCGGCTTCAGATCGCCTGTGTTGTATGTGTTGCCGTCTGCCAGTGTGATACCGTTGCCGGCTGTCTCTGCATCGAAGAAGAGACCTGTCTTTGCGGAGTTGTAACCTGTAGCCATGCGCAGTACTGTGCCGGCTTCGTATACGAGTTCAGATGCTGTCTGGTCACCGGACGGTGTGCTTCCTTCGTTTCCGCCCTGGTTGCCCGGATCAACGTTAATGCTCGGGCCGCAGCCTGCAAGAAGCATAAGGCTGAGGAGAGCTGCTGTTGCTTTTTTAATGTTTTTCATATTTTTTCCTTCCAATTTTTTCTTAATTGTATTGTGCGCCAGCGTGAGGATTATTCCTTGACACCACCGACGTTAACGCCCTTGGCGAAGTATTTCTGGATGAACGGATAGATGATAAGGATCGGAACGATCGAGCAGATGATCAGCGCGTAGATGACGGAGTCACTTGCATAGGATTCGTTCCATCCGGCCATTGCTTCCGGATCCGTGAACTGTTCCAGACGCAGACGGATAAATACCTGCAGTGGATGTTCGTTCTGGTTGGAGATCATCTGTCTTGCCCAGAAGTAACCGTTCCATCTGGAAATACCGAAGAACAGTGCTACGGTAGCGATCGTCGATTTGCTCATCGGCAGGTAGACCTGCTTCAGGACCTGCAGTTCAGTTGCACCGTCTACGATCGCTGCTTCCTCGATCTCGGACGGTACGCCTTCAAACGCATTACGCAGGAGGATGATGTTCATGGCAGCCATACCCATTGCGATAACGACCAGCCACTTGTCATCCATAATTCCCATCGAATTGAATACATCCTTTGTAGCCAGGTAGTTCAGATACTGCGGAACGATACCGGCAGAGAACCACATGGTGAATACCAGGAAGAAGTTGAAGAATGTTCTGAACAGAAGTCTCTTCTTGGACAGCGCATATGCACCGAGAATGGCAACCAGCATGGACCACAGTGTACCGAACAGTGTCAGGAACAGTGTGTTGGAATAGGAGTTCCAGAACATGTTGTCATTGAACATTCTCTTGAATGCGTCAAACTGGATGTCCTTCGGGAACAGAACGACGGAACCGTATTCGACGGCTGTACGACCGCTTATGGAAGCGCTGATCGCATAGACGAACGGATACAGGCAGCACAGAGCAAACACAGTCAGCATCGTGTAGCTCAGGATCTTAAAGATCAGTTCTGAGATTTCAAGTTTTCTTTTCATGAAATTCCCCCGTTAGTAGAGCGACGTGTTGGAAGCGGTCTTGGCAATCTTGTTTGCACCGATGACAAGCAGCATTCCGATTACGTTGTTCATCATTTCTGCGGCAGCCGCAATGCCTGTGCCGGCACCGGATCCCATACCGTTGCGGTGAGCGAAGGTCGAGACGACATCAGCTGTCATATATGTCTTTGTGTTGTACAGCAGCAATACTTTTTCGTAACCGACATTCAGAAGATGACCGATACGTGTGATAAGCATGATAACGATCGTGGACAGAATGCTCGGCAGTACGACGTAGCGCATCTGAGCCATCTTGTCAGCGCCGTCGATCTGTGCTGCTTCGTAGCTGGTCGGTGAGATCGCAATGATCGCCGCGAAGAATACGATGGAATCGTAGCCTGCGCCCTCCCAGATACCGCTGATCTGATAGATGGAGCGGAAGTATGCAGGATTATTGAGAAGACCCGCATTCGCCACTTCCTGGCTGATCAGACCAATGTTTGCAAGGAACCGGCTGACGATACCCATACTGGTTGTCAGAGAACCCTGCTTGACCAGCATCGTAACGAGCGATGCCATGACGACTGTCGACATGAACTTCGGAAGATACGTCAGGACCTGGAATACGCTTCGAGCGATGTTCGAACGAACTTCGTTGAAGAATAATGCCAGGACGATCGGAATCGGGAATCCGAAGCACAGTCCGTAGAAGCTGAGCAGGAACGTGTTGCGCAGCGCTCTCCAGAAGTCAGTGGAGAGGCCGTCTCCTGCAAACAGCAGTCGTTTGAAGTACGAGAATCCCGAGAACAGCTGCTGTGATACCGGCAGTACGTTGTCGGATACCTTGAAGCAGCCCAGTAACTCGTACATCGGGAAATAACGCCAAAACAGGAATACAAGAATCATCGGGATCAGCATCAGATACAGACGCCAGTCCTTGGCTACGGTAAGCAGTACGTGACGCCAGTAGTGCTTCTCTACATCGTCGCGCACCGCCTGTTCCGGGTCGACCCTGTACCCCCCTGTTTCTTTGTCATAGATGAGAAAATCTGCCGCCTTAGCCTTCATTATGAACCTCCTTTTTCTGCTTTCTCCTTAGCGGAAAGGCGAAGCAAGTAGTGCTTTTGATCTTCATAGATGCCATCAAGTCTTCTGGCGATCCAGATCACTGTGAATGTGAACAGCATGGAAATGCTGTCCGTTGTATAGAAACCGATAACACTCGCAGGTGAAGCACCCTGCAGAAGTGCGATCAGCGCCCTCCCCGACTGCATGAGCAGCAGAACCAGCAGCGGGAAGATAAGGCCAAACGAACCGGTGCGCGCTTTTTCTTTTCCTATTTTCAGCAGAAGCGGCACTGCCAGTACGGAAAGCAGATTTCCGCAGCAGTACACAATGTAGGAATTCAGCGCTGCACCTGATGCCATACAGAAAGCTGTACCGGCAAGAAACGCATGAAAGCAGCCCCAGTATCCCCAGCGCATGTATACGATCGCTGTCACGGTCGCGGCGAGCGATACGGTATACGGCTGTCCCGGAAACCAGGAATTTGCTGCCTTTACGGTGATGAACTCACAGACGACAAGAATGAACGCCAGTAATGCAAGATCAATCGTTCTGTATTCTTCTAATGTTCTCTGTCGCTGCATTTTCCACCCTGTATCTTCGTATATATATCTTCTGAATTCTTTCTGAACGGCATCCCCATACCGTCAGTGAATAGACAAATGTCACAAATAACTAAGTTAATTATCGGTAGCGACGCCTTTAAAGTACATGGATAAAACAATGCAAAATATGGTCAAAACCGACTTTTTCCAATTCTTCTCACTCATGGATAAAATTGTCCGATATACTGAATTATGTAAATTACAGAATCAGGTGAAAGTATGAAAATAAATGCGCAGGACAATCTGCAGAAAGTATTTGACAACGCAAGACCCGGAGATGTTCTGGAACTCTCCGAGGGTACGTACAGAATAAAAAGCAAGATCCGTGTTCCCGGTCTGACGATCCGCGGAGCCGGAATGGACCGCACGGTGATCGTATGGGACGACTACGCAAACAAGATTGCGGGAGACGGAAAGGAATACAATACCTTCCGTACCTGGACGCTTGCCGTCGTCAGTGACCACGTGACGATCGAGGATCTTTCCATCGTGAATGACTCTCTTCATCCGGAGACCAAAGGGCAGGAAGTAGCACTCACCGTATACGGCGATGACTTCCATATGAACCGGTGCCGGCTCACTTCCACCCAGGACACGCTGTTCGCCGGACCCCTGCCCGACGACCTGATCGAGCGGTATAAAGGCTTCCTTATGGATGATCTGAGGGCACGTAAGTGCTGTCATCAGGTCTATACGGACTGTCTGATCGAAGGAACGGTCGATTTTATATTCGGATGCGGCGAAGCACTGTTCGACCACTGTGAGATCCGCTCGGTCTTTGATGCACGTGATGTCGGATACGCTGCCGCTCCTGCCCACGCGCCTGAGCAGACGGAAGGCTTCCGTTTCCGCAGCTGCCGTTTCACCGCTGAGCCTTCTGTATCAAAAGCCAGCATCTATCTGGCGCGGCCGTGGCGTGATTACGGACTGTGTGTATTTGAAGACTGCACATACGGCGATCACATCCATCCCCTCGGCTTTGATAAGTGGAATAATACGAACCGTGACCATACTGCCCGCTTCTATGAAGAGCCGCCGGTCGAAGGCCGCGTCCCGTGGGCACGCCGTTCCGACGGACAATAATCGATAGTTGTATCTATTATTCCTTCTCAGAAAGGCAAATTTTCCCAAATATGGAAAATTTATAAATGAAAACGTTTTCAGAAAAAATGTAAAAACATGGAAAATTTCAACATCCATGTTTTTTTATTCACAAGAATATGTATGGAATTCTTCATGGCAGAAATAATAAAAAGGAGACAGCCGCGATGCCGGTTCTCCTCCATCATTATCCATATGCCGGAAACTCCCGGCACCTGTATATCCTTCCCCTGCTATAACAGCGGCATGCGCAGCAGCACTTCTTTCAGCAGCCGGCTGAATCTTTCACCGCTTCTTTCCGCCGCCGCAAGCACCGCTTCATGGGAATGCGCTTTCTTCGCGATGCCGGTCGCCATGTTGGTGATGCACGAAATACCCAGCACGTGCATGCCCAGATAATTCGCAGCCGTCGCCTCGGGAACGGTGGACATGCCGACTGCGTCGGCTCCGAACGCCCGGTAAGCGCGGATCTCCGCAGCCGTCTCATAGCACGGTCCGCTGAACAGCGCATAGACGCCCTGCTGCAGAGGAATATCCAGTTCTTTCGCCGTATCCAGTGTGAGTCTGCGCAGTGCCCGGTCATATACTTCGGTCATGTCGGGAAAACGCAGGCCGAAGCGCTCATCATTCGGACCGATCAGGGAATTGACGCCCATCAGATTGATATGATCCTCGATAAGCATCAGATCTCCCGGAGAAAACTCCGTATTGATCCCGCCGCACGCATTGGTGATCACGATCGTCTCAACACCCAGTGCATGCAGAACGTACACCGGGAAACAGACCTCCTGCATGGACAGTCCCTCGTAGTAATGAAAGCGTCCCTGCATGACGGCGATCTCTCTTCCTTCCAGTTTTCCGAATACGAATCTTGCGGCGTGTCCCGCCACCGCCGAAGCCGGGAAGCCGGGAATGTCCGCATACGGAATATAGTCCGGTTCCTGCAGCTGTTCGCCGAGACTGCCGAGTCCGCTTCCCAGGATCACAGCGATCTGCGGACGGTACGCGGTCTTTTCGCGGATATACGCAGCTGCGCGCATTGTTTTGTCATACAGCATTTCTGCGGTCTCCTTTCTGTTATGTACGGCAGATACTTCGTACATAATTGCCTTTTCATCATCTTCTTCTGTTACTGTGCCATTTTTCCGCATGAACGGTCAAGCAGGATATCTATTCATATTGCGAATAGATATCTATTTTATATTGATATTTCAAATATTTATGCATCCCGTTTATAGTATGCCTGTAAGGATGGTACGGATATGAAAAAGAACCTTGTGCTGAAACTCGCGATCCTCTCCTGCTGCTTCGTAACAGCTTCCCTCAACGCGATCGCCGGAAATATTCCCGCTATGGCTGCCGATCTGAGCGGCACCCCGCTCGTTCTGATCGAACTGGTCACAACGATCCCTTCCCTGTTCTCCATGCTGGCAGTGCTCTTCTCTTCGAAGATCGCATCTGCCATCGGCTATAAGCGGATCGTTCTGCTGGGTTCCCTGATCGCCGGGGTCTTCGGCACTCTGCCGGTCATTCTGAACAACATCTGGCTGATTCTTGCGGCCAGAGGGATCTTCGGATTCGGCTGCGGTCTGATCACGTCCGCCATGCTCATCCTGATCATTTTCTTCTTTGAAGGCGACGAACGCTCTTCCATGATCGGTCTGCAGGGCAGTGCCGGCGGCCTCGCTTCCCTTGTTACAGCGTTTATTGCCGGCAGACTGCTGGCAGTAAGCTGGCATGCCTCGTTCCTGGTCTATCTCTTCGGCTTCCTGGTATTTGCGGCTGTACTGATCTTCATTCCCCATGTCGGATCGATCCGCACGACCGCTTCCACGACCGCGGATGCGCATTCCGCACAGGAATGGATCCGTCTGATCGGCCTGGGACTGCTGACCTTTGTCTCCGTCGCTCTGGCGACTGTGTTTGTGGTCAAGTGCTCCACTCTGGCGGCGGAGAAATCCATCAGCGGTTCTTCCATCGGCTCGACGCTCGTCATGTGCATCTCTGCCGGTTCTCTGATCGCCGGATATATTTACGGAAAGATGAAGAATATCCTGAAACAGTTCAGTCTGCCGGCATTCTATCTGATCTGCGCAGCCGGCTTCGCTCTGGCATATATTTCTTCTTCGCAGTTTGCGATGATGATTGCCGCCTTCCTGCTCGGCTTCGGTTATCTTGCTTTCGTTCCGTTCCTGCAGGAAAGAGTATCCACGCGCTTTGCGTCCTTTGCGGCGACCGGTACGACTGTCATTCTGGTCTTCCAGGGTCTGGGTGCTTTCATCGCGCCTTATGCCGGCACACTGCTCAGTATCTTCGCAGATACACTGAACGGCCAGTTCCTGCTGTGCGGCATCCTTTATATCGTGCTGGCTGCGGCCGGCTTCCTGCTGAAAGACTGAAAAAGACGGTGATCTACACCATCTTTCGGATCTCTTCCAGGAATAATGCGATGTGCCGCGGCAGGATCTGATATTTCTTCCAGATCAGATACATGCTCCGGCGGTCTTCCGGCTCAAACGGAACAAATACAAGGTCTGTCCCTTCGGTATGAATAATGTATTCCAGACCGGCAACATATCCCAGTCCGTCCTCCGCCATCAGCGATGCGTTATACAGAAGATTATAGGTTCCGACGATTCGGAACAGATGCATACTGACACCGGGTATGAGTTCATCCCCGCTCTCCCGGTTGATGATCAGCGGCCGGTCCAGCAGGTCTTCCTCCGGAATGATCTGCTTTTTTGATGCCAGCGGATCCTCTTTCCGCATATAGATGCCCATCCGGTCCTGGTGCGGCAGAGTGATGCATTCATAGCGGGCATGGTCCACACTGCCGAAGACAAGCGCCAGATCGATCAGTCCGTTGTCCAGCTGCCAGGACAGGTCCCGCCGGTCGCCGCTGGAAATATGCAGATAGACGTCCGGATATTCTTCCTGCAGTTTCCGGAATGCCTGCGTAATGGTATGAACACCGTACGTCTCCCCGGCTCCGATGTAGATATCGCCGCTGACATCGTCATTCCCTGCCCGGACTTCCGCTTCTGTTTTTTCCGCCAGCATGAGCAGTTCCCGGGCACGCTTCTCGAGCAGCTGTCCCTCGGCAGTCAGAGTAAGCGTCCTGGTGCCCCGTACAAACAGTTTTTTACCGAGTTCTTCTTCCAGTTCCGCGATCTGCCGGGATAATGTCGGCTGGGAAATATGAATGACTGCCGCTGCCCGGGAAAAACTCGCTTCCCGTGCAACCGCCAGGAAATATTGCAGTACACGCAGATCCATAGGCATCTCCTTTTTTTCATCATAACAGAAAAGCCCGGAGAACCTCTCTCCGGACTTCCATCACCGTTTATTTTCTGATTTTCTGCAGGATGTTATTGATCGAGCGGCGGATATTCATACTGATATTCTCACCGGCGAGATCCAGGAAGTGTTCCAGATCCATCTCACAGGTATCCAGTCTGCTCAGATCGGAACGGAACTCTTTCAGGATCGGATCCTCTCCCGGGCTTTCGGTATTCACTGCCCGCAGGACAACTTTACGCGCATCCGAATTCTTCACAAGATCCATGATCTTATCCCGCAGGGAATAGCAGTCTTCTTTCAGCCCGGAAGAATCGAACCAGTTCAGAATGCTCGGCCCGTCATAGATATATGCGGGGTTAGGTTCCACCGTATGACGGATCTCAATACGATCCTGACCATGTGCCGTACGCGCCTCGATCGTATGCTTTTCCGTGATCGGTACACAGAAGCGGAAAATGCGGCTTCCCTTCTGTGTTTCAAGCAATGTGCCGTCTTTATACAGAGAGACTTCCGGTTCATTGGAATACACTGTGATCTGTACGGTATCTTCCGCATGATCCGTAAAGCGTCTGCCGCAGACATGAACAAACGGGTCATCGGACCAGTATGCCTTGTACAGGAAGTAAACATCTTTTAAGATCTTGCGGTCCATCGTCACGATACCCTTCTGATTCACACCCGGTGTACCGCCTTCGTTTCGCGCGTCCGCAGCGAAGTCGAACATATTCCATGCATAGGTGCACCACAGCCAGGGTCTCTGTTCGATCATGTTCAGAATATACTCATGGTAGACCATCTGGTATTCCTCAGTATAGTCACCGCGGGACGGTCTGGCAGAGTGGAATGCCGGGTTTGTGTCACATCCGTACTCGGTGAATCCAAGCGGCAGGTCCGGATGAAGGCGGTGTGTCTCGTCCAGGAATTCATCGTTTTTCTCCAGTCCTTCCGCATACCAGCCGAAATACAGATTATATGCGCCGACATCCGAGATATCAATGAAATCACTTGCTTTGTCCAGCAGCATCACATGCGCCATTGTTGTCGGCCGCGAAGGATCCATGCGGTGTACGAAGTCATTCAGATCGATATGGTTTTCGTACATTCCTTCTTTCATGCCCTGCATCGTGATCTCATTGGACAGTCCCCAGACAACGATAGACGGATGGTTGTAATTCTGTGTGATCAGTTCCCGCATCTGTGAGAAGGTATTCTCACGGCCGCCGGCCATGTGTTCTGAGATGTAGGGAATCTCTGCCCAGGCAATGATTCCGTATTCATCACAAAGCTCATAGAACTTCTGCGCATGCTGATAATGGGCAAGACGAATGCTGGTCGCACCCATCTCATAGATCAAACGGAAATCTTCTTCATGCATTGCCGCAGTCAGGGCATTGCCATATCCTTTTCTGTCCTGATGACGGGAGACACCGCGCAGCGGATAACTGCGGCCGTTCAGGAAGAAGCCTTCATTGGCATCAATGCGGAATGTACGGCATCCGAACTTCTGTTCGATCCGGTCCATTTCTTCCCCCTCTTTGTACAGGGCAGCTTCCGCCATGTACAGATATGGGTCCCTGCGTCCGTCCCAGAGATGCGCGTCTTTCAGCAGGAATGTGAACTGCGCATGACCGTCTGTTGATTCCGCGGTCTGTGTTTCTCCGTTTACCGTGACACGAACGGTGCCGCCGTTCTGCCATGTTTCCACGGTCACTTCATAGTCGCTTCCTTTGCATACCGGTGTGATCTTCATGCCTGGCGTACCGTCTTTGACCAGTTCAAAGTGTGTTTCCGGAACAAGAATCAGATTTACTCCGCGGTACAGGCCGCCATAGAATGTGAAGTCCGCATTCTGGGGATATACCGTCTCACTCGGACTGTTGTCTGCCCGTACACTGAGCAGTGTTCCGCCTTTGCGTACCGCGTCTGTCAGATCCACACGGAATGTGGAATAACCGCCGTCATGGTGCGCCAGCAGTACATCATCCACAAAGACGTCACCGCTGCTGTTGCAGGCCGGAAGATCCGCATACATGCGCATGCCGTCTTTCAGTTCTGTATCGATTCTGCGTGTATATACCGCACTGCCGCGCCAATAGTCATTTCCGCCGTCCTGCCCATCCAGAGCATTCCATGTATGCGGCAATTCAACGCTTTCCCAGTCTTCCGGGTAAACAGATGGAATTTCTGCTTCTTTGCAAAATTTCCAGCCGTCATTGATTGTTAGAATCGTTCTCATTTTTCCTCCATATGTATGCCAAAGTATTTGATGGCATTTTCAAAGCAGATACTGTTGTATGCTTTTCGGCTGAGCCGTCCGGAAGAGACTGCCTGATCCAGATACTCTCCCAGCGGGAATGTTTCGTATTGATTCGTTGTGTCAGTTGCGTAGCATAACCTGTCCCGGTAACGTTCCAGAAACCAGATCCCATACTCCGGATCGCGCAGGATCGCCATCGAACCGCTGAACGCGGACAGATCACCGCAGAGATTCGGACAGGTCTCAAACAGTTCTTCCACCCTGCCCGGGCGGATGACCGGTCCTCTGCCCATAACGCTGCGTGCTTCATTGCCCTCTTTCGGACAGTCGGCAGAGATCTCAAGCCAGAAGACCTGACTGTGCCCGAATATCGTCAGTTCCGGGTGCTTTTTCAACGTCTCTTCCAGAAGCGGCAGGCCCCCTCTGTCGCAGATACCATAGGCATAACCGGGTTCAGGACTCATGTGGAACGTGACCGGCATATGCAGTTTTTCCGCCGCTGTAAAGATGCTTTCAAGGATCGGGCTGTCGATCCATTCATTGATCATGACTTCTCCGACACCGACCGCACCCTGTTTTTTGTACATCTCCATGCGATCATAGACCGTATCCGGATCAGTCTTGTCAAAATTACACATCCAGGAGAAAAATTCCGGATCCCGGGCGGTGACAGTTCTTCCGGTATCGTTCCCTTCGATCCATCCCCGGGATGTTTCACCGCCGGACATCAATATCGCGTGTGTGATGCCCTGCTGCTGCAGATGGCGTTTCAGCTCCTGCGGATCGGCGCAGTAATCGGCTTTGGGATTCCATGCATTCTTTTCCCGCTGTGTGCGTTTCAGGCAAGTATGTGTATGAATATCGATTTTCATTGTTACCAACCTATGACCGCCGCCGCGTCTTTCAGTTCATCCGGATCCTGTCCGTCGATTCGTGTCAGCGTATCCGCAAATACCAGGATCTTTTCATCCTGTGCCTTTGGCCACGTGATACGGTTTTCACCGTTTGGATCCCCTGTTTTTGCAAATGCCAGCAGATATCCGGTCATTTCGTTCATCAGATCATTGTCGCGCTTCTGCCACGGACGCCAGCCTTCCCGCAATGTACCGAACCAGTACCAGAGATCACTGCTGTGGAAACTTCCGGCATCATCACCGGGCAGATGCCGGCTGAACAGATACGCATAGGACGGTGTTTTGCGGCTGAACGCATAGCCGCATGCATCTTTGTGCATCTGCGGCGGATCCATATCCATGGCGTTGGATCCGATCAGATACGGAATATCCATAACGTTTCCGCTCCGGATCCTTTCTTCCACACTCTGCGGCAGCACTTCATTCCCGCTGACCGGATTGCATAATCCAAAGTACTTCCGGAAGTCTTTTCCAAGCAGGCTTCCAAATCCGGCATACAGTTCCTGCGGAGATAATCTTTCCATCTCTTCCAGTGTTTCTGCGCCGCATGCCTTTTTCAGATCATTCCAGAGAGGCATCATTTCCTCTTCCGCAACGCACTTGTTCATCCAGCTGCCTTCTCCCCCTCCGGAGGAGAGGACTGCTTTCTGAAAGAGTCCTTCCGCCAGCGGACTGCAGCACAGTACCTGAACAGCTCGTGCGCCGGCAGACTGTCCCATCAGCGTAATGTTTTCCGGATCACCGCCAAATGCGGAAATATACGTATGGATCCACTTCAGAGCAGTAAGCATATCATAGATCCCGTAGTTCCCGCTGTGTCCGTCCCGCTCTTTCAGTTTTGGATCACAGAAGAATCCCAGCGGTCCCAGCCGGTAATTCAGAGTGACCGCGATGACATTCTCACGCGGCCATACAGGGTCCCGGAAACATTCCTCATCCGAAGAACCGCCCATGAACGCACCGCCGTGGATATAAACGATGACAGGGCAATGCGAGGCATTCTCCGGCGCAAAGATATTGAGTACCTGACAGTCTTCGCTGTAGGTGAATTCACAGCGGTCACGGAATTCATGATAATAAAATTTCCGATTGCTTTTATTCTCCGGCATGAACGTCCTGCTCTGTATGGATGCCGGTCCATACTGGTCTGCCCGCAGTTCTTCCCCATAGTTGTCGATCATTTCCGGAAGGTGCCATCTTTGTGCTTTTGCGTAGGGAATGCCCAGCCAGCGGACCGTGCCGGGATCTTTGCCGGGGATACTGTACAGACAGCTGTTATTGATTCGTGCAATCACATGTTCTCCTTATATTCGGCATACAGACAAAGCCGATGCTGCAATACAGCACCGGCTATTGTGTACACCGTATTGACTCAGAGTAATAAGTATTGATTTATTCTTCCCACGGCGCTTTTTCTGCCAGTGAATCAAAGAAGCGCTTTACCTGGGCATCCATGTATTCCCCGGCATATGTACCGTTACGGAAACGTTCTGCCGATTCGGAATATAACTGTTTCCAGGACTGTGTTTCCTGTCCGGGAATGATCGGATAGTACATAACGCCGTTCTTTTCCGCGGACTCATAGTCACCCGGAGCGTCGCCAATCATCAGTACATGATCTCTGCTGTATTTGCCTTCCATGGACTTGCGGATGCACTCTGCTTTGGAACCGAGTTCCTGACCGGCTGTCACAGTAACATAACAAACCAGATCATTTGCGATCCATTCTCTTTCCAGGGCATCATGCGTCGCTGCGGATACGATGACGATGTCTGCGAATTCACTGATCTTTTCCAGTGTTTCGCGGACATACGGCAGCGGTGGAAGATCATGGACGATACGGCGTACATTCTGATCGACCTCATGGCTCCATGCGATCGCCTGATGGATCGCGGGATCCTGCGTACCGGTCTTTTCCGCATACGCTTCCAGAGCGCCGCAGCCCAGCACCGGTGTTTCTTCCGTCCATTTCTTCAGTTCGGTAAGATCCGGCAGAACATAGCCGCGTTCTTTCACTTCCGGACGCTTTGCATTTTCTTCCAGACACTTGACGATGCCCGGGAACCGGTTGATTCCTCTTGTACGGGCATACAGGTTGTAGAAATCCCAGACTTCCCGGAAGTATTTGGATACAGACTGCAGTTTCCATACATTGACCGCAGCCGGGCAGAAGCACTCTTTATGCTTCAGTTCCATATTGTCAAATACGGTTCCGTCGGAATCGATACAGACCAGCAGATCATGTTTTGGTTCAAAATCTTTCAATAGATCTGTCATGGCTTCCTCCTGTTATCTTCTTGTGTCCCAGCGTCCGCACCAGACAAGCTCATTTGCCTTGCCTTTGAATTCAGACTGTCCGGTGATCTTTTCTACAGCCGCGCGAATATATTCGCGTGTCGGCGCATAAGCATTGACGAATGTTTTCAGCATCGGCAGGTCGTACAGATGGTTTGTATAGTTCAGCGACACGCCGACTGTCGGTACTTCGTGCACATACCACGGCAGTTCACTGGAGTGCGCTGCAGACCATACAAGACGCACGTTGTTTTCTTTCGCATAACCGGCCATATGAACGAATACGAATACAATATCATATTTCTTTTTGAATTCTTCCACAGACGGCGTAGCCATGATCCGGAAGGCATTTGCCGGAGACATCTTTTCCGCTTCCATCTCATAGTAATCGGTATGCGCTTCCACTTCAAAGCCTGCCCGCTCCAGTTCTTCGATCACGATCTGTTTCGCCTTGTCGGTTCCGTTGAGGTAACTGACCGGTGCTGTTTCTACATAGTAGAGAGCTGCGCGTCTGCGTACCTTTGGATCGACCGGCAGGATGTGCTGGGTATCTTTGACCAGTGTAACGGACATGTCTGCGGCCTTTTCAGCAGCCTTATGGGCTTCTTCACTGCCGACAGCAGAGAGACCTTCTTTGTCCGGCCATACATATTCATTCAGACGGAGTTTGGCTTTGAGTCCGAGAATTCTGTGCAGTGCATCATCCAGACGCTGTTCGGTAATGATTCCCTTCTTATAGCCGTCCATCATATAGTTGAAATCCTCTTCCGGATCGTTGAAGAACAGGAACATATCACAGCCGGCTGCGATCGCACCAGGCACCTGTACAGAACGCGGCGCCGAGGAAGCAAGTCCTGCCATATGGGACGCGTCTGTTAATACCAGACCGTTGAATCCCAGATGATCACGCAGCAGATCCTGTAAGAGTTCCGGTGACAGTGTTGCCGGCATGATGTCTTCGTCCTTCATGCCCGGACGCAGTTTCTTTGACCACGCCGGCTGGCAGATATGACCGACCATAACAGATTCGACACCTGCTTCAAAGACAGCGCGGTATACCTTTCCGAATGTCTTTTCCCACTCTTCTACCGAGAGGTCGTTGCATCCCATGACCAGATGCTGGTCACGCTCTTCCGTACCGTCGCCGGGGAAGTGCTTTGCGCAGCATGCAATACCGTGTTTGTGCACAGCTTCCATATATGCGATCGAATCCGCGATGACCTCATCCGGATCATTTGTGAACGCGCGGTTATTTACGATCGTATTGCGCCAGTTGAGGACCACGTCCGTGATCGGCGCAAATGTCCAGTTGACACCGACTGCCTTTGCTTCCTTCGCAGCCGCATCACCCATCAGCGCAGCAACTTCCGGTCCGCCCGCACCCATTGCCGGACCCGGAGCGACTAATGTGCCGCCCTTCAGTGACTTGTTTGCACCGGCTTCCAGGTTTGCAGCGATCAGTGTCGGGATCCTGCTCTTTGTGAAATAATACTTGTTCTGTTCATACTGTTCTTCCAGCGTGCCGCCCTGCCAGCGGATTCCGCCGACGTGGTACTTTTCCACAAACGGACGATACGCTTCTTCATCATGACGGTAGTTCAGACAGATGAACAGCTGCCCGATCTTTTCTTCCAGCGTCATGGACGCGATCGTGTCTTCGACCCACTGGATCTGTTTTTCATCCAGATTAAACGGTTTTTTCGTTAAATCGACCATATATTCCTCCAATTATGTGTAAATAAAAGCCACCACGCATATCGATGACGTGATGACTTATCCTGATTATGCGTTCGCCTGTGCTCGTTTTTCCTGTGCAAGTGCAATGCGTGCTCTCTGGTCTTTATGCAGCTGACCGACATAGCGGTTTGCCTGGTAAACCAGGAAGCAGATGAAGATGACCATGTTTACAACACTGTTGTTGGCTTCGGACAGTTCCATCATGGACAGACCGTATTTGAAAATGCTCAGCGTCAGGGAGGCGACGATGATACCGACCGAACTGTCGGACTTTTCACCAATATAGCTGCCCAGGATCATTGCGAACATGTTCGCTGTAACGACACCGTTGCTGGTATTGCCAAGGGAAGAAGCCATCTGTGTTGTGAAGGATACATCCAGAACGCCGGCAATGCAGATCAGCGCACCGGCCAGCGTATAGCATTCGACCGCGTGACGGAAGATGTTGATGCCGCTGTTTTTGGCGATATACTGAGAACCCTGTACTGCCTTTGTCTCGTAACCAAGACGTGTATAGTTCATCAGGATATAGACCAGAACTGCCATCAAAACGACTACAGCGATCTGGAACCAGGCTTCACTCAGAATGCCCATCCCTTCAACACCGAACAGATTCAGACCTTTACCGCCTGAGACAACATACGGAACAACTTCCCAGATCAGCGCCATACCGACACCAAGAACCATCGGCGGTACACGGAATGTGATGAATGCAAGTCCTGTCACGAATCCAAAAACGAAACCGAATAGGACAGAGAATGCCAGGAAGCCAACGCCGGATAATCCCAGATGAATTGCCAGCAGACCGCCAAGGATCGTACCGGCAAGTCTCTGTGCACCAAGGGACAGATCAAATCTTCCCTCTTTTAAGTTGAATGACATTGCATATGCCGTAACAGCAGTGACACCGGTGTTCCGTACGATCGTCTTGATGTCCAGCATCGAAGATACCATGGTGATATTCTTCAGTACTTTGCAAAGGAGCGTCATGACGATGAATGTGCATACCGGAAATGCAAGAGTAAACAGAATATCGTTTAATTTACTTTGTTTTTTCATGTTTCATTCCTCGATTCCTGTGTTCTGCGGGCGGAAGATCCCGCCCGCAGATCATTCATTGCGTAATATCAGAAGCGGTAAGGATTACAGACCTTTCTTTGCCAGAAGTGCATCCAGATCGGATACTTCAATCAGTTTGTTTTCAATATCCTTCCATGTAACATTCGGGTTCTCTGTAACTGTGAGAGCCTTGAGTTCTTCTGCCGAAATGATATAGAGATCATCCGATGTGTTCAGTTTTTCCATCTTTGCATATGTTTCAGCACTGTCACATGCCCAGGAACGGACACCGAGGAATACCGCTTTGCCATTGTCTTTCATTGCGTCTGCAGCACCGTTGAGTGCGTTGTACATCATGACGGACTTCAGACCGAGTGCGAGGCCGATATCGTTCAGAACAACTGCGTTGAGGACTGTGTCACCGGTGGAGTCTTTTGTTTCGAAACCGGTCTTTGTCTGCTTTTCGATCTGGCCTGTGCCAACAACTTTGATGTCTCTGCCAGTGCTCTTTTCAACGTCACCGAGCATGTTTGTGAATGCGGAGAAGGAGAAGACTGCTGCGAGGATGTCATAGCTGCCGTTCTGGAAGACCGGCAGAGCTGCTGTAGCAGCGTCGCCCGGGTTTCTGCCAGGTGCGAGATAGATATGGACATCCGGGTTTCCGGTAGCGACTTCGCCCGGATCCTGTGTATTGACCATTTCTTCGATCGTCTTTTCATACTTCAGGTTGTAAGCTTCCTGGAATGCTTCGAGGATACCTGCTGCAGAATAGTAATGGGAAGCAGCACCCTGTCCCTTGTTTCCGCCGACTGCTACACCGGAGAATACATAGGCACTGTGCGGCTGACCGTCGCTTAACAGATTTTTGAATGCTGTTTTATAAGCGGTACCGACAGCTTCCGGAGAAGCACCCAGGTGACCGAGGTTGTGCGAAAGTGTGCTGACTTCTTCAACATAAGCGGAGTTCTCTGTGATGAACCAGAGGCCGAGGTCTTCTGCCTTGTGAGCGCCCTGAGAGATCGCATCGTTCTGTGTGACCATGTTGATAACACCGACGCAGCCGGCTGCGTATGCCTGATCCATGAAGTTGATCAGACCGTTGGCATCTGCAAGTTTTTCCGAATAAATGAATTCCATGTTCAGAGTCGGTCCAACGACCTCGTCCATATACTTGTGTGCGATCTCCCAGCTTTCGCCTTCGTGGATGTTCGCAACTGCGATCTTGTACTTTTCCGTTGGTTTGCCGCTGTCGCCGCTGCCGCCCTGCGCGCTTCCGTTATTGCCGGAACCGGAGCAGGCAGTCAGACCAAATGCTAAGGATGCAGAGAGCATGATTTTTGCCAGTTTTTTCATTTTTTTCTCCTTTTTTCTGGTTATTTTCTGTTTTTACTATTGCGAGCGCTGTGCGCTTTACAGCCGTTATCAGCCTTCCGGTGCCGGAAGTCCCTTAGGCCTTGTCTGACCCACTGTTACAAGGATCAGGAATACGATGCCGCGGATCGCCTGAATGATCGTTGCGTCCACGCCGATCATCAGAAGTCCCTGGTTCAGGATAATAACTGTGAGGGCACCGATGACACCGGAGTATACGTAGGAGCGGCTTCCGCCGAAGATCGACATACCGCCCAGGACCAGCGCAAGCATGCAGTCCATGTTCAATGACGGGAGTGTGCTGGTTCCGATGGAACCGCCGCGGACGATGGCAAGAAGCGCACCGATTCCGCAGCCGACGCCGGCGATAATGAATGCTTCCAGCAGATATTTGCTCTTGGAAATACCTGTCTGTTCGGCACATGTATTGTTTGTACCGATGAAGCGCAGGGAACGTCCGATCTTTGTGTGATGGAACAGGATATAACAGACAACGAAGTAGATGCCGAATGCGATATACATGAATCCGTTCCGGTTCAGTGTCTGGATCAGTTCATACGGGAAGGAAACGGTGGATCCTCCCAAGATCGACCACTGAATGGAAGACATCAGTACCATCATGACGATCGTAACGTACATAACACGTACACCCAGTACTGTGGACAGCAGTGCCGATCCTGCCATCAGGGCAACACCGAGTGCCACAGCGACCAGTACCATCAGAAGGAAGCTGTTTGTTGCGTTGTAGACAAGTCCTGCAATCGTGGCTGTCAGGACGGTTGTCGCTCCCATTGCCAGGTTGACATTGCCGGAAGCGAAGATGAATGCAGCACCGGTCGATACCGTTGCAACGACCAGAGCCTGTTCAATAATGATCTTCAGACTGGTCGGCGTTGTGATCCTGCCGCCGGTCAGTATCGCAAACAGTACCAGCAGGCCAGCCATCAGAATGACCGGCATCAGCTGTGAGAACAGTCTGCTTTCCAGTACTTTGCGCAGGGAGTTCTGCTTCTTTGTGTTTTCACTCATTGTTGTTGTCCTCCCTTAAATCATGTAATCGATCAGAGAGTTCTCTGTCGGGTTTTCCTTGCGCATGACTTCCCGTGTAACTTCGCCGTCTTTCATGATCAGGATCCTATCGCACATACCGATCAGTTCCTGCAGTTCTTCCGAGATCAGCAGGATCGCTTTTCCGGACTTCTTCATTTCGGTAAACAGTTTGTACATGGAAGCCTTGACGCCTACATCGATACCGCGCGTCGGGCAGTCAAGGATCAGGATCTGTGCATCGGAAGCGACCCACTTGCCGAATACGACCTTCTGTTTGTTTCCGCCGGAAAGTGTATTGACGTTATAGTGTTTGCCTGCGCATTTGATCTGAAGTTCTTCGATCTGCTTATCGACATATGCGTTTTCCTTCTTTCCGGAGATCAGGTTCGCGAATGCGATATTTGCCTTGTATCCGGTAGAAGCGATGTTTTCAAAGATCGTTGCGGAAAGACCAAGCGACTCTGTATCACGGTTCTTCGAAACATATGCCATGCGATTATCAATGGCAGTACGCGGACTTGTGATCTTTGCGCCGTTCGCTGTCACTTCTCCGTCCAGTACCTTTTCGATCCCGAAGACTGCTCTTCCGACTGTATGCATACCGCATTCGGACAGACCGCCGATTCCGAGGATCTCACCTTTATGAAGCTCAAAGTTCAGGTTCAGCAGATCATGCAGTGTTGTCACGTTCTCTGCTTTCAGAACGACTTCGTCGCTGTAGCCTTCGTAATCCGAACGATAGTAGTCGCCTTTCAGTTCACGTCCGACCATCATCTTTCGGATGATATTCGGCTCATAGTCTTTCTGGTCGAGTGTTCCGATGATGACGCCGTCACGCAGGACTGTCAGCTTATCGCATTCTGTCATCATTTCGTCCAGGTCATGGGAGATGAACAGAACTGTCTTGTTCTCTTCCCGCTGTTTCCGCATGACTTTGTACAGGAACATACGTCCTTCCAGAGAAAGTGCTGTGGATGTTTCGTCCACGATGAGAAGCTGCGGCTTCCAGTACATGCACTTGGCGATCTCTACGATCTTGCGCATCTGCATGTCCAGTTTTCCGGTACGGTCAGAAGCACGGAACTCTTTGATTTCCAGTTCATCCAGAAGCTTCTGAGCTGCCGCAGTGAGTCCGGCGCGGTCAATGAAGATACCTTTTTTAAACATATCTTCATGGCCGAGGAAGATGTTCTCTGCTACGGTGATGTTCGGGATCGTACCGGCTTCCTGTACGATCATTCCGATGCCGTGTTCCTGTGCTTCCAGCATGGACGCCGGCGCCCATGGCTTTCCTTCATAGACCATGTCGCCTTTTGTCGCTGTCTGCATACCTGCAATGATCGATGAAACGGTTGATTTACCGCTTCCGTTTTCACCGATCAATCCGTAGACATGTCCGCGTTCCAATGTGAAGGACACGTCATTCAGGGCCACGGTTACACCGAAGTTTTTAAACATGTTCCGCACTTCAAGCATTACTTCTTGATTTGCCATCTATGTTTTCCCCTTTCAGCAACCGCTATGTATGCGTTTTCTTCTTTACATCTCCATCATAGTGGTTTGTAAATTAAGAGTACATTGCAATTAATTTGTTTAATAATTGCAAATTATTCCAAGTGATTGAAACTTCTTTATTCGACTAAATAAACATAATTTGATTTTTGTCTGTTTTCTGACAAAATAAAAATATGGAATTTGATGTCAGAGATGAACGCTTTACTTTTAAACATGAAATAACGAGCCAGCCGGAACTGACCTCGAACCGTTTTCCGGATCATTATCATTCCGTGTATGAACTCCTGTACTGTATACGGGGAGACGCTGATTTTATGATCCAGCATACGCGGTATACACTGCGTCCTCACAGTCTTCTGGTCGTCAAACCGGGACAGCATCATCAGATCGTCCTGAAGAGCAGTGAGACCTATGACCGCATCGTGATCCGCTTTGATGAAAACAACATGCACGGAAAACTGCGCCGGCAGCTCAGAAATCTGGATTCTGTCTATCTGATCAAAGATACAAAACTGTCGGAAGAACTGCTGCGGATGGATGAGATGTATCAGAATATTCACAGAGATCTGATCTATAACGCATTTATCGGGGAACTCTATGTTATTCTTGCCCGTCTGCTCTCTTCCCGTGAGCTGATCCAGGAAGCGGATGAGGTCAATGAAGATTTCCGCATGATCATCGATTTCATTGACGGTCATCTGACCGAGATCACAACGATCGAAGACCTCTGCAGATCCCTGCATATGTCCCGTTCCACGATCCAGAAGATCTTTTCCGATCAGCTTCATACCCCGATCATGTCCTATATCCGTGTCCAGAAGATCATGCTGGCACATACGATGCTGCACGACGGGATCAACGCAAACGATACGGCTGTACGGTGCGGATTCCGTGATTACTCTTCTTTCTACCGGGCATATATGAAGATCTACAAACACGCTCCGGTCAACGATTACCGGAAAATTTAAAAAAGATGCGCAATGCATCTTTTTGCTTAGCTGAACCGCTGTCTGCATTCCTGCATCAAAGCGAAGAGATTTGCCCCTTCCGCGATCTTCTGCCGGTATTCTTTTTCGTATTCCGCAGGTACCAGCGGTTTTAGTTTTGCCCACATCATTTCCTTCGAGAAACGATTATCATAGCGGAAAGGCACAATGTCACAGGTCTGCATCAGCCAGAGCAATTGCTTCTGTTTCAGTTCTCTGACAATGGCGCTGTCTGCCATATCGGCATAGAGGTTGTGACATTCACACGGATCATTCACAAGATCATACAGTTCGTCTTTTCCGTTTACCCGGCTGACCAGTTTCCATGTATCTGTCCGCAGCATGAAGCCTTTCGCGTGCGCATCGGGATCTGTCTGGGCATTGTGACGCGGCCAGTAAGGATGGAACGGGTTCGTACCGTTCGGTCCGCCGGCGTGGAATTCATCACAATGGATCTCTTCCGGATTTCTTCCGCCTTCGCATGTCACAAAGTCACGTACCGGCACACTGCGGTCTGCCAGCACATTCTTCAGCGAAATGCCATAGTGCGTATGGGCAGGCTGTACGCCGGCCATATCCATAGCTGTCGCATAGAAGTCTACCAGTTCGATCAGGCTGTCTGATATGCCCGGATCCAGTGCATATCCTTTGGGAGGCTTGATCAGCAGCGGTACATTGCAAAGGCAGTCTTCGAAGCTGTTCTGTGCCTTTTCCGGCAGTCCGTAATCCCCGGTAAAATCCCCGTGATCAGAGAAGAAGAAGATTGCAGAATTGTCATACTCCCCTGCTTCTTTGAGGGCATCACACATTTTTTCAAACTGTTGATCAACTTTCATTACCATGCCAAGGTAGCACGCGCGTAATTCCTGCCAGTCTTCTTCTGTATACGTGTCCAGTCCGATCCGGCTGCGGATCGCCTGTTCAATGTCTGCTTTATCTGTGCAGTCCTTTGGATGGATACGTGCTTTGAGCTTTGCGCGGTCAACGGCAGAATAGTATGGTTCTTCGATCTGGTAAGGCGGATGGGGAGCGAACAAGCCCAAAAACAGACAAAGCGGCCTGTCTTTCGGCTTGTTTTTGATGCGGCTGATCGCCGCGTCAAGATCTTCATCGTCGCCGCTGTATGTTCTTCCGTCAGCGTCTGGTTCCAGCCGTCCGCCAAAGAAGGAATAGTAGTTTTTATCACCGGGATCTCCGCGTTCTGTTTCCGGACGGACAGCGGAAGTATGCGCACCGCCGTGATAGATCTCGGACGCATGCCGTTCAACCAGGCCGTCGTATTCACCTGCGACAAGGTCATTTCTTGCGTTCATCCAGACGTAGTAGCCGGCATTTTTCAACTCTTCAAAAATACTGGTCTCATGCGGCTGCAGCAGATGTGCCATGGTACGATGACCGTTCACATGCGGATACAGCCCGGTCGTAAAGCTGCAGCGGCTGGGAACACATACCGGATTCTGGCAGAATGCGCGCCGAAAAGAAACAGCTTCACGTGAAGCGAAGCTGTCTAGAAACGGCGTAACAGACGCCGGGTTTCCCAGATGCGCAAGGGAGTCTCTGCGCATCTGGTCCGGATTGAAGATGATGATATTCGGTCTGTTATCTGCCATATGGATCAGACACCGGAATATGCTGCGAAACCGCCGTCAATGGGGAGGACGACGCCGGTGATCGCAGAAGCTGCCTTTTCATCGCACAGGAAGAAGACACCGCCAAGCAGTTCTTCGCTGGCAACGAAACGGTTCATCGGTGTGCCGTTCAGGATCTTGTGGGAACGCGGAGTCGGTGTGCCGTCTTCATTGAAGAGCAGCGCACGGTTCTGGTTGGATACCAGGAAGCCCGGTGCGATCGCGTTGCAGCGAATGCCTGTGCCGGCAAAGTGTGTTGCCAGCCACTGGGTGAAGTTGGAGATCGCTGCTTTTGCGCCGGAATATGCCGGGATCTTTGTTAACGGGGTATATGCGTTCATAGAAGAGATGTTGAGGATACAGCCGCTCTTGCGGTCTACCATGTCTTTTGCAAAGACCTGCGTCGGGATCAGAGTTCCCTGGAAGTTGAGCTTGAAGACGAAATCAACACCGGCAGAATCGAGGTCGAAGAATGTCTTCTGGCCTTCTTTTGCCTCATGCTGGTATTCGTTGTCCGTTGTCGCTCTCGGATTGTTTCCGCCGGCGCCGTTAACGAGGATATCGCACGGTCCCAGATCACGGATGACCTGCCGGTGAACTTCTTCCAGTGCTTCTGTTTCCAGAACGTTTGCCTTATAGCCTTTTAAGCAGAGACCTTCGGCTGCGCATTCTTCTTCGATTTTCTTCACTGCTGCTTCATTCAGGTCCAGGGCTGCAACTTTTGCGCCTGCCTGTGCAAATGCTTTTGCCATTGTGCTGCACAGTACGCCGCCGGCACCGGTCACAACGACAACTTTATCTTTAAAACTTACATTGTAAGGAAGATCGATCATTGTTTTGCCTCCGTTTATTTCTTTCCTTCTTCGTCCATCTTATCCATCAGGTCCCATGCGCCGAGCATGTACATGATGCCGAGTGCTCTGTCATATAAGCCATATCCAGGACGTACCGTTCCCGGTTTTTCATCCCAGAGATGACGTCCGTGGTCCGGACGGATATAGCCTTCATATCCGCAGTCGTGATACGCTCTGAGGATATCCAGGATACCTGTCTCACCATCGCAGTCTCTGTGGCTTGCTTCAGAGAAGTCACCGTTTTCGAAATGCTTGATATTGCGGATGTGCGCAAATGCGATACGGTCGCAGTGCTTGCGTACGATCGCCGCAACGTTGTTGTTCGGGTTTGCGTTCAGGCTGCCGGAGCACAATGTCAGGCAGTTGTACGGATCATCGACCATATTCAGGAAATGATCAATGCTTTCTTCGTCGACCAGAAGACGCGGCAGACCGAAGATATCCCACGGCGGATCATCCATGTGGATTGCCATCTTGATGTCGCATTCTTTGCACGTCGGCATGATCGCCTCAAGGAAATACTTCAGGTTCTCCCAGAGTTTTTCCTTCGTGACCCCTTTGTACTTTTCGAACAGTTCATCCAGTTTTGCCATCCGTTCCGGTTCCCAGCCCGGGAAGGTCATATGATATTTTTCGGTAAAGGACATGACATAGTCTGCCATTTCCTTCGGATCGTCCTGGATCATGGCTTTCTCATAGAACAGTGCGGTAGAACCGTCTCCCACCGGGTGGAACAGATTGGATCTTGTCCAGTCAAATACCGGCATGAAATTGTAGCAGATGACCTTTACACCGAACGGTGCGAGATTCTTGATCGTCTGAATGTAGTTGGCAA
The DNA here is from genome assembly GCA_017510405.1 of Solobacterium sp. Lineage (GTDB taxonomy): Bacteria > Bacillota_I > Bacilli_A > Erysipelotrichales > Erysipelotrichaceae > Bulleidia. The sequence continues at coordinate 179,076 of JAFWNG010000045.1, forward strand.
TGTACTGGTCGCGTGTGGGAAGACCGATCTTGATGTCATCATGAACATTGACGCTTTCCACGACATCCATGTTGAAGCCTGCGCCCTTGATCTGCTTTTCCACAACAGCGATCTCTTCCGGCTGCCAGATCTCTCCCGGCATTTTGTCGTGCAGTGCCCATACGATCGTGCTGACTCCGGGGATCTGCCGGATATCATTCAGTGTGATGCGGTCGTTGCCTTCGCCATACCAGCGAAAACCCATTTGCATTGGCATGATTTTCCTCCTTTTCTGTATGCTTTCAATCCCTGAAAGCTTCTTTATGTACAACTTTTATTTTACAAAGCATCGGGAAATATCAAATTGCAAATTGTATGCGTTTACATTGCAAAATTATCAATTTTATGGAAGCGTTCACTTTCTGTATCGCGCACCGTATTCTGTTATTGAAAGTACCTTCGGGACAAAGCGATGTACTGTTCGGTTTTCTCATATGCTGATATGCTTTTCACAGCACACAAGTACATAAGGAGGACCTGTCCTATGATCCGGAAACTGACAACGATATCCCCATGGTACCTGGAGATCCGTGAGATCTGCCGCACTTTGGAATATGCTTCGGAAAAAGAAACGATCAAACGTCTGGAAAGCCTGCTGGAGAAGCCGGATGTACAGATATTCGGTGTGTTCCGAAAGGAGCGGATGACCGGTATATTTGCGTTTCTGATGCTTGCGGATGAGCAATATATGGAAATGTTGATTGGGCTTGCCTGTCTGCAGAATGCGTTTGAAGAGATCGCGCAGTATCTGGAAGAAAACTATGCCGGCTGGCAGGCCGACCTGGTATTTAATCCGGCTGATACCGCGCTGCGGAATACTTTGATGCGGCGTGAGGCAGAGTTTTTTACCGAGCAAGTGAAAATGCGTCTTGTCAAAAAAGGCTGCTGTACAGATACGGACGGCATCCTGCCCTTCTGTGAACCGTATGCCAAACAGTATTACGCGATCCATGAAAAAGATCTCTACTGGACCGGGGAAAAGGCAGCCGCAGCGCTGGAACGCTTCAATATCTTTCTCGCTGTGGATCACGATGTTGTCTGCGGCTATATCGATGTTACAAACTGTTACGAGGAAAATGAGCCGTTCTCCCTGCTGGTCGTACCGGAATACCGTCAGCGCGGCTGGGGCAGAAAACTGCTCGCAAAAGCCATCGAAAGCAATGGTTCCTCAGGCATGGCACTGCAGGTCGACGTCGATAATATCCCGGCAATACGTCTGTATGAATCCGCCGGTTTTGTGAAAGTACCCGGCGGAATCAGCCAGGCTGCCACATGGCATATCCCGCTTTCGCGGAAGAAATGAGCGGTGGAAGAAGCGCAGAAGGAAGTCTATAATGGATTCTGCGCGAAAAATAAAAGGAGTTTACTATGATTACTGAACAGATCGATCCGGAACTGCTTGCCCTGGCAAAGCAGGCAGATGAGGAACTGGATCCGATATACCGCAGGATCGATGCCGTATGCATGAGAAATTCCGACCGGATCCTGTCTGCGTTTATTGAAAACAATGTGTCGTATACCGACTTTGCGGACATTAACGGCTACGGTAATTACGATGCCGGCAGAGATAAGCTGGAACGCATCTTTGCGGACGTTCTCGGCAGTGAAGACGCCCTGGTGCGGCCGCAGATCATGAGCGGCACAAACGCTCTCTACATCGCGTTTACCGGCCTTCTGAAGCACGGAGATACGATGATCTCCCTGACCGGTACGCCCTACGATTCCCTGCAAGAAATGATCGGGATCAGCGGCAGTTCTTCGCAGTCGCTGAAAGCCTATGGCGTCCGCTATGAACAGATCGACCTCGTTGACAATGAATTTGACGAGGAAGCGATCGTTTCACGGCTTTCCCGCAATGACGTACGTCTGGCGGAGATCCAGCGTTCCCGCGGCTACTCTTCCCGCCTGTCCCTTTCCGTCGACAAGATCGGACAGATCATAGCAAAGATCCGGGAAGTGAACAAAGATGTCATCATCATGGTCGATAACTGCTATGGCGAACTGGTGGAAGAAAAGGAACCGGGACATGTCGGCGCCGACATCACCGTCGGTTCCTTAATGAAGAATCTCGGCGGCGGGATCGCTCCGACCGGGGGCTATATCGCCGGCCGCAAAGACCTGATCGGCGAGATCGCGGAACGTTTCTCCGCCCCCGGACTCGGCAAGGAACAGGGTGCGAACTTCAATCTCAACAACGCCTTCTTCAAAGGCCTGTTCCTGGCACCCGGCGCGGTGCGCAGCTCGCTGAAGACAGCCGTCTTCTCTGCGTGGATGCTGGAGAAACTCGGTTATACCGGCGTATCCCCGCGTTACGATGAGTTCCGCACGGATATCATTCAGACCGTAGAACTCAGCACAAAGGAGAACCTTGTCCGCTTCACGCAGGGACTGCAGGAATCTTCGCCGATCGACTCGTTTGTCAAAGTACTTCCCGCACCGATGCCGGGCTATCCGTTTGATGAAGTCATGGCATGCGGCGCCTTCACCCAGGGCAGCACGATCGAACTGAGCGCGGACGCCCCGGTCATTCCCCCATACACCCTGTATATGCAGGGCGGCATGACGCCGGAATACGGTAAACTCAGCGTTCTCCTTGCGCTTTCCAAAATAAAAGGAAGCTGCTAGCAGCTCCCCATCTGGCCCCCGTCGATCCGGATGATCGTATTGTTGATATAGTCCGCTTCGTCCGATACCAGAAAACGTACCAGCGAAGCGACTTCTTCCGGTTTTCCATACCGCTGCACGAGGATCTTTTCCGTCTCCTGTTTCAGGAATTCCGGATCGTATCCTTCCAGTTCCTTCGGCGTTCCGATAAAACCCGGTGCGACCGCATTGACATGTACGAACGGCGCAAACTGCACTGCCAGATCATGCGTCAGTGCGTTGAGCGCAGCTTTGGATGCGTCATAGTCGAAGCACATCGGATAGTAGGTATTCATCCCGTTGGTGGAAGATATATTGATAATGCGGCCGTATCCCTGTTCCTTCATATGCGGCCAGACGCGCACGGCACAGTTGTATGCGCCGACGACATTCACATCCAGAACACGGCGGAACTGCTCAGCTGTCTTGCGGGAAAACAGATCCGGCAGATCGATCCCGGCATTGTTGATGAGAATATCCACGCCGCCAAGCTCTGCTTCGATCGCTGTGATCATTGCGTCCACGTCTTCTTCGTCCGCAACATTCCCGCGGACCGCCATACACCGCACACCGAATTCCCCGGTGATCTTCTGCTGAAGATCCCGGGCTTTTTCTTCTGCCTGCACATAGCCGATCACAACATCGTATCCGGCTTCTGCCATTGCATATACGACGGCACTGCCGATCCCGCCGGTGCCGCCGGTCACCAGTACTGTTCTGCTCATGGAAAAAAAGAGCCCTGATCAGGCTCTTCCTGCGTACTTTCCGTCGGATGTGCTGACTGAGATCGTTTCGCCTTCTTCAATGAACTGCGGAACACGAAGCGTCAGACCGGTCTCCGTAACGGCATCCTTTGTCTGTGTGGACGGAGCACCCTTGATCGCCGGGCTCGTCTGAGCAACAGTCAGATCAACCGTTGCCGGTAAGGATACGTTCAGAACACTGCCGTCAAACAGCATCAGGCTGACTTCCAGTCCATCTGTAATAAAGTACTTGTTGAAGCCGATCTGCTCTTCTGTCAGTTCATATGTTTCAAATGTTTCCATATCCATGAAACTGTAGATACCATCTGCTGCATATGAGAACGTAACGAGCTGCTTTGTGATCGGTGCTGCTTCAAACTTTGTGGATGCATTGAAGTTCCGTTCCTGTGTGGATCCTGTCTTCAGATTGCGCATCTTTGTTCTCAGGATCGCAGCACCTTTGCCGGGCTTCACATGCATGAATTCAATAACCTGCCACGGATCACCGTCAACGATGACGGTCAGACCTGTTTTAAAATCTCCTGCTTCAATTGCCATAGTATTACCACCTTGTCTGATTTACATCGATTATTCTACCAACTAATTCCCTTCATAGCAAACGCAAAGTACGCTTCTGTACCGGCAGAGTCAAAAAAACCGGTATTTTCACATACCGGTCAGGCTCTCAGAACAGCGATGTATCGTCTTCGGCGTGGGAATGGATGTATTTGCTCCACTTGATATAGCCGTATGTCGTATTCGTGAAGTAGCCAAGTTTCAGGATCAGCAGCACGTACTGGCCGGCCATGATATTCATGACGGCTTCCAGCGCCGCGCAGATATACCAGGCGATCCACTGTTCACGCAGACGGAAGAAGATGAACAGTCCGTTTGCAATGCCGACAGCAGACGCGCATGCGTCGATGTAGATCATCCACTGTTCCAGCATCTCATTTCCGCCCAGGAAGTCCGTCTGGATATCCAGGCCGCTGATCAGGTATCCGACGACAACTGTCCAGACAGCGATGCCGGCGAGAACAAGAAGTTCCTGCCATCCTTTCAGACGGCGTACCGCAGTGAGCTGGTCTTCTTCTTCGTCTTTGTGCTTTGTCCAGTTGATATAACTGATGATATCGATCGGCAGCCAGAAGAACAGCGTGACTGTCATCGTGGCAAACCGGTACATAAGAACAAGACTCATGACGATCTCCGTGATCTCGACCAGTACCGATACAAGGAAATTGTAGCGGGACTGCTTGGAGATGAGCAGTTCACACAGGATATTCAGGAATGTATCCAGCAGATACAGCAGCATGATCCAGATGCCGTTGACGCCGTTTGCGCTTTCTTCCGGGAATAATACCGAGAAGATCGTTGCCAGCACCATGATCGTCATGAACCAGCATTTTTCGTACGTGGTGAAGAAGCCGCCGTAGAGCGTCATGATCAGCAGTGATAATGTCAGGATGATCAAAGCATTGGCAAGATTGAATACCGGCATCAGATCTTCCGCCATCACCTGCCGGTACGCCGCTTTTGCTTCGGCAGCCGTCGGATCGGTATGATCGAAGAACAGCCGCACTCCTCCAGCAGTACTGTATTCATACGCCGTGATCGTTTCGTCTTCCAGTTCTTCGTATTCTTCGTACGGGTAGGATACGATCATCTTCTGCCCGTCCGCCTGCCAGATCACGTCGCATACCGTGCTGTCTTCGTCATAATCCTCTGCATCAAAGTCTCGTTCCATTTCCAGGGTCTGTGCAAAGGTCAGCTCCCCGGGATCTTTATTCAGCGACACAAGTCCGGTGAACGCCGCGATCACCGATCCCAGCAAAAGCAGAACGAGCAGAATATACTCTGCTTTCCGTACTTTCCCATTCGGTTCCGGACTCAGTTTCAGTTTTTCCTTCATGTTCTATTCCCCTTCGCAACTTGTATATTATATACGAACAGAACTGTTTTCATAAACGAAAATAACTGCCGGACAGGATTTCCGCAAAGACTGCGGATTCCTTCCGGCAGAAGATTTTTACCGGAAAACGCACATTCATTCCTCTGTATTACAGAATTCATGCCATAATAATAGAGCATGAAGTATTTCTGGACACACAAAGATAACATACCGGACGGAGTAGGGTACGGTCAGTTTACGCCGAAGCATTTTCTTTGGCTTGCGGCTGTCGTGCTGTACGTTGTACTCTTCACGGTCTTCTATGCACGGGCGGCGATGCCGGAGAAGATCATCCTGCTGCGGACGACCGGTGCTGTACTGATCCTGATCGATGTGATCAAAATGATCCTCATTGCTTTTCAGGATGTGAAATTGTCCGAATACCTACCTCTGGAGATGTGCAGTTTCGCAGCCTATTTCATCGTGTGCGATTCGATCTGGATCGGCAATACCGTCTTCCCGGTCATGCTGCTGACAATGTTTCTGCCGGCAGCGATCATGGCGGTCTTCTTTCCGACGACTTCCCCGCTTCCCGCGGTAAACTTCTACACGATCCACCAGTTCCTGTACCACGGACTGATCATTGCCTACGTGATCGCACGCTTTGCCTGCAATGAGATCCCGATGACATATCCGGGTGTCTGGCAGTCCATCTTCCGGATCATACTTCTGGCTTCTGTCATCTATGTCGTCGATACCGTGTTTGATAAGAACTTCATGTTTCTGCGCGATACCTACGGCAACCCGCTTCTGGAGGCCATCAAAAAGATCACCGGCGGCGGCATCGCCTATACCGGCGGTCTGGTCTGCTTCTGTATCATTGTGATCCATGTGTTCTATGCGCTGTTTAAATGCATCGCTCTGCTGCTTCACTGAGCGCTGTTGTCCGGATGATGATATGTCATCATCTTTTTTATTGCAGATATCTTTCTGCGGCAGAAAAGCATTGGAAAACCCGGGCAGGATCCCCGATCATGTGATACCTGCCCGGGTTCGTTTATTCGGTTACTTTGTCTGTACGCGAATTACATCAGTTTGCAGAACATCTCACGGAACTGTTCCAGTGTTGCCGGTCTCGGGTTGCCCGGAGCACATGCGTCTGCCGCAGCAGATTCACACAGGAAGTCGAGATCTTCTTCTCTGAGTTTTTCCAGTTTGGTCGGGATGCCGACATCAACGGACAGCTGACGGACAGCGTCGATCGCAGCCTTGCGGTATTCAGCCTGGCTCATACCGGTCGTATCCACATCGAATGCTTCAGCGATCTTCTTGAACTTTTCGCCCGTGTAGTCCTGGTTGAATTCCATGACGATCGGCAGCATCATTGCGCATGCGACGCCGTGCGGTGTGTCATAAACAGCACCCAGTGTGTGTGCCATGGAGTGAGCAATGCCAAGACCGACATTGGAGTAAGCCATAGCGGTCACATACTGTGCTAGAGCCATGCCTTCACGTCCGTCCGGGTCATTCGCAACAGCCTTGCGCAGGTTCTTTGCAATCAGCTGGATCGCTTCGAGGTTCAGGCAGTCTGCCAGTTCCCACGCCGCGCCGGTCGTATAGCCTTCAATGGCATGTGTGAGCGCATCCATACCGGTGGAAGCGGTCAGTCCCTTCGGCATCGAAGACATCATATCCGGGTCAACTACAGCAATGTCCGGAATATCGTTGGGGTCGACGCAGACGAATTTACGTCTCTTTTCCACATCGGTGATAACATAGTTGATCGTGGATTCCGCACCGGTTCCTCCTGTGGTCGGAACGGCGATCGTGAAGACGGTACGGTTCTTTGTCGGCGAGAGGCCTTCCAGAGAACGTACATCATAGAAATCCGGGTTGTTTACGATGATGCCGATGCCTTTGCCGGTATCCATCGAGGAGCCGCCGCCGATCGTGATCATGAAATCTGCACCGGACGCCTTAAAAGCGTCTACACCGTGCTGTACATTCTCAATCGTCGGATTCGGTTTGATATCGGAATACAGTGTGTATTCGATACCGTTTTCCGTCAGAAGATCTGTTACCTTGGAAGTAACGCCGAACTTGATCAGATCCGGATCGGATGCGACAAACGCTTTTTTGAATCCCTTCGCCTTAACGATTCCCGGGATCTCTTTGATTGCGCCGTGACCATGGTACGAAATGCCGTTTAAAACAAAACGATTTACAGCCATATATATTATCCTCCTGTTATTTTTCTGCAGGCTGGCATCTGCCTGCATGTTACCTGTATTTTATCATGAACCACCGGATGTAAATTATAATTATGCAAAAACAACGGGAAGAATTCCCGTCGTTTCCCGTACCGGTCCGGCAGATACCCTGTCAGGATCGTTTCAGTCCAGATTCAGCGCCGCGATCCTGTTTGCATCCGCCGCGATCACAAGGACATCGTCGTCTTTGATCATTGTGTCCGGAGTAACGTTGATATCTACTCTCTTCGCTCCGACCGTGCGGATGCCGATGACGTTGACACCGTATAATTCCCGCAGATTCAGTTCCGACATCTTCCGGTTGATCCAGAGCTCCGGCGCCTTGATTTCCATTACGGCAAAATCGTCGTTCATCTGGTAAATATCCTGGATCTTCGGATTCATCAGGGAAATTGCGACTCTCTGCCCCATTTCATTCTCCGGTTCGATGACCTGCGTTGCTCCGATCCGCTCCATAACATAGCCGTAACGCGTGCTGTTGGCCTTGCATATGATATTTTTTATGTCGAGTTCCTGAAGATTCAGGATCGTTTCCACCGCGTCCTCCAGATGCGAACCCATGGCAACGATCACGGTATCCGCATCCTGTACACCGGCTTTCCGCAGCATTTCGATATCCCTGGAATCCAGGCATATCGCATTGGGAACGGTCTCTGCCAGTTCCTGGATCAGCAGCATGTTTCTGTCAATTGCGATCACGTCGCCGCCGGCATTCGCCATAGTTTTTGCAATGGAAGATCCAAAGTTCCCCATGCCGATGACCACGAATAGTTTTCTGCCGTTTTGTGTCATAATGATTCCTCCAAATTAACCGATGAGTATATCAACATCCGGATACCGGATCCGGTTTGTCAGTTTCTTTTCCTTGTGGAACGCCGTATAGACGCTCAGCGGACCAAGCCGGCCGACGAACATCATCGACATGATCACGAGCTGTCCGATCACGGAAAGATCACCGGTGATCCCGGTGGATATTCCCACTGTGCCGATTGCCGAGAACGCTTCGAATACCAGCGCCAGGAAATCGATTCCCGGTTCGGAGATGCACAGGATGATCACTGCACCGAACAGAAAGAACACATAGAGAAACAGGATCACAAACGCCTGTTTCAGAAGATCATAGGAGATGCTGCGGTGTTTGATCACCGCTTCTTCCTGCCGGTTTCTGAGCGTGTTGACAGCACTGACATACAGAACTGCGGCCGTGGTGGTCTTCATACCGCCGGCAGTGCCGCCGGGCGAGCCGCCGATCAGCATATACATGCACATGATGATCAGTACGGGACGCGTGCAGGCGCCGATATTCACGGTCGAGAAGCCCGCTGTTCTCAGTGTTACCGACTGGAACATCGCCGCCATGATTTTCTCTGCCACAGTCATGGACCCGATCGTTCCGGTATTTGTGCTCTCAAAGATCCAGAACAGGACAGCTCCGGAAAAAATGAGCGCAAGGGTCATTTTCAGTACGGTTCCGGCATGGATCGAAAGGCGTTTCCGGATCGACAGCAGACCCTTTTTCTTGATGACTCTGGTCCGGATCCGGTCACTGATCTCAAACCAGACCACAAAACCAAGGCCGCCGAATATGATCAGAGTCATGATCGTGAAGTTCATGACGGGATCACCCGCGTAGCGAAGAAGACTGTCGGCGCCAAGGCAGTCAAACCCGGAATTCGTAAACGCCGAAACAGACAGGAACAGCGCATTGAACAGCCCGTCTCCCGGTCCGTATTCCGGGATGAGATGAGAAGCCAGCACAATAAATCCGAACAGTTCAAAGAACAGCGTATAACGAACGATCCGCCGGATGAAGCGCGGAACATCGGACAGATCGCTTTTGCCGGCAGCCGAAGCAAAAAACTTCTTTTCCGACATGGCAATATACTGGCGGTGTCTCTGCATGATGACTGCAATGATCGTCATCGGACCGAGACCACCGATCTCCATGAGAATGATCAGAATGACTTTTCCGATCATATTGTACTGTTCGGCAGGAACGATCGTTGTCAGTCCGGTGACGCACACAGCGCTGACCGCTTCAAACAGATTATCAATATACGGCGCCGGGCTGCGCAGGTTGGCGAACGGCAGATGAAGAAGGAAGGATCCGATCACAATGACGATCAGAAAAGCGAACAGCAGGAGTCTGGCGGGATTGTTTGATGCCAAGATCCTTTCGGCCAGAGAAGCATTTCTCCGCAGTAAAACCAGCGCTTTCTTCCTGCCGGCTTTCCTTCTGTTTCTCGATTCTTTCTTCATGTAAGACCTCTGTCTTTATTCTAACATTGATAAAATTGCTTGTCTTACGAAACAGATAACATCTGTTCTGATAAAAAAACTGTCTGCCCTTCTCAGATGTCAATTGCGTCCATGGATACAGCACTGCTGTCCGGAATCTTCTGATCAATTCACTCCATACAGCAGAAAAGACTGCAGATCAACACAATCGCTGTCCGCAGACTTTTTATTTACGTGATTTGCAGCATTTTGCTTATTTGATTTGCGGATCACTCCCACTTAGCAATGGATGAGGCTTGAAAGTGTGTGGGAATATATCCAGGTGTTCAAAGGATAAGAAGGTTCCGCGATGTATCTTGGCTTGTGAAACCCGCTTCCGATTCTCACGCATAAGGACCCGGTTCTTCATCAGCTGTGCCGGCGGTAATAGTTTGCCAGTGCTCCGCAGAGATTGGCATCGTTTCCCTTTCTGGATGCTGTGATTTCCGCATGTCTTACCTTAAACGGGAAAACGGAAAACAGCTGTTCAAATTGTTTCTGTATCCCTTCAATGAACAGCGGATCTGCGCTGATCCCGCCTCCGATCACGATTTTGCCGGGATCGTATGCAAACTGCAGGGTAAACAGGACTCCCGCAAATATCCTGCAATAGGATTCAAACAAAGACAAAGCCTCCGCATGTCCGGATTCCACCATAGCCATAAAGCTTTCGCCTGTCAGTGAAGGATCCGACAGTTCATTTCGGAATGTCTGTGTAAATCCTTCCATGCCGCACTGATTTCCGAACAGAATATTGAAACCGAAATCCTGTGCACTGCCGCAGAGCGCCATAGAGAGTTCCCCCGCATAATTGTGTGAACCGCGAAGTATTTCGCCTTTGTACACCAGCGCGGATCCGATCCCTGTGCCTACTACGATTACAAGACCGTACTCTTCGTCCTTCAGAGCGCCGTTTTCAACTTCCGCGAGGGCAGCGCACCTTGCGTCATTTTCAATACTGACCGGGACATGATACCTGCTTCCCAGAAGCTCGATCATGTTGACATTGTTGTTGTACTGCAAAGCTCCGCCCTGCGCGACCAGCCCTGTATCAGGATCGATCGTTCCGGGAAGGCTGATTGCTATGCCGTCATACTTTCCGGCATGGAACAGTTCATCAATGCATACGATGAAGTCATCCAGGCATTTGCGCGGTGTGGATACTTTCCCCTTTTTGCACAGCTGATATCCCTCAGCAGCAGCCCATTTAATGAATGTTCCGCCAATATCCAGCGCCAGAATACTCATATACATACCTCCGTCTTTGTCATATGCGCCCTTTATACTGCAGATTGAATTGAAAATGATATGCTCCGCCGGCGAGGAAGTATTCCTGACCATCCCCCAATGTCAGACGCGCCGTTGTTCCGGATGGAACCTGACATGTATAAGTGACATGATCGCCATCGCGCTGCCAGCGGGAACGGATTGTTCCGAATTGAGTCTTGTAGCTGCCCTCAGCCCATGTCAGACTTCCTCCAATCACGGGATTCAGTTCGAACTCCTTAAACCCCGGGTTTACAGGTCTGATACCTGCCGCATACTCAAACAGGAACTGGCATACCGCGCCTAAGGAATAGTGGTTGAAACTGTCCCTGAAAACGTCCATGCCGTCCCAGTTTTCCAGCATTGTGGTCGCACCGAGTGTGACGGGATGAAGCCAGGATGGAGCGGTTGTCTGCTCCAGCAGCTTAAACGCTTCTTCTTTTAAACCGTTATCACACAATACCTGCAATAAGATTCCTGTGGAAAGGAAACCGGTATTCAGATGATACTCTGCTGTTTCGATTTCTTTTCTCAGCTGCCGGATCACCAGCGGCTTTTTTTCTTCGCTGACCATGTCAAAGGCAAGTGCCCTGACATAGGCAGCCTGATGTCCTTTCTGGATGACACCGTCTTCTTTGATCAGATAGCGGTCATACGCATATTTCAGTCTTTCTGCTTTCTGTTTATAGAATTCCGCGTCTTCTTTCTTTCCCAGTACTTCTGCCATATAGGACAGAAGATCACAGCTGTATTTTGTACAGGCGGTCGCTGTTTCCGGCTTGCCGTATTTTGCCATATGGCGCACGAAGTCTTCCGGTCTGCCGCCGTTTGCGAATAATTCAATGACTTCTTTTGCGGGAGGAAGCGGTTCATTCCACTCACCATAGTGGAATCTTGTATCATAGATCAGATCCCCTTCCCCGTTTCTGTACCATTCTTCCTCTTTATAGAGAGGATTGACTTCCTTCATGCAGTTCAGAGAGAAGTTCACCCATCTCTTTGCAGTCTCATAGTGGTTTTCCAGCAGCGTCTGATCCCCGTACATTTGATAGAGCTGGTACGGGATCACGACAGAACTGTCTCCCCAGCCGACAGAATCCTCTCCGATATTGCCCTCTCCTTCCGGTCCGGCCAGAGCCATATCCGGTCTTGTTTTCTGTACTTCTTTTAATTCTTCCGGATTATGCACGCTGGACGTGGACGGGAAGGTAATTCCGAGCTTGCCGGAGGAATACTGTTCGATGGACTGATCCTTCAGCCATTTTTCATAGAAGGATTTCACATTCATGAAATACGCGGAAGTGCGGCAGTAGATCGCCGCGTCTCCTGTCCATGCATTCTTTTCCCTGGTCGGACAGTCCGTTGCGACATCGAGGAAGTTTCCTTTCTGCGACCACCTTGCGTTCTCAACAAGCCTGTTGATCCGCTCATCGGAACACCGGAAATCACCGGTTTCCTCCAGATCGGAATAGACAGCGATGGCTTTGAACTCTGCGTCTTCAATGCCTTCCACAAGGACATACCGGAAGCCGAACCATGTGAAATACGGTTTGTACTCTTCCATTTCAGAGCCTTTACAGATATAGGTAACTTCCTGAAAACGCTTCAGACCGCCGTCGCAGTTTGCAGTTGAAAAGTTTCCGTTCAGGTCGAGACCTTCACCGTGTTTCAGGTGAACCATCTGGCCGGGTTTTGTATTGTACAGTTTCATGGAGACATAGCCGGCAATATTCTGTCCGAAATCGATCACCAGCCGTCCGGATGCGTCACGGATCGGCTTTCCTTCGAATACTTCGTGTTCTGTGACCGGAACACCTTCCGTTTCGATGAGTTTTCCCTCTGTATGTTCATGACATTCTGCAGCGCTTACCCAGTGATTTATTTCAATCCGGTTATCGAATACTTCCCCCTTAAGGTAATCACTGGAGATCTGTTTTCCGGTTGCTGCTTCAAAAGTTTCATCCGTAGGGATCCGCTCGGTTCTGTCTTCATAGCGAAGTGTGATCTCTCCTTTTAAAGCCAGCGTATACCCGAAATTGTTATGCCATCTCCACCATCCGTCACCGACAGCGGTCTGCCAGACATTCATTCCTTCTTTCAGAAGGCCGGTAATGTCGTATTCCTGAAACTGAATGCGGTGGTAATAGCTTGTAAAGCCCGGTGTAAAACGGTGGTCTGTCACCTCTCTGCCATTGATTTCCGTGTGGTAGATGCCATGAGAAGTCACTGCCATGGAGGCGGAAAGAAGCCCATGTCTGACTTCAAAAGATTTGCGGAATACCGGAATCAGAGGATTGTTTTTCCTGTCATCCGGATGGCAGATCCAGACTGCCTCTGTGCTGATCATGCCAGCTCCCTGCTGAGCGCCAGTATCCTGGCAGCGCATGTTTCAAGATCCTCTCTTGAGATCTCTTTCTTTTCAAGTGCTTCCGTGATCCTGTCACAGTCGGGCTGTGAACCCGGCATGATCCAGTCATTGCCGCTTTTGATACATAATGCGGCATCACTTGCACCATAGGTCCCAAGATTCAGCCGTCCGCTGGTCGTTCCCCAGTCGGTCATGACAACGCCCCCAAAGCCCCATTCCTTTCTCAGAACGGTTGTCAGAAGATCATAGTGGTTTGCGGTATGAGTTCCGTTAAGAAGATTGTAGGAAGACATGATGCATTTCGGTGCTGACTGCTTGATGCAGATCTCAAAGCCCTTCAGATAAATCTCACGCATTGTTCTTTCCGAAACGACACTGTTGGAGCCGAAACGGTTGTATTCCTGGTTGTTGCAGGCAAAGTGCTTGATCGTAACAGAACATTTTTCATGTTTCTGAACACCTCTGACGACCGCAGCCGCAGTCCGTCCCGATACCACCGGGTCTTCGGAGCAGTATTCAAAATTGCGGCCGCATAACGGCATTCTCTGAATATTCAGAGCCGGAGCCAGCCAGATATTGATTCCGTAAATTTCCATTTCCTCGCCGACGATATCACCGCACATTTCCGGAACTTCCGGATCAAAAGCCTGGGCAAGAGCGGTCCCGATCGGAATAGCAGTTGTGAACTGATAATACTTTTTCTCAGTTTCGCTGATCTTTCTGATCGTGTCGATCTTTGCCTGAACAGCGGACTTGAGCGGTTCATCCAGGAACTGCACAATGCTTTCCATTGCTGCAAATTCATTGCCGAAAGCGGCGCCGTCTTTGAGAATGTAGCTGGTTGCCAGACGCAGTCCTGCCGGGCCGTCCGCAAGAATCAGTTTCCCAAAGCCTTTTTCACCGAAGAGATCCGGACTTTCCGCAGCCGCACCTGCCACCGCGTTGCCGGCATTGCCGATAATGGAAGTACTGCTGTTTTCGTCATATCTGCCGACGCATGTGTGAATCAGTTCATCGTCCGTAAAACCAGTGAGATCGATCTGTTCTTTCTCCGGAAAGGATGCTCTGTTTCTGTCATAGTGGCCGATGCCTTTCAGTCCCTGTACATCTGCCTCAAAGATTTTCATTCCTTCTATATCTGCCTGAGGAAGAGAAACCGTTCTGTCTTCAAAACCGGTATTGATATGCAGATCTGTTGATTCAAGGACTGTGACCGTCTCATTGAGTCTGACAGCGCAGACATTCATACTGTCCGCCATGATATGGTAGTCTCCCTTTTCCAGAATCCAGGCAGACTGTTCCTCACTGTAAGATGCCATGTTTTCCAGAGGCAGCCGCAGTGTGATCTCTTCACTTTCACCCGGCTTCAGTTCACGGGTCTTGCCATAGGTACCAAGTTCCCGAAGCGGCTTACTGAGTGTTCCTTCCGGCGCTCTGTAATAAAGAAGAACCGCTTCCTTTCCCGGATATCCGCCGGTATTTGTGACTCTGACGGTAACACACAGTTCATTGTCTTTCAGTTCTGTATGGCGGATCTCTTTGGAGAATTCTGTAAAACTCAGTCCATAGCCGAACGGAAACAGAGGCCTGCAGTCTGCTGTGTCATAATAGCGGTAGCCGGCATAGATCCCTTCTTTGTAGCAGGTATCGTTCAGATCGTAATTCTGAATCACTTCGCAGTCTTCCGCCTTTACCCAGCTGGCAGTGAGTTTTCCGGAAGGAAAGCTATTGCCGAGGATAATGTCAGCCAGCACATCGCCTGTCACTGTTCCCAGCTGTCCCAGCAGAAGAATATTTTCCACGCTGTCCATAACCGGTGAGAGATCGACCGGTCCGCCGACATTCAGGACCAGCAGGAACTTTGCATATTTTTCAACACAGCGGTGAATGTCTCTGACTTCATCATCTGTCAGAAGATAATCGCCTTTCTTGATCTGACGGTCGGAGCCTTCACCGCTGTTTCTGGCCAGAACGTAGACGCAGACATCCGCATCGGAATCGATTGAAAAATCATATTCCGGCTCATCCGGTGTTTTGCCGAGCGCCGCCGCAATTACCGGTATTTTTTTCTTTTCCGCTTCTTCCCTGATCTGTCTGTAGAACCGGACAGTATTATCTGCTTTGCATGCATCGTATCTGTCCATCCAGTCCTTCGTAACGATCGTAAAGCCTGCTTTTTCCAGGCCTTCTTCACAGGTCGTAAAATGACGGACATTTACATCCCCGGATCCGGTTCCGCCTTTAATGGTCTGCCTTGCACCGCTGCCATATAAAGCCAGACGGCACGGCTGTTCCAGCGGAAAGTCACCTTTTTTCTTTAAAAGGACCGTGCACTCCGGAGCAATCTTTCTGAGTGTTTCGCTGTGCTTTAATTCAAAATCTCTGACGGTTTTATCTGTAAATCTCTGCATGGTATTTTCCTCACTCCAGTTCATTGACAATGCCGTGAAGAACGGTATCGATTTCTTTGATTTCCTTTGGTGTCATCTGCAGCATTTCCATGATCTCGCTGATCGTATTTCTGCCGAGGACAGCGAACAGACCTTCCAGCTGATAGCCTCTTGCCCTGGCGACAAGAGCCATGCCGTCGTACATCGGTTTGAGTAAAGCCTGGACTTCCTCATTCTGTTTTTTCATATGTTCCAGGGAGCAGGCAATGCTTAATACAGGCGCATAGTCAGCGTTCAGGGATACTCTCTGTTCCGGCTCTTCAAAGCCGTGATAGGTCAGTTTACCGAGCGTTTCTTTCAGCCAGCCGATGCTGTCTTTCGTCCAGTTGGGAACTCTTTCGGATACGCCGTTCGTAACGATCCAGTCTTCGCCGGTCGAGAATCCATGACCGCCGAAGGAATAGATATGGCTTTCAAACGGAATATCGTATTCCGTCAGGGCAAGCTCCATGCGGAGTGTATTTGTGATGTCCACTGTCTTGTCATCGCGGCAGGCAGCGAAGAAACACGGACATGTTTCCCTTGTGACATTCTGATACGGATACGGCATGCCGGGCTGGCACATGTCCACGATATCTTCAAGAATCGCCGGATAGACCAGGACTGCCGCAGCCGGTCTGTGCTTTGCCTGCGTAGCTGCGACTGCCGCGAGATGGCCGCCGGCGGAGAAACCGGAAATGACGATTTTATTGGAATCGATATGCCATTCTTCACTTCTGCTCTGAATGATTTCCATCGCTTCTTCATAGTCCTCAAGAGGCATCGGCCACTTTCCCTTTTTATTGGTTGTGTATCTCAGGATAAAAGCCTGATAGCCTGCCTGCAGGTAAGTCATTGCGACCGGATCCGCTTCCCTGTCGGAGCACATCGCATAGCCGCCTCCGGGCAGCACCAGCATGGCCGGGCGTTTTTCAAAACCAAACTCTCCACCTGTTTCCTGAATATATGCAGTCAGAGTTACATTTCTGTCTTCGTGCAATACGATCACTTCGCTTTTCATTACGCTTTCCTCCAGATCTTTTTCAATTCTTCGGCAATATAGTTTTCCGCTTCTTTTGCGTAAGCTTCCTGTTCGGGATTCTTCGCATCCTGATCAGGGTATTCTTTATGGTTGACTTCCAGGAATCCGTGCAGTGCTTTTTCCCAGATTCTGAATTCTGTACTGACACCGGCTTCTTTCAGCAGTTCATTATATTTTTGCGAGTGTTCCGTCAGGGGATCTGTCCCGCAGCACGCAAAGACGGCAGGAGCGATTCCTCTTAACTGTTCTTTTGAAGCCCTGACCGGAGAAATATACGGATCATTTGCCGATACGCCCTCCGGGAAGAAAACTTCTTTCATGACTTCCATGGTTTTCGCATCCAGAAGTCCGTTGAATTTCACAAAATCCAGAAATGAATAGCACAGCACCTGGGCGGAAAGATCAATACCCCGGTCATGCAGGATCAGGGTGGAAGCCGCCGCCAGATGCCC
This sequence comes from Solobacterium sp., assembly GCA_017510405.1. Lineage (GTDB taxonomy): Bacteria > Bacillota_I > Bacilli_A > Erysipelotrichales > Erysipelotrichaceae > Bulleidia. The sequence goes on from JAFWNG010000045.1 coordinate 196,496, forward strand.
GCCGGCAGAGAATCCCATGACGGCAGACCTTTCTCTGTCCAGCTGATATTCTTCACTGTGATCCATGAAGTATTTCACAGTATCCGCGATCTCATTCTGCGGATACGGGAAAGGATGGATATCCAGTTTGGTGTAATTGATATTGACAATAAACGCGCCGCACTTTTCCGCCATGTCCAGACAATAGGAATCCAGTTCACTGGCATCGCAGCCGACCCAGGCACCGCCATGGATATTGAAAATCACCGGATACGGCGCTTCTGTATTGTGCGGACGGTACAGAAAGACATTCACAGGATCTGCATTATCTCTTTTTACCTGAAACGCTTCCCCTTTTGTGTCTTTCCAGACTTCCTGTTTTCTTTTGAGACGGATCATCTTTTTCATCATTTCAGCTTTCAGGCTCATATGCTTACACTCCTGTTTTTTCTTTTACTCACACATTCCGTACAGGCGGCGTGCCATATCCGCCTTGTACCGGAAACAGTCTTCCCTTAGTCTGTTCTGCAGAGGCATTTCCTCGGCTTTGTCTGTTCCGAAACCGTGATAGCCATCTTCGTATTTTTTCAGATCAATGAGTTTCCCGTGTTCGCTGAGCAGCTGCGCATAGCGTTCTCCCTGCGGATGCAGAGGATCTTTCCCGCAGACGATAATGACAGCCGGAGAGATTTTCTTCAGTGTTTCTTCCGTGATCTTCGCTGCCGGGGAAAGAACTTCACTGTCCAGCGGGATCTCCGGCGGATAGAGGGAAAACATCATGTCATACAGTTTATTTCCTTCCGGGAAATCGATCGGGATACTTCCTGTAAAATCCAGAAACGGCACTTCCATGATCTGCCCGGCGATCTGAATATCTTCCTTCGCCAGCATGACTGCTGCTCCGGCTGTGAGATGCCCGCCGGCGCTGCCTCCCGAGAGAACGATCCTCTCCGGATCAATGCCGAGCTGTTCCGCGTTCTTCTTCAGCCATTTCACGGTATCGACAACCTCTTCCTGCGGATACGGGAAGCTTTTGTCGTACAGCCGTTTGTAATTGACGTTGACGACAAAGGCCTCAAGCTCTTCACTTAATCTCCGGCAGTAGCGGTCATCATCAACAGCGTCCATGCCGACCCAGGCACCGCCGTGGATCTGCACAAACACCGGTGCTTTTTCCATTTTCTCAGTGAAGTAAAACAATACCTCCACCGGATCTTTGCCGTCCCGCCGGATCTGTGCTCTCTGGCCGATGACAGGATCTGTTGCATAATGCTTATTGATCCTGTGAAAGCGTGCGTTGAATATCGTCTTTTTAATCGCATTCAGTGGTTTCATCTTTTACCTCTATTCTTAATTTCCCTGTTCCGCGGATAACGGCCATTGCCCGTCCCTGCCAGGTTTTTACAGTTCTTTCGAAATAGTTTTCATCGCTTTTCGGATCCGCGGATCCAAGACCCAGAAGTTCAGGACCGTTTTCTTTACTGACAGTCAGATGCACGGTCACATCCGGATTCAGAATTCCCTGATCATCCGTGACTTTGAATTCAACGATTCCTTCTCCTGTTTCCGTCTGCTCCACATGCACATCATAGGAAGCGGAAACCAGTTCATCTGTTTCTGCAGGTTCTCCATTGCGGATGTTGACAGCCCTGACAGTGCCTGGTTCAAATACTGCTGTAAAGAAAGCCTTGTCACAGACAGTCTTCTCTTTTCCGATGTGCCTGTCATTGATATAGAGTTCTACTTCATCCGCGTCGGAATAGACTTCCACTGTGACCGGCTTTCCTTCCTGTCCGCGGTAATTCCAGCGTCTTTCGGCATCGCTCCATCCCCATTTTGTCGGTGACTGTTTCTCGCCGTAATGCGCGGGATCCTGCACGGCAATGTATGGTTCTTTTCTGAGTCCCCAGACGATCTCACGCCAGTATGAGACCGGTCTGCGGTTTCCGGTCAGATCGAAATCACCGCAGCCGGCTGACCGCCAGGGGTATTTGCCGTACAGATCATTGTTGTCAGCTTCACCATAGCGGTGCTGACCGACACCGGCTTCCCCCAGATAATCCCAGGCTGTCCAGCCGAAGTCGCCGATGATCTGCGGATGTTTCCTGCACAGCTGCCAGTTATCATACAGGGCACCGGGATAGCACTCCGTTCCCAGAATGATCCGCTGCGGATAATCTCTGATATCCGTTTCGTAGCGGAACTCCGCGTAGTTGTAGCCGGCAATGTCCGTCTGGCTGAAGGCTTCTTCCAGCGGCTCACCCATTTCTTTTGAAGCAAGGACTTTGTGAAGTTCCTCCATATTGCCGTTGAGTATGGAATTGATATCTACACCTGTTCTTACAGCAAGTTCGGGAATTTTATCCAGCATGGCAAGAATCATATTGATGCAGTTGGTCGTATATCTTGTCTGGTCCAGACTGCGGATCAGACTGCAGATCTGCAGTCCGTACTGCACTTCATGGGGATCGCTGACTTCAAAGATCTCATTTCCGATGGAGTAAATGATTACCGAAGGATGATTGTATGCAAGCCTCACCATATCTTCCGTATCCTGCTTCCAGTCACTGCGGAATTCACAGGAGTAATCCCCTTCCACTTTCGGTGTGGTCCATGCATCGCATAATTCCAGCATCACCAGCATGCCGATCTCATCACAGGCTTCCAGCACGGTACGGCTTGTCGGGAAATGCGCACAGCGGACAGCGTTGTATCCGGCTTCTTTCAGTTTCCGGATACGCCGGCAGGTCATCGCTTCATGTTCAATTCCTCCGACGATCCCGTGATCCTGGTGTATACAGCCGCCGCGAAGCTTGATTTCTTCACCATTGATCCGCAGTCCCCTGTACGGATCAAGGGACAGTGTGCGGATCCCGAAACAGACTGTATCAGTGTCATATCCGCACAGTTCCGTATGACATTCATACAGATACGGTGTTTCGGGATTCCACAGATGTGGATTCTTCACATAGAAGCGAAGCGTGACAGTTTTTGTTTCACCCGGGCACATTGTTGCGGTCGTTCTGATTTCTTCGTTTTCGATCCTGTGTACAAGCTGTACAGACACACGGGATCTCAGACGATTTACGATTTCGGTACTGACGGACAGTTCCGCTGTCTTCTGATCCGCATGCAGAACAGTCACTTTGACGCCGTGGGGCACAATGTATACGTCTTTTGCCCGGTACAGCCAGACATCCCGGTAAATCCCGGTGCCGCTGTACCAGCGTGAGGAAGGCACACTGTTTCTGACCAGTACCTTCAGGGAGTTTGATCCCTGTCTGACATATTGAGATATATCTGTCAGAAATGGGGTATACCCGTTAGCGTGCTGTGCGATCAGGCTGCCGTTGAGATATACGGAAGCGTTTTTATAGACTCCTTCAAACTCCAGATAAAGCGTTTCAGGTTCATCATCCAAGGTGAACTTCTTTGTATAGCAGGCAGATGTATACGGATAGTATCCGGACGCATTCCCGGCCGGTGCGTGTTCATCCCGCTTCTGACGAATCATTGCATCATGAGGAAGCGTCACTTTCTCAGCCGCTGCTTCTCCATGGATCGTTTTTTCAAATGCTGTTCCGATGCCTGAATGAAACAGCCAATCCTCATTGAAACATTCCTTTTTCATACGTACCTCCTGCTGAAACGCGTTTCGTGTTCTTCTCCAGTGATCTCACCGCTGCTGTATTTGATCATCCGTTATCTCCTCCCGGATTTTTCACTCTGACGGTCTTTTTTTCATCTGATACAAATGTATCACATCGGCATCTTGTGAGACAATTGTTTCAGATAAAATGAGACAGTGGAACGACGTTTGTATCAGATGAATTCGCAGAAAAAAACACGTATGCCAAAGAACCGATAAAAAAATGATATGCAGCCTCCAGACCGGACAAAACCGAAGAGAGGATACATATCAAACGCATTACACATAGTTCACTTATGCTTCAACAGACAAATGCCGGAACAAAGCCTGCAGGGCTGTTTTTCCTGGAGTTGATCCAGCCTTGCAGCGCGGATATTGATCAGCTTTTTCACCGCAGATGCTCCAATCCAAGCTTCAGCATTTCACCGTTGACGCCTTTTTCCATCCATTCAGCTGCAGTGATGCCTTCTTCACTGACAGTGAAAGCACCGGAACCTGCCAGGATGCAGTGCACGGTGAGATCCGCCGCCTTATGAGCGGTGTCCGGTTTGTTAAAGTAAAACAGTCCAATTTCAGGAATCGCCGCCATAAGAGTTTCAGCCATATCCGCAAGGTGCTTCTGAAAGCGGTCACCTGTTTTTATTGTCGGAACCCAGTTTCCGTCCTCCTCCAGATAACTGACATACTGGGTCAGGGCGCAGTCACGGCTGGAGCAGCAGTACATGATTTTGACTTCCGGGCGTTTATTGTGCAGAGCAATGAGGCTGTCGGTAACGATTTCTGTGCCGGTCAGTCTTGCGCAGATCTCTTCCGGTGCACCCCAGACTTCGCGTGCAATGGTCTGCCAGTTATTGTGCATCATGGCACTGTCGCATATGACTGTAACATCATGACAGCCCGGAAATTCACCGATTATATCATCTGCCAGCAGCGCTGTTCCGAATGCTCCGGCAGAAAAGCCGGTGATCATCAGCTTTTCCGGATTTGGAACAAGTTCCCTGACTTTTTCAAGCAGCAGTCTGTAGTTTTTGTACCCATGATGCCTCAGAACCTGGGAGTTTCCATTCAGATCCGTATAGGGATAATCGTTACAGCCGCAGTGGAAGTCGCCCGTCGTATACGGCAGTACGACAACAGTCCAGTCACGGAACGGATTCTTTTTGGAACGTCCGTTGGTTCCGGTACGCAACAGAATATCGGCAGTTTCTGCCTCAACAGCATAGAAGTTCTGTTTATCTCTGTTTCCTGGTTTATTTGGGCGGGCAGCAGTATACTCATCGAAAGAGACGCCTCCCCCGCAGAATGACAGCATCAGTTTATTTTCTTTTCCCAGACGGATACATCCGTACGTCGGCTTGTTTTCAGCTGTAACAGCGCCTTCCGGCCAGTACTCATAACCTTTTCCGGTCCCCGGTTTTTCAGGCATGTCAGCATAACGGAAAGCCGTAAGCAGCCGGTAAACCAGTCTGTCTCTCAGAGTCCACCCGCCGGTGTCAGGCATGATCTTATGCTTTCTCATATCAGCCTTCCATATCATCTGATCGATATGGCGTTACTTTACGCTCCCATGCCATTCCGTTTTCTTTAAAAGCAGCAAGCGGCGGAAACTTTTTAAAGGCAATCGGATAGATTTCATCCGGTGCTTTTCCTTCTTCGACCCAGGCTTTTAAGGTCAACAGACCCAGGTGTTTTTCATCCTTCGGTACAGCCGGCATCCCGTAGACGTAGTCCTGAACACCCGGCCCGCCGGAGATATGAGCCATGCCCGGCAGTAAGAACAGGCGGAAGAAGTCGGATGTATCCCCCATTGTCTTCTGAACGTTCTCGTAATAGCGGATGGAACTTGTCATCGGGATGATCGGATCTGCTGTTCCGTGTACAAGCAGAAGTTTTCCGCCCCGGTTTTTATAGGCTGACAGATCGGCACTGACGGCATCCAGATGAGAAGACAGTGCTTTACGTACCAATGCTGCATCCCTGTTCCAATCGAAGTCCATGAAGTTGAAGTCTCCGCCGAGTACCCAGCGGAAAAGGTAGAAGAAGCTTTTGTCAAAATTCTCTTTTTTACAGCGAAGGACCAGTGCCATCCCGCTGCCTTCACTCCCCGGTGTCAGTGTTCCTTCATAGACACCCGTCAGGCCTTTATATACCGTCAGCAATGCATCAAGCTGTGTCTCATCAACACCGGCATCCTTCAGCAGTTCACGGGTAACCGTGATCTTATCCGGTCTGTAAAAGAATTTGTCTTTATTCTGCCGCAGACCTTCTGCAGCGCATTTCTTCAGGAAGGTTCTGACCAGCTTCTTTTCCTGTCTTTTCGTAAAAGGCCGGACGCCTTCCGCATTCAGATTCTGCCAGTCCCAGAGGAATGCCAGATGCAAGTTAACGCGGTCATAAGCCGGAGCACATGCCAGAATCCCATCATAGTCTTCCGGATAACGCTGTGCTTCGCTCAGCGCCTGCTGGCCGCCTGTTGATCCGCCGAAAAAGTAGGAATAACGGACCTGTTCACCATAATATCCTGCCGTAAGAGCCTTGCCCACAACAGTCATGATATGCGTGGCACGGTGACCGAAGTCGTCCCATACCGCTTTGTTATCAATGCCGCAGTCCGGACCTGCTGAGGTGCCCAGATCCGTTGTGACTGAGGCAAACCCCAGTCTGAGCGGACCGGCCAGCATCATTGGCAGGATCATTCCGGCAGCGCCTCCGTTGCCGACACCGGCAAGATCGCCATTCCATCCGGAAACAGGCAGCCACAGTTCAATTCTGATATTGCTTTCCGGCACCGGCCGCGCCGTTACGCAGACGACAGCGTGTTCCGGAATGTTTTTCAGCGGCATCCCGGGAATGCTTTTGTCGTCACCGGCAGGAACCGTTTCTGCCCGGGTGATCTCACAGTTCTCAGGCAGAAAATGCATCAGTTTTTCTTTCAGGTCGGTCATGATCTCTCACCTGCTGTTAATATTTTCTGCTCAGCTGAGCCTCACACTCTTCACGGGTGATCTGCCCGGCATTGCATTTGGACATCAGTTCAGCATCTTTATCTTTCAGGTTATAGAATGCATACAGCAGAATTGCTGAGATTCCAAATCCGGCAGCAGGAATGAGATAGCCAAGATTCCAGAGGGTATTCAGCGCAGTCGCTGACTGGGTCACACCCTGGGCAGCCAGATCCGCAAAGCTGTCCCCTACAACCTCTTTCCAGCCAAAAGCGGCAAGAATATACAGAGCTACGGAGCCGACCAGACCTGACAATGCTTTATTCAGGAATGACTGCAGTGAATAGAAGATACCCGAGCAGTCTTTACCGGTTTTATATCGTGTATATTCAATCGTGTCCGGCGCAATGTATGTCCTTACTACACTGATCAGTGCGTTGGGGATTGCGCACAGGCCGCCGAGAACAATGAACAGTATTTTGTTTTCGCGGCAGAAGAAGTAAATAATCAGAGTCGCAGCCGCCAGGAGAGCGAAGATGAATGCCAGAAGGTTTCTCTTGCCGAACTTATCTGCCAGTTTGCCGCAGAAGGCGCTGAGAATAATACCAGGCACAAAACCGATCAGCATAACGTATGTCAATACCATGGAATCGTGGAAAATATAGAACCCGATAAAGCCTTCCACGGCAGTACGCGTGCAGAGAAGAGTAGAAATGATAACCGCCACGAAATAGATCATAATGTATTTATTTGTTACTACGCAGTTGATCATGTCTTTGAAGGTATACTTTTCCTGAGAACCCTCAATTTCAACATTTTTAAGTTCTGTATTATGCTCCTGCACTTTAAACACCATAGGAATCATGAAGACCAGGAAGATCAGCGCGCCGCCGACACCGATGTTTTTCAGCGGAACCCCGAATCTTTCGCTCAACAGGGCGGAAACGACCACTGACATTCCGACAGCCGCAACAACTGTGATCACGCCTTTCACTGTAAGAATGCTGTTTCTCTCGGACGGACTGTCTGTAAGCGTCGTGATCATGGACTGCATCGGCACTTCTGTCAGTGTACATGTAAAGTCATAGAGCAGATATGTCACAAAGAACCAGATAATCTTCACTGTATCCGAAGCATTCTTCGGCATCATGAAAAACAGAATCGTCGCAACAGGGAAAGTCCAGAAGAACAGACGATACCATGGCATGTACTTGCCTTTGCCGGCAAACCGCTGGAACAGTTTCCATTTTTTGATATCAATTTTGTCAATAATGAATCCAAACAGCACATCATCCACGGAGTCTATGATTTTGACAAGCAGTATAGCAGTAGCCAGTGATACGGTACTGATACCCTGGAACATAAGGAACATGGTCATGTATGATCCAACCAGTGAAGTGCAGAACAAACGTGATGTGTCGCCGACATAATACCAGTTCTTTTCCGAACGGCTGAGCTGCCAGTCCGGGTGTTTGTTGATTTTCTCTTTTTCAGCCATTTCTCTTTCCTCCTATATGTGCTGATTTATGAATGACATCATTCTGTTAAATGCTTCATCGGCATGGGGTTCACTTCCGACGTTGTCCATATACCCATGGGGAAGGTTTTCTTCCGGAAAATAAACCAGATCGTTCGGCACCCGGATCTGATCCAGGACGTTCTTCAGTTCTCTTCCCTCTTTGATGAAGAATCCGTTCTCTCCTCCCTCATTGGAGGCGTTGATCCAGCTTGGGATATAGGAATCCCTGATATATTCCTTTGCATTGATGATTGCCGTATCTGCCGGCGTATTCTTTTTTGCACCGGTCCAGCAGCCCAGCATCGCATACATACTTGCATTGAATACAGATGCATCCAGAGCCGCTTCATCAATAGCCAGGACTTTGAGATCGTCTTTTGTCATGACCGGATGTACTTTCAGCAATTCTGCATATTCCGGACTGCATACACAGGCCGCGTAGATCTCCGTCATATCCGCTCCGGCGCTTCCTCCCGACAGACAGACTCTGTTCATATCAAGGTGATACCGATCTGCATTTTCCAGCAGGAAACGGAAGAGTTCATCCAGCTGCCGGATCTGGGATGGAAAGCGGTACTGCGGTGCCAGGGCATAGTCGGCGTTGACCAGAACGTAACCGGCTTCGATGATCTTCATCAGTTTGCCGGTCTTTTCTTCCCCCGCAGAAAGCGGATCTCCCGACGATTTGTTTCCGAAGATGAATCCGCCGCCATGCAGATAAACAACGACCGGCTTTTTCTCTTCCGTGCTGTCCGGCAGCCAGATATCCGCATAACTGTTGGGATAATTCTTTCCGTAACAGACATCGTTATGCAGGATCATTCCGTTATCCATCTGAACTGTGCCCGGCTCTTTCCAGGGCTTCCATTCATTCGGCTGATGTCCTTTGTATACTTTTGCGTAAATGATCTTCTGCAGTCCCCTGCAGATCATGTCGTTAATCAATCTGCTCATCTGTATCCTCCAGCAGTTCCATCCCGTGATCTTCCTGTTTGCCAGGGATGGCCTCTTTGATCCACTCCGCGCAGCTGACTCCGTCGATCCGGTAATCATAGAAGACCGCATCCTGCAGGAGGCAGTGTCTGGTAAGTCCTGTTTTCTTCTGTTTTTTCTCTGCACAGTCCGTGATATAAAACTGCGCCTGCGGGATCGTTTTCTTCATTTCCTTCACAGTACCGGCAAACCAGCTCTGAAATCTTCTGCCGCTCTCTTTTGTAAAAGTGAAGTCGCCGTTTTCGATGTAATTGATCATCCTGGATAATCCTTCATCACGTATTGAGCAGGTTACCAGGATTTTCGCTTTATCCTGTCTCTCTCTGCTTAAAGCCTGCAGAGCATCGACTGTGATGTTATCGGAGTGGATCCGGTCCGTGATCTTTCCGGGAGATCTCCAGACCTTCTCTGCGATGTCATGCCACCCTTCCAGAGGGAAGAAGCCGCTGTCGATCACACTGATAATGTTTTCGCACTCCGGATAAAGCTCCATCACATCATCTGTCAGCAGTGCTGCTCCGAAGGCACCTCCTGAGCAGCCGGCAACCGCAATGGTTTCAGGAGACGGCACAAACTTCATGACCGTTTCCATCGCTTTGCGGTAATTCGTATAGCCATGATGACGGCAGATCCTCTTTGATCCGTCCTGTGCCGTGTAAGGGAAATCGTTTGTTCCGGCATGGAAATCACCGGTATCGTAAATAAGAATCAGTTTTGACCAGTCATGGAATGGGTTGTCTTTTCTTTCCGCGAAAATTCCCCTGTCCAGTCTGAGATCTGTAAACAGATCCATGTGAATGGTATAGAAACCAAGGTTCCTGTCTTTTGAATACAGGGAAGCGGGATGAGCCGCAGTATATTCATTCCAGCTGACGCCTCCTCCCATGAAGAAGATCAGAAGTCTGTTTTCACTGCCCAGCTTGAAATCCGCATAGGTCTTTTCCCCGTTGGCTGCCGCGCATCCATCCAGAGGAATCCTTACCCATTTGCCTTTTTCAGGTTTTCCGTTCAATTCCGGTACGCGTTTCTTTTTCAGATACGGAGTCAGAACTTTCAGCCAAAATGGCTCTTTTTCCCATTGATCCAGTTTCATCTTTCACCTCATTCAAGCCGGGTCGGATCGATTACAATCGAAGGACCTTTGTGCTTTGTATCTTCTTCTGCCCACACCTGAAGCGGTCTGACCCCCGGTGCGAAGTCACCGCCCTTCTGTTTTTTCGCATGGGAGAAGCCGGGATGTTCCGCAACATGGATCCATTCTTCAAGATCTTTGCGGCTGAACAGTTTCAGGCTGTGACCGGTCAGGATCGATTCAAAGTCATATCCTTCAAGCTTATGAAGGCTTCTGCTGTATTCCGCAAGATCCGTGGATTCCGGCAGGTACAGCCATGTCGCTGCGTTGGCGCCGTCTGATGTTACGAGAAGCTTTTTCTCTTTGAAATAGATCGCAATACTGCCCTGTGTATGGCCGGGTATCTCAATGACCCGGGCACTCAGATCCCCCAGGTCAAACATGTCTCCTTCTCTGACAAAGTGCCAGTTCGAGAAATTCATTCTGCCTTCATCTGTACTCTCCGGATGCTTCGGAACCAGGATCCGCCAGAAGAAGATTTTATTGAGCACTTTCAGCGTTTTCTCCATATAGCGGTGAAAGGCCGGCTCGTTATGACGCTGATAGACTTCCACATCTTTTTCGTGGATGCATACAGGTACATCGAAGTAGAAATTACCGCCTGTATGATCGATATGTCCGTGTGAGTTGAAGACGATCAGAGGCAGATCCGTCAGCTCTCTGACATATGCCTGCAGGTCTCCAAACCCGTATGCCGTATCGATTACACAAGCCTGTTTTTTACCGGTAATGAGATAGCAGACAACCCCGGAAGACGTGATCCCATAGACGCCGTCCATCAGTTTTTTATGCTTATATATCTTTTTCAGTTCTTTGTCCATGCTGCTTCCCTCCGCTTGACTTTTATCTGATACATTTGTATCATAATGATGCGGTGTGAGACAATTGTTTCATAGAAAATGAGACAGCGGAAAGGAGTTTGTATCAGATGAATCCACAGGAAAAAAACACCTATGTAAAGCAGCAGATCACAAAAGCACTGATCAGTCTGATGAAGAAGAAAAAAATCACTGATATTTCCATCAGTGAAATATGCGACAAGGCGCAGGTTGGGCGCGCTTCGTTTTACCGCAATTATGATTCAAAAGAAGAGGTCATCGAAAAACACACAGAATTTCTCATACGTTCATGGGCAGATCAGATGGACATGGATCCAGGCGCAAATATTTATAACTTTTTTGCAAGTCTGTTTAAACACTTTCAGGACAACAGCGGTTTTTACAGAATACTCTATAAACAGAATATGTCACCGATGATTCTGAATGCCATCCGGAAAAAGCTGAATGTAATTCCGGATACAGAACCTGCCGTCCTGTATTCCAGCGCTTTTACCGCTTATGGAATATTCGGATGGATCGACATCTGGTTCAGCAATGGCATGAAAGAAACACCGGAAGAACTCAACCGCATTATCGTGAACAACATCAACACCATGATCCGGGGAGCCAAAGCACTCGAGGAACTCTGAAATAAAAGCTGAAGCCAATACGGTTTCAGCTTTCTTTTCATCTGTTCTTGTCTATATCCTGCCAGTTGGCATTATGCAGGATCTCCGCATCTTCCCCAAGGAAAGCTTTTCCTGCTTCTTCGCTGCCCTGCAGCTGATACAGCATCCAGGCGGTCATATAGCCGTCTGTCCTCATCAGCATCTCTTCATGTTCCGCACCTGCCGCCCTGGCCCTGATTTTCATCACATCCTCCGGAACCTGCTCATAGTTTTCAATAAGCGCAGATAACGGTGACACGCCGCCGTATTCTTTTGTCGGATCGGCGACTCCCTTGTCATCGGATTTTCCGGTTCCCGCCGTCATGAAATACGGGATATGGATCTTAGTGACATCATAATGCCAGCCGAAATTGCCTGCCATGAACTGATAAGCGGCACTGCCGGTGAAAATGGTCTTGTACACCTTTCCGTTTTCATATTCCGAAACTGCTGCCAGAGCGCCGGCTCCGCCCTGGGAATATCCGATGATCCCCATGTTTTCAGGATCCAGGCGGTCATAAAGAATATGATCCCCTTCAAGATTCATCACACAGTCCAGTGTGATGGACGCTGTTTCACCGGTGCCGGTCTGCGGATCTTCATTTCCCACAACGATAAAGCCCCAGGAAGCCAGTCTTTCAAAGAAAGGTTCATAGGATGCCGCAGGTGTTCCGCTGGCATTTACAGCCATGATCACCGGGTATTGATCACTGGTCTGTTCAAGTTCAGAGGGATACCAGAAACGGATCTTGCCGATGGATTCGTTCTCTGACGGTATTTCTGTATAAGACACTTCATAATTCCCGAGCTGGGAATACTTCATTTCCAGTTCTGCGTCCGATGTAAACTTCTTATAGTATCCTTCCGTGATTTCGGTATCTTTACCTGATGGAAACTGCGCTTTAATGTACAGGAATATGCCTGCGCCGGCAGCCGCCAGAAGCGCAGTGACAACCAGCAGAATCTTCATAGACTTTTTCATAATAACCTGTTCTTTCTATCTTCTGAGCAGCTCTAAGCCGTGACTTTGAACATTTCCGTTCACAGCGGCATAAATCCAGTCCGCAACACTGACATCGTCTTCCAGTTTATCAAATACATTGCTGGATATGATGGTATGCTGCGTGTTGCGGGTTTCCGGATCTTCTTTGTATTTCCAGATATATATGCCGGCACCGGGGATATTCTGCTGCAGTCCTTCCGCCATCTTTGCAAGATCAGCCTGAAACAGATCTCCGTTTTCTTTGCTTTTTGTCATTGTTCCAGTACGGATAAATGCCTGATACTGCTGCAATGTATCATCACGATAAGAACAGTCGAAGAGGATTTTTACTGTGCCGCCGCGCTTATTATGCAGTGCAGTAAGACTGTCGAGCACCAGATTATCACTGATCAGTCTGTCGGCGATGACTGCCGGTGTATGCCACAATCCTTCAGCAGTCTCATGCCATCCGTCATATAGAAGCAGCGAACTGTCCACACATACCGTGATATTTTCCGCAGAAGGAAACCGGTCAATTACATCATCCGCCAGAAGCGATGCTGCAAAGCCGCCTGCTGAGAAACCCGTTATCAGCAAAGTGTCAGGATTGCCGATATATGGCATCACCGCATCCATGAAGGCAGAATAGTTGCTGTATCCTTTATGATAAACAACCTTCTCTTTATTGCCAGCCGTGTAATGATACTCGCCTGTTCCGCTGTGAAAATCTCCGGAGGCGTATGGAAGGACAAGGAAAGTCCAGTCGCGGAAAGGATTTTCTTCCGAAGTGCTTCCGATTCCTCCGGAAGCAACGAAATCCTGTACCTGGGCTGTTGTGGCAAAAAACTCTTTGCCATGTTCGGAAGTATAACCGTTGATACTTGCTCCGCCGCCGAAGAAGTATACTGCAACCTTGTTCTCTGTACCGACCCTGATGAGTCCGTGCCATTCGCTTCCATCAGAGGATATAGTCCCGTCCGGAGTAATCCGGTACCATTTTCCAGTTTCAGGTTCGCCTTTAAGTTCCGGATGTTTGACAAAAACAGTTTTACCAAGAATCACTCCCACAGCAATGGCTGCGATTATTACCACAGCAACCAGTATTATTCCCACTGTTTTCATAGCTTTTTTCATGATGACCTCCCCTGCATCTCTGTGAGACATATGTATCATAAGCTCGCTGATGATACAAGTTTTTCAGCAAAATGATACATATACGGGAAGTTTGTTTCATTGTATGAATTATATTTTGGATTCCATAAAAATACTCTAAGTCTTCCACTAAGCAGACTTAGAGTAATAAAACACACTTTTTCGATCAACTAGAAAAGCTGACGGCTGTAATTCTATTCCCACTCGATAATGATTTCTTGAACGTAAAGTAAATAATTTACGTTTTGATATATTTCATGCATTTATATCTACGCTATTCTCTCACGTTTACCTCGTTTACGATCCGCATGGCAGCAAAATGGTATCAGAGAGCGGTATCACGACAAAGAAGAAATCCCATGTAGGATGGAAGTGTCAGTATTCCGTTCGCATATCCCACATTGTAGTCATTTCCCAGTTTTACTGCACGATGAACATGATACTTCTCGGGATGCGCAAGAATTGTTTTTACACTTTTCGCATTTCCGGTTGAAGCTTTGATTTCCAGAAGTGTCGCTTCATTCTGAAAGCGGATGATAAAGTCGATCTCCAGTCCTGAATCTTTATGAAAATAGTACAGTTTTCTTCCGCTCTTCCCAAGGATATCCGCCATCAGGTTTTCAAAAACTGCGCCTTTATAACCATACAGATTTCCTTTGAGAATATCATACTGTGTCCCGTCTTCCAGCATTGTTGTAAACAGCCCGGTATCCGCCATATATACTTTGAATATTTCCGGTATCGCATTACCATCCAAAGGCAGTTCAGGCAACGTCAGGTTATAACATCTTCTGATAATTCCGGCATCTTCAATCCATTTGATACTGCCTTGAAACATCTCAGAAGTCCCCTTCTTCCGGATCACTGAATACTGGAATTTCTTGTTTTCTTTTGCCAGCTGTTTCGGAATTGAATCAAAGCATTCCCGGATCTTTGATTTATCTTTTCCGACAGCGTATTTGACCATATCATCCCTGTATTCATCAAGAATGTTTCTCTGCAGAACAAGTGTCTGGGAGATCTGATGCGTGTCAATGAAGCGCTGCACGACTTCCGGCATACCGCCGATAACCGTGTATTGCAGAAGAAGTTCTCTCATCCGGTTATGGATCGGTTCAGGTACGGGTGAGCATTGCTCCAGGCTGTTCTGCATCAAATCGATCACCTGGTCACTGATCCCATTTGCCCAGAGAAACTCTTCAAAATCCAGCGGAAACATTTCTATGATCTCTTCATAGCCGACGGGGATCGACAATTCCTCATCTCCATACCCGCTTACGCTAGGTAAAGAGCCTGTCGCAATCACATCATAGCGGCCATCTGTTTTAAAGAATTTCAAGGAAGTCCTGGCATTCGGGCAATGCTGTATCTCATCAAGAATGATAATCGTTTGTCCTTCTTCAAAAACCGCTTCTGTTCCAAGCAGCGCTGACATATACATAATCAGATCATCAACCTTCAAAGACCCTGAAAACAAAGATGCGTATTCCGGGTTTTCATAAAAATTGATATATATCACATGTGAATAATTAGAACGTGCAAACTCCAAAGCAGTGAAGGTCTTCCCACACTGACGCACACCTTTGATTACCAATGGTTTTCTATTTAGATCGGTCTTCCAATTATTCAGCCGCTCTGTTATTTTTCGTTTCAGCATACATTTCACCACCCGCAAACTAAGCATATAACTTTTTCAAGCGACTTTTTATATATTTATGCGATTTTTTTAAACGACTTTCAGAGCAATTCATGGTAATTTTATTCCCACTCAATAATGATTTCCTGCAAGTAAAGCAAATGATTTACGTTTTGATATATTTCATGCATTTATATCTACGATATTCACTCACATCTACCTCGTTTACGATCCGCATGGTAGCAAAATGGTATCAGAGAGTGGTATCAGATACTAATCTTTCAGACATCCGAGAGGGATCACAAATACACCGTCCTCCCTTTTATACCCAAATTGCGTCCCTGTAATGACGATTTTCAGATCCGGCAGACGAAGAGGAACTTGCTTCTCTTTATTATTATGTTCCGTAATAAGCCGTTCGATTTCCAACAGATGTTTTGCGCCTTCGTCCACTTCGTTCTGTCCCAGTTTGATTTCTATCAATGCATATCTTCCATCTTCCAGATGTAATACAGCATCAGCCTCCAATCCGTATCTGTCTCTGTAATAGGACACTGTACCTCCATATTCTGATGAGTATACTTTCAGATCTCTGATGACCAGCGATTCAAAAAGGAAACCCAAAGTTTTATAGTCGAGATTGAAGTATTCCGGAGATATGCCTAACGCAGCTGCAGCAATGGAAGGATCGATCAGATTCTTCTTTTTGGATGATCGGATAGATGTTTTCGAGCGAATCGACGGACACCACGCTTCAACATCTTCAATGATATACAACTTATTAAGTGCAGCAATATAATCCTGAAATGTCGGCTGGGACATTCCTGTAGTTGCCGCCGTGTCTCCATACACAGTTTTCGTATCGGCAGTTGTACATATATTCCGCGCATATGATCTTAGTATCGTTCTTGCCCATTGCGGGTTTCTTTTTGTATTGTCAACATTAGAAATATCAGTATCACAAGTTTGATTAAATAGTTCTTTTGCTATTTGGAGCTTGGCTTTATCCGACTGTAGATTGACTGTTCTGGGCCAGCCTCCCCTGCAGATTACAAATTTGATATCATCGATCGTCAGATCAGATTTACAGGTTGTTATTTCGTCCTGATGAGTAAACAGATCCATTAACGATACAGTCCCATTGGAATCCCCCGACTCATATAAACTCATTGGATACATTTTCAGTGTAGATATCCTTAATGTTCCTGTGTGAGGTGTTTCAACTTCTTTTGAGGATGATCCAGTCAGAATATACTGTCCGCTCAAGCCACTGTCATCCACATCTTTTCTTATAGCGCCCCATATTTTCGGAGCGTCCTGCCATTCATCAAACAATATCGGTTTTTCGCCTTTCAGCAGATCCGATGGTTTCGTATTCGCTATCATCAGAAGATTCTCTCTGTTATCTTCATCTTGAAACTCAATTACACTTCTGGCTTTCTGTTTCGCAGTCGTTGTCTTCCCACATCCCTTCGGACCTTTTATTTGTACAGCCCCCAACGCTTCCATTCTTATTGCAAATTGTGCATCTACAATTCTTTTCTTATACTCCATATTAAAATACCTCTTCACCAAAACAATTATAACATGCGTTTAAGTGATTTGAGGTATTCCATTTATATGATTTGCTGTAATTTACTTAAGTGATTTGTGCAATATTTTTTATTTGATTTGCGACTTGCTCCCACTCAATAATGATTTCCTGCACGTAAAGTAAATAGTTTACGTTCCAGTATATTTCATGTGTTTCTATCTACGGTTTTCACTCACATCCACCACGTTTACGATCCACATGGCAGCAAAATGGTATCAGAAAAGGTACCACGAAAAAAAGATCATGATGCTGGTGCATCAAGTTCCTGCTGAATGATCGAGCTTACTTTCTGCAATAATGTCACCAGTGCTGCGTGCTCGTCTTTTGTGAGTCTGTTCTCAAAATCCTGGTTGATATTGTAGATCGCTTTTGCAAGATCATCTTTGATTGCAAGGCTTTTCTCTGTCAGATGCAGATGAAAGTATCTTCCGTCCGTTTCGTCTTTGATCCTGTAAACATAATCATTTGCCATTAAGTTTTTAATTAATGATGTTACAGAAGGATTTTTCAAACCAAGGTATTTCTCGATATCGATCTGAAAGACTTTTTCTTTATCACTGTTGCCGATATACAGAATGACCAGACTCTGCTGCATTGTTAATCCATATCTGCTCAGTTCACGATTATAGATTTTGAGAAGATTTTTATCGATCGTATGAATAATATTACTGATCAATGTGTTGTTTTCAGAAGTAATTGTCTTATATTTTTCGTTCATATTCACTCCTTCTGCTGATGAATCTCAGGTACAAATTCATTATATCAAAAAAATACATAGAAATTTATGTAATTCGGTATTGACATCCGCAAATACATAGAATACTATGTATTTGCAAGCGAACATAGATATCTATGTATCTGATTGGCCAACAGATCTGCTTCAGAAAAAAAGGAGAAAACAAAAACATGAAAAAAGATTATCCCGCATTAGCTGCTGACATTCTCCGCCTGGTTGGAGGAGCAGAAAACGTTTCATTTGTTATGAACTGTGCAACACGCCTTCGCTTTACGTTAAAAGATATGGATCTTCCGAAGACAGAGGAGATCAAAGCACTGAAGGGTGTTATCGATGTCATCATTCAGAACGGACAGTATCAGGTCTGCATCGGACCGGATGTCCCCGATGTTCTGAAAGAAGTCAAGAAACTCGGCAATTTCTCAGGTGATGCTGATACTGCTCCGGAGCAGAAGAAAAAAGGCATTGACCGCATCTTCGAGGTCATCTCCGGTGTCTTCACACCGATCGTTCCGGTTCTGATGGCTGCAGGTATGGTTGGAGCGCTGCTGACAGTACTCAACCTTACACACATCCTTCCTGAAACAAGCCCGACATACTATGTCTGGAATATCATTAAAGAAGCCGGATTCTACTTCCTGCCGTTCTACATTGCATATACCGCATCACAGAAGCTCAACGCAAATCCGTTCCTCAGCATGCTGCTGGCTGGTGTACTTCTTCACCCGCAGCTCTCCAGCTTCGAGAGTCTCGGCGTTGATCAGCTCAGCTGGTTTGGTATCGGCATCCGCAATGTAAGCTACGCAAACGCGATTCTTCCGGTCATTCTCGGTGTCTGGCTGTTAGGGTATGTCGAAAGATTCTTCACAAAGTTCATGCCGCAGGTGATCCGTGCTTTCGCGGTCCCGATGCTCACAATGCTGGTGGTTGTTCCGATCGAACTGATTCTCATCGGTCCGATGGCAAGCTATGTTGCTGACTTCCTCGCAAATGCTGTTCTGTACATGGGTGATCACTTCGGATTCATCGCTGTCGGTATCATCGCAGCACTGACACCGATCATGATTTCCACAGGAACACATTCATTCGCTTTCCCTGTCATTCTGGCTTCTCTGGCTTCCAATGGCTTCGAAGGTCTGCTTGTTCCGGCAATGCTGGCAGAAAATCTCGCTATGGCTGGTGCAGCATTCGCAGCCGGTTTCAAATCAAAGGACGCTGATGAAAAAGCTGAAGCAAATGCCGCAACATTATCAGCATGCATGGGTATTTCCGAACCTGCTATGTATGGTGTTGCACTTCCGAAGAAAACACCGTTCCTCGGATCCATCATCGGTTCCGGTATTGGCGGCCTGGTTGCCGGTCTGTTTGGAGTCCGGTTCTATACAATCGCTTCTGCAAGCTTTGTAGGACTTCCGGCAACAATCGGCGAAAACTCCATGAAAAGCTTCATCGGTGCGCTGATTACAATCGCAGTATCCTTCGCAGCAGCATTCTTCTTCACAATGCTTCTCAGTAAAAAGGACGGCAACACAGAAGAAACAGCTGAAGAAGCAGTAAAACTGAACGGACCTGCAAAAGTGGCCTCTCCGATCAACGGACGTCTGATTGCTCTGTCTGAAGTAAATGACAAGACATTTGCAAGCGGTGCCATGGGCGAAGGCTGTGCGGTCATTCCTTCCGACGGTGTATTAAGAGCACCGGCAGACGGCGAAATCATCATGCTGTTTGACACAAAGCATGCAGTTGGCATTAAGACAACGGATGGCGTCGAGATCCTGATACACATCGGCATGGACACTGTCAATCTCAACGGTGAACATTTCGAAGCAGTCAAAAAGGCAAATGATAAAGTCAGGAAAGGTGATGTCATTGTTAAGTTTGATATCGATGCGATCAAGGCGGCAGGCTACGATGTAACAACACCTGTCATCATCACAAATACTGCTGACTATGCAAGTATCACAAAAGCAGACACTGCTGAAGTCAAAGCAGGCGAAACAATTCTGACTGTAGAGTAAAGGGGGGCAGATATGAAAGATACATTTCTCTGGGGAGGATCCACATCCGCATTCCAGTTTGAAGGAGGTGCAAATGAAGGAGGAAAAGGCGTATCCTTCTACGATACGATTTCCAGAAGTTCCAAAGCAGCTGCTGATAATATGGAATCCTGGATGGGCACAAACAAAATAAAAGATTACACAGTGACTTCGGATTTCTATCATCATTATGAAGAAGACATTCAGCTGATGTCAGAAATGGGATTCAAAAGTTTCCGTATGTCCGTTGCCTGGACAAGAATCTATCCGGACGGAGACGGAAATGTGAATCCTCAGGGAATTGCTTTCTATCGCAATGTGTTCTCTCTCCTGAAAAAAAGCGGAATTGAACCGGTAGTTACACTGTATCACTGGGATATGCCCCAGTCACTGATCGACAGATATCACGGCTGGTATGGAATAGAAACAGTTCATGCATTTGAGCAGTATGCCGAGACATGCTTCAGAGCGTTTGGCGAATATGTAAAATATTGGCTGACATTAAATGAAAACAACATGACAATCATGATGCCTGGATTTGGCACAGGCATGAAAAAAACCAAAGATGATCCTGATTACGATATATTCAAATACACAGTATTCCACAACACGAACATTGCCCATTTTGCAGCAGTCAGGAAATGTCACGAAATCATTCCTGACGCAATGATCGGCTGTATGTTTGCGAGTGCTCTGGCATATCCGCTGACCAGTGATCCAGAAGATGTTCTGCTGGCAAGGAACCACAACCAAAAACTGAATTACGACTATCTCGATCTTCTGACAAGAGGCAGATACACACCTAAGAATGTATTTGAAATGAAACAGGCAGGATTTACCGTATCCGAAGAAGACAGCAAACTGTTCTCTGATCCGAAATCAATCATCGATTTCATTTCATTCAGTTATTATTTCTCAGTCTGCACAGGCACAG
Organism: Solobacterium sp.; assembly: GCA_017510405.1. Lineage (GTDB taxonomy): Bacteria > Bacillota_I > Bacilli_A > Erysipelotrichales > Erysipelotrichaceae > Bulleidia. The sequence goes on from JAFWNG010000045.1 coordinate 217,266, forward strand.
AACAGAATGCAGCAGATGAAAATGCGGGAACTGTGCAGATGATGTATCAGGCTATGAGTAATCCGAAACTTAAGAAATCAACGTTTGGATGGACGATCGATCCGACCGGTCTCAGAATCCTGATGAATGATCTGTATGACAGGTATCAGCTGCCGGTTATGATCGTCGAAAATGGTCTGGGTGTAAAAGACGATATTTTGACAGAAGACAAGGAAGTACATGATGATTACAGAATCAGCTATCTGAGAGAACACATCAAAGCAGTCAAAGCAGCTGTCGATGAAGATCATGTTGATTGCCTCGGATACCTGCCATGGGGATGCATTGATCTCTACAGCGCATCCGGTGACAGGGATAAACGATACGGATTCATCTATGTTGACTATGAAGACTCTCATAAGAGATACCGCAAGGACAGTTTCTTCTGGTATCAGAATGTGATCAAAACTAACGCAGAGGAATTAGACTGATGTATATTATCGTCATAAAAAACACAGCAAAAGAAGGATTTGCACAAGAATACAGAGAAGCTTCTGTACGCTTCATGAATGAAATGAAGAGGCTTCCCGGTCTGATTGATGCACAGGTCTGGCAGGATAATAATGATCAGAATCAGATCCTGAATGTAATATTTTGGGAATCAGAAGAAGCCGCGAAAGCAGATGATGGCAGTTTGTTCATAAAGTACAAGCCTGAACTGAAGCCGTATTTTGTAACAAATACCACACAAACATACAAAAGCTTTTAACAAAAATCCTTTCAAAAAATGGAATCTGATTATATGATTCCATTTTTTATGCCGTCTTGAAAATTCTTTTTAAGAATACGAATTCACTAGCTGACCGCTCGACACTTATTCCCACTCGGTAATGAAATCATATGCGTAAAGTAAATAATTTACGTTTTGATATATTTGATGTGTTTCTATCTATGATTTTCACTCACATCCACCACGTTTACGATCCGCATGGTAGCAAAATGGTATCAGAGAGTGGTATCAGTCTTCAAAGTGTATATACAAAGATCAGCAGCTGATAAGGTCTGCTTAAAGTGTACTTTAAAAGGATACTTTCGCTAATTTCTGAATTCTTTCAGATCTTCCCGGTAACTGTAGCTGCCATGCAGGACGTTGTAAAGCAGGACGCCGGCGCCGTAGAACAGCTCCCAGAAGCGGCTGTCCATCTTGACGATCTGCGGCAGATGGCGCTCAGGAACATATTTCTTCAGGCTTTCCTTCAGCTCCTCAGGATCGGTCAACAGATCGCAATAGACCGCCAGCGTGTCCGGGCCGATTGTGCAGACCATCGGCAGAACCAGCTTCGTAATCAGTTCAACGATACCTTCAGGCGTTCTGGAAAGATCATATCTGTCCTCGGAGAAATTGAGCGTCTTCAGATAATTGGCGCATTCGCCGGCGAAATCCTTTTTGCCGAAAATCGGATTGCCGTTGATCACAAGTCCGGCCCCGCCGACCACATTGCCGAGCGGATGATAATAGGTAAGCAGATTGCCGCAGTCACGGTGATTGGCATAATAGCCGACTGCTGATGCGTTGGCATCATTGCACAGGATAAATGTACGGCCGTATTTCTTTGTAAATTCACCAACCACATCGACATCGAAGATTTTAACTGTCGGCAGCGTGAGACGTCCTTCATAGACAATACCCGGTGCAACAATTGCGACGCCTTTGATCTCCGGATGGCGGATGAAAAGAACATCGAGCACATCCTCCAGGTCACGCAGATTGATCTCGTCTTTCACAGTAACCCCGCGTTCCATCGCAGTTTCTTTGTCAGCTCCGCGCCAGTGAATTTCAAATTTGCGGTTTCGGCGGATAATGGCCACAATAGCGATAGCGCTGTCCCATTCCGGATCATGGATGTCTTCAATGACCTCTTCTGTCTTTTCGTTTTTCTCGAGTTCCTCTTTGATCAGATCGACGGTCTGGGTCACATTGTATGACGCAAATACACTGGCAGGGATCTGAATGATAACCTTGTCTTTCAGTACTTCCTTTGCCTTTTTAAGCAGATAGCCGATCTGTGGTGCCAGCAGGATCACGTCCTTGTCCTGAGCTGCTTCAAAGAGTTCGGTATAAGGAACAGCCGAGAACTCATATTCAAGACCGAGCGTTTCCGCAGCACCATTGAGCTTATCCGCAAAGAAAGAAGTGGTAAATCCGGAGGTGCAGCTTAACAGAACTTTGACCTTGTTGTCGGCGCCTGCTTTCTTCAATGAAGCAATCATCTGTGTGAACAGATCTTTGGCATGGTCAAGATCCTTGATTTCAAAATGCAGGAAGAAAACAGGCTCATCTGATTTTTCGCTCTCGATTGTCAGGGCGCAGATCTCATATTCAAGATGATAGAACTGCACATGGCCGACGGCGTTCTCTGTCACAAAGTCAATTTCATCTTCGCTTTTTTCATTGATTTCATAAGCCGGATCTGTCTGTTCAAGAATCCATTTCCGGTACATTTCATACATTTCTTTATCTGTCATTTTCTTTATCTCCTGCTGGTTACGTAAACCGTTTTAGACAATTCAGGATTGAGAGCGGAGAAGTCATGAATGATGACATCCTCACACATAAAGACGACCCCGTCATAGGAATACTTAAAGATCGCGCAGTTGCCGATACCGATTTTTCTGGGAATCAGCGTATAAGCCTGCCATTTGTTGAAAAACTGTCCGCATGCGGCACCATGGGCGACGATCAGCGTCGTCGTATTATCCTCTGCCATTTTCATAATGCCGGTGACTGTATCACTGAATCTATCCTGGAATTCCTTTTCCCCTTCGCCGCCGTACTGTTTAAACTGATCACCATACGGGAAAGAAGGATTCAGCGACTCATCATGACCTTCCAGTTTGCCAAAGAACCATTCCTTCAGTCCCCTGATCCTTTCGTAGGGCATCTGTCCGCCGGTAACGATTTCCAGGGTGTCGGCTGCCCGCTCAGATGTGGAAGAATACGCATAGTCAAAAGTAATGTTCCTGTCGCGGAACCACTGCCCCGCAACTTCTGCCTGCGCTCTGCCAAGATCCGTGAGCGGAGCGTCGCACCATCCCTGAATTTTATGGGCAACATTAAACATCGTCTGACCATGACGCATCAGATATAAGGTCTTCATTATCTTTTTTCTCCTGTTTCTGCTTTTAGTATATCAAAAGTATGAAACTGCAAGCGATAGCATATCGGACGTTTCATTGTGTTTTCCACGTTTATTCCGCTGCCAAGGCCAAAGCCATGGGAAATTACGGGCATACAGTAAGATCCGATACAGCTGTATTGCCGGACTTTAAACATACGGGACAGTCTGAATGGTTCCGGTTGTCCCGATATGATTGTTTTTTATCAGTGAATTTTGTTGTTGAGGCACATGCGGACAAATTCCGGTTCGAAATGCTTGGCTCTTGACCCGCTGTATCCCATGTCGAGGGAAGCGATCTGCTTCATTTCTTCCTCGTTCAGTTCAAAGTCCCAGATATCGAAATTCTCTCTGATTCTTTCCTCATGTGTGGATTTGGGAATAATGACAACACCCCGCTGAACATTCCATCTCAGGATAACCTGACCGACGGTTTTATGATGAGATGCCGCAATTCCTTTGAGCATTTCATCTTCAAACGGACTGTAACGGCCGCCTCCCAAAGGTGCCCAGGCTTCCGGGATCACATTGTAGTATTCCATAGTCTTCAGAGCGCCCTCCTGTGTATAGTACGGATGGAGCTCAACCTGGTTGACCATCGGTTTAATGCGGACGGTTTCACAGAAATTCGTCAGGATGTTGGGATAGAAGTTGGAAACGCCGATCGCTCTGAGTTTTCCTTCTTCATATGCTTTTTCCATCGCTCTCCAGGCAGCGAAATAATCACCCATTGCCTGATGCAGAAGATAGAGATCCAGATATTCAAGACCGGATTTGCGGATAGATGCGCCAATGGCAGCACTTGCTGTTTCTTCATCAGTCATGTCCTGTACCCACATTTTGGAAGTGATGAAAAGTTCTTCCCTTGTACAGATTCCTTCTTCGACAGCCTGTTTCACAGCAGCGCCGACCGCATCCTCATTGCCATAGGAGGCAGCGGTATCAATCAGGCGGTAACCTGCTTTGATTGCATTCAGCACGGATTCTTTACATGTTTCAAAGTCTCTGATCTGAAAGGCCCCGAATCCTTCCATCGGCATTGTGACGCCGTTTTTCAATGTTCTGTATTCCATGTTTTTTCTCCTTCTAGCGGATCATATTTGTGCGTACTTCCTTTTTCGTATCGGGAAGTCCTTCTTTCTCCTTCTGTGCCTGGATGGCTTTGATCATAAATGACATATTCAGAGCCAGATTGCGAATTGTCTGCACACCTTCCTCGTCTTTATAGACATCTTCTGCCGTATAACCGTGAACATCATTCCAGTACGAAGAAGTGACCACCGGCATCTCCCGCATTGTGAAAAACTGGTTCATTGCCTCAAAGGAAGCGGAACTGCCTCCCCTGCGATTGGAGATCACTGCTGCCGCAGGCATCATTTTCAGATTTCCCGGATAGCTGTAGAACAGTCTTTGCAGGAAGGAAAGAACGGTTCCGTTTGGATTTCCGAAATAGACCGGTGTACCGACAATAATACCGTCCGCATCATCGAGTTTCGGATAAGTCTCATTGACAATATCCTCGAAAACGCACTTACCGTTTTTCCGACAGGAAAGGCAGGCGATTCAGCCTCTGATATCCTTGTTGCCAATGTGGATGGTTTCTGTTTCGATCCCCTCTTCTTTCAGAACCTCAGAAGCTATTTTTAAAGCTGTGGCGATGCAGGCATTGGCTTTAGGGGATCCGTTAACCATCAATACTTTCATTGTCATTCCTCAAAATTACATTTGGTGACTGCCATTTTATGTAAGGACTCTTCTGTTACTTTGTAGAACGGCTCATGTTTGTTTAAGGTGGCGATCAGGTCCATTTCATCTTCGGTCAGACTGAAGTCAAACACCTTCGCATTGTCTTCGATATGACCATGGGATTTAGAGCCCGGTACCAGACCGAAGCCCATCTGGATATGCCATCTGATAACGATCTGGGCAGTGCTTTTCCCGTATTTTTCCGCCATTTGCACAAGGACCGGCTCATTGAGCATTTCCGGAGAACCATGTCCCAGCGGAAACCAGGACTGCAGGCGGATGTCATTAGCGTCACAATATGGCTTTCTTGTCTCAGCCGGGAAGTACGGATGACATTCCACCTGCATGATCATCGGTCTGATTTCTCCTTGATCGATAACTTCCTGAATCTGGTCTGTCTGGAAATTAGAAAGACCGATTGCGCGAATCTTTCCTTCCTTATACGCCTTCTCCAGCATGCCCCAGGCATAGAGATAATTGTTTACCGGATGATGCAGCAACATCACATCGATATAGTCAACACCGAGTCTGATCAGCGTATCATCAATGGCCGTATCTTTTTCATAAAGCGTCGGTCCGAGTTTAGTTTCAACGAAATAGTCTTCCCTTTTCAGGCCGGATTTCTTTAAGCCAAGTCCTACTTCAACCTCATTTCCATAGCGGTTGGCAGTATCGATCAGCTCATAGCCATGGTGCAGCGCAAATGCGACGTTATCTGTAATAAGATCACCGGCCTGGCCGATCGTTCCGAAACCCAGTTTTGGAATTTCCAGGCCGTTATTCAGTTTCATTCTGTTGACATTCATTTTGTTTACTCCCCTACAGAGTGTTTCTGTGCTTCTTTTGCATTAGTGATCATCCCCTTATATTCCATGCCATAGAGACCGGCAAACCGTTTCATAGTATATTCACCGGCTTCCATCATCCACTGTTCCGGTGCGGCGCCCTGGTAAATAAACCAGAGTTTTTTCCCGCTGAGTTCACCCTGTGAAACCGGTCCGTAGAATCGGTCCAGAAGATTACGTACAGAACCGCAGATATTATGCCAGTAAACTGGTGAGCCAATGATCAGCACATCCGCTTTTTTCATCATGGCCAGTACTTCATCAAACTGATCACCGGGTAATGTCTGACCATAAACATTGATTCGATAATCTGTCAGATTCAATGTTTCTGCTTCTGTGCCTTTGAGAAGAGCTGCTGCAAGACCTGCTGTGTTTCCCTGTCTTTCAGGGCTTCCATTGATGAATAATACTTTTGTCATATTCTTTTCCTTTCCGGTATCATCTGTTTTTCCCAGAAGATTACAGCCCGATCGATCCAGCCTTCCGCTTTTGTGTGCGTACCAAGGCCGAAGCCATGGTCAAGTCCGGGAAAGACTTCTATCATGGCATCTGTGCCGTTTCTTCTGATTCTTTCAATTCTTCTTTCCATTGTCTGATATGAAGCGATCCAGTCTGCTGTTCCGACACAGTTATAGGTCGGCGGCTCA
>JAFWNG010000046.1 GCA_017510405.1 Solobacterium sp.
CGGTCCGAATACGCTCAGCAGCCTGAAGAAGTTTCCATGTATCCCTCCTACAGTAATGAACGGGGAGAACAGGAACGACGTGATGCCCGGGGCGAATGTCGCTCTCAGCATGGACGTAAGTCCGAAAACGAAGCCTGTCAGCGCGCCGTAGGATGTACCGAGGAAGATACCGGCAAGAATGACCGGTATATGCATAGTAGTGATGTTGATGGCTCCGACGGGAATATAACCGACCGGCGTCAGGGTCATGATGATCTGGATGGCGATAAAGAACGCGGCCAGTGTCATCTGACGGATCTGTGTATTCTTTTTCATGGACAGTATTATACCACCGTCACGGAAAAAGATATAATAAGAATATAAATGGAGGCCTTTATGAAACTCGGTATTGTCGGAAACGGCGGAATCGTCGTCAGCGCACTGGAATCATTGAAAGATACAGACATAGAAGTAACCGCACTCTGGTGCAGAAACGCGGACAAGGGAGCGCCGCTGAAAGAAAAATACGGTATCCCGGCACTGTATACGGATTATGCCGAATTCCTTCAGTCACAGGACTTTGATACCGTATACATCGGACTGATCAACAGCCTGCACTATGAATACACAAAAAAGGCGCTGCAGGCAGGCAAGCATGTGATCTGCGAAAAGCCGTTCACCGTGACGCGCGCCGAAGCAAAAGAACTCTATATGATCGCAATGGACCGGGATGTCCTGCTGTTTGAAGCAATCATGTCCCGCTACAGCGCAAACTATGATGCTCTGGAAAAGAATCTGCACAAAGTGGGCGACGTGAAGATCGTGCGGTGCAGCTACTCCCAGTATTCCCGCCGCTTTGACGCATATCTGGAAGGAAAGGTGCTTCCGGCATTTGATCCGAAGCTGGCAGGCGGTGCGCTCATGGATATCAATGTATACTGCCTGCACTTTGTGACCGGACTGTTCGGAAAACCGGAGAAAGTCACATACTACGCAAACAAAGGCTTCAACGGCGTGGATACCAGCGGCGTCATCATCCTGGAATACAACGGCTTCACAGCTGTGTGCACCGGCGCAAAGGATTCGTTTGCGGAAAACGGCGCTGTCATTCAGGGAACAAAGGGAACGATCACAATGAAGTCCCGTCCGGGCGTGATCAAAGAACTGACGTATACCGATCTGGAAGGAAATACGGAAGTTCTGGACGCTGCGCAGGAAGAGAATCCGATGCGTCAGGAATTCCTTGTCATCCGCGACATGATCGGCCGCATGGATGCAAAGAAATCCCACGAGTGGATGCTTAAGTCGCTTCTGGTCATGCAGGTGATCGAAGATGCACGTACAAGTGCCGGGATCAGGCTCTGAATCACATCAAAATAACACAAAGTTGTCAGGGGTTTCTGGTTGATTTAAGCGCTTACATGTTATAATTACATCAGCAAAGGAGATTTAAGAAAATGAAAATCAATTTTTTCTCAGCATTACAGAAAGATAAGATCAAAGCCTTACTCGAAGCAAACGAAGATCCGAAGTATGTTTATCTGAAGGATACAAAACCGAATGAGATGCAGTTTGAAGTTACATACGCAGACGGCGTCGAAGCAGGCAAGGATCCGGCAGGATATGCAAAGAAACTCGTTCAGAAGCAGCCGTGGGGCGCAGCTCTGTACATGCGTGTTCTGATCGACGGTCAGGCATTCACAGGCGGCAAAGTAGGCTAAGAACAAAATTGCATCCGTTTTCGGATGCTTTTTTTACATTAGAAAGAAAGGAGTTATACGTACATGTCATTTCCAAAAGGATTTTTATGGGGCGGCGCAACCGCTGCCAATCAGTTTGAAGGCGGATGGAACGAAGGCGGAAAGGGACCGGGCGTACCGGATCATATCCGCGGCGGCACAGTAAGCGCACCGAGACTCTGGGACAAAGAGATCGATCCCAATGTCTACTATCCGAGCCATCAGGCTGTTGATTTCTATCATTTCTACAAAGAAGATATCGCTCTCTACGGTGAGATGGGATTCAAGTGCTTCCGTCTTTCCATCAACTGGTCGCGCATCTATCCGAACGGCGATGAACTCGAGCCGAATAAAGAAGGTCTGGAGTTCTACCACAAAGTATTCGCAGAATGCAGAAAATACGGTATTGAACCGCTCGTAACGATTTCCCACTATGAGCTTCCGTGGGGACTGAGCGTCAAGTACAACGGATGGGTCGGCAGAGAGGTCATTGACTGCTATGTACGCTATGCGACAACGCTGTTCAATGAGTACAAAGACGAAGTCACTCTGTGGCTGACATTCAATGAGATCAATATCGGTGCGCAGTCCTTCGGCCGCATCATGTCTCTGGGCATGCAGGGCGAAGACGGAACGCCGATGTTCAAACTGGAAGAGACAGCGGAAGAAATGAGCGAACGCTTCACTGCTCTGCACAACCAGTTTGTGGCAAGCGCCAAAGCAGTCGTGATCGGCCATGAGATCAATCCGGACAACAAGATCGGTCTGATGATCGCCGGTACGATGTCCTATCCGTACACACCGAATCCGAAGGACATCAAGGAATCCCAGGACAAGATGAACATGTCCAACTGGTTCTGCGGCGACGTCCAGGTCAGAGGTCACTATCCGTACTATGCAAAGCGCTACTTCAAGGATCATAACGTGACTGTGCGCACGGAACCGGGTGATGATGAGATCCTGGCAAAGGGAACAGTCGACTTCTACAGCTTCTCCTACTATATGAGCAGCTGCGCAAGCGTCGATCCGGAAGCGCTCAAAGGTGCCGGAAACATGTTCACCGGCATCGTCAATCCGTATCTGAAAGCTTCCGACTGGGGCTGGCAGATCGACCCGGAGGGACTCCGCATCTACATGAACGAAGTATACGGAAGATATGAAATCCCGCTGTTCATCGTAGAAAACGGCCTTGGCGCAAACGATGTGCGTGCGGAAGACGGCGGCTTCCATGATGATTACCGCATCAACTATCTGCGCGATCATATCAAGGCGATGGAACAGGCAATTGAAGACGGCGTGGAACTGATGGGCTATACGATGTGGGGATGCACCGACCTCGTATCCGCGTCCACCGGTGAAATGAAAAAGCGCTACGGCTTCGTCTATGTTGACCGCGACAACGACGGCAACGGCGACTTCCACCGTGAGCGCAAGGATTCCTTCTTCTGGTATAAGAAGGTCATTGAAACAAATGGCGCAGACCTCGACTGAGGAAGTGTCAGAGGGCATCCGGAGTGATCCGGATGCCCCTTTTTCTTTCGGTCAGAAAAAAGAAGCCGTACGGCTTCCGGGAATGAATGGACTATTTCAGTTTTTTCTGGATGCTTTCGATCACCATCTCGATAGCAAGATAGAAACAGATGGCATCGTCCAGAAGATGGGTACTGTTGGAATGGGCTGCACTGGGAAGAAAGAATATATGGTCTGTATGAGAAGTCAGCGGGGTATTGACATTCATTGTAAAGAGAATGATACTGACCCTTCTGCTTCGGAATGCATCACAGATTTCTGCCAGTGCTTTTTTTCCGGAAATCGAGAAGATGATCAGCATGTCTCCGGATCCCAGTATATCCTCATAACTTCGTATGACACTGTCATCACCGGTATAGGTAGCATCGACCTGGTTCCTGGCGAGACGGAATGCCATCTGCTGTGCAGAGTAGCGGGAATGATCCTGACCGTAGCACAGGACACGACGGGCATGTGCTGTCAGATCCCCGATCACAGCAAGTTCGGCAGGATCTGTCTTCTCCCGCAGCTGTTCAATGCATGACTGATATACATCCAGAACCGTGGTTCCGGCAGAGCCGGCAGAAGGTTTGGATACTTCGAGTTCGCTCAGCAGTGCTTTCTGAAAGTCGGAGAAACCGGTAAAACCGAGTTTCTGACAGAAACGTATGACCGCGCTTCTGGAAACGCCGCAAATATCGGCAATGTTAATGCTTCTGTAGCGCTGCAGATCATACGGATATTTAAGGATATGATCTGCGATCCTGCGTTCATTTTTTGAAAAATCCGGCAGCATTTCCTGCATCTTTTCCATGACTGTCATAACGGTACCTCATCTGTATATACGCATTATACAACATATATCTCAATAATGTGTCATTTCTGAACACTATATTGGCTGAATGTTAGGAATTACTCTAATTATATGTTCATATCCAAAAATAAAGTTCAAATATGAAACGTTTATTCTACATTAGTGTTGCAAAAACGAACACAGCACGCTATACTGTGATCGTGGATAAATTCTCATAAAGAGAGTACAGAAAGGGGTTTTATGAAAAACGAGTCCATCAGTCTCTGGATACAGGAAAAACTGATTCCTGCTATCGCAAAATTCACAAGTTTCAAGTTCGTCAAGTGTATGCAGGAAGGCGTCGTCGCATGTATGAACGCAACCATGATCGGTTCGATCTTCATGCTTCTGATGATTCCTCCGTTCCCGGCGACCGCTACCGGCGGCTTCGTGGAAGCGTGGAGAGCATTCTCTGCCGCAAATGCCGGCTGGCTGAATATGGGATACCAGATCGGTCTGAACGCAGCCGGATTCTACATCCTGCTCGGTATGGTCAATGCTGTATGCAAACACGACAACGCTCCGCTCGTCAATAACATGGTTCTGGCAGTCTTCTCCTATATCTGTCTGCAGTGCTCCTTCCTGGAAGGCGGCGGTCTGGATATCGGTTTCTGGGGCGCCAAGGGAATGATGGCAGCGCTCATCGTCGGTTATTTCGTTCCGCAGCTCAACATCTGGCTGAAGAAAAACGGAATCAAGATCCGGATGCCGGACTCTGTTCCGCCGTTCATTTCCAATCAGCTGGAAGAAATGTTCTCCAGTGTTGGTACAGTCATCGTCGTATTCGCAGTCAAGCTGCTCTTCGCACACTTCGGAACAACACTCGGTGCATTCGTCAACAGTCTTTTCGCACCGCTGTTCAGCGCTTCGGATTCTCTGACAGCTGTGCTGATCTACTGCATTCTGGTCCGTATCCTCTGGTTCTTCGGTCTTCATGGCAATAACATTGCCGGTGCTGTCGTCAACGTCGTTCTGGCACAGAACTTCGTCGCCAACGCTGAAGCAGTCGCAGCCGGCGGAAAGCCGACCTTCATCTTCAACACAGCTTTCCAGAACTGGACAACACAGGGCATTCTGTTCATCGTCATCGCCGTCATTCTGGTAGCAAAATCCGAACAGCTCAAAGCGGTATCCAAAGTTTCCCTGGCACCGGCGCTGTTCAACATCGGTGAACCGACGACCTTCGGTCTTCCGCTGATCCTGAACTTCGATATCTTTATTCCATATCTGATCGTTTTCGCTCTTAACGGTGCAATTCCGTATCTCGCATGCAAGTTCGGATTCATGAATATCCCGTATATCGATGTACCGTTTACGGTTCCGGCATTCATCAAAGTCTTCTTACAGACCATGGACTTCCGTGCCATCATCGTTTACCTCATCAACGCCGCTGCCTGCATCCTGATCATGATCCCGGCAATCAAGAAATACGATGCCAAGCTTCTTGCCCAGGAACAGGCTGACGCAAATCAGTAATTATAAGTAGAATATAAAAGGATAGTGTTATGAACCTGCTGATCATCGGTCTTAAGATCCTGTTGATTCTGAGCTGGTGCCTCACCGCTCTGGATGTTGTAAAACTGTACCGGTCAGATACCGGCGTACATATGAAGTTTGACTGGCTTTCCTGGCTGAACATCTCCGGGACCGTCGGGTTTACCCTGGTATCCCTGTTCGCAGTCATCAACAGCAGTACATATGTATTTACTGTATGTCTGATACTCGTAAGTATCTTTCTGGTATGGTTTCTGAAACTGAGATTGATGATCGCAGGCGATCATAAAGTTCTGCTCGGATCAAAAATCATCGACCAGTCGGATCTCCGTAAGGTATCCGCCAGGTTTCTGACACTGTATGTTGAAACAAAACAAGGAACGATCAAACTGTACGCACCTGTTACAGAACGGTCTGTAACGATGCAGCTGTACAATGCCGCTGCCGGAAAGAGAGGAAAAAAATGAGAACGATCATGGTCATGTTTGACACACTGACAAGAAAGTTTCTTCCGAACTACGGAAACGACTGGGTATTTGCACCGAATTTCAGAAGGCTTCAGGATAACTGCACACAGTTCAATAACTTCTATTCCGGAAGTCTCCCGTGTATGCCGGCAAGAAGAGAACTGCATACAGGAAAATACAATTTTCTTCACCGCGGATGGGGTCCGCTGGAACCGTTTGACCGCTCTTCCTTTGAGATCCTGTCACAGAACGGGATCTATACGCACCTGATCACGGATCACTCCCATTACTGGGAAGACGGCGGCGCAACATATCACAACCGCTACTCCTCCTGGGAAGGATTTCGCGGACAGGAAGGAGACCGCTATGTGGCAAGAGATGTCCGTTCCTGCATGCCGGAACATTCCCATCCGCTGAACAAACAGGGTATCTCCGTTGTTCAGCATTACCGCAACCGCACAAGACAGCGTACACAGGAACAGATGTCCAGTGTCCGTACCTTCCAGGCCGGTCTTGAGTTCCTTGAGGAACATAAAGAACTGGATAACTGGTTTGTTCAGATCGAAGCATTTGACCCGCATGAACCGTTCTATGTACCGCAGAGGTTCCGGGAAATGTACGGACTGCCGGAAGAAGAAACGCTGTTCTGGCCGCGGTACGGCGGGCTCCCGGAAGAGTATAAGAAAGATATGGATCTCTGCCGGAAAGAATACGCAGCTTTGATCAGTATGTGTGATGAAAGCCTCGGCAGAGTACTCGACTTCATGGATGAACATGATATGTGGAAAGATACAGCCCTGATCGTCAATACCGATCACGGCTTCCTTCTCGGAGAACATGAATATCTGGGAAAGAACTTCCCGCCCTGCTACGACGAACTCGTACATCTACCGTTCTTCCTTCATATTCCAGGTCTTGCGGAAGGCGGCACATGCAGTGCGCTTTGCTCGACTGTGGATATTGCTCCGACACTGCTGGAACTGTACGGATGCGATGTATCACTCCTGAAAGGAACGGACGGAAGATCGATCAAAGCCGTTCTTGAAAACCGGGAAGAAGAAAAGAAACATGTCCTGTTCGGCATGCACGGCAGCTTTACCTGCTGGACGGACGGCCGCTGTGTCTATATGAAGGCAAACACGGATGAAGAACAGGAACTGTATGAGTATACGATGATGCCGACAAATATCCGCGGATATTTCGCCGAAGATCAGCTTCGTCAGGCAGTGATCACGGACGGCGGACGCTATTCAAACGGGCTGCCGGTCATGAAAATGCCTTCGAAGCCCATGTCACTGGCTCACCGGTTCGGCGATCAGCTGTTTGATCTTGAGACAGATCCGGAAGAAGAAAACAATCTTGCCGGCAGTGCGGATACATCTGTGTTCCGTGAAAAACTCAAAGAAGCACTTAAAGAAGCAGGTGCGCCGGAGGAAGAATTTATCCGGCTCGGCCTTGCGTGAAAAATTGAGAACTCTGCGGAGTTCTTTTTTTTCGTGACCCCTGTGAATCGGTTTTCCCGGAATCCTGTATAATAGGAAGGTGATATGCCGGGAGGCATAAGGAGGTCAACATGAAAGTCTGTCCTAACTGCGGCGTACTGATCGAAGAAAACTCTCAGTTCTGCCCGGAATGCGGAACAAAGCTTACGGTCAGTGAGAATACCGAACCGATCGAGATCATAAATATGCATCATGAAGAAGCCGAAGAACCGGAAGTGCATGAAGTACCGGAAGAAACTGTACCGAAGGGACCGGAACGCAAAGGCGTGAATCTGTCACAGACCATGAGCGGAATCACAAGTTCCGCCAAAGGACTGTTTGATTCCTTTACGGAATCGTCCGGCAAAGCCATCAGCAATGCAAAAGAAAACTATAACCGTTCGGTCGCAGAGGCGGCGGAAAACCATATCGTGCTGGCGGACGGCGAAGTCGTGATCCGTGAATACGAAGCGACAAAAGTACGTTTCCCGCATGCTGTCGGCAAACTGATCGTGACAAATAAGCGTATTATGTTCTATTCCGGATCTCTCAAGTCCAAGATCATGAGTTCCGTACCGATCGAATCTGCAGGTTCGATCAGTATGTTCAACGGCTACGCGCTCAATTTCATCGCTATTGCGGTGACACTGGTCATGCTGTATCTGTTCATTACACTGTGCCAGTCCCGCTTTACGATCCCGTATGCGATCCTCTGTCTGCTCATTGCCGTTGTCAGCGTATATTTCGCTTACCGCAGGGCAATGTTCCTGAGCATCGCTTCCGTGAATTCCTCAACAGGACTTATGATCGGCCGCTCCAATATCCTCGGCGCATCCATTTACTCGGTGGACGGCTATGCCGGAAAGGACGCAGAAGCGATCATGAACGAGATCGGTGCGATCGTTCTGGATCTGAAGCAGAACGGTGATCTTGCCGTTGAAAAGTGGAAGCATTAGATCATGAATTATTGCAGTCAGTGCGGTGCTCCGATGAAACCGACCGCGAAGTTCTGCAGTCAGTGCGGTGCCCCGGCGCAGACTTCCTCACAGCCGTCCGGAGCCGCCGGATCCAAAACAGAACCGAACCGGGAAAGACCTGTACCGGTCCGGAATGAACGCAGAACAGGTGTCACGATCCTGCTTGCGGCAATATTACTGACGGCAGCGGCAGGCGGAGCATTTCTGTGGAATAAACTGATGCAGAAAAATGCCCGAAAAGAACTGTATGACAGCATAGAACTGCAGTATACCGAATATGCCCAGGACGATCCCATTGTCATTACATGGTATGAAAGCGGCAAAGTAAATCCATTGAGTTATATTGTTTCGAGTGAATATACCGTTACTGCTTCTCCGGATGCCATTGAAGCGTCCGTACTCGGAGATACAACAGTAACCTATACGGTCAAAGCAGAAACAGAAGAGACCGGTATCGTGGAGAAAACCTTCGTCAGAACGTTCTCTGTACGGGATACACATGCGCCGTTGATAACCCTTGTAAAGGAAAGTGTAATGGTCAGTGAAGAGGACGGCTATTCTATCACTGACAACATTGACCGGATCTGGGACGATCATGACGGCGAGCTGGAATACCGGAAAGAAAAAACAGACGCGAAAGGTACCGCTTACTACACACTGAGCACAAACGGCGATCCTTCCCTGCCGGGAACTCACACAATAACTGTGTATGCAGTTGATGCGTCCGGAAATGAAACAACAGAAATATTTGTTTTGAGGGTACGTGAAGAAGAAAAAACGGCAGATACCCCCTGAACGGATACACATGTTGTCACACCAACGGAAGTCTGCTCAGTCAATTTCAATGATATGGACCGTGTGCACCATCAAAGAGATTCCGAACATGAATGGATCTTCTGCGACAATAACCCTTATAAGTGATTTTGGAGAGGAATACGTACTGTACTTCTCTTTTTTTTATCTATATATTCTTCTTCTGCTTTCCGTTTCTGTTCGGATGTATATTTTGTTTTTCTTCCAAATGATAAAGTCCCGCTTCCGTGGGCAACGTTTTGGATATTTGCGTTGTCTGCTTTAGTAGGACTGTATCAGGTGCTATCCTCTTTTTCATGTGAAGTAAAATCACTCTGCTGTGCCGACAAGAGAATACTGAGTTCATACAGTATTCTCACTTGATAGGCGCTGTATTCCTTATAGGAAAGCGTAGACGTCTCAGTCTGGATCCAGGACCGCAGACAACGACAACGGGTTTCAATTCCTTATAGGAAAGCGTGGACTATCGTCGTAGCTCGTCATAGCAAGAATACAGGTGGTCATGTTTCAATTCCTTATAGGAAAGCGTGGACGTGCCGATAAAGCCCACCTGCACTTCCTTAAAGATCATAGGTTTCAATTCCTTATAGGAAAGCGTGGACTCGGCGTGAACGATATACACCTTCTGACGGACGATCACGTTTCAATTCCTTATAGGAAAGCGTGGACCTTCTTAAGAGATCACGCATACTGGGAAAGAGCATATGCGCTCGTTTCAATTCCTTATAGGAAAGCGTGGACTAAGGTAAAAAGCTTACCTTTGAGACCAGTATATCATAATGAGTTAAGGAAAAGAATCGAATACCTAATGAAAAATCTCCCGATCTCCGCATCATGAAACTATTTACAAATGCGTCAAAATGCCTATAAATAAGCACTTTTTAGATAATGACAAAGATAACTGAAGTGGCGTTGGAAACATCGGGAGAAAAAACGGCTCAAAACCAGCAGGAAAACGGGCAAAAAATCTCCCGATCCCAACATAATTGCAAATAATGAGAAATTCATCAGAATGTAAGCATCTTACATTTTATATGAATGAATAGAGATTGCTGAGAGAAAACGTGTTTGTCCGGGAAAGCATAAGGAATCAGTAATAGAAAGAAAAAACTTCTGTATATTCATCATTGTCGGAGATGAAATACAGAAGATTCCTGCTGGTCAGCGTACCGGAACAAATGTTCCTTCGGCAGCGCTTTTTTCTAATGCTTCAATAATCCGGAGTACATGCAGTGCAAGTTCTGCATTTGCCCGATGTTTTGAACTGTTTCGGATCGCTTCTGCCATGTCACAGGCACCAAGTCCTCTGCAGTTCGAGCTGTAATCATTTACCGGGTCCAGGATAACAGGGGTCTGGGGTTCTGTGAAACTGGCCGGTATGGCAGGCACAAAGCGTACCGGATCGCCGAAATTATTGGGATTTCCTAATAGCAACATTCCCCTGGTGCCGTAAATGACAAAGTCAGCACGGTCAATGAGGCAGGTCTCGCTGTCATCGTGGAACGTCCCCGTGATGCCGTTTTCGAGCTTCAGGACGGCTGTCAGAATCGCCTCGTTCGGTGTTGTGATAGTTTTGCCGCAATCGGGGGATCCCGGGAAATTACAGGTACGTTCCGGATACGGTGTCTGGAGAAAGGCTGCGACGGTATCGGTACGGCCGAGCAGTGTGGTCAGTGCTGTCAGGTAGTAGACGACATAATCCCGCAGGATGCCTGCGCCAGGCTGGCGCAGAAACGGAAACATTCCTGTGAGAATATCGTTGTTTCTGGTGATCGATGCTGTAAAAGAGTGGATCTCACCAAGCATTCCGTCATCGATGGCTTTCTTCGCTGTTGCAAAAGAACTGCCGAGAAACGTATCCGGAGCACTGCCGAGATACAGTCCTTTTTCCTTTGCCAGCAGGATCAGTTCTTCGGCTTCACTGCTGTTTACCGTGATCGTTTTTTCGGTATACACATGCTTGCCTGCTTCCAGAGCAGAACGGATAAGGGATCCGTGGACAGCTACCGGTGTCAGAATAATGACCATTTCCACTTCAGGATCATTCAGAATGACATCATTGGTACAGCCGATGACTCCGTACTGAGCTGCTTTCTTTTCTGCTCGTTCGATATGGGAAGCACTGATATATTTCACTTTGATTCGATCGGAAAAACGTCCGGTCAGGTTGCTCAGATAAGCGTCGCTGATCGCTCCGGCTCCGATCACACCGGTAATAACTGGTCGAAAATCACACATGATATTGTTCTCCTTTTCCAGTATTCTATCATGAAACGGAATCTTCGGAAGTGACCTGAAGACTGAATGCAGTACGGATCTGGCACAGGAAGCGTTCCGCTGCGGGAGTAAATGAGTGACTGCGGTTCCAGATCAGACATACCGGTGTCTCAAGGACCGGTGAGAGGGGACGGAATACCAGTCCGCTTTCTTTGGAAGTGTCTATAATTCCGTCAAATGTAAGCAGTACGCCAAGGCCTTCCCGGACGAACAGGGAAGCGTTGTAAGAAAGACGGAAGCTTCCCTCCAGGTGCAGCTTCGGCATCATTGCGCCTGCCCAGTGAGGAATATCATTGCGCCATGCCTGCTCTGACGCAAACAGCGGGTGACCGGCAAGATCCTGTACAGTGACGGAAGTTTTTGAGGCAAGCGGACTGTCAGCGCGGATGACAGCGCCCCATGTATCTTTTTCCGGGAAGACAAGATATTCGTATTTCCGGGAATCCGGGATGTCGCACAGGACAGCAAAGTCCAGCAGTCCCTTATCCAGTTTTTCAGTCACCTGTTCGGTATCGCCGCTGGTCACATGCCAGCGGAGGTTCGGGCAGGTGTTTTTCAGTATGCGGATCTGTTCGGCAAGTTTCTGGATGCGGCGTGTTTCCGCAAGGCCGAAATACAGGTCGCCGCCGTCCGTGCTGTCCAGTGTCAGGAATTCCTGTTCGATCTTATCTGCCATACCGACGAGGTCTTCCGCCCGTTTCCGCAGAAGTGCGCCTTCTTCGGTGAGAGAGATACTGAAGGAATGGCGGACGAACAGCTTTTTGCCGAGCTCATCCTCCAGAGTGTGCAGAGTGCGGGAAAGGGTGGGCTGCGTAACATGCAGGTATTCTGCTGCCCGGGTCATGTTTTCTTCCCGTGCGGCGGCGAGGAAATAACGCAGAGAACGGATATCCATGATGGCCTCCTGTGATATACATAGAAAGAATAACACGATATGCGATATAAGTATTCGCAAATATCAGTGACACATGGCATACTGTGCTCGTAAAAGAAAAAGAGAGGAAAGAAACGCATGAAAAAGGAAGAACTGACACTCGTACAGGAATGGGATAAAACATTTGCGAAAAGTGAAAAAGTCGATCACCGCAAGGTGACATTCGTGAATCGCTACGGCATCACGCTGGCAGGCGATCTCTATACACCGAAGAACGCGGAGGGCAGACTTCCGGCAGTTGCGGTATGCGGCCCGTTCGGAGCGGTCAAGGAACAGTGCTCGGGACTGTACGCACAGATCCTGGCAGAGCGCGGATTCATCACCTTGGCGTTTGATCCGTCCTTTACCGGGGAAAGCGGCGGAAATGTCCGTTATATGGCTTCTCCGGATATCAATACTGAAGATTTCATGGCGGCAGTCGACTGCCTGTCCCTTATGGATAATGTGAATGAAGACCGCATCGGTATCCTCGGTATCTGCGGCTGGGGCGGAATGGCCCTCAATACAGCAGCGCTGGATACACGCATCCGGGCAACAGTGGTATCGACCATGTATGATATGACCCGTGTGAATGCGAAGGGATATTTCGATTCTGAAGACAGCGAAGAAGCACGCTATGAAAAGAAAAAGGCTATGAACGCACAGCGTCTGGCAGATCTGCGCAATGGTACATACCAGCTCGGCGGCGGTGTTGTGGATCCGCTTCCGGAAGACGCGCCGTACTTCGTCAAAGATTACTACGCGTATTACAAGACACCGCGCGGCTATCACGTACGGTCGCTGAATTCCAACGGCGGCTGGAATGTCATCGGCTGCGAATCGTTCATCAACCAGCCGATCCTGCAGTACTCCAATGAGATCCGCAGCGCAGTCATGATCATGCATGGTGACAAAGCGCATTCCTTCTACTTCGGAAAAGATGCCTACGAAAACATGATCAAAAACAGCAAGTATACGGACAACAAAGAGTTCGTCGTGATTCCGGGCGCTTCTCATACAGACCTGTACGATCAGACCGATATCATTCCGTTTGACCGGATCGAAGCATTCTTCACCAAATATCTGAACGCGTAAGAAAAACAGACAGCCCTTCCCCGCTGATTACGGGGAAGGGCTGTTTTCAGTGCTCTTCTTTTAGTTCTTTCCGCATCTGCTCGGTAAGATGGATACTGCGATTGTTCCATAACGGCACAGGGTCATCGTACAGGGCTTTGGAAAAGATCAGAATAGGGTACGTATAGCAGGCGGGATCGTCCGGATTGTCATATGTTTCGGATGTATAGCCGCAGGACGTATAGAAAGCTATGGCTGTATCGTTGTCATAGCGGTCGGTATAGATGCGGGCATAGCGGAAACCGGCGGAACGCGCCTGTTCTTCAAAAAGAGCGATGATCGCGGAACCGTAGTGCCGGCGGCGGAATTCCCCGCGTACGCCGAACCAGCCAAGCCAGGCATTGTCCGGGTCGTCCGGATCGCTGTACAGACCGGTGATCCCGATACAGGCATCTCCGTCATATACGAGATAGTACCTGTTCTTCGTCTTCCCGGTCACGGCGTCCCGGTAGTTTTCTTCGGCGCTGTAAGAAGGAAAGATGACATGCTGGAGAAAGACGGCGTCATCGAGATTGTCTTTTGTGACCGGTACGAGAGTTAACATACGGGGTACTCCTTATAAAGCAAATATACCATGGACGTGCAGTTTTTGGCATGCCGGCGAAGCATGCTATACTAAGCACATAGAAGGAGGGACAGATATGTTTCGTGATTTCCTTGCAAAAAGAAAAAAACAGGATTACTTCTGGATCGCCGGACTGCTCGTGCTCCTGCTGTTATCCATGACCGTTCTGCGCTCATACTACACGTCGGAAGGCTATACGGCTCCTAAGATCGAATATCTGGACCAGAAGAAAGGGACAGTTATGGAACTCGCCGCAGTATCCACGACCGCTTCGGCTGCGATCTCTGCGATCCCCGGTGACGCCGGTACGCCGATCTCGGAAAAGCTCGCGGATCTCAGTACGTACTCACTGATCGTGATCTGTGCGCTGTTTCTGGAAAAATATCTGCTGGCGCTGACCGGAGATGCAGTGTTCCTGATCGTTATTCCGCTGGCCTGCCTGCTCGGAATTGCCTACTATGCCGGTTTCCGGCGGGACGGGCTCAGGCGGTTTGCGGTAAAACTGGCCTCGATCGGGCTGGTACTGCAGTTCATCGTTCCTACCAGCGTATATGTGTCGGAAAAGATCGAAGAGACCTATCAGTCTTCGATCACAGAGACGATCGAGAACGCCAAGGAGAGTTCCACAGAGATCCAGGAGAACACGCAGAACCAGACTCTGTGGGATAAGTTCATTGCCGGTGTTGCCGGAGGGATCACCGGGCTGACCGAGCGTCTTCAGATGATCCTGAACAATCTGATCGAGGGAATCGCCGTCATGATCGTAACGTCATGTCTGATCCCGATCGTGGTGATGCTGTTCTTCTCGTGGATCATCAAGGCGATCGTCGCCGAGACCGGCATGAGCGACCGTATGCGGCTGCCGAGACATATGCATATGGGAAGACCGGAGTAGTGCAATGATCTATACCGAACTGACAAAGAAAGCGATGAAGCTCATGTTCAAAGCGCATGAGAAACAGAAAGACCGTTCCGGCATACCTTATGTCTTTCATCCGTGGCACGTTGCGGAATCGATGGAGGACGAGATCACATGCTGTGCTGCGCTTCTCCACGATACGGTGGAAGATACGGAACTCACGTTTGATGATCTGCGGCAGGAAGGATTCCCGGAAGAGGTCATACGGATCCTGCAGCTTCTGACGCACGACCCGGCAGAAGACTATTATGACTACGTAAAAAGGATCGCTGAGGATCCTCTGGCAAGAAAAGTTAAACTGTCAGACCTGTACCACAACAGTGATCTCAGCCGGCTGAATAAAGTCAGTGAGAAGGATATAGAACGGCGGGAAAAATACCTGCGGTGCATCCGGTATCTCGAAGAGATCGAGGCATCCGGCAGCTGATATTCAGAAGAAGCGTTCGTACAGGATCGCGTACATCTCGCGGACGGCATAGGTGGGATACAGCCACCATGCGGTCGGCGCGGGGAGCGCGCAGTGATCCAGTTCCAGCTTGTCCGCGATCTGTCCGGCGCGGTATTCATGGAACTCATTTGTAACGATGCGGATACGCATGGGAAGATCTTCCGTCTGGAGGATCTTTTTTGTGAACTCGAGATTCTGGCGGGTGGATACAGACCTGTCTTCCTTGTACAGACGGTCGGCGGAGATGCCTTTGGCGGTCAGCCAGCGGTACATGGCTTCGGCTTCGCTGATATCCTCGCCCTGTCCTTTTCCGCCGGAAAGCACGCACGAAACATCCGGATGTTCGCTCATATATTCGTACGCCGCCTGCATACGTTCTATCAACATCAGACTGGGCCTTTCGCCATAGACTCCGCAGCCAAGAATTACAAGGGTACGCTCAGCGTCGTCCCGGTTATTTGCCTCCCGGATCATGACGTATTCGAGCACGCCGGCCAGGGTAAAGATACAGATCAGCACAGCTGCCAGCACAGCCAGCCAGGAGCTGCCGGAACGGGTACTGCGCATCAGCCGGATCCACGAAAAAAAGCGGTCACTGTTCAGCGCAAGCAGGAGCAGCGTACCAAATACGATCGCTCCGGTGATATTGCCGATATTAATGATCAGCCCGGAGAAGACCGGCAGAAGAAACCATAGTAAGCCGAGTGCTCCGGCAATGATGCAGATCCATCTTCCCATGTCTGTCATTATACTCCGTATTTACAAAGAGTTGATAATGGAAGAATGTATTTACACAAAAAAATGAAATATGTTGACATCCCAAATTTAGTGTCATATTATACCCGTGCTACGAGGTGAAAGGAATTATGAGTCACAAGTCTACAATTGATGTTGCCTATGACATTCTTGCGGCAGATAGAGATCCGCTTCCGTTTTCGGAACTGTTTCGGAGAGCTGCAGAAGAACTGCAGATCCCGGATGTAAAACGTGCCAAGAAGAAATCTTCCCTGTATTCCGCACTGATGCTGGACAACCGGTTTGTTTCCCTTCCGGGAAACGTTTGGGACCTGCGCAAGCGCCACCGGTATGAAGATGTTCACATCGAGATCCCGGAAGACGAAGAGGATGAAGAGGAAGAATCCGAACTCGACGAAGAAGAAGAGGACGGACTGGAGATCCCCGAAAACGAAGATAATTACGACTGAAAAACTGTGGGCCTGAATTACCGGATCCCACAGTTTTTTTTTCGTTTATCGGTCGGATGAGTGTACCTGAAGGTACAGCGGGTCTTCGTATGTATCGTAGCGGCGGTCGATCACTGCCCTGTGTCCTTTGCGGAAGATGCAGATCTTGTCGACCGGCATTTCCAGGACTTCCTTGACCGGAAGATCGATACGCTTACTGACGGATACGGCGGTGTCGTAGTCCATTGTCGACATGCTGATGTACGTATCACAGTTATTGATGATCGTACGGGCAGCCTGTTCGCCGTACATGTTGTTCAGCTGTGTTTCCGACTGCAGCAGCAGGACACAGCTTACGCCGCATTCACGGAAGATGGAGATGTACTCATCAAAGTGCGGGATGACGCTGCCGGTGGCGAAGTCATCGCAGCACATGCGCACTTTGCGCGGCAGACGCTGGTCTTCGGTTTCCTGCGCGTATTCCAGCAGCTCTTTGAAAGCAGCGGACCAGAACAGGTTGATATAGCGGTAGGAAGACATGTTGACGGGGGAAGCCAGGATAAACAGCACGCTCTTTTCTTCGGCAAACTTGCGGAAGTCGATCGACGGCATGTCCGCGATCATGCGGCGGCAGTTCTCGCTGAACATCTGTTCCAGCGGCGCGGCAAGCGATGAGTAGACACAGGAGCCGGTGCGGTACGGAAGACAACTGTAGATATGCCACTTGCGGACGGCGAAGCTTTCCGGTGCCAGCTTGGCGAGTCTCTCCATTTCGCTGTCGAGGTCGGTGCGGATGGAGTAGGAATCCTCACGCGGTGCAGCCTTCTCATACAGCTTCAGGACATCGTACATCGTCGCGTTCTCATTCAGCATCAATGCAATTCCGATCAGCGCGCACAGCAGGGTGACAGCACTTTCGTCCCAGTACGGATCCATGCGGGAATTGGTCTTTTTTTCGGAGTTGCACATGACGATATTATGGGCAAGGTTCTGAATGTCGTCTTCACTGCAGATGTAGTGGACCGGGTCGAAACAGACATTTCCCCTGTCGGGATCCTGCGTGTTCAGGTAATAGACGTGATAGCCGCGCTCTTCGAGCATCCGGCCGTATTCTCTGGCAAGACGCTGCTTTGTCAGGCTGATGATGGCATTGGAATCGAAGGTGCCGTGCAGAAGCAGCGGTTCCATGACGGAAACTGTCTTGCCGGCGCCGGTTCCGCCTGTGACCAGGATATTTCCGTTAAGGCCGGTTTCTGTTTCCGGTGTGAAGGTGGTACTTCGTCCGAGTGGGATATTTTCCATTGCTTGACCTCCTTTTGGCATACCAAGTATAGCGGTCAGAGCAGGAAAGACAGGCAAGGGGATACAAAAATGACTGCCGGTTAGCAGTCATTCGTATACAGCGTCCGCGATCGTTTCACGCTGCGCAAAATAGTCATTGCGGAAGATCAGCGAGCTTACTTTGAACAGATTCTGGACGTCTGTATTCTTCCGGTCGATCTGTTCCTGTGTCAGGTCATGCCCTTCGAAGGGCTCGAAGGTGCCGGAACTGCTGTACCAGATCCCGTCCTCGGTGATCCAGCTGCCGGTGGTGAAATACACCGTTGTGCTTTCTTCCGCGAAGCAGTCCGTTCCAAGATACAGACGCGGGTCATAGGAAAGACCGTAGAGATTCGCGACTGTGGGAAGAAGGTCGAAGGTACTGGTGACGCGGTCCACCTTCCGGGCGCCGAGGGACGGGCAGTAGATGACGCACGGCGTGCGGTCTTCGTTCATGCCTTCCGTACGGTCGATTTCCTCCGTATAGCGTGTCATGTACTGCATCGGCATATTCAGCGGGTGGTGGTCGGCGTAGAAAACGATCGCCGTATCGTTCAGCTTTCCTGCTTCGGTGAGACGTTCCAGCAGATATGCCATGGCCTTGTCCAGTTCGATTGCCTTGGACAGGTAGCGTTTGACTTCCATCGGATAGTCGGGATGAACGGCATTGATCTCGCTCAGATAGCGGTTTCCGAGGACACTGTCCAGGTTGTACGGGAAATGCGTGCTGGATGTGACATACAGGGTGAAGAAACGCTCCTGGTCAATGAAATCATCCACCGTAAGCGTCATCATCTCATAGTCGCTCTGCCATCCCTGGATCGAACGGATCGGCAGGTCGTCGTAATTCTTATACACCTGGCAGCCGGAGTTGCCGTAGATCGTCCGCCGTTCGTAGAACTCGTCTTTCCAGTTGTGATAGGCCTGGGTATTGTATCCGGCATTGCGGAACAGCTGGAAGATCGATTCATTCCATGTATTGTCCCGGTACTGGTTCGGTGTGCATGTGTCGGACTCAGGGATCAGGGAAACCTCGGATATGAATTCGGATTCCCCGGTCGTACAGCTGTATTTCGGCGTATAGTGCCGGGTAAGATCGATGCCTTCCGCTTTCATCATCGTGAGCGTCGGCGTCAGTTCCGGATCCAGAGCGATATAATCAAATGCTTCGATCATGATGTAGATCAGATTCTTATCTTTCATCACGCCGGTCATTTCGTTGAAATCCGTGACCGGTCTCTGCATCAGGTACCGGTCAACGGACAGGATATCTTCGTTTTCCTCACTGTCGACGACGGCGAGCCATGCGGTATCGTCGATCACCCGGTGCTTTTCTTCCGGTGCCGGTGTTTCTTCGGGAACCTGCGTCTGTTCCGGAAGCGTGGTTTCCTGCGGACCGGTGTCGATCGTCAGGTCTTCTTCTTTTCCCAGGGCGAGGATATCGCGGAACAGAAACCGCTGCGGACCGAACTCACGGAGTGCCTTTTCGAGGAATTTCGGGTAGAGATAGAGATCCATCTGTCCGGCTTCGTATACCGTCCATACGCCGCAGAGATCAAGGATCACTGCAAGTACAAGGGCAAAAAGGCGCGTCTTTTTGCTCAGCACCGGCTTCTGCGCGTGCGTATGCGCATAGATGCTGAAGAGAAGCGGCAGGATCAGCACGGTAAGATAGACCGGTTCGATCTTGATGATAAACTGACCTATGAACTCCGTGATCCGCACAGCACCGTCGCCGCCCGCCTTGATCGACATATAGTTTCCCATGAAGTTTTTGAACTCCATCTCGGTCACTGCATACAGGGGAAAGAACCAGGAAAGCACCGCGGTCAGCACACCGGATGTTTTTTCGGAAAGAAACGATGCGCCAGCGGCACAGATGCCGGCAGTCCCCAGGGTGAACAGCGTGATCCGCAGCAGCACCATAAAAGACGCTCCGCCGAAGCTGATCAGCTGAAACAGCAGCTCAGCGGCATACCAGCAGACAAAGAGGCGGATCAGTGAAAAAAGAAAACGGTCCTGTTGTTTCATAGGCTTCTCCATCCTCACAAGGATACCCTAAAATAATAAAGAAGAAAATCATTGTGAAGAAAGAGGCTGTGCATATGTCTGAACATCCGAAAGAACTGTTCCGCATCCTGCAGGGAAACCTGGAGAACGAGACCGATCCGCTCCGGCGGGAGTATTTAAAAGGGGTCCTGAGCGGTATTACGATTGCTATGTATACCTATGATAAAGAGGGGATCGCAGCGCTTCTGCAGGAAAAAAAAGAGA
Organism: Solobacterium sp.; assembly: GCA_017510405.1. Taxonomy (GTDB): domain Bacteria; phylum Bacillota_I; class Bacilli_A; order Erysipelotrichales; family Erysipelotrichaceae; genus Bulleidia. The sequence continues at coordinate 20,347 of JAFWNG010000046.1, forward strand.
CTGTCATTCCTGCGGACCAAGGGGGGTTGCGTTAGAATAACAGTCAGTGTCCTGAAGCTTCCAGACTTCCTTACTATAGTATGGAAACGGGAATCAGGCAACACCTGATTTTTAAAAATATGAATTTTTCATTTTTCCTGTAAAGTCAAGCAAAAGGAAAAAATATAAGAGTACGTGATACTCGTTCAATGGATGTGAACACGCCCGGAACCGGTCCGGATCGTAATGAGAAACGGATCGTCATCCACGTGCGGGGAAAGACTGCGGGTCCGCTTTACCGGCAGGAATGTATCGTTGATCAGTTTTCCGCGCGAAGAGGAAAAGAGGATCGATCCGCTGTTCTGCGGCACAACTGCTTCGATATTTCCGGAACCGGTCTTCAGATACAGAGAGTAGAACGTTCCGTTCATCCGCAGGGAAATGCGGCCGCCGGTCGTTTCCGCCGAGACGGTATCGCTTACGGTCTCGAGATTCTGGGAGCCCTTCGTCGAAAGACATGTCAGAGAGCCGCCGGAATGACCTCTCAGCGTGATGGCGCCGTGCTTGGAGCGCATCTGAAGAGGACCGTGAAAGAAACTGCACTGAATGGTGCTGTTGTTCGTTTCCAGATAGCCTTCCCGCGTAGTGATATTCTCGGCAGTGATCTCCGCGTTGCCCGCCTGTACCGTCAGAGAATCTGTTTTCAGATCTTCCAGAAGAACAGAACCGGAAGACTGCCGGGACAGCAGATGGATGCCGTTCAGACCGCGCACAATGGTCCGTCCGTAGCGGTTATCGATCTGTACATGCTCGACATACGGCGGAACGGTGATCGTCAGGGAAGCAGCCGGTGAGCTCGATCCGCTGCAGACCACGCGGAACAGCAGGCCGCCGTTCTGTTCTTTTATCGTCGTACGGCAGCGCGGCTGGGAAAACAGCGTTTTCCGGGTGGAGAAGCCGTAGGAAATATCGTCGGCCGGAAGGATGGTCAGCAGCAGGTCGGCACGGTATGACACGACGGTGATCACATCCGGCTGTACGTCGGTAAAGACCGGCTGGAGCGGCGGTTCTTCCTCATAGCCGTCCAGGCTTTTCTGTACTGTCTTTACGCCGTTCTCTACGAACTCCGTAAAAGAGTCCCAGGTGTCGCGGAATGACATGGCGGTATCGCGCACTGTGCTGCGGGGGCGTTCCGGGCGGGCATAGCCGGCCGGGTCGCCGTGCAGCATGAAAATGGAATCGGCTGTATCACGGGGCGTACCGAGCGATTCCAGGATCTCCTCATCCGGGATCTTTTTCCGCTTCTGGCTGCGTATATAGATGTACAGGTCATCGATGATCTGCCGGCGTACCGGCTCCGGGTAATCCCAGATGTACGTTTCTACCTGTTTGAGATATTTTGTCCAGTCCATATTCACTATTATAATAAGACCGGAAGAAAATAACACTTGGAAAGACCGGAGGTACGTATGATCCGAAAAGCGCTGGAAACTGACATCGCCGATATTCATGCACTGTGCGAAGAACTGGAGGAATGCGTCTTTCCGCCGGAGACCTTTTCCCGGATCTGCCGGGGCATTCTCGCAAATAACGATCATGTCGTTCTGGTGTATGAGGATGAGGGCACTGCCTGCGGCTTTCTGCATATGCGCATGGAATACCAGATGCACCACTGTGCCCGCATCGCCGAGATCCTGGAACTGGATGTACGGGCAGAGCGGCGGTCGGAAGGCATCGGAAAAGAACTGTTTCTGGCCGCGTGCGAACAGGCGAAAAGAGAAGGCTGCGTACAGATCGAACTGGTCTCAAACCGGCGGCGTACTGACGCGCACCGTTTCTACGAAACAAAAGGCATGGTGCGCACCCATTACGGGTTTACCATGCCTCTGTAGGATCATAAGAGCGGAATATTGTGCTTGGCGCACTTCTCGACCATTTCCTTCGGCCAGATGGACGCCTGTACTTCGCCGATATGCGCTTTATTCAGCAGTAACATACACAGTCTGGACTGTCCGATGCCGCCGCCGATGGTATAGGGCAGTTCTTTGTTTAAGACCATCTGGTGGTACGGCAGAGAGAGTCTGCCGCGGCAGTGGGAAGCTTCGCACTGGGTAACGATGGAGTTCTCATCCACACGGATGCCCATGCTGGAGATCTCCAGGGCACGCTTTAATGACGGCAGCCAGAACAGCAGGTCGCCGTTCAGGTTCCAGTCGTCATAGTCCGGGGCGCGGCCGTCGTGGCTTCTTCCGCTTCCTTTGAGCGGATGCCCGATCTTCTTGATGAAGACGCATTTCTTTTCCTTGACGATCGCGTCTTCACGCTGCTTGACGGTCAGTTCCGGATAAAGGTCTTCCAGCTCCTGACTGTCGATGAAGAATACGTCATCGGCCAGGTGACATACCGCCTGCGGATATTTGTACCAGACTTCGTGCTCCATGTGCTTGATGACCTTGAAGATATCGCGTACGACTCTTTCCAGTGTTTCGTCCGTGCGCTCTTCCTTGGCAATGACCATCTCCCAGTCCCACTGGTCCACGTAGGTGGAATGGAGGTTGTCGAGGATCTCATCCCGGCGGATGGCGTTCATGTTGGTGTACAGGCCTTCATGGATGCCGAAGCCGTATTTCTTCAGAGCAACACGCTTCCACTTTGCCAGCGACTGAACGACTTCGATCGTATCGCCGGGCATCTCCAGGACGTCGAACGATACCGGACGTTCAATACCGTTCAGGTTATCGTTGAGACCGGAGCTTTTTTCAACGAACAGCGGTGCGCTGATACGGGAAAGATTCAGCTCTCTGCCCAGTTCTTTCTGGAACGTATCTCGGATGTATTTGATGGCTTCCTGTGTGTCCCGTACGCTCAGTACCGGATCATAGCCTCTCGGTGTCTGGATATTCATAGCAGTTCCCCTTACATAATAGCTGTATTCTAACACAGTCCCCCTGTACATGCGCAGACAATTGAAAATGAAATTATGAAAATTTCATTACATTTCTTTCAGGAGACGGCTGAAATACCGGGTTATTTGCACTGCAGCGTTGACAACGCAATTAAATTGTATACAATATAGTTGTAATAAGGAGAATACAGATATGACACGTTATGACATCGCTATTATCGGAAGCGGTCCGGCCGGACTGTCCGCTGCGCTTACCGCAAAAGTTCGTAATAAAAGTATTGCTGTGTTTGGAAATAAAGAACTCTCAAACAAAATGCAGGTGGTGGATCACCCGATCCTGAACTACCTCGGACTTCCATCCGTGACCGGAAAAGACATGGCAGCCGCATTCACACGGCAGCTGGATGAAATGGGAATCGAGATCACGGAACGCAAGGTGACCAGCGTCTACGCGATGGGTGACTACTTTGCGCTGCAGATGGATGACAACACGATGGAAGAAGCTTCCTCCGTGATCCTGGCGAGCGGCGTCGTTGCCGGCAAGCCGTATCCGGGCGAACAGCAGTTCCTCGGCCGCGGCGTCAGCTACTGCGCAACGTGCGACGCGCCGCTGTACAAAGGCAAGACCGTAGCTGTGATCGGCGGCAGCGCAAGGGAAGAGGAAGAAGCGGATTTCCTCGGCGAAGTATGCGGAAAGGTCTACTACATCCCGCTGTATAAGAGCGAGCCGGTATTTAAAAATGACATTGAAGTAGTCCGGGAGAAACCGGTCGAGATCACCGGTAAGATGAAGACATCTTCCCTGAAGACTGATCAGAACGAATATGCCGTTGACTGCGTGTTCATCCTGCGGGAAGCACAGTTCCCGGGCCAGCTCGTACCGGGTCTGGAAGTGGAGAACAATGCCGTAAAAGTCGATCTGCAGATGCGTACGAACCTGCCGGGACTGTTTGCGGCAGGAGATATTGCCGGTCAGCCGTACCAGTATATCAAGGCGGCAGGTCAGGGCAATGTGGCAGCGCTGTCCGCAGTCAGCTATCTGGCAGAACTGAACAGAAAGTGAGTGAGAATGAGAATATGATCGAGGAAAACATGCGGCTGGAGAACCAGCTGTGCTTTGCCCTGTATGCGGCGTCGCGCAAGGTCGTCAGCCTGTATACGCCGCTGCTGAAGCCGCTCGGGCTGACCTATACCCAGTACCTGGTATTCCTTGTACTGTGGGAGAACGACGGTCAGACTGTCGGTGACATCTGCCGGAAACTGTACCTGGACAGCGGGACGGTAACTCCGCTTCTGAAGAAGATGGAAGAGGCAGGATATGTGACGCGTACACGTCAGAAAGACGATGAACGTGTCGTTACCGTGTCTCTTACGGAAAAAGGCCGTCAGATGAAAGAGGTCTGCGCCAGGGTTCCGGAAAAAGTCGGCAGCTGCGTTCATATGGAAGCGGAAGATGCCGCAAAGCTCTATGAGCTGCTGTACCGTACACTGGGGGCGGTCTGCAATGAGTGAGGCAAAGAAACCCAACCGGGAAGCGATCATCATCCGCACCAGCATCATCGGTATTCTGGCAAATGTATTCCTCGCCGCGTTCAAGACGGCGGTAGGACTGCTGTCCCATTCAATTGCAATCGTACTGGACGCCGTCAATAACCTCTCTGACGCGTTCTCCTCCCTGGTGACGATCATCGGTACAAAGCTGGCAGGAAAGCCGGCCGACCGCAAGCATCCGTACGGCCACGGCCGTGTCGAATACATGAGCGCGCTCGTGATCGCGGTCATCGTCCTGTATGCCGGTGTTACGTCCTTTGTGGAATCGGTCAAGAAGATCATTCATCCGGCGCTTCCGGATTACAGCACGGTCACGCTTGTAATCGTGGCTGCGGCTGTCGTTGTCAAGTTCTTCCTCGGCCGATATGTCAAGAAAGTCGGTCAGGAAGTCGATTCCGATTCCCTGGTCAATTCCGGTGAAGACGCGCGTCTTGACGCGGTAATCTCCGCTTCCACACTGGCAGCGGCGGTCCTGTATATGACGATGAACATCTCCGTGGAAGCGTGGCTGGGTGCTCTGATCTCACTGGTCATCATCAAAGCCGGTGTGGAGATGCTGGGAGAAACGCACAGCCGGATCCTCGGACAGCGCGCGGAAGGCGAAGTGACCCGGGAGATCAAAGAGACGGTATGCAGTGTGCCGGGCGTGCTCGGCGCATACGATCTGATCCTGCATGACTACGGTCCGGACCGCACGCTGGCATCCGTACATATCGAAGTGCCGGATACCTATACCGCCGACCGAATCGACGCCATGACGCGTGAGATCCAGCATAAAGTCATGGAACAGAACCATGTCATCATCACCGCCGTCGGCGTCTACTCCGTCAATACGAAGGATGATGCCGTGCAGCAGATGTATCAGAATATCCGGGATACGGTCATGGCGCATGACCATGTCATGCAGATCCACGGCTTCTTCGCCGACCCGGAAAAAAAGACGATCCGTTTCGACGTCGTGATCGACTTTATGGAAGAAGATATGCACGGACTGTTTGATACCGTGCGGAAAGAGGTACAGGAACTGTATCCGGATTATCAGCTTCATATGACCCTGGATACGGATGTCAGTGATTAGTGCATCCCACGATTTTCCCAAAAAGAGAACATCATTTTCCACATTACTGCCATATTTCTGCGTATTAAATACGATATATTAACGGTGTCAGATGAAGAGAAGACATCTGGCTGACCATACATACGAACCCCTTTCCCCTTTCTAGAATACATGTATGTGTATGAACGATGAGGCTGTCTGTTCCCCTTAGCAGGCAGCCTTTTTCGTTATTCCGTGTTTTTTGCCGTCTGGCAGATGCGGGCCAGTCCGCCGTGGCTTGTTTCCCGGTATTTCTCATTGAGGTCTTTCCCGGTCTGGTACATCGTGGCGACGACTTCGTCGAACGAGATCTTCCGGGTCTCGTACAGGAAGCGGGACAGCGTTACGGAGCTGACGGCACGCATAGCCGCCACCGCGTTGCGCTCGATGCAGGGGATCTGCACCAGTCCGCCGATCGGATCACAGGTCAGGCCCAGATTATGTTCCATGGCGATCTCGGCCGAATATTCGATCTCATCGAGACTCAGCTGATACAGGTGCGCCAGGCCGGCCGCTGCCATACTGCAGGCGCTTCCGATCTCTGCCTGACAGCCGCACTCAGCGCCGGATATCGAAGCGTTGGTGCGGATCACATTCCCGATGACCGCCGCTGCGGCAAGCGCGTCCAGTATTTCGTTTTCCGGGAATCCCCGGTCTTTTTCCATGTAGTAGAACAGTGCCGGGATGACGCCGCAGCTTCCGCACGTCGGCGCGGTCACGACGACGTTCTCGCAGGCATTTTCTTCACTGACGGCATAGGCGTACGACGCGATCAGCCGGTTCATGGTGATATCGCCGCTTTCGTTATAGCAGCGCTTTTCCCGCAGCATCTTTGCCTTGCGCGATACATTCAGTCCGCCCGGCAGAATTCCTTCCGCCGCAAGACCGCGCTCCACCGCGTCTTTCATGGCTTCCCAGATATGCTTCATATCCGCGCGGATGCCCGTTCCTTCCCGTTTTAGGATCAGATCGATCAGCCGGATATTCTCCGTCCGGCAGGTATTCATGATCTCGGTGAAATTCTGTTCCGGCCACACTTCACGTTCATCCTCGGATTCTTCGCCTTCCACCCGGATCGATCCGCCGCCGATGCTGAAAATACGCACTTCCTGCAGAAGTCCGCCGTTTCTGTATGCCTTAAAACGCATCGTATTGGGATGGGGAAGATCAAATGTCTGCGTGTCAAAAAGCACGTCTGCCTCGGGCATGATCGCCCGGATGGCTTTCTTTGTTCCGTGTCCTTCGCCGGTAAATGCCAGCGACCCGTACAGCGTTACTTCGAAGTGATCTGCTTCCGGATTGCGCTTCTGAAACAGCAGGGCAGCGTTATACGGTCCTACTGTATGGGAACTGGAAGGCCCGTTTCCAATCTTATATACGCTTCTGATCGTTTTCATAGTGTCAAACTCCTGTTTCAAGGATAGCACAAAGGCAGGGGGAGAACGGGTATCTCTCATGTATAATGAACGAAAGAAGAGAGGGATGACATGAATATCACGGTATACCTCGGATCCAATGAGGGAAAGGATCCGGAATTCAGAAAAAGAACAGCAGAACTCGGCGACTGGATCGGTAAAAGCGGTCATACGCTGGTATACGGCGGCGCCAGGTGGGGATTAATGGGTGTTCTGGCCGACCATGTGACAGAGCACGGCGGCCGGGTAGTCGGCGTCATTCCCCATTTCATCGCTGACCGCGGCGTTACGCATCCCGGCATTACTCTGCTGGAATACGCGGATACGATGTCGGAGCGGAAAGCGCGCATGCTGGAGCTCGGTGACGCGTACATTGCCATGCCGGGCGGACCGGGAACGCTGGAAGAGATCATCGAAGCGATCTCTCTGGCCCGGCTCGGACAGCATAAAAAGCCGTGCATGCTCTATGACATCAACGGCTACTATGCGGAACTGCGCAGTGTATTCGACAAAATGATCGCTTACGGCTTCCTGAAGGAACAGGATATGAACTGTGTCCGGTATGTGCATGATCTGGATGAAGTCCGCGCCGTACTGGAAGAACACAGCGGTCAGTAGAACATCTGTTTCCGCTTCTTCGCGGCAGAGATGATATCAAAGTCTTCCAGAATATTGCAGTCAAGACCTTCGATCACCTCCAGGGCGCGGTTCAGATACACATTGGTGAGAAACAGCTGGGGATCGTGGATATCCAGTCCGATCACGACCGGACAGTTTCTCTTTGCGAATTCTTCGAAAAAGATGCGGACCGGGTAGGCATACCGTTCTCCGTCTTGGTACCTCTGCTTTCCGTAACGGACGCCGCTGCCGCAGTTGAGTTCTAACGGCATATCGTATTTCACGGAGATCTCCGCAATACGCTGCGCCGCTTCCCGCACCGAACCGTCAATGGCCGGATAGCTGTACATCACGACGTCCGGATGCGCAATATAATCGCACAGGCCGTGGCGGCAGGCGCCTTCCAGGGCATCCACGTACTGAAACAGGCGCTTTGCGTCCCGGATGCCGTAAGCACTGCCGGCACCCAGTTCCAGCTGGTGCTGGCCGAGGATCAGGTATTCCATTTCTTTCCGGTAATATGTCAGGGTCTCCCACTGGCTCGGATAGTATTCCACTTCCATGCCGAGGTGAATATCGATCTTTCCGCTGTATTTTTTTTGCAGGGAACGCACCGAAGCGATATACGCCGGGACTTCTTCGATATTCATGCGTTCGGAAGGCCATGGTTCCTCATAGGCTGCGTGATCGGAGAAGCCGAGCGTTTTCAGCCCGCCCCGTATCGCTGCCTTTACATATTGTTCATCCGTCCCGCAGGCGTGTCCGCACCTGCTGGTATGTGTATGCCAGTTCGTCCGTATCATATAAGTTTCTCCACAGTTATCATTGTACCGAAAAAATAAACAATAATCGTATCTGAGTGCATTGCATACAGGCGCAAAAAAAATCATAATATGGAAAAGTTTCCCGAAGGAGTGCCACCCATGAGAAAGATCATTTCCCTTCTGATCGCTGTGTTTATCAGCGTTTCTTCCGCAGTCGTATGCCGAGCGGAGAATATGGCTTCTCTTGAAGCATCGCTTCTGACCGTATACGCGACATATATGGATGAAAAAGTGGAAGTCAGCCGCCAGGTCATGGAGATCGACGGCAGTCTTTCAACACCGGTCAAAGTCGAAGTCATCATGAGCGGCGACGTAACCGGATATAAATACAGCATCATTCAGTATGACGGCAAAAAGCAGACGACCATCGCGCAGTCGACGACAACGGAATTCAATTTCTATCCGGACGACCTGAAAGTGAATACGCCGCTCTATATCTCGGTCACAGCACCGGACGGTAAAAACGCGTATACGCGCATTCTGAATTTCCGCATCAATACCGGCGCGGCAGCGGAACGGACACCGGTGGATGTCGGCGCGGAATTCGGTTCCGGTCTTTTCATCGACCTGAGTGAGTTCGTGCCGGGCATGCAGTTCAATCTTCTGCCCATCCTGATCCCAGTCACGGCAAAATCCTATCCGGACGGACGCTATGTCGTCGGCTTCGGCGTCAATTCCTCCGATGCAAAGTTCTGGAAAAACATCGCCACCGGCAACCAGCCGGAAGATCCGGACGCGGAAGCACTGGAAGCGGCGTTTAACGGCGACGGGGAAAAGAAATCGGCGATCTCCGGAAAACAGCTGGGCTGGACGATGATCGTCTCCGGCTATGTACAGGGAAATATGAATACGAACGAGCCTCTGCGCGGCAAGCTTTCCTTCTATGTCGGCAACGGCTTTGACGTGGTAGGACAGTATTCCATCCTGACGTGGGAGATCACACTGACCGGCGGCGTGGACGGAAATTTCCAGTTCTCGTTCGTATTTGATGAAGCGAGCAGTAAGTATTCCTTCCAGCCGGACGCCTTCATGGTCGGCTGGAAATCCGGACTTGAAATATTCGGCGGTCTCGGACTGGCCCGTATCTTCTCGGTCGGTCTGTACGGCGCTGGTTCCTTCGCCGGAGAAAACGAATTCTATCCCCAGGCAGGCGTGGATCATCTGATCCTGGCCGGTGAGACCGGCATCAAGGTAAAACTGCTGGGGAAGAATCTGTTTGTGTTCAAGATCGTTTCGGGATCGCATGATTTTATCAAGCATAACAAGCTCGGTGAAGCGCTTCTGCAGGAACCGTCTCCGAATTATATTTCTTCACAGCTGCTGGCAAACGACTACGCTTCGATCCCGCTGCTTTCCGATGAACCGGAAGGAGAAGCGGTATGGCATACAGGCACGATCGATCCGGATGCGGCAAACAACGCCGGAGCAGTGGCAGCGGGATATCTGAATGAAGCAGATTACGCCGCGAAGATCGCAGAAAATATTTATTCCGACAACCATATTCAGCTGGTGCGTTCCGGCTCGCAGGCAATTCAGCAGATGAACGGTGTTTTCCTGGGAAATGATTCTTCCCGCCCGGCCGGCAACCGCTCGCGTCTGATGAATTTCTATTACAGTCTGTATGACAGTTTCCTGTCCGACCCGAAATGGATCGACGAGGATTATGCGGACGACGGAACAGCGGATTTTGAGCCGTATGTATTCCACGATGACACCGACAGCAATACCTATCTCGTATGGCGGAACGCTCTGAAGATCCTGCCGGAGAAAGCGACACTGGAAGAGATCGCGGCCGGAAGCGACATATACTTTACGGAACTCGGCACCGGTTCATCCTGGCGAAGAGGCGAGCGGATCACGGAATACGTCGGCTCTGACAGCGAAATATTCGCGGCCGGCGCCCGTGTCGGCACCGATGAAAAAGGCGCTCCGGTCGTCAGCTGGTATACCAACAGCATCCATGACCCGGCTGGTCTGGATGAATCGTTCACCCACGAGATCTGGATCGCCCGGAAAGAAGGCGCACAGTGGGTACGTGAAAAGATCACGGAAGTGACCGGCGTCATTACCGAAGTGTCCAATGACCGCTTCCGGGGAAGCACTGCTGTCGCCGTCAGCTATACCACAGACGGAGGAAAGGCAGTCACGGAACTCTGGCAGTACGGAAAGCAGGTCTGGACAAGGGAAAATGCCGAAGTCGCCCGGTTTATCCGTGCCGGCTACGGCCATACAAATCTTACCTGGTATGAAAAGGGAGGCCTCTGGTCGCTCTCAGATACATGGAACGAGAAGCGCATCACGCCGGAAAACCTTGCGATGCCGACATCGGATTATGATATTTACGGTAAGTTCGGCGATTCTTCCGTACTGATCGTCGGTACATCCAATAAAGATTCCCGCGGTGATCTCTACGGTCTTCTCAGTACTGACGGCGGTCTGAAGTGGAAACGCATCAACATGAGTTCCGTAGAGGAATACTCTCAGGTCAATCATGCCGGCATTGCCTTCACATATGACGATGAACCGGTCGTTGTATACAGTGTGCAGAATTACGACATCAACTACGATCCGGACAGCACTGACGCGGAAAAACTGCTGAAGAGCGGCAAAGTCGAGGATACGCTTCTGACCGGCGGCCGGCGTCTGCTGATCGGGGAAGAGGATGAACGTTTCACCGATACTCAGACCGATCTCTATATCAAAGCCGGAACGGCCAACCGTCACGTTACGATCACGGCCGCAGAATTCCCGGAAGAAGAAACAGCACTGCCGCGTCACTATACGCCGCTGACGCTCACGGTGGAAAACACCGGTCTCGTGGATGTGAGCGAGATCACGGTCCTGCAGTATGACATACCGGTAAAGACTGTTCCGGTATCCCTGAAGCCGGGTGATCAGACGGAAATTACGATCGATGTGAATGTGACCGGCTCCGGTGCTGAAAAGGAACCGCTGAAGATCCCGGTATCGGTATCTACACATTCCGGAAGTACACCGGACAGCCGCTATACGGCAGAACTCGGCATGGGACACCTGAGTACGCTCATCGAGCATGAATATATTGAAGGAACCGAGCAGATGACATATACCGTCACAAACTGGGGCTTCACCAATAAGTCCTATAAGGTCGTTGTCCGTGACGAGGAACAGGGACGCACGCTGAGTGAAGAAACTGTCGATATTCATTACGGTCAGGAACTGAGACGCAGCTATTCCAGTTCCAGCGGGCTGTTCGTAAAAGACGGAATCAAAAAACTGACGCTCTATATCCTGTTCGGCGACGAGACCATTGAGGACGATATCCCGTCCACGCGCAAACTGACGATCGTTCCGCTGGATGAGATCTACGGACAGGATTTTAAGGCTCCAAACGAGATCGATGAACCGGAGCCGACACCAACACCAACACCCACGCCGACGCCAAAGCCGACCCCGACGCCGACTCCGACACCGACACCAAAGCCGACGCCAACACCGGTGCCCGGACCAACCCCGACGCCAGCACCGGCTCCCAAACCGAATCCTTCCCCATCCCCCGCACCTGAACCCGGCATCGAACCGACACCGGTGCCGTCCGCAGATCCGGAAAAAGGCGGAGAAACGACGCCGAAACCGGAAGATCCGCAGAAAGACGGAGAAAAGAAAGACGGACAGGGAAACTCCGGTGAACAGGAAGGAAACCCGGAAAAGGACCCGAAGGATGTCACGAAAGAAGGAGAAAAGAATGCTTCTTCGTGGGCATGGATCCTGGCTGTTCCGTTTGCCAGTGTTGTCGGCATCATGGTCTTCTTCCTGTGGCGCAGAAGAAACGATGAAGAAGAGTAAAACTGTTATCTGACAGCTGTCAGCCGGTCTCTGGTATTTTATGCCAAAGACCGGTTTTTTTGCGTCTGCAGGAATTGACACAGACTTGTCCGCATACTAGTATAATATTTGAACAGTTGTTCAAATGAGGAATTATTATGGCAGAGAAAGCTACATATAAATTCGATATCAAAGGCATTGACTGTGCCAACTGCGCCGCCAAGCTGGAGACGAAGATCAAAGAGATCGCCGGCATTTCCAATGTGGTTCTGAACTATATGAACGAGACGCTGGTATATGACTGTGACCAGGACCGTGCAAAAGAAATGGAAGAAGCGGTCCGCGCAGTGGCTGCGAAGGAAGAACCGGAGTCAGTGATCACTGCAAAAGGCCATTCCCATCACCGCCATGAACATCATCATGACCACGAAGAACATGATCATTGTGACTGTCATTGTGAGGAACATGAGGAAGAGACAGCTACGTATAAGTTCGACATCAAAGGTCTCGACTGTGCCAACTGCGCTGCCAAACTGGAAGCGAAGATCAAAGAGATCGCCGGCATTTCCAATGTGGTTCTGAACTATATGAATGAGACACTGGTGTATGACTGTGACCATGACCGTGCGAAAGAGCTGGAAGAAGCAGTCCGTGCACTTGCTGCGAAGGAAGAACCGGAAGCCGTGATCACTGCGAAGGGGCATTCACATCACCACCATGAACATCATCATGACCACGAAGAACATGATCATTGTGACTGTCATTGTGAGGAACATGAGGAAGAGACAGCTACG
>JAFWNG010000006.1 GCA_017510405.1 Solobacterium sp.
AAAGAGGGCGGAAAAGAACCGTTTGAATTCCCTGCAGCCAAATAAATCCTGATGAAAGCCGGAATTCCCGGCTTTTTTTGCGGCGCATTCCCTGATTTCAAAGGAAATGCCTTTGCCCAAAGAGTGTATTGCGGTCTGAGACAATCCGACCAAAAAGACTTCCCGTCCGGGAAGTCTTCGTGTAAAAGCAGGGTTCTGCGTGCGGGCAGAGCAGTTATTGTTCGATCGGATCGCCGATTCTGATCTTTCCTTCTCTCAGCAGCCTTAACATGATGTCCGCGATTCCGGGATCGAACTGTTTGCCCTTGTTTTTCTCGATTTCATCGATGATGTGTTCTTTGCTCAGGCGGCTGCGGTATACCCGGTTCGTATTCATCGCATCGAAGGAATCCGCCACGCAGATTATCCGGGCGATCAGAGGGATATCCTCGCCGGCCTTTCCTTCGGGATAGCCGTGTCCGTCATAGCGCTCATGGTGATACAGAGCTCCTTCATCGGCGTCCTTGAGGCTCTTGAAGCTGGCGAGGATTTCGCCGCCGCGGACGGTATGGGATTTGATGATCTCAAACTCCTCATCGGTCAGTTTGCCCGGCTTTCCGAGGATGTTGTCGGGAACGCCGATCTTGCCGCAGTCATGAAGCAGGGCGGTGTAGAAGATCCGGTCGAGCTCTTCGCCATGGAATCCCATTTCCTTTGCGATCCGCCTGGTATATTCGGCGACGCGTTTGGAATGACCGTTGGTATACGGGTCTTTGGCATCGATGAAGCCGGTGAAGGTTTCGATGGACTCGCGGATGATCTCGTTGTCGCGCTCATGCCGGAGGTTGTATTTCCTGATCTGCGCCGTGGTGATTTCAAAGATGATAAGGGCGATCAGCCAGAAGAGAAGAAACCCGAGAGATACCCAGAACAGCGGATCTTCGCTCAGCTGCCGGTACAGCGTGTAATTAAGATCGAGGACGGAGTCACGGATATCCTTTCCAAGCGCTGTGTACATGATGATGCCGGGAGAGGTGATCTCATGGGGGCCGATCGGCACTTCGAGCGCATTTACGCCGGTATCCGGATGGTAGATCAGATAATCGCCGGCATGCATGACGATAAAGGATTCTCCGTCGGTCTCATAGACTTCAATCGAATGTTCGGCAGGATTGAACTTTCTGAGATCGGGAATGGTATCGCTGGTTTCCCTGCCGGAGGAGAACTGGTGGATTTCCAGAGAGCCGTTCCATGCGGAAGAGAGGAACACATCTTTGGAAAAGGTCAACTGAAAGGTGAAATTCGAAACTTCATCATTCGTGTTGTTGGTGATGATGAAATCATGCGTAAATGCCTGCACATTCTCTTCAGAACTCCCCGTGCCGGCAAGGTCAAAGCTCTTGTTCCAGGTGTCGCTGCGAGTTGCGACATTCACGGTGACCGGTTTGCCCCGGGCTACCGCGGAAGAAAACAGCGGCGGTCCCGAAAATGCCTCATGGTGAACGGTATGGTTGTAGGTCTCCGTTTTCCAGAGGCTCAGACCAAAGATTGCGGCGATGACAAGCAGGGCCGCCGCAAAGGCGATCCGAATCTTATTGCGGTGTTCTATCTTTTTCATACAATATGTAGATTATATTGCAGTTATCCTCTGTCAACAACAGCCAGATACCGATGATTTTTTTAGATTCCAAAAGCTGGAAATGGGTTCCCTGCGGCGGGAAAAAAACATTGGTGCACTGGTAAAAGTCACTGTTCACTCTTATATAGGTTCAGTTATCTCAAGTTTTAAAGTAGAAACGCCGTAAAGCGCATGGTTAAGCGCTCTGCGGCGTTTTGTCTGATGTCCCAGTTGGTCTGGAACCCAATTATTTTTTTCAGGGGATGAAAATGGCAGGGTTAGCGAGAATCAATACTTCAGAAATCTGCGCAGCTGATCTTTGGTTCTGAAACGGGTATTCAGCTGCAGGCCCAGCTTACTGGCTATATGCTGCAGTGTTTCGTCATAGTAGTTCGTCTGCCAGTATCCTCCAACGAGTTCAGATACTGTGCATTTTCGCAGTGAACTCAATATCTGTTCTGCTGGTATGGAATCGTCCAGCATGTTCATTAGTATCTTGAGCAGACATAACGCTGTGTAGCATACCGTGAAGTGAGCTCTTATATGTTCGGTGGTCCATAGGTATATGGGACGTGCATCCAGTTCGGATTTTGTAATCTTGAATGTGTGCTCAATCCGAATGAGTCCTCTGTAGATATCCCGGATCTCTTCCGGCTTCATATTCATTTCACTTGTTACGATGGCATAGTATCCATCGTATTTTTCTTCTTCAAGAATCTTCTCGATATCCAGTTGTAGATTTTTCCCGGTGATTTCTCCAGTCTCCTGATTGAAGTTAATGTTTTTGATATATGCACCAGAACCTGCGGCAGTGATCCTGTCATATTTCTTAGGATGAGCGATCAGATCTTTGGCACGTTCAATCATTACTTCGCGATCATGTCTCTGTTTCAGCGCATACTTCTCTGAATAATACACAAGCTGTCTCTGCGAAGTGTTTACCTTCTTGATCTTAACGGAACCATCTTTCATCTCAACGTGCACATTAAGTGTTACGACTTCATTGCGGATCTTATAGGTGAACTTTACCTTACCGTCAGAAACATCTTCGTCATCCGAATACATTTTGTCCGGATCCAAATAGACTGTTTTATATCCTTTTTCATCCAATGCCCATGATTTGAATTTCTGATCAGCCGCTTTCACTGACTTTCCGTATACATATCCATCCATGCCGGAATGGTCCCGATCATTCTTGCCGGCAAGATGCCAGACATTTTCGCTGGTATTGAGACCGCGGTCCGCAACATTAATGATTCTTTCGATCATGGAGTGTTTTCTGGCTGATTCGATTACCGGAATCATATGTACTTTTTCCGATTCGTTTCCAGGATAGATTGAATAGCCGATTGGCACAGCATTCCGGTCAATGAGGAGACCCATATTAACGATAGGGTCAGGACGCCTGTTTTTCTCTGCCCCGCGCTTCCTCAGTTTCCTGTCAACGATATTTCCATCTTCATCGACTTCATCGACATCCGGCCTGCCTATATCAAAGTAGAAGTTCGTTCCATCGTAATAGCAGACGTCAGTAGTTCTGGAGATCAGATTTTTGGAGTTATGGAATATCCATGCCTGAAGTGCTTCGTCAAATTCGGCAATGACATCCAGTGTTTTATAAACATCTTCAAGATCAAAATCACCAATCGGTTCAAAGTACTGATACCGGGTGTCATAGGTGTATTTCTTGGATCCCGGATCAAGCAGTCTTCCTATGACGAGCAGATAAAAGATCTTCTCAACATCATATTCAAATTTCCTGCCTGCTGTATGTTTCTTCCAGAACACATCAAGCTTCAGTTTCCTATACAGAATCTTGAAAACAACATATCCGATATTTCTGATCAGATCAGTACCGGGCTCAAGAGTTTCATTGAGGTTCAGGGTTACAGAAACTGTATTGTCAGGGGTGAATTCTTTCCTTACGATAGAAGATCTTTTTTTGTACAGCTCCTTAAAATGCTTAACGGGATCAGGGTATTGATCGGTGTAATTACTGATCGGCCCAAGGTTCTCAACGGTAATAGACTTACGTCCTCCGCCAGGGACAGAGATCTTCTCACGGACAAGCATAACAGGGCCGTTCTTCTGGTTCACAACTTCGACATACATAAGCGTACACCACCTCTGAAACCATTATACAATAACTGGGAATAACTGGGACATCAGAAATATAGAACACTTGACTTAAAAAGCCCCGATTTTATCGGAGCTCTGACTATTTCGATTTAGATGAAGTTTAAAACTCAGG
>JAFWNG010000001.1 GCA_017510405.1 Solobacterium sp.
AACGGTAATATAAAGATCGTATTTGCTACTTCTGCTTTCGGAATGGGAGTAGATATAAGTGATATTAGGGTCGTTGTAAATTATCTTATCTCTGAAACTGTTGAGCAGTATTATCAGGAAGTTGGCCGTGGCGGTCGAGACGGGCAACCAGCATATGGGTATTTGCTATACACAAATCAATCTAAACGTGGTCGAATGATGTTGCTCAATAACTCCCAATGACTAAATTGATTTTGGCAAAAAACAGCGGGCGTCACCATGACGCCTGCTGCATGAAGTTCTTCCTGTATCTTCCCGGGGGAACACCGTAGGTCTTCGTAAACATCCTGATAAAGTACGAGAGATTCTCGAATCCCGCTTTCACAGCCACAAGGCTGACGGGATCCTTCGTCTCCTTGAGCATATAGGCGGATACCTGCAGGCGGTATTCATTCAGAAAGCTGATAAATGTCCTTCCGGTTTCCGCTTTGAACAGGCGCATGAAATGTGAGTCGCTGTAATCGGTCAGTGAGGCGACATCATGTATCGTGATCGGCTGTGAACTGTGTTCCTTGACATAACTGATCACTTTTTTGAGTGCTTCCGAATGATCCTTCTCATCTTTTTTTAAGTGATCTTTTTTATGTTTGAACAAAGCGCATAGAAACAGGAACAGGCTGCTTTTAACCCTGAGGGAATACCCTGGTACACGGTCTATGCATGCCTCGTCTGCCTGGTCAAGACAGGCAGATACTTCATCCCAGAAAGCAGTTCCGGGCCTGATTGGTCTTTCGAAGAGGAATCTGTTCTCCTTCATGGGAATGATCACACTGGATCTGCACCAGTCATTCTGTTCCGTGCTGTCGAGCAGGTCCAGGGAAAAGATGATGTTTTCATATTCCATTGGTCCTCCGGTGCTGCCGTCGATGCTGTGGAGCTCGCCCGGCATGACGGGTATGATACATCCGGCGGATACTTCATAGGGCTTCATGCCTACGCTGACAGTGCCGTTTCCTTTCTTGATGTAGATGATCTCCATCTGTTCATGCCAGTGCATGGGGACGGAAGGGAAATCCAGCGGGATCGTGCAGAGATATGTATTGTAGGAGAATCCAGGCTGCTCATGGAGCTTCGTTTCGTGATATTGTATGTATTCTTCTATTTCCATGATAGTATTATACAATTTTATGCGGATATTATGCAAGAAATCACTATTTCCTGCAACTATAATGCAGTTGTGAAGTAAGGAGGTAGGAATATGCTGCCAAAAAACATAGCAGATTACACGAATAAGCGCATAGAAGAGTGCACGGATCTGGAACTGTTCAATGCAGTGCTGAACATGAGTGCCGACCTGATCAAAGAAAACGGGTACAACGAAGGGAAGAAGAAGCTTTACTACATTTCAGCGGAATTCCTGATTGGTAAGCTCCTGAGCAACAACCTGATCAATCTCGGCGTCTATGACGACGTCAGGGGACAGCTTGAAGATGCCGGCAGGAACATTACCGAACTTGAAGAGTTCGAGAATGAGCCTTCGCTCGGAAACGGCGGCCTCGGCAGACTGGCTGCGTGCTTCCTTGATTCACTTGCTGCGCTCGGCCTCCCTGCAGACGGGATCGGTCTAGCGTATCACTGCGGACTGTTCAGGCAGACGTTCACTGACGCGAAGCAGTACGAGATCCCCGACCACTGGCTGAAGTGGGGTACTGAAAGCTGGATGAAGAGAACGGACACACACTACGACGTCTGCTACAAAGGCATGAAGCTGCGCAGCACGATGTATGAGATCGCCGTTACCGGATATAACGGCAAATGCGGCAGACTCAGGCTGTTTGATACCGACAGCATCGACGAAAGGCTGATCTCTGATTCCATCCATTTCGACAAGAAGAAGATCGCGAAGAATCTGACGCTGTTCCTCTATCCTGATGACAGTGATGAGGAAGGCAGGATCCTGCGCATTTATCAGGAATACTTCATGGTATCCAACGCAGCACAGCTGATGATCGACGAATGCACCGCAAAGGGATCCGACCTGCATGATCTCGCGGATTACGCTGCAGTACAGATCAACGACACACATCCGACACTTGTCATCCCGGAACTGATCCGCATCCTGACGGAAAAAGGCATTTCTTTTGAGGAAGCGGTAACGATCGTCAGGGATATGTGCGGATACACGAACCATACGATCCTGGCGGAAGCGCTCGAAACATGGCCGAAGAACTATCTTGATGAGACAGTGCCGCAGCTGAGCGAGATCATCTGCCGGCTGGACGCGATGGTCAAGGAACAGTACAGCGAACCGTTCGTCCATATCATTGATGAGCAGAACAGGGTCCATATGGCTAATATCGATATTCATTTCTCCCATTCTGTCAATGGTGTTGCCCGTCTCCATACGGACATCCTGAAGAACTCGGAACTGAAGCCTTTCTATGATATCTATCCTGAAAAGTTCAACAACAAGACGAACGGCATCACATTCAGGCGCTGGCTCGTCATGTGCAACAGGGAGCTGAGGGAACTGATCTCATCCAGGATCGGCACAGACTGGATCAGGAACGCGGATGAACTGGAGAGACTGCTTTCATACAGCAGTAACACGGAATTCCTCAGCCAGGTCCTTGACGCCAAACAGTCAAGGAAGAGCAGCTTCAGCGAGTATCTGAGGAAGGAAAGAGGCATTGAAGTCAGTCCCGATTCCATCTTCGACGTACAGGTCAAGCGTCTCCATGAATACAAGAGACAGCAGCTGAACCTGCTCTGTGCGATAGACATGTACTACCGGATCAAAGCCGGCAATAAACCGGAAAGACCCGTGACGGTATTCTTCGGTGCGAAGGCAGCTCCCGCCTATACGACAGCCAAGGATATCATCCACGCGATCATCTGCTTCAGCAGGATCATTGAGAAGGATCCGGAAGTCTCTCCTTACCTGAAAGTCGTCATGCTGGAGAACTACAATGTGTCACTGGCGGAAAAGCTGATCCCGGCAGCGGATATCTCCGAACAGATCTCCCTGGCATCCAAAGAGGCATCCGGCACATCCAACATGAAGTTCATGCTGAACGGCGCAGTCACCCTCGGAACGATGGACGGCGCCAACGTCGAGATCGCCGAACTGGTCGGACCTGAGAACATCTATACGTTCGGTCAGTCCTCTGATGAGGTCATCGGCCTCTACAAAAAGGGAACCTATAACGCGTACACCTATTACCAGGCTGACGCAAACCTGAAGCGTTCCGTTGACTTCCTGATCTCTGAAGAAATGCGCACAGAAGGTGACGAAATATCGCTGAACAGGCTTTACGATGAGCTCGTCCATAAGGACTGGTTCATGACTTTCCCTGATTTCCGTGAATACTGCACAGTCAAGAACAAGGTGCTGAAGGATTATGAGGACAGGGCTTCCTGGGCAGGGAAGATGCTGGTCAATATTTCGAAGGCAGGTTTTTTCTCAAGTGACCGTACGATCAGGCAGTACAATGATGAGATCTGGCATCTGGAAGAATCAGAACAGAAATGATCATTCCTGCGGAGACGATAAAACTGAAAGACATGAAGGAATACCTGCTGCGCTCCACGGAAGAATCCGATGCCGAACAGCTTGCCTCCTTTATCTATGAGCTGCATACGGAATGTCCGTATATGGTCAATACCCTGGATGAGATCGAAACGGACCCAGCACCGTACGAAGCCATACTCAGAAGCTTCAGGGAATCTGATCATGGATTCCACATCACCGTGTATGACGGTGAGAAGCTGATCGCAGCCGCCGGTGTGGAACCTGTCGGATTTGAGAGAAAGGTCATGCACAGGTGCACGATCGGTATAGCTATCAATAAGTCGTACAGGAATAAGGGCCTGGGCACACAGATGACCGCGTTGTGTATGGATCTTGCAGGTGCTCTTGGATATAACGTCATGGAGATGGGCGTCAATTCAAAGAATACGCTTGCGCTTTCCGTCCTGAACAGAACCGGCTGCAGGAACCTGGGCTATATTCCCAGGGCATTCAGACAGGATGACGGGTACGATGATGAAGTATACCTGTGGAAGGATCTGACCGAATAATAAGCGAAACTCCTGCATATTGTCATACAGTGAAGCCCCGTGATCTGTACGGGGCTTTGTTGTTAACAGGCTTTCTTTGTAAATTTAGTGATTATCATAGTTGTAATAACGAAAAAAGAAGAGGGACCAAAACCGTTTGTGTCGGCTCAGGACCCTCATATCTCTATCAGTAATAACTTATTCAATTTGTGTCTCATGGCTTTCTGAACCCGTTCAGCTGCTCTACCAGCAAATCATAATACTCTTCATCCAACGTGTTTTTGGCTGTCTCCAGTGCTTTCTTGGCGAGCTCCACCATATCACGCTTACGAAGAGATATGATCATCCAGTAGTAAAGCTTTTCCTCTTCCGGTGCTGCCTTGAGTGCCTGTACGACATATTCATGGATCCGGGAGTAATCTTTCTGATCATAGAGAAGTTCACAGAGCTTATAGATAGCAGCCAGATATCTCTCCAGGTATTGCATACTGACTGGACGAAGCCATTCCTCTGTTTCAGCTTCAGGGAAAACATTGCCCTTATAAAGCTTTACAGCCTGCCGGATCAGGAATGCCTTCCTAATAGGGTCTGTCGCGACTTTGGACTGCGCAATAAGGTTATCGAACATCTGTAGATCCGTTCGGATGTTCAGATCTTTGCTAAAAAAGTAGCCGTTTGGACCAGTCTCTATGAGTGAGCTTGTGAAGGTTGAGCCAAAATCCTTTCGGAAATGGTATATCTGATTCTTCACACGATTCGCAAGAGTACCGGGATAATCATCAGGATACAGATCGCGTTCGATCTTGTAAGTCGGAAGACCATGTTCCGGATCAAGAGCCATCATGGCAATGATAGATGCGATCGCCCTTCCGGATATATCCTTGGGCTGGATCGTTCCAATAGAAGTGGCGATTGTTAATCCCCCGAACAGGGAAATGATAACATCGTTCTTTTCCCGAATATCTTCAGAAGTGAACTGATGCTCCGTCGCCAGCATCAAACGGATATCATGTGTTTCTGCCGCAACGATATAGGAAGTCATCACAAGCGGAAGAGTCTGCTGCATATATCGCTTCGGATTGCGGACTACCAGAAAGCCGGTGGATCCTTTGTAATATGGTGCACCAATAACTGAATGCACATCCAGCCGCTGATAGTTTGCATACTCTTCCGGATAGATGTCCCTGATTGCTTCTGCGTCTTCAATAACCACAAGTTCTTTTTTCTTCAGTGCATTCTTCCAGCGGGAGAATTTCTGAGGAATTTCAAATTCGTTAAACAATGTCCTGGCCAGAAATCCTTCCCGAGCATCTTCCCACCAGACCGGTGTAAAGATATCGAGATCAAGGTCTGCATTCAGTGCGCCGCACCAGTCGGCATCATAGAAGACAATCAGCATATGAAAGCAGCGCTGCAATACCTTTTCTGGCGGTCCATCTTCCAGAAGGATATTCTTCACTGTCTCCAATGCAATGTCAGCATCCTTCATATACTGCATAAACTCATCAGTGTTATGAAATCGAGATGATTGCTGCTGTAGGTCTCTGAGTAATGCTAAGCCTAGATTTTCGTCCATGACATTCACCTCCCCCTCATTTTTCATGGATAAAACTTAAAAAGCGCATGGCTACACTATTTATGTGACGGCCTTGCGCTCTTAGTTATTTTTCATATCCGGCCGCCATATAATGGGTCAGCCGTATGGGGAAATAGAAATGGAATTATCTCTTAGCCTGCTGCTCAAGAGTGGAAACGAGGTTCTCAACCAATTCCCGCTGTTCTGTATTCAGATTTTTGATCCTGACAAATAGGTTATCAGATGTTTCAACCTCGATTCCTCTGAAGATGTAATCCATGGTGTATTGAGGAAATGCATCACAGATGTTGGCAGCGAGTTCTGGTGATAAGTGCCTGGCTGATGATTCAACATTACTGATGTGCCTGTCACCAACGCCAACGATTTCTCCGAACTCTCCAGGTTTCAGATGCGCCGCCTTTCTTATTTCGCGCACACGGAGACCGATCTGTATAAAATCAAGATTCGATTTTACATGCATGATCGATCACCTCCAGTTCTTGTACTTCTATTTGTAGTATAGAAAACACGCCTATTTGAAGTAATGACCGTCATGGTGCGAAAATATACGCCTACTTGAAGTGCAGCTCTCCATACGAAAAGAAAAGCCCGGAGCGCAGGCTTTCTGCCATGTCGCTTCGAGCTTTGAAACGCTTTTCTTTTGGGAGATCTGAGTCTTAAAAAATTTTGCTCCTCATCATTTTAAACCTCCAATTTCTAATACATTTAACAAATGCTGTCTTCCGGTTCTAATGGAATACATGTATCAGGATGCTCATCTTCCGCCGTACTATAAGCTTTTATAAGTGCCATTAATTCACTGCGTTCTTCAGTGTGTTTGTCGTTCAATATACTGATATTCCAGTCTTCGTGATCAGGTTCTCTCAATTGCTTCCAAACAATATCGTTATTGTCATTTTCCCATACAATATATGTGTGATCAGCCTGTCGCCTCATTTCCGGATGCATTTCAATATATTTGTAAGTTGCCCTGCGGATTATTCTAAATAGCCAAAACATTTTGTATCCACTGCTATTCAATGCATTTCTAAGCACTTCTTCATCTACAAGGAGGCTATCTTGATGTGTTTTCCATGGATTGCCAGATTCTTCGAAATGCGCAACTTCTTTACCATGCATATCTTTATAATAATAGCCATCACCGTATGTAATGCCGGTTACTTCCCGCATCTTTTTCGAAGGGATAATAAACTCCTTCTCCCCAGGATCACCAGTAAAAGAACCTACACAACGTGTTAATGCCTTAAAAGCAGTCACAAGAGTTGTACCATCCGATACTATGATGGAGTCATAACAATCTTTTTTGCTTGGAATACCACAGATTTCTATTGGAGTGCAATATAAATACGAATCAACCCCTGAATGAAATGACTCTGCATTTATCAGCTCTGATGCACAAATATCTCTGTCTTTATCAACGTTTTCAATGAATGCCAGAAGTTCCATCTCTTTAACCATGCCGCTAGATACGTATACAGCTTCTGATATCCCATCTTCTTCGTTTTCAATTCGTGTGGCTGAATATAATAAAGTGTTACTGTCATTATCCCTGATCCATTCTTGAAAATTCGGCAAAGGACCATATTGCATCCATTTTTCAATGGAATCGACACTTCCACTCTTATCACTTATCGTTGCAAGCTTGCTCGTATGTCTCCACGCACCTAAAGAATCGATATGTTCTTTTACCATTAGACTCTCAAGAGGAATTTCATAACCATCTAGCTTTCCATAATCATCAATCATCTGAAATCCAGCCTCGGAGTCGTAATATGGGATATGATCAGCATAGAAAGCAAGAATAGCATTTCTGGCACACCAAACATATTTTTCAGCAACTGACATTACAGTTGACTGTGATCCATGGTCAGCCTGATAATACGTTCTTCTAATATAGCTATCCACTCCATCATATGTAGGTTTATTTACAAACTCCTGTTCAGTCCAACCATTATTCAAAAGAAATTGATACGCTGTTGAAATGATTAGGCCGTCGGAACCAAGATCTATAAGTCCATACCTTTCTTTATAACGATTTATCATCTCCGTCGTTTCAGTAGGCAAACTTTTTGTCTTCCAGTTTTTTTCCAGAAATCCTCCGTTTATGTGATCACAAAGAACATACCGTGCTAAATCATAGTTTATTTCACTATATCCCGACATGCGGTTAGCAGAGGATGCCTCGACAGCAATAGGCAATAAATCTATATCATACTGATACGGTAGCTTAACTCTTTCAAAACCAGAGAGCAGAATATCGTGTTTTTCTGCAATCTCAACAATGCTTTTAGCGTAATACCTAACGGACGCATCACAGTATTTTTTTAGGCCATCAGGAGAAAAAACATTATTCAAAATCCATTGACCTGTGTTTTGTAAATATTCATCTGAAACCGCGGAATTCAGAGCAATTCCTAAAGCAATTGAAAACAGATCCGAAACCATTTGAGGATCATTAACATCCGAGCAAATTCTTAACAGTTCAAAAAATCGAACATCATTATTAAGACCCCACCTTGATAATGCGATTCTACATTCATTCCTTATTTCGTTTTCTACTGATGTTAAGCGCCATGCATAGACTAAAGGTAATCCATTATATGGATCCTTATCTTTGAGTTGGTAAGTATCTAAGTTTACCGCTTCGTTGCTATACCAAGACTTGTCATATGCGTCTCTTAAATAGGAAGGTATTGACCACCAAATATCACGAGTAGCTGCGTTGGGAAATCCTCGAAGATATTTGTCTAATAGCATCGGTCCTAACGGATGATTATTCATGCGTGAAACCGGTAGGATAAGTTGATTAACCACCAAATGTAATTCCAATGGACTAAAACTCATAAGTTTTAAAACTCGATCACTAAATTTGACCGCAACCATTGGGGTGACCCTCGTCAAAGCAAAACACTCAAGATCAAATAAAACCGGATTATCCAAAGATACCTTAAAGGAGGGATATTCAAACACAAACTTTCCCTCTTTTTCCAGCAACAATACGGACAGCATTTCAAGAGTGCCAGTCGAATACTGTCCATTTACCTCTTTGCCAGCGATTAGATTATTACAAAGATTTGCGGCTAGTAAGTAATCTGCGGCAGGTTGAGATCCCCATTTATAAATCTCTTCAGATGGCTTAAGGATATCGTCAGTTTGGCGTATTACTTTGTATATCATACCGTGTTCTGCCAAAAAGCTTAGTATTACAACTATATTCTCAAGAGCAATATTCTCGAACAATGTCGTTATATCTTCCAATGTTAATTCGGACCGGCATTTAAAAGCAGAAGATAATGCGGCAGCACTCTGATGAATAATGTTAGTAGGGAGTGGCAGATGATGACGCTCTGTAAATTCCTTTTCCATTAACGCCAGTTTATTTTTATACAGTTCTGTTATGATAACCGAATTACGTTGTAATTCATCAATCTTTTTTCCTCTGTATATCTCACAGAACAACCGCAAAGAAATCGGGGATACAAGGGAATCTCTAATCCATTCATTCCCATTAATATCAATATTGTAAAAATCAATATAAGTATCAAACAAATCATCAACTGTAGCATCGCCAGACGATGGAATATACTCTATTGAAGTATAATAAGGTTTTTTATAATACTCAGGCAAAACATATGGACGTGCCGAAAACACAAATTTAATTCGTGTGAATTTATCTTTATAATACTCTGTCTCGACTATTCGGCGTTCCCAAAACTCATAGTGTTGCGATTCGTCAAGTCCATCCACAAAAATGACAATGTAGTTTTTGATAGTTATTTCATCTTCAGCAGAATTGATTTTGTCTTGAATTTCGCTTATATGTGCGGTGGTATCTAACGCTTGAAAAATAGAATCTCCTGAAGAGTGACCAGATAAAGCAAGAGTTTTTGTAAGAATTTGATTCCAGTCCTCGTCTTTTGAAATATCAGCAGCCTGGATTATTATCGGAATATGATGTGTACATTTCCAAAGACTAGCCGCCTCTGTAAGTACTCCTATGGTTTTTCCTGTTCCTGCATCTCCCAAGAAAACTTTCTTATTATCAATTACATAATCAAAAAGTTCAAAGCACTTATACCAATCATCTTCTATTGCTGACACCATGTCTGTAACAGCGTGAAAATGATTGTGGTATCTAAATGCCAGTATTGAGTCTTTTAGCTTGCTTTTTGCACAATGAAAATCAAGCCTAACACCAAAGGGATTATCATATATCTCATTACAGTCTTTAATGCGCAGCAGAACATCAGAAACGATTTTCCTTAGATCATCTGTGTATGCAATATCTGACATTATATCTGACACAACTGATTCATTGCATTCAAGTTTTTGAGTCAATAACAATAAATCATTCAGAGCTGATGAAAGTGCCTGTAGTTCAGAATCAATTCTGCTGACAGTATTATATTTTTCTAGCGCTAAATCCTTCGTTCCAAGGAAAGATACAATTGTGGAATGAATATGTCCTGGATTATATGTATCTGGCACATAGCTGGATTTCTTCCATCCATGAACGTTTCTATTATAGGTATCAAGCAAGAATTCTCTTGTTATTTCCTGATCTTCAAAATAATAATTTCTAATAGAATCGGAAGCAGGATACATGAGTTCGGCAGTAATTGTAGTTTCATCCCATAAATCGATGCTGCATTCCGGGTATTGATTATTCAACTTGCATACCAAAGCTGTCCATTTATCGTCTTCAGAAGATTTGGACACCTGCTTACCATGTACCATTCTTTTGGAAGTCATGTCCTTTGGAATGCATATAATGTATTTTTTTAATGAAGGCCTAATTTTTATCGCCGTAAGAAAAGAGTTTTCGATCTGCTTAATTTGCGTAGTGCCAATTTTGCTTCTAAACCACTTTGCCTGGACTCCAACGATGCCTCCAGTTGATAAAACTGCATAGGCTTCAACGCCGCCATCTCCGCCTTTTCCATTTACGGCATGCACTTCTACGCCACTTTGACCATATTCTCGATTCACCCAGTTTTTGAACAATAAGACACACATGGTTTCAAAAGCATCATCTGGTGCTTCATTATGGGTATTAAATACATTCCAATCCATATGTGTCCTCCTTTAATTAAGAACTGCTCATACTAGCAAACCTAAGCACCCTATTATCATAATTTAGTGATTAGGACAAACTTGATCCGAACTGTTCTATTGTGTTTTCAGCAGTTCTGTCTGCGATTTTCTTGCCCATTGCATTCTCAATAAGATTGAGAAGCTTCTTAGCACGATCAACAAAATATGTGTCAAAATCATTTGCCACAAGTGCATTGTAATCCACAAGATGAGACTCTATTCTTTCGCGCAGAACATCTTCGGTCAGCCCAGCGACTTTTTTCATGATTCTCGCCGTATAAATACTCGGTGCATCTCCACCGATTGCACGATTCGTTTCCGGTAAGATCGGAGTTTTATTTACGATAGAATTGTATTTCTGCCGTTTAATATGCTGTTCCTCGCAATACTTCTGCGGGAAGATATGATGAATGTCCGGTGACTCAATCATGCTGTTAACAAGATCAATAGTTGTATCATTCATAAAGTCACGGCAATGTTCTTTATAAAGCAACGCCATAACCCCTTTATAAGCGGCACTTAGTCTGCTTTGCATTGTAAGTAAACGCGTTGAGGAGAAGAATGCCGCATTAACTGTACGATTGAGAGATACTTTTCCAAGAACATCATTCACAACATCTTCTATATCATTTGCATATCGTGTTTCGTTTGCACCACCGTACATTTCCCCGAAAATGCCACACCAATACCAACGACTCAGAATCTTGGTAGTATTTGGTTCATTACACTTGCTTTTCCCAAGATATGCGCATATTGCCGCAAGAGGAATAAGCTGAGTCGGATAGGGCAGGTCCCTCTGCCTGAAAACATACTGATACTTCAGTAAGAACTCTCTGGCAATTTTAAAACCTTGCAGCACTATTGCCTTATTTGAATCATAATCTTCAAATGGAAGGCCTAAAACATCACGTTTCTTGCAACTTACCATACCAGAGGTGCCATTTACCTTGTTCACGTAACTTGTATATAAAGTTACAGTAGTAAGAAAAGCGGTTTCGTCGATTCCATTAAGGAGATCCGTGTTTAACGTATCTCCCTCACCACGAATTACTGATCTGCATTTGACCCAATCTTCTCGAAGATTGAACTCCTGTGTTGCATAGGATGCTGTTACAAGTTCAAACACAGTAAGCGGTACACCACCAGTATTCACATTCTCAAACACCTTACACACAGCTTCACGAGGTGTACTTTTATCCAATGTGATCACAGGAAGCTTATATCCAGTGATAGTATCAATAACATCACTTTTAAACTGGTTATAGATTGCCATTGCTTCAGCTGTTTTTTGTGGGTCTCCTGCCATTGCATAATGAAGAACATAACCCGTACACCAGTCAGTTAATTCGCTAGAGTGGAAAACCAAATTGAGTGGAAAAAACTGCAGCTCATATTCTTTATCTCGATCAGACAAATCAAGAATAACGTCCCGATCAAAATTTTCTTTTAGCTTTTTGTCTGAAGGAATAGACAGCACCGCTTCAACTCTATCTTCGTTTTCATCCAGACATTTTTTCATATCCAAATAATAATATCGCTGGATTGCAGCCTTCTTCTCAGTAACTGTTCTTACAGGCTTATTGTCATAAACTGCTTGATACATTGAAGTAAGTCGTTGTTGACCATCGAGAATCAAATACTCAGGAATTTCTGTCGTTGATCCTACTCCCTCCAATGTCCGGTAGCGAAATTTTATATCCGGGTTACCATATTGCAGACGCATGATTGCTCCCATAGGATATCCCTGTGAGAGACTCGCTAGTATACCTCTTATGCGATCATCATCCCATGTCCAGTCCCGTTGAAACTCCGGGAGTTGTATTTTGCCAATACTGGCTTCCAAAAGAAGTTGACTCAAATTAGTATCAACGGAACTCGGTGCAATAACCATGATAATATACCGTTCCTTTCTATTTACAGGCTCTCCATGATGTTCAACAAACTCTGATAACTGTCAACATCATGGTAAACCACATCCTCAGTGGACAACTCATTAAAGAGTTTTTTTGCACACTTAATCTTTGCCTGTTCAATAGGCTTCAGATTAAGGGATTCCATCGTTCCTTTGGTTTCTGCAATGAAGAAAATGTGCTTAACAGTCCCCTTATTAAATGCTATCGCCCAGTCAGGAGAGTAGTTTCCGACCGGTGTAGGAATTGAGAAGCCCTTTGGCAGCTTAGCATAAACGCAAACTTCCTCTGCCAAATCCAGATCCTGCGCAAAGACACGTTCACGGCTTTGGCCATCTTTGGCATAGCCGTCCGTAAAAACATAATCCTGAATGCTCTTTTTTGCGCGGTACGCACGGTTGAAGTCTGTATTTTTTTCTGCTGTAAAAATGGCGCTGTCGTATGTACCTTCAGTCCGGTTATAAGTAATCTGCTCTACTATCATCGTAGCCTTCTGCTCATTGATCAACCGAATTGCCTTAGTGATAAATTCCTCCGGATTGTCCTGGAACATGGCAAATGTATATGGCCTGATACCCTGTAATATTCTGGCTACTGTCCGTCGTGTCAATTTTGCACCTTCCGCAATTTTGCCAACAAGGTCGTATTTTACGAGACTTCCTTCTGCGCGCTGCAAAGTATAGGTCTGACTTTTTTCAGCCACAAATGCTGCGCCGCTCTTTAGTTTTTCAGAGTCCCATTCTCGCCCCTGTTCACCAGTAGTAACTGTATACTGCAGTTTGGCAACAAACATCTTTTCATCGATATGTGTAATAGCCTTTCGAATCAGTTCCTCGCTATCAAACTCAACCGTATAGGCATATTTGTGGTTGATATAGTTCCACAATGTCTGAAACTCCTTCTTGTAGAAGTTGTCATTCAGTGAATTTTCCTGAATCTTGGTATCATGACCATCTTTGATCATGTCATCAAGGGCATGTTCATCAAAAACGCTCTGGATCAGTGCATGTACTCCATCAGTAATATCTTTACAACTTTCAGGCACTAGAGCCAGACTGTCATTTGCAAGATCAGCCCGATATTGATCAGTAATATGATCATTTTCATCGATGTAATCATTCTTAATGAGATAACGGTAAATATCACGACCTTGCTTATCTGTTACGGTTACTTCGTTACCATCAATTATTATGGTCTTCCCAATGAAGTAATCCGGTGTAGCCTTGGAAGGACGTTCATACAGGTCATCCCGGATCCCCTTCTGAAGATCAGCCACAAAGTCTTTATAACCATCAGAAGCAATAACCGTCAGCTGGTTAATCTGCTGCACTTGCGTTCCCAACGTATCTACATCCATTCGATCACCGTTCTGATTTACACATAGACGCAGACCGCGCCCAACCTCTTGGCGCTTTTGTGTTGGAGAACTACCTCCGTGCTTCAGCGTGCAGATTTGGAAAACGTTCGGATTATCCCAACCTTCACGAAGTGCTGAGTGAGAGAAGATAAATCGCACTGGATTACCGAAGGACAGCAATCGCTCCTTATCCTTTAAAATCAAATCATAGGCTGAAATATCATCGCTTTCATCGCTGCCACGTTTCAAGGAACTATCCACCTTGTGGCCTTTTTTATCGATACTGAAATAACCTGCATGAGTATCATGAACCTCAATGCCGCGTAAATACTGCTCATAAGGTGTGTTAAATAATGTAAGATATTCATTCAGAATGTCTGTATATTCCTGCTCAAATATCTCACCATATTCGGAGTTGATTTCATTACCGTCTTCATCATATTTACGATACTTAGCTACTTCATCGATAAAAAACAATGATAGTGTTTTGATGCCTTTATCGTAAAGTTCCTTCTCCTTTTCAAAATGAGAACGTATAGTTTCACGAATCTGCACTCGCCGTAGATCCTTTTCTGATACATCCCCTGTGACCTCGCCAACGTGAATAACCTCACCATTAGTAAAAGAAACTGTTTTCCCAATCGGATCAATTTCATTAATATGATATCCTCGGTACTGTTCCATACCCTTAGATAGCGAGTATAGATCATCGTCCACACCTACGATTCTAGTTTCACGGTTTATGGACTTGTTGTAACTTACCTCAAATTCAATACGTGCCATAGGAGGCTTGTTTGGTGAAATAACAATGCCTTCCAAGAAAAGATACTTATCAGTTCCGCGCAGATTCTTTATATCGAAGCCCTTGACCTCAATTCGCTTTACCAGCCGCTTATTATAAGCGTCCAACGCATCTAAAACATAAACCAGTGTATGATGCTGCTTATGCGTTGCAGAATAATTCAAGCAGAAGAGTGGATTAAACCTCTTGACGCCAGCCTGAGTAGCAGCTCCACCCATCTTCTGAGGCTCATCCATGATCACAATGGGCCTGTTTGCAGCGATAACATCTATCGGCCGACGGCTTCCGAAATCATCACGCTCAGAATTGATGATCTTAGAGACACTATTTTTCTTACTCTCGTTAAAGGTTGAATTAAATGCCTGAATATTGATAATCATGACATTGATATCCGCGCTCTGACTGAAACTATCAATCTGTGTCAGATTCTTTGAGTCATATACGAAGTAACGGGCCTTTTTTCCGTAGTACTCCATGAAATGCTCTTCCATAGTTTCGAAGCTCTTCTTAACTCCTTCGCGAATTGCAATGCTCGGCACGACTACGATAAACTTGCTCCATCCATACTGCTTATTCAGTTCAAACATTGTCTTGATATAGACGTAGGTTTTACCCGTGCCAGTCTCCATTTCCACATCAAGAGAACACGCTCCGAGTCCACCGCTGGCTATCGTTTCAGCGAGCTTGATATTATTCCTGGTCTGTATTCGGTGGATATTGTTCAAAAGCTGCCCAAATTCCAACTGTACACGTGCATTAGCAAAACCCATGAACAGCTCTTCATCAGACCTATTCCAGTTAAGGATATTCCGCTCTATATTGACATCTCGGCGGTAGGTAAAGTGATCATTAAACGGTTGGCCAGCAAAAACACCTACCACACTGTCAACAGCCTCGGTTTGATAAGGCTGTATAGTGAATTTGAATTTCATGTCTGCCATAGTTATATATCTCCCTCATGGTTTATCTGCGCCACTGTAAGTATCTCTTCTTCTTGCCTCACCTTAAAAACAGTTCTGAATGCACCGAGAGAATACTGAGTTGATTGCGAGAACAAACTTCGAGAGATCCCTTCCTTTAATACTTCTATCCTTCGCACGTGAGGATACATTCTATCAGCCTCAAATCGATAATCGCCTACAATTCGTGCTAACAGAAATTCTTTGGCATTCAAGTTAGGGACTAATACGAAATCGCCCTTCTGCATTTCACGACAAAATGAATATAGTTGACCTGCCCAGTTTGAAATAGTGGTCCTGGCTGCAGGATTTTTTTCCTTGATGACAAGCTCCTTGAAATCCTCTCTGTTTATTAACCCACTCAGATCTAAGCGATATCCATCCCATCCCATGAAAACATCGCTGAATTTCCGAACTTCATCATAATCTTTTCCGTGTTTTCCCGACCTACAAACCCAAATCATATTTCATCCCTTTCATTTCAACTCCGGGGGAGTAATAGTTTTTCATCTTACAACACTTTCCTCTGAGTCTTAGGGCTATATGTTTCGAAAATCTGCTCAAAGTTGGTGGCAACACTGTCACTAGCCATGCCACTATCACGGAATACTGCATAGAAAGGATGCTTCTGCGCGATAGCCTTTACAGTTTCCTCATTCACATCCTTATCAAAGCAGGCAATAAGATACCCATCTGCCACGGAGAAGACCTTTTTACCAGCAATAGTGATTTCTTCAATCTTTGAAGAAAGCATAACACCCAGATCAAGCATAACTTGGAAAAGCAGATCTTCTGGTGTTCTGTCCTTCTTGATATTTTCTGCAAAGAGTTCCATCTGTCCTTGGTTGTAGTCCGCAGGTCGATAGTAGATATCTTCCATGTTGGAAGAATCCACGCGAAAGACCCGGAAGCCAATATCCAGATCTGATGTGATTAGCGGAGCATCATCCCGAATTTTCTTTCCAGCACGACGGATCCGTTCCTCACCAACATCACATATAGTTTTATAGCCGGCCTTAAATGTTGCACTACCTTCTGCGGCTTTTTCAGGAAGCTGAACCATGATGAACTTCCGATGTCCACCATCTTTCGCATTAAGCCACATTGTAGCGTGTGCCGTCGTAGCGGATCCCGAGAAAAAATCCATTATGATACTGTCATTAGTGTTTCTGTAAGAGGCCAGAAGCTTGATGAGCAATCTCGTTGGTTTCGGATAATCCATCATTTTTTGCACACCGAAAAGAAGACGGAGTTCTTCATCTGCATCTTCATTAGAGCCCCAACCAGAACTTGAAAGATTGTTGATATCAACATCGTCTTTGTGGGAGACATCAGAATCATCACCAATCCTCGGGAGTAAGTCTTTCATCGTCTTGTTCCGAACATCCGTAACAATTCTACGAAGATAAAGATCACGTGTGATGTATAGTTCACCTTTTTCTGCATACTCCGCCATAGCTGGTTGGGAATATCTCCAATTTCCTTCTAGCACCAACGTTTCTGCCAAACGCCCATTTTTTATGACTAAGTCGGAATGTAAAACAATGCTCATAGTGGTATCACTTATCTCCGATCCCTTTGCCATAAAAAAGTTCTTTTCTTTATACTTGCTCTCTATCCCTGCAGGAATAGTCCGCAGTTCTCTCTTGTTAACAGCATTAATACAAGGATAAGTCTCGGCACTGTCGTTGATTTCACCAATTAGCCCTTCAAACATGTCGCTGTTTCTGCAGTAGACTAGAACATATTCTTTTATATTGGTAACAGCTTTCGAAAGGAAAGAACCTTTCTTTTTCTTTTCCCAAACAAGTTGGGCAACAAAATTCTGCTTACCAAACACCTCATCAGCGATTTTCTTGAGGTTCTCCTGCTCATTATCATCAATGGATATGAAAATCACGCCATCATCCGATAGAAGGTCCTTTGCAAAACGGAGGCGGGGATAGAGCATATTTAGCCAATCCGTATGGAAACGACCATTACTCTCCAGGTTCTGCACAAGGCGATTACCATCGTCATCAAACTGACCGCTCTCAGAAAGATAGTCATCTTTTCCCTGCGCAAAATCGTCTTCATAAATGAAATCAGTCCCTGTATTATAAGGAGGATCAATGTAAATGACTTTGATTTTTCCAAGATATGTTTCCTGAAGTAATTTCAGTGCATCAAGATTATCGCCCTCAATATAGATATTCTCAGTATCAATACTACCCGGTGTACCGTCCCGCCCAACAGATTTCTCACGAACAAGACGTAACGTCTTGGTGATTGGCTGGTTAGCAAGAATGACAGACTTTCTCTTATCCGGCCATGTAAATTGATACCGTTCCTGTGGTCCTTCAACAATAGTCGAAGAAATTTCCTGGCGCAATACATCCACGTCAATGGCACGGATAACCTCACCATTTGCATCAATCGTTTCAGTAACGGCGTTCGGGAATAATTCGGCTAGCTTTTTATAGTTTTCTTCAGCCAAATCAGGCGTATGCATCTTAAGGTTTTCCATGCTTCAATTCCTCCAATTTCTGTTTATAGGATTGCACTTTAGTGTACAGTTCAAAGCGCTTCTTTGGTTGCTGTTCTTTCCAGGCGGCCGCCTCTGTTTTTTCTATCTGCTTCTCCAGTTTTATAATTTTTTCCTGTAGAGCGAGTCGCTGGTCGATAGTAAGATTATCGGCAGGATTCGCTCTTTCTTCATATAGGGCAATCTGTTCTATTAAACTGTTCCATATTTCTTCCAATGAGAACCCATTTGCTTCCAGTTTCAGTTCATCCTTTGACATCCATTGCGTTCGATACAGTTTGCTATGATAAAGAGCCAATTGCCGTTGCTCTTCATATATCAGCAGGAATACAAGTTGATGTGGGTTCTGTCTGGCAATTGCTTCAACCACCTTGCCATCGAATTCCTGCTTCTTCAGTGATATTGAAAGTAATAGGATTTCTTTAATCTCAGTGTCCGCTGCGAGATTCAAGTTTTCTTTTGTCAGACTATTCTCCACATAGATCCTATCCACATCAGAGACAAATTTATCTTTCAATGCAGTGGTCAGAGAAAGGCGTTTATAAAACGCTTCTTTGGGCAACCGTCTGTGGACAACTGTTGCCTCAGGAAAATTAATCATCATATCACCACCATAAAGCAAATCAATTCAAAGTCATCCAGCCCGGAAAACCCTCCAGAGAGGAATGTTGTCTGCCCTCCTCCAAAGAAACTGTCAATGTCGCTTTCATCTTTCGCATCGATAATCGACATGATAGAATCCTCCAAAAGCCGGGAAACTTTTTCCATGTTTCTGCCATTATTTGTTTCTTTATTAAAACGATCACATAGCACCTTGTCTGGCGTCGCTTTTCCTCTGGCAAGGTGTCTCATCACATCCAGCGTATCCTTTGGTTGCAGATGATTAGCAATCACTTCACCATCTTGGCCCACATAAGCAAGGTAAAAAGGATGCAACCGATTCTGGTTCTCTATATTTACATGCTTGTTGACATTCTTTAAAACAAAGATCACGCCCGGCTTCTCACCTTTCACAACGGCATGAATGCCGAACGGCGTGTGGTCAATATCGCCATGCGTTTTCATATAAGCCAACAAATCCATCCGAAACTCATTCAAGCCTAAATCCATAATAGATACGCCGCTAGTCATATCCTCCAGATCAACGACTTCTTCTTGAAGACGTTTAAGCTGGCTCCGTCTATATTCCAGATCTCCCTTTTCCTCCTGATTGATCAGATCATCATCACCTGTAGAGGTCATTACCGATATACGCATTCTTGTTTCAACTCTGGCCTTCAGGTTGATATACTCATCTAAGTCAAGATCTGGCCAGAAGTTCACAAGCTGTATTACAGCATTCCGACTACCAATACGATCAATTCGACCGAAGCGTTGGATAATACGTACTGGGTTCCAATGAATATCATAGTTCACGCAGAAATCGCAATCCTGCAGGTTTTGTCCTTCAGAAATACAGTCGGTGGCAATCAATATATCAATGTCCGCCTTATCACTTGGATATAGTACATCTCTGTCTTTTGATTTTGGTGAAAAGCAAGAAAGCACATGGTTCATTTCTGGTTTGAACCGTGGAATTGTTGTTTTTCCATCCACAGAACCAGTGACTAGCGCTGTATTCAGCCCCAATTCTTCCTTTGCCATCTTGCTAACGTACTCATAGATGTATTCCGCTGTATCCGCAAATGCCGTGAAGATAAGCATTTTTTTGTTTCCTGGATTAATGGGTGCGGCCACTTTCTCCCTAATCACACGCAACAATTCATTAAGCTTAAAATCATATTCAGGAGTGATATCCTCTACCATCAGGATAAGAAGCTGAAGGTTATCTAAATCTTCATCAATATCCCGCTTCCATGAGATATAGTCCATATCCCGGAGATCGATGCGAACCTTTTTGCCAACGCTGAAGAAATCGGTGTTCTGATCATCGTCATCAAAATCCACAGCTGCGCTGGACAAATCTCTCATCTCGTCAAGATTGCCGTTCCCTTTTCCGTCCATGAACGCCTGAATGATTTGTGACGTTTCATTCAAATAATCATAGATCCTACGTACCGTCAGTAAGAAAGAGTGAACCGAGCTTTCCATACGCTTTAATAAGTTGATACTCATCAAACGCTGAATACCTATTTCACGCCCTTTACGGAAGTTTTCTGTTTCTTTCTCCTCTAGATACTTACTAATTTTACTAGGCAGGATATAAGCTGTCGGAGTATATATCGTAAGCTGAAGCTTTGAAAGTAATTCAAACACTTCTTTGTAATTTATTGCATTTTCACGAGTCGTCAGCTTCGGGCGAAGAGAGATTGGCTTGTTCCTTTCAGGAAAATTTCCAATGTCTGCAACATCATAATATGTCTGAATATGCTTACGAGAGCGAGCTATGGTTACGCTATCCAGCACTTCAAAGAAATCAAAATCCAACTGTGAGAGCAAAGTTGCAGTAGTTCGCTGTTCTTCCGGAAGTTTGCACCATGCGTTATAAACCTTTTGTGCTTGACGGAATATCGTGTCAATGTCAGACTTTGTGTTCAGTTTCTCATCAAAATCGGATGGGTCGCCTTCATAAGCAAGCGCCAGCTGATTGCGAAGATCATAAAACCTGTTGTTCACCGGTGTTGCAGAGAGCATCAAAACCTTCGTTTTTACACCGGGTTTAATCACACGATTCATCAGCCGCATATAACGGTTTTCTTTTTCTCCTCCACGGCTGTTTGTACCATTCCCATTTCGAAAGTTATGACTTTCGTCAATAACGACAAGGTCGTAGTTTCCCCAGTTGATCCGATCAATAGGCAAACCAATTACAGTATTACCGCTGTCGCGTGAAAGATCGGTGTGATAAAGAATATCGTAGCGTAAACGATCTGCTGCCAGAGGATTGTTGATTAGGTTTCCGCGATACGTCATCCAGTTTTCCGAAAGCTTCTTCGGGCAGAGAACAAGTACATTCTTGTTTCGACCTTCGTAGTACTTAATAACAGCCAACGCTGTGAATGTCTTACCCAGCCCAACACTATCAGCCAGAATACAGCCGTTATACTGTTCCAGTTTGTTTATGATAGCGAGTGCTGCATCTTTCTGGAAATTGAACAGCTTTTTCCATATAACACTGTCCTTAAACCCAGTTGCTTCATTTGGGAGAACATCCTCAGAGATATCTTCTAAAAACTCATTGAAGATGTTATAAAGCGTCATAAAATACACAAGTTCTGGTGCGTTTTCCTGATAAACAGTAGAGATCATTTCAATGACTTCTTCAGTTACATCAGCAAGCTTTTCCTCATCAGACCAGATCGTGTTAAACATGCGCAAAAACTCACTGCTTGCAGGATTTTCAAGCCGGGTGACCATATTAGTAAGATTGTTTCCACGTTCACACCCCAAGTCAACCGTAGTGAACGTATTCATAGGCATATAGGTATAAGTTTCACCTGCTCCATCTACGAGGAGAAAATTATTCATGCCATCGCGAGTAGTGTTAGACTTAAAGCAAGCTTTTTTACGCATCCACTCCGCGCATTCTTTCGCAACAGCTTTCTGCTTTAGCTCGTTGCGAAGTCGTACTTCAAATTCAGTACCATATAGACTCTTTTCCCGCTTAAGCCGTGGAATATAAAACTCACGCCGTTCTTTTTGCGTTTTTTCTGCAATAAAAGTTGGCGACGTGAAAATAAACCGAAGTTCATCACAGGACTCCAGCTGATCTTTAAGCGTCTGATACGCATATATAGAGAAGCATGCCGCAGCAATAGAAACACGACTTCCCACCTGTATTGTTTTTTCCAAGTCATCTCTAACGACTTTGGTGGTGTTATTAAATATCTCCATGAAGCGTTAACCCTCTCCAACATTTATCATTGTACTGATCTGGCTGTACGTTTTTTGGTACTGTCAACCGGATCAGGATAAATCTCCATAATGTCCTCAATATTGCAATCCATGTTAAGGCAGATCTTCTCAAGCACATCCACCATGACATTGCCACCGTTCTGAAGTTTATTCAAAGTGCCCTGGCTGATACCAGTGAGTTCCTTGAAGTCTTTCTTCTTCATGTCGCGATCAATCAATAATTTGAACAACTTCTTGTAAGAAACTGCCATAACATATACCTCTCATTATGAGTCCCAATAATGGATACAAAACCACTTGTAACACACTATACCATAAAGTCATCGAGATTGCATCTATTTTGTCGCGTTCATAGCTATTTTTTTATCTCACAAAATCTTGATTTCCCTTTATTTGGATAGAATTGATCATAGACAGATAAATGAAGTCACAATTCGTGAGGATTGTTACTATGCAAGCAGTGTCTTTGTGTCACAAAGACCTATTGCTTGTTGGGGAAGCGCCCCAATCCCCTTGAACGATGCCGTTAGCATCGAGCTTATTCAGTGAAAACTTCGTCCACCAGGAGATGGTGAGATTCTTATAAATGAATGACTCCCCTTTTGGAGAGGATAATTCTTACAGTCAGTGAATTTTAACAAAACAGGAAGATTCTAAAAGAATGAACTCTTGCCGGACCCATACACTTCAATTAAAGGAGGATAAAGGAGGACACTTTATGAGACGTGAAGATCAAAGCATTTCGATTGACCAGGCTCTGATAATGGCTCTAAAGATGCACGACCGTGGGCACTGCAATCTTTTTCGGGCAATATTGACAGGACTACAGCTCAGATATCAGCTTAACTTTCTGGATGAGCTGGGCATATCCCTGGACTCCTTCAGAGACATGATCAACGAGGCACAAAACGAAAAGGTCATCTGAGTATAAAAGATGTCGAAGACGATGCTGCATTGAATGGCATCGTTTTTCTGTGTGCCATTTCACCTGCCAAAAAATATGGTGGCCGCTGAGCAACGGCCACCAAATTATTACAAGTATCATGATTAATACAACTGTGATAAACATTACGCTTCTATAGGCAGATCCAGCTGGTCATTTTCTTTTTCTGCTTCTCCCTGGTCTGTTTCATTCGCAGCATTTTCCTGAGCTTCCGCAGCAATCTTTTTGATCCTGCTTGTACTGGATTTATGTTTTCTTGCCTGCTCTGTCATGTACGAATAGAGTTTTTCCAGACTCAGATTGTTCTTGCCACCTCTGGTTCCCTTCGCGTAGAACGTCACCAGCGCCTCTGCATAACCCATCGAGCCGGAGCGGCGTTCCTTTGCATTCCTCATGATTTCTTTCAGAGAAACAGATCCCAGCTTCTCTTTGAAAGTCTCGTCGCTCAATTCATCTCCATACACATGAATCAGAATGGCGATGCTTTTAAGAATATTCGAGCTGAGAGAATGCGGTGCTCCTTCCCAGGTAGCAATGCAAAGCCGGAGTGTGTGATCCAGATTACCGTAACCAAACTTTTTCATTATGTCCTGGATTGTAGCAACTGCACAGATTCCTCCAGGTGCATCTCCCGGTGTGATGGATAAACCATATGATTCTACAAGCTCCTTGATAATAAGCTGTTCCTGATTACCTGCCTCAATATTTGCGGTGAAAATATCATACGGCGTAAGCGGGCGGACATATTTGCTTTGGTTCGCAAAGATATCGGCTTCATGCGTATACTCCAGATCGTCATAGATCATGCACCAGACCGGTGTATCTCTCGAACCGGAAACCATCGCAACAATTTCAATGGTATGCTGTCCGTTGAAAACATAATTCATTCCATTTCTGCGGCTTACCTTCACCGGGTTGATCTGATTCACATCAAAATTTTCTGCAGCATGGAGAACCTGCTTTTCGGATATTGATCGCTGATATTCCTGATTGGAAACAAGGTTTCTGATCGGGATCAGTTCAAAATGTACCTGTGGAATGAACTGGTTGAATCTTTCGTCCATTACGACTCCTCCGTAATTTGTAAAATGGCGGCAATGATCTCTTCCTCCAACTCTCCAAGTTGTTCCTGGAGCCGTGCCTTTGCCTCCGGTGAGATCTTGCTGAAGTCTGCCTTTGAGCAACTTCGTTTTATTGAAGTGATCCAGGACGGGATTGTGAGATACAATCCAGAGATTTCAGAGTCCGGATCATATACAGGAGTTTGCTTGATAGCAATGTTCGGCTGTGCCGAAACTGATGATTTCCGGCTGCCGGTTTTTGTAATCACTTTGTTTTTCAACATCATTTTTTGTAATTCATTGTTCGTAATATGCTCTACCTTTCCTTTGTTCACCATGGAATCCAGCAACGATAACACTTCATCCTGGACGGTTGTCATCAGCTGAATTGTTTTATGAGAAACCTTCAGTTTCCCTGAGAGAATATATTCAGCAAGCTGCCTGTCCCTGTCATAAATCGAATCCAGGTTCTCTGCGTAGATTCCGTACTTGTAGACCGTCCCTGAAGAGAGATGATAGATTTTGCTGACCTCTTCGGCTGTGCTGTAGACAAACGTTGATCTTTTGGTAAAAGACGGCGGCTGTTCATGGAAGTATTTCTGCCTTTGCGCAAGGTAATGTTTTCCGATTAGATATACACCGGTTTCCTGTGTAACTGACGCGCTCTTCAGATGTTCATAGCACAGCCAGGTGATGGCATCTTCTTTGCAGGAGAAGACTTTCTCATTGATCGGCATTTCTATTTTCAGATTCAGACAGATCCGATACCGCTTATACCCATTGAGAATGATTCCGTCCCAGATATCGATTGGATCGAGGCATCCATGAGCTTTAATACTTTCTTCCAGATGATCCAGATAATCCTGGGAGAACAGAGGAGACAATCTTTCAAAATCTGTATCAGTCTTTAGTGATTCTGGCATTTTCATAGCTTGTCTCCGTTCTCTTTATTTCTTCAACTTCTGTCAATGGAAACTGGGCGATCCATTCTTTGACATTCATCCGACCGTAGATCCGATATGACTTTCCGTTCTTCAGCTCAGGATTGACCTGCTGTAATGAGCGGAAGAGATATGCGCTTTGAAGAACTGCACCGTCTTTGTTGATACCTTTGACTTTATGTACACGATCACTTCCTCCAGTACTGCATCTTACTGCAAGTATCTTTGTTTCTGGATTTACCAGCAGTTCTACATATTCCGGATCTCCAAGAAGAAGCAAAGTCTGCTTATGAATACGAATTCTGTGCCATTTGTAATCTATGGTGATTATGGGAGTTGCATCAGCTTTTACATTATTGCTCATCATTAGATCCCTCACTTTCTGAAGCAGGCTGATTATCTTTTTTCTGAATTCCAAACACGGTGTACTTATTGAAAAGGCTCACCTGAACGGTGTTTTCATGCTGCTCAGCTGGTACACCAAATTGATTCTTCCATTCCTCCGGATAGAACGGCGTTCTTGATTTCTTGATCTTGCCGTCTTCGATTTTGATATGTGTGAAGATCTCCGGCTCAGTAAGATCAAAGACAAATAGAAGATCTCCGCCAGACCGGATCAGCTTCCCGAGAAGCTTGTACCGGTAACTCATATCCCATCCCATCAGAGAAAACACTTTGGCAAAGAATACACGGCAGGTCACCTGTTTCGGAGTTCTTTTCCCGTTGGCAGAGCACCAGCGAAAAGAATCTTTTGTTTCTTCAGCGCAAGGACGGATTGCCAGCTTCTTTGCTTCCGGATTAACAAGGATCTGCATGTAATCAAAATCCGGAACCTTCTTCAGACAAGTTCTGTTGACAGATACTTTGTTTCCGCTGAATGTGACAGACGGTTCGTTAATATGGGCAAAGAATTCACCCCTGACCACCTGATATCCCTTATAGCTGAAGGAATCATCTTCAATCACGTCTAGCAAATTCCCTTGGTCAGCATAATTACCGGTGGTTGTGTTACTTGTTATTTCGTTTTCCATGTCAGTCCTCCGATCTCAGTTTTTCCAGAATCTGATTGATATCAGCCTTTATTTGTGATGGATCCTGGACGGAAATTTCCGGATCCATATATGAAATTCCTTCTGCTCCGGCGTTCCAATCGTCAGAAGAAGTATCTACGGCATCTGAAGATTCCTGCGCATACACATCGTCTCCAAATGATTCTGACCAGGCATCCGGATATGCGGGAATTGTTTTCCCTCTCCTTGACAGAGGTGTAATATCT
Organism: Solobacterium sp.; assembly: GCA_017510405.1. Taxonomy (GTDB): domain Bacteria; phylum Bacillota_I; class Bacilli_A; order Erysipelotrichales; family Erysipelotrichaceae; genus Bulleidia. The sequence goes on from JAFWNG010000001.1 coordinate 26,358, forward strand.
TTCTTCTGGCTGGTTACAACATCCGGCGGAACCAGAACAACCGCCTCACTGGTATCAAAGACAATGATTGAATCGGTACCGTTCTGAAGATATGTTCCGATGATCTGATATTTCCATCGGTTCTGCCATCCGAATAATTCATATAGCGCCGGAAGGAAAGCTGTACCAGTGACAATACGGCCGACTAGACCGCCTTCATGATGTTTAGCCCATTTGATTCTGTTTCTGCTTGCCGGTTGAGATGGCCTGATTGCGATCAGTTTCTTCTCCGGATGAACCAGAATCTCTATTTCCATCTTGTCGGTGAACTTGCGGACAAGGGAAGTTGAAAAAATAATGCTCTTGGGCGTGAATGTGATGATCAGCTGGCCCTTGGTGCTGAAAAACTGAGACCTGGCAATCTCAAAACCACGCAGATCAAAATCGCCCTCCTGCTTCTCGATCTGGATCGTATCTCCCGGAATGACTACCGGTTCTCCAAGGACCTTGGCATATGCCATGTGGTAATCCGCAGCTTTGAACGCTGCCCAGTGAATGTTGACGACAACATAGCCATTCAAAATACCGTCTGATATCACCTGCAGTTCCGGGAGGATTCCGCGTCCGCCATATTTAGATCCTCGAATCATTTTCTGGACAGCCATAAAGACATCATGGCTGATGATCGGCTCATGATGATCCCGCTGATAAACTTTTGCACGTTCGCCATTGTTTTTCTTGGATTTGTGATCGAGATAATTCGGAGTCCATGTTTTATGAGCCAGTACGTCTCCGCAGTGCCGTTCATTCTGAAGGATCTGCATTATGGAAGATGTACTCCAGGTGGTATTTCCTTTTTTGGTGGCGCTCCCGCATTCTGTCAGGGTATCTGCAATTTCCTTCGGTGAGTATCCGAAAAGGTACATATAGAAAATCAGACGTACAATCTCTGCCTCATCTTCGTTGATTACCAGGTTTCCGTCCTCATCTTTGTCGTAGCCAAGCAGAACCGGTGTAAGGAAAATGCCACGGTTAAAGCGCATCTGAATCGATGCGTTCATGATCTCGCTTTTGGTGTGGGATTCTTCCTGGGCAAGAGTTGCAATAAACGAAAGACTCATTTCGCTGTTGGCATTCAATGTATGTATATTTTCAGTTTCAAAGAATACTTCCACCGGAGGCTGCATAGCCTTTAATTCCCGAACATATCCGATGCAGTCGATAATGTTTCTTGCAAAACGGGAAACGCTTTTGGTAACGATCAGATCGATCTTTCCTGCTTTGCAGTCAGCGATCATTCTTATGAAAGCGTCACGATGCATAAGGGAAGTCCCCGAAATACCTTCATCCGCATATATGTCAACAAGTTCCCAATTAGGGTGCTGATTCACAAAATCCGTGTAATGATTTCTCTGCAGCTCATAGGAACTGGTCTGGCGCGGATCATCGGTTGATACACGGGCATAAACTGCAACCCGCTTATGAACGACCGATGTGAAAAAGTCTTCCTGGGGAATGGCGGGGATGATCTCAAGCATGCTTTCGTCAACGCCTTTATATCGTTCCCGGATCTTCTTTTTCTGATCAGCAACGCTTTCGTTCTTTTCTTTTTCGTCGCTCATGTTCTGGCTTAATCCTTTCTGTATTATGGCTATCACAGCCGTTATAACTGTGATGGTTGAATGATATGAATACGTCCGTCACATCACAAGGATGCCGATTTTGAATTTGAGGATGTCAATCGCAACAAAAAAAGAGAGACCAAAGCCACCGGTTAATGGCTCTGATCCCTCTGGTTCTTTCTGCTACGTTTCTTCGTCTGTTCCTGATCTTCTTCCAGGATGATTTCGGCATTTTTCAATGCTATCTGTAGTTCCTTGGCCTTATTCCTTGCCATGCGGTATTCCGCATATACTTTTTTCTTTTCAGCTATGACCTGGCCATACTCTACATTCAAATCCTTCACTTTCGGAATTTTCTTATCCGGCAACTGATCAAAAGCTGCTTTTGCCTGCTCATGCAATTGAATCTCTTCAGCATGTTCCTCAAGATAAAGATGATCATATCCGGTGCGCCTGTATTCTTCATAGATGCCCTTCGTCTTTGAATAATTGAATATATGATTCTTCAGCTGGCGAATCTCTTCCAGTCTTGCATCTTTTGCGTGAATGGTATCAAACAATCCATCTGCTCCTCTGGATGCTTCTAAAGCTAGTCTTCGGAGATCTTTCATATCGTGAATATTGTTTTCCTGCAGGAAGAGTAGAACCTTTGCCATCTGTTTGACGTTGAATTTCTCCGCCCATCGCTGGTATCCGGCACCTTTCCCTTCAAGGATCTTGTCCTGCATGTTGATGAGAAGATCCATCCGCTCATCTTTGCTTCTGAACCGACGTTTGCTGCTCTTCCCGGAAATGAGCTGATCAAGTTCAGACTGAGAAAAACCTTCACCGAGAGAGTCCAGACGAATGAAGCGTTTCTGACCATGTCCCTTTACGGCAATATGCTTGCCACGCTTGACCTGATAGCCGGACTGTTCCAAAGATGACAGAAAGGCTTCGAGCGACTGTGGTTTCTTTTGGAGAGCATCGTTAATCTGACTGCGAAGAGCATCCCTGAAGGAATGCCTTTGCGGGTAGATCGTTCGTTTTTTCCTTTTACCGACAGGTAGCTTTTGAATAATAGATTTCCCATGTTCAAAACAGATAATGTCACTCAGCGTCTGCAGCGCCAGACCGCAGAAAAAGAAATTCTTGAACTTTCTGGTGCAGTCCAGGGCAACCGAGTTGAAGATGATGTGATTATGAATGTGTGTTCGATCTGTATGTGTGCAGACAATAAAGGCATGCTCACCCCGAGTAAATCGCATCGCCGTTTCATAGCCAATCTTATTCGCTTCTTCCGGTGTAATCTCTCCCGGTTTGAAGGACTGGCGGATCTGATAAGCCAGGATATCCCCTTTGTAAACTCTGCCGGTAATGCGGAGATACTCCTCTTTGGAGAGTGCAAATTCCTCCGCTGCTGTTTCAGCGCTGCAGGCATAGGATGAAATGTATTCACCTTCTTCCGTCTTATCCGGATTCTCCGAGTAATTAATTCGCTCCTTAAGACTCTGAACAGGCGATTTTCCCTTTGCCTGATGCATGGATATTAGTTTCGTTGCTGCCATCGTACCTCCCATAACAAAAAATCCGGAGACCGCCTGAATGACCAGACAATCTCCGGATATACTGTTTCAATATCTATATGATTAAGAATACAGGAAAGCAAGAAGCCCGCTTTTTGCACTTTCAGTCCATCCGATCAGGATCGCCGAGCTGAAATACGCTGCAAATACTGCGCCTCCGATCAGCAGGAGAAGGAACACATCCTGCCAGCTCTGCATGATCACACTGTAACCAGTGCATAAGAGGATAAAGAGCAGGAACGGTCCAACAACATATGCTGAAAGATGAGCTGTAAGCCGCAGAATCAATCCGGCAAGCACCATGACGACGACCAGCGGCAGAGATAATACTTTGATAATTGATTTGATGATAATCATCACGACACCTCCTTTTGCTTTCATGATAAGCAGACCGTGTGTTGTTCACAAGGATGTCGATTCTTCATTTCAGGATGTCACGCCAGATCCTCTATCGTCTGCACTATTCTTGTTCCTGCCCGAAAGAGATCATCAAATCTGGTGCGCAGATCTTCGATATCCTCCCTGTATATGCTTCCGTCTGTATTTGCTCTCTTTGCGTATTGATTCAGATTATTGCTGCAGATGGAAAGAAGCCTCATGAGTTCATGCAGTTCAGAGAAATCCAGCTTGATGCAGTAACCGTCCAGCGCCATCTTTCTGATATATGCACTGCGGTTGTGCATACCGACTTCCTCCATCTTTTGATTGATCCGCTCTACTTCCTCCCGGTCCAGGCGCAGAGAAACAAACGTGTTACGCCTTGCTTCCGAAGGCTCACTCACAGCCACTGGTCAAGGACCTGATTGAATTCTTTATCCGTAAGCTGTGCCAGCTTCGGGACAAGTCTGCCGACCATCCCTTTCAGATCCTCGTCCTCCGTTGTCAGATTTTCTGTCAGTTTCGCCAGTTCCATAATAAGCCCGGTGCGTGTGCCGGGATTGTAGAGCATGATCAGCATTTTTTCGTCGTTTGTAAACTCCATCACATCACCTCATTCCCTGATTCTTTCGAGAATCTGCTCTGCAAGATCTTTTGGTGGTGCCGGGTCTGAAGCTCTGAGTTCTTTCAGCTGATCAAGCACAGATTCCTTCTTTACCTCGCACTTGCAGGGCAGTTTCTCATCCGGCAGATTGTTAATAATACCGTCGAGCTGATTATCATTCTGTTCCACCATGTCTTCAAGGGTGCGGAGATGGTTCTTCCCGGAGAAGAATCCCGGCAGATCCTGAAAGCCAACTGAATCAACATAATGAGCGGAAACAATTCCGCTCTGCCGGAGTGCCACAATATCGCTCACAGACAAGCTGTGCCCGTGGAAATCTGCCGGCCTTGAAATGTTGAACCTTTGATAGGTATCCTCCAGCATAGTCTGCTGATCTGCGTAGGGAATCAGCGGTGCTACATAGATTACTTCATAATGGTCCACCTCCGGCTCAAGTTGTTTGCGGCGAAGCGCATTGTAAGACATGAAGTGCTCATCTCTGGTCTCCGGAATATCCCGAAGCTGCAATATTGCATAGGTATCCGTTGTATCGGTCAGAAAGGCTTCCACACGATCCTGCTCCGTACCCCTGCCATTGATCTCATCCCATTTGAATACTTTTGGCATCTTATGGTTCTCCTTTCATCGTTCAGGATCTCTGGCTGTGCGTTTCACACCTTTGACAGGATCCAGCTCAAAGTTTTTCAGTTCTTTATCCGTCAATGGCCTGTTATAAACCACATCTCCATATCTACCTGTTCCGTTGTCATCACAGAATTCCAGACCTTCTTTAGGGACAGCTCCCGGTCCAGGCGGACGATGATTGCACTGATATCGGTATTCCGTAGGATGATCTGCGGCATTTTCTGAAGACAGTTGTTGCAGGGCCCCCAGAACGGAATTTTGAACGGCAGGTTGTTCGATTGCCGTTTCATGCACTTTAATCAGCGCTTCCAGGTGCCCATCGATGCGGTTGATCAGATCACTTGCTGTGCTTCTGATCGTTTCCATAGACTCTTTCAGTTCAGCCGTTTCCTTGCCAGAGGACCATCCTGCGATATAAGCGAAGGAATAATCAGATGTGTCAATGCCATAGTGCTGGCAGATCGTGTAGGCAACACTTTCTGCCTCAACCTCCTTGGACTGGCTCGACTTCTGAACACCTTCAGCTTTCAGCTTCTCAGCTGAATGAAGCGTAGCGTGCGTGATTTCATGGATCGCAGTTTTAATGGTCTGTGTCTCACTCATTCCTTCCTGAATTGCAATTCTCTGTTCCTGAACATGGTAGTAGCCTTTTGCGCCTTCCTTGATATCTTCAAACTCCACCGGGACCGGAGATGTCTGTTTCAGCGCTTCGAAAAACATGCTGAAATTGTTCACCTGTCCCGACAGCTCATCCACGCCCAGCGTCGGCAATTCCTTACCGTCTGTCTGGCTGACATCAAACACCGTTGCAACACGAAAAGCAGGCCGTTCGACCTCCACAACTTCCTTTACCGGATCTCCGTTGGAATCCAGCACTTTCATATGTGTATAAGGGTCTATCTTATCCTGTTCTGTCTTAACTTTATAAGGAGATGGTGCAATGATCTTGATTCCTTTTTCTCCCTTTCGGACCTGCCTGCCGAAATTACGTTTCCACGCCTGATAGCCTGCAACAGAAGTTGCATCCGGACGCTGAATGGCAATCAGAATCGTATTGTTCAGAGAGTAATGGTGGAATTTAGACATGGTGGAAAGCCAAGTCTTGTACTTGTCGCTTTCAAAGATTTCCTGAACGCCTTTTTCCAGCTGGTCTGTAATCTCTTCAAGCGGTCTTTTCTTCGCTTCAGGTTCGTCCGGCTTAAACGCTGTAAACGGGACTTCCGACTCTGCTACGCCTTTAAGATTTATGTCGCTGAGATCTTTATCCAGCGGTCTTGCAATCTGCAGAATATCCTGTTCCCGGAACGAGAAATACCGGTCATCATTTCCGATAATAATATGATCCTGGACCGGAGTTCCCAGCATCGTACAGATTTCCTGCATCCTGGCTGTGAGTTCGATATCCTCACGGGATGGCGTCAGATTCCCGCTTGGATGGTTGTGCAGCAGCATGACTGCAGCAGCATTGGATAGAATCGTGCTCTTCAGAATCTCCCGTGGATGTGCAATTGAAGCATTCAGCGTACCAACAGATACTACATTCACATTGATTGGCTTCAAATCATTTCTAAGATTTACAACGCAGAATACTTCCCGGTCATAATTTCTGAGAGTGTCGGCAATAATTCTTACTGCTGCTTCCGGGCTGTTTACGGGTTCTGAAGAATAGAGCGGCGGTTCTTTGACCATCCGGATTCCGACTTGATCAAGCTTATATGAATTACGCGAACTCATCCGGATCACCTCCGATCGGAATCACCAGAATCACCGCATCTTCTGTCATTGAGAGATCATCCCGTATTGTCCCGGTTGTGGAAATATCCTTCAATACTTCGTTTTCTTCCATGAATCAATCCTCGCTTTCTTCTTAAGAAATGGATTTGCGGGCAGTACTGAGACCACCCGCTGTTACGTTATTCTTCTTCGCTTTCTTCGCTGTTGTCCTCGTCAGCTTCTTCCTGCAGATCATATCCATCTTCGTCTTCGCTGTAATTTGCATCCGGATCAGGGAATTGTTCTGCCGGATCCGTTTTCTTCTTCATCCGGATCAGGAAGAAGACTACGACGCCGATTCCGGCCAGCATTACACAGATTGCTGCAGGGATCCAGTTTACAGGTTTCTTTTCTTCCTGTACCTGCTCAGTCTGAGGTCTCGAAGCCGCTTCTTCTGCTTCACGGGCAGCCTGTTCACGGGCTGCTCTTTCTGCCGCTTCTTTGGCATCAGCATCCAGAATTGCCTGAGCGTCCTCCTCATCCATCAGGTTCAGAAGATCCGCCTCGTCCACTTGATTCAGGAAATGGACAGTGTTTTCTCCTTCATCATCACGGTCAATGATGATATAGAAGTAGTTGCCGTTCTTGCTGACGACTGTGATGAACTGTTTGCCGGTTTTCTCTGAAGTAATATCATCTACCAGCGTCAGATTCCCATCCAGTGTCAGCGGATCCAGGTTCTCCGGCTCCTCTGGTTCCGCCGGTTCTTCCGGTTCCTCTGGCGTGACATCCTGAACAGCAGTCGATTCTGCCATCTCATTTGTCTGTGCAAATACCGGCGTTACTCCGACACCCAGAATCATTGCCACGGAACAAAGCAGTGTCAGGAGTATTCTTTTAATCTTCATTCTGTTCCACCTCCATTACATCATCAGGGAAGGCCCCATGAGGAATCGGATCCTCGTTCATCTTTGAAAGAAGTCTCTGAAGCTGATCCGGTGTAAGATTAGCCGCGCGGACGATCTCATTGATCTCCGTTTTTTCCTGTTCGGCATACTGATCCTCCAGCTCCTGAATTCTCTTTCCATATGCTTCGTAGCGAGCCTTGGTTCTCGCCAGTTCCTCGCCGATCTTATCCAACTTTCTGCTCATTATTGAAATCCTCCTTCTTAATCACTGGGCAGCCTGCCATAGCAGTAGAAATGCGCCTGGAAATAGGCTGAATTAACAGATGCGTACTGAATCGGATTGCCGCAGTGGATCATCATGCCGTCACCGACATAAATGCCCACATGGCTGGCACCGGTCGTATTGTAGGTTCCCTGGAAAAAGATGATGTCTCCGGGTTTTGCTTCACTTGCCGGTATAATTCTCAGCATCTGTCTTAAACCTTCCGCCGTGGTTCGTCCGACATTCCAGCCATTGCCGCAGTGATTGATCACCCAGCAGACAAAGCCGGAACAGTCAAAACTGGTAGATGGCGATGACCCGCCCCAGACATAGGGATAACCCAGATACTTAGTCGCCTCATGCATCATGTTGGCAAACTTTACATCGGAAAGTGCTTCCGTATTTAAGGTGTATTCCAGTCCTGGTGAACTGTTCGCATAGATGTCTCCTTCAAACAGATAGGATCGGTTTCCAAGCGTCTGATTCAGCAACAGATACCGTTCCATCTGATCGTCTGAGAGATGCGAGTTCATCACTACCAGTTCCATTGAATTGTTGGTCAGTTTGACGTGGAGAATCCGATATTCGTACTCAACCTCCACCTCGTATTCATATTCTTCTTCGGTTTCTTCACCGGTTTCCGGATCCGTAACAGTTGTTGTGCCGGTCCTGGTTTCCGTCCGCGTTCTTATCTGGATTTCTTCCCTTGTGGTCAGCTCATACTGTGCATCAAAGATCTCATGCAGCGTTGCCTGTACTTCTTCTCTTGTATAGTCTTCAAAAAGAACGGTCAGGTAGGAAGTAAGGACATATGGATTGTGATTGATCTCCGCCAGGTCATATTGGTATTCGTCATATCCTGGATAAGTTGACTCAATACGGCTGATTCTGCTTTGTAAAGCTGCTTCCAGCGCTTTGTAGTCATCGTTCGCTCCGATGATGTCTTCATCTGTCGCCGTATAGCTTGTCCCCAGAATCGTCGCACCGGGATTACCACTCATTACGGAACAGGATGAGAATGTGGTGGTAACAAAGATCAGAATCAAGGCAAGGCATCCGCAGGTAATAACAGCACCCGGATGTTCAGCGATTGTTTGCGCTACAGATCCGAGTGCGTCTTTGACCTTTTCTGATATTTTCTTTGTACCCTGTACGGCGGAAGATGCTGCAGATCCGGTTTCCTTACCGGTTCTGGCAGCATTGTATTCTGCCTTGATTGCCTGTTTTTGCTTCCACCTGGAGAACCAGCTGGTGTTTGTCTGCTCCTGCTGAGCCTTGAAAGAACGCTGGCTCTTGGGAGCTGTCGGAACCTCGTCAACTGCACCGATGGAGCTCTCCGCAGTGTCTGCAGCCTTTTTTGCGGTCTGTGCCTCTTTCTTTGAAGAATGAAGCTTGTGGCCATATTTCACCCGATTCACAGTATCCCGTACAACATAAGCACTGTCTTCGGCAAGCTCAGTACTGCGGTTCACTGCCTCTATTCCGATATTATCGTCCTTGTCCTGTTTACTTATTGCTTCATGCATCTGCCGGGAGATGGCTGCAGAAGAAATGTGAGAAGACTTTTCAGGAATTTCCACTTTCTTTTTACCGTAGCGCAGCTTATCTCCCTTGGGATCCATTCCTTTAAATCTGCTTTTCTTTCTGGTATAGCCGGCTTCATTCGGGAGAATATCCGGCGTGTCCGGAGTCATATCCTCCGGCAAAATTGTTTTATCCGGCAATCACATCCTCCTCTCTAGATACCTCATTTGGCTTCGTTGTCATGATCTGATAGAGTTCCAGATCCTGCGGGAAGTGGTCCACAAACGGCAGAATGACATTGCCATAAAACAGAAGACCTTCACCCTCACCGGAATGAGTAACATACGAAAGCTGGTGCGGAGAAATATTCAGCTGTTTCGCCAGGATCTGTCTGTCACCCTGTGCCTGGTTGAGCATATAGATAAAGTCTGAGTTCTCAAAGATATTCTCAACTTCACGGCTCGAAAGCAGGTCTTTAACGTTCTGTGTGATACCGGTTGGAATCCCGCCCCATTTTCGGAATCTCTTCCAGATCTCCACTGAATAAGCCGCTGTCTGTTCTTCCTTCAGAAGCAAATGGAACTCATCCATGTAATAACGGGTAGCTCGTCCGGTCTCTCGGTTTGCTGTAACACGTCCCCAGACCTGATCCTGAACGATCAGCATCCCCAGCTTCTTCAGCTGTTTGCCGAGCTCTTTGATGTCATAGCAGACCAGACGATTGCTGATATCAACGTTGGTCCGATGATTGAACAGGTTCAGAGAGCCTTTAACATAGATCTCAAGCGCTGTTGCCACATGCTTGGCTTCCTTTTCCTCCTGAGTCAACAGGAGGTTGTATAGGTCTTCAAGAACCGGCATGTTTTCCGGCGTCGGATTATCAAAATAGTTCTGATATACCTGATGGACACAACGGTCTATGACTGTTTTCTCTACAGGCTGCAGGCCTTCTTTGCCTCCCACGATCAGTTCGCAGAGAGACAGGATGAAATCCGCTTTCAATGCAAGCGGGTTGTCTTCTTCCGAGTAGTTGCTGTTGATGTCCATCGGATTGATATGATGCGTGCTCGTAGGACTGATCTTGATAACCTGCCCTTTGAGCCTGTTTACCAGCGGAGAATACTCAGCTTCCGGATCGCAGATGATAATGTCATCATCCGTTACCAGAAATGCATTGGTGATCTCACGCTTGGCGCTGAATGATTTACCTGAGCCTGGAGTGCCGAGGATCAGTCCATTCGGATTCTTCAAAAGCTTCCTGTCCACCATGATCAGGTTGTTGGAAAGAGCATTCAGGCCGTAATACAGAGAGCCTTTACCGTCCTGGAACAATTCCTGGGTAGTGAACGGAACGAAGATTGCCGTTGAACTGGTTGTCATCCCGCGCTCGATCTCGATCTGGTTCATTGCAAGCGGCAGTGAGCTCATCAGCGCCTGTTCCTGCTGGAAGTCCAGGCGGCGCAGATTACAGTTATGCTTTTGCGCGATTGAAGAAGCCTGGAAGATATTGTTGTCCAGCTCCTGTTTGCTCATCCCTGTATTCATGATCAGGAACGTGAGCAGGAACATGCGCTCATTCTGGCTCTGCAGCTCCTGCAGCAGCGCCTTTGCATCTTTGCCATAGGTTGCAAGATCAGAAGGAATAATGTCCATATCATAGCCGGATCTTACGGCTTTCTTCTGTTCCTCAATCTTGGAACGGTCCAGTTCGGTAATAGTGTGTTTTACCGTTTTGATTGCTTCATTCTGATCCACCGAATGGATATGCATCGTTACAATCTGACTGGACTCCATATCGAGAATATCCTTCAGCAGCTGATCAGAGAGATCTGATGCCGTGATGGACAGATACGACATGGCTCCATAGAGCGGTCCCATACGGAAAGTCCTGCCGCCGGGGAATGAAAATGATGAAGGAGCGATGAAGTCCTTAACCGAAAGGCCTGACTCATTCAGCCACTTCCACTCGAATACAAAACGGTCCTTATCGCCCATATGAAACATATCGTGCATAACTTTCAGGCGTTCCTTGCCGTTAAGCACTCTGGTAACAACCCCCAGGCGGCGGAAATTGTTCAGCAGGTCTGTCTGAATATGGATCAGTCTGGGCTTAGCTTGCTTCATGGACTCTGCCTGAATGCCAAAAGTAAGAAACTTGGTCTTTGTAAGGCCGTTATTGCCTTGGGCGAGCTGCGTCCGAAGCATCCTGGAGTATTCCTCCCTGACATCATCGAATCCATCCTTTCTGAACGGGATCTGGATGTTTTTCTCAAAGCTTGCAGGATCCGTTGCCAGATTCATAAATGAAAGTTCAAAGTGTACCGAACTGTCGAAGAAGTTCAGGAAGGAGCACCATTCTTCAAAGATCGCTGTCTTGTCTTCCTGCTGTGCCAGCTGATAGTTGATATCCTGAAACTGTATTGTCTTTGTGTAGTAATTCTGCCCATATCTGCAGATACCGTCCTGAAACATTCTGTCGATCGGTATTGTCTGCTGCGCTGTGCGGGGAATCCCATCATCTTTTCTTGCGCGGGCAACGATTTTCTCGACTTGTTTCTTCTCACTTTTTGTGAGACTTGCGGGCAGTTTTAACTCCACGCTTTCTTTTTTTCTCTTCTGCTTGAAGAACAATCGCGTCCACCTCCTTTTCTGCCTCTGCCATCCTGAGCAGGGCTGTATAGTAGTTATTCGTCACATACGGTCTGTCTTTAGGCCTGATGAACTTGGCTTCAATGAAGTGCCTGAAGATCACCTCCAGTGGCATTCCGTCCCGTTCATACATAGCCAGGAAGAAAAACGGCAGCATAATGATGATCATGCACATGGCCGCAAAGCTCATGTTCCCGGTCTTCCTCAAAAGGAAGTAAGCCGGGATCCCGATCGCTGCTGCGATAGAGAAACAGATCAGCTGCCGCTTCGTCAGATTAAAAAAGATTTTGGATTTGACCTTGGTCAGATCCCTTGGTACTGAGATATATGCTGACAAGTTGCCACCTCCTTAATGTGCATTGAAAACAGACTTTGCCAGGCTTCCGGTCTTGAACAACGTGAAGCAAAGCAAAACAGTGTATCCCAGAACTCCCCATATCGATGCAACCACATCACTGGAGAAGGAGATTCCCTGAATCAGCACAGCGTATATGCCGACACAGATCATAATGAGAAACCCCTGAAATCCCAGTGCGAACAGGGATCGCAGATAGTTCTGTCCAATCTGGCTCTGTTCTCTGTTTCCGAAAGTTGAAAACGGGATCGGTGCAAGACTTGTCATGAGATAAATTTCGATCATACGTCCGTAAATGATAATGAAAATAATCAGAGACATAATCCTCATGCCAAAGTTCAGAAGGAATGTCTGTAGATAGACACCGAGTAACGGCCCGACTTCCATGGCTTCCAGCGTGCTTTGCATGCCGGCGATGGCAGAATCGTCGATCGCTGTATTTCCTCCGATAATGCCTCCGGCTGAGGCAATCACATGCTGTGCCACATCAAAGACCGCCATAGTAATGTTGAAGCAGTTTGTGATCAGCATGACTGCTACAAAGGTCTTGAAGATCCACTTGAAGAAGATCCATGTCTCAAAATTTGCCAGATTATTATGGTCGATGATCAGCTGAATCAGCTCGTAGCAGGCGATGAAAGTCAGAATTAGGCCGGCTATCGGAACGATCACCGACTCGGACACCCCTCTGATCATGGAGAAGACTCCCGGCGAAAAACTCGCCGGGGTCGTCCCTACCTGCGTCGCGACATTTCCGACCTGTTGATTCACAGCATCGAAAATGCCTGTCAGACTGTTCATGATTCCGCCCACGAGCATTTCTTTCAGCCAATCAGCGATTTGCTGAAAGATCGTGTCCACTTAGAAGATCACCTCCCGATCAGAACAGTCCTGCGAGAAGCGGTACAAGAGTGGTCCCGATCAGTGCGACACCTCCTCCTGCCATCAGCTGCTTCATTCCCTGGGACTTTGCACCAGGGTTGTCGTTACCATAGCCCTCCATGAGGTTGATTGCGCCCCAGATACCGAGGCCTGCGCCAAGAGCGATTACGAGAGTCTGCAGTACACCAACTGCGCTGTTGAAAAATGCCATATTCGATTTCCTCCTTTGCCGTCTATGCGGCTGATAATGTGTATTCCAAAATTCCTGTTTTCCGGTTTCTCATGGACCGCTTAGTTGATTTCAATGTGTTTTGTCCGGTGACCGGAGTTTCTGGAATTGAGGACAAGATAAACGGCAGCTGTAACTGCCATGAAACAAAAAAAGCAGCCGAACCCTTTTGAGATCCGTCTGCGTCTGTGATAGGAATATTCAGTTTTACCGTTCATTATCGTGCATTCTCTCTGGGCTTTTTCTTATAGAACTCAACCATTTCCTTCAGCTGAGAATTGCTCACCTTATACCGTTCATCCTCCCAGAGATTCTTCCCGTCAGGATCCTTTCCCTTCAGGTGTGATTTGGTGACTGTGGTTTCTCCATCGGCAGGAAGATCCACACAGATCGCCTTTCCGTTCTGACTGTCATAGACAGCATCGACTGGTACCACGAAGCTTGCCCAGGGAGAATGATCTTCCGGATCCTCATTCGGGATCTTCACCCGAACCAGTTCATTTCCGTTCTTTGCTGTGAATTCCTCACCCAGCAGGCCTCTTGCAAATTTGATCGTAATAATGCTTTCGCTCATCATTTCCATCCTTTCCGCGTTTCGTAAACGTCATTTTCGCGAGTTTTTTTCCTAATCATTCCATTCATTCGAAATAAGTGACTCTCGTTAGGCACCACCTCCTTCGCAGTAACAAAAAATAATCCGGAACCATTCGGTCCAGGATCAAGCATCCATGTTAATGACTGTGTATTTCTCATCCGGCTTTAGCACCATCTTCCGGTTCAGAAACTTCTCAATATCAAACATCTTTCTTTTGTCATAGTCTCCGGTGAGTTTGTAATTCGGATGCTGGGTCAGATCATATTTATCTGACAGGAAAGGACGCACACCGCGAAGCTGCAGAATGCATTTGCTTCCCTCAAGCACCGCAAGTTCATCAACAGAAAGAAGATCATGTCCCAGCTTCTGATAATTTAGGGAATGTGACTCCTCCCGGCCACGGCTTTCGCCTGTGTTGTACGTATCGATGGTTTCTTTGCCAAGTGACTGGTTCAGTTCCTTCAGAGTTGTAGGTTCTGTTCCTCCAAGAAAGATCTTGGAATCACAGTTGCCGATGATCGTATCAGCATTGTCCTTGTAGATCGCCTTCAGCTGGCTTTGCGCCTGAAGGAAAAGACAGGCAGATATCTCACGGCTTCGTATCGTCGCTATCAGCTTTTCCAGATTAGGAATCTGGCCGATATTTGCTGCCTCATCGATCAGGCATCGGACATGGACTTTCAGCCTGCCGCCGTACACATCATCTGCTTTCTCACATAACAGATTGAATAGCTGTGTGTAAATCATAGAGATCAGGAAATTGAAAGTTGCATCTGTATCAGACATGATCAGAAACAATGCCGTCTTCTTATCCCCCAGCGTATCCAGGGCCAGTTCATCATACATTGTGATATCCCGGACTTCCTGTATATCAAAGGGAGCGAGCCGAGCACCGCAGCTGATCAATATGGATTTCAGTGTCTTAGCTGCTGCAAGCTTGAATTTGTTATACTGACGGACCGCGAAATGATTTGGATTCTTCTTTTTCAGGTTGGCGAACAGAATGTCTACCGGATTCATATAGTCCTCATCATCTTCACGGGTATCCATAGAGTTCAGCATCTCCAGCAATGTCGCAAAGTTCTGCTCGGCCGGAGGTGCTTCGTAATGGATATAACCGATCAAAGCACAGTAGAGCAGCGTTTCCGACTTCGTCCAGAATTCATCTTCCTCTTTACCGTCTCCCTTTGTATTGGCAATCAGTGCCGTAACCAGCTTAAGAATGTCCTTCTCAGAATGAATATAGGCGAAAGGATTATAGTGCATCGACTTTTTGAAATTGATTGTATTGAACACCTTGATTTCATACGGTTCAAAAATTGTCCTGCCGGTTTTGTCTTTGACCGGATTCCCTTTATCATCCAGAAGCGGTGCACCTCTCTCCAGGGCGGCTCCGCACTCATTCAGAACACTGGCTTTCGGGTCAGTTATGACGTAGGAACTGTGCATCTGAAGCAGGTTTGGTTTCAGCCAGAATCTTGTTTTACCGGAACCGGATCCGCCGACAATCAGGACATTTTTGTTCCTCGCGTTACCTGGATTTTTCGGTCTGTTTGACATCATCAGCCGTTCGGTTTTCGTCAGGATAACATTATTCTGAAACACAGGATCTTCAAACGGTTCAATGTCTTTTCCAGTTCCCCAGCGAGCGGATCCATATTCGGTGTTATGCCGGTATTTCTTTGCATTCTTGCCTTTCATATAAACAGCGAGGCGGAAGATCACTGCACATCCGACACCAATCAGAAGATCTAACGGATGGAGGCTTGGCAGCGGATTCGCAAATGCTGTCTGAATCGTTGTCATCAGACTCAGTATCTTCTCTGATGCATTTGTTCCTTCAGCCAGCCGCCAGGCTTCTCCGAGATTGGTCGCAATCAGTCCCATGATCACATACGGAATGTGCATGATCAGCTGCTTCTTTGCACGATTACTCAACGATCGTGCTCCTGCTCATGTCTACGCGCCTTGGAGGGAATGGCCTTGACCATGTTTTTGATCTTGGCCAGCTGTTTAATCAGGCTGGGACGTTCCTTTTGATTCAGCTGCTTCTGTGTCAATTCCCCCAGGATCTGTTTTAATGCATCCGTATCTCTAGCCTTGAAGAACACCACATATCTAGGTGGCGTTATTGTCTTGTCCTTTGTCACAGCAAAGTCCACGCCGTATTTCCTCGCAGCCTGACTGAAATCCCGGATGCGGATATCATCCAGCGGAATACTGGTGACTCCCTGATTCTGTCCGATCAGGTCCTTTACAGTCTGTTCACCGTGCGGATGATCATCTTTTGTCTGTTGATTTCTGCTTTTTTTCAGGTCTCTGTGACGGAGGTACATTCGAAGTGCATCCATCAGTACCCGGCCGCTGAGTCTTGTCGTTGTGACTGCAAGATTGACGGTACGGTTTTCGATTTCCTCCTGCAAGCAGCATCACCTCCTTACCGGGCTTCAATATCAGGTGCAGGTTTTTCCCTGGGCTTCATGCCTTCAGCTTTTTCACGGACAACATCATCTGGAACAGGAATAGCCATGATACTCCGGCCCATTCTGATAAAAGTCTCGGGAGAATGGAATTTATCTTCAAACATAACCATCTGGTCATCTGTGAGGGACTGGAAGTTGTCTTCTGTGAGTCCGGTTACAAGAAAAGGACCGGCAATAATATCGCTTACCCGTCCTTCATCGTCGTATAAGGCACGATTCAAATCCATGCCGTTCAGTTTTCCCTCTTCATTGCAGATAATGCCCACCGGATCCTCAAAGGGATACGTTACTTCAATAGGTCCGCCGACTGCTTTCTGCAGATCTTCCAGTTCTGTTCCGATCTGAACACGCTGTGGATACTTTCCCGGTTCTACAAGCAGAACATCCATCTTGAATTCTTCAGGATGGAGAATTCTTTCCACCTTGTCCGATACGTCCGGATCATCAAATACCACACCGTTCAGCCATTCCTCAGCTGCCTCCCAGCTTTCCATCTGCATGACTCCGCCTTCATGTACGAAACGGAGATTGTCAGGTGTGCTTTCGATCGGATCGAGATAATATCCGGCAGCTTCCATGGCTTCAACAATCTGATTATGCGAGGCATGCTCTGAGTTAATACGTTCTTCAAAACTGTGTGCTGTTTCAAAGACTCGTGCCTCTGCATCAAAGTGATAAACATTGTCTGTCAGCTGGTCTGCCGGCATCACCTGAGTGGCATTGATGTTTGTCACCATGTCTACTAGAGTATTCACATCAACATCCGGCGATTCTTTCAGAATCAGAACCTCATGAATTGACGAAGGCAGGATATAGAAGCTGCCGCCCATCTTTTCAGCTGCCTGATCCATAAAATCTGGGTAGGTAATGACTCCCGCTCCGTTCATTGATCTTTCATTCGTTGCCACAAAGAGTTTTGGTACACCTTCCGGAATCGTAGATTCTTCTTCCGGAATTCCAAAGAGAACACTCTCCATACTGCGGATCGAAGCAGGATGCGTCATCGGTGCGTAGTTCATCGCATCTTCATGGAGCTGGTCCGGAGTGATTCCGTAATTCTGAAGCATCTGGTTGGTTACAAGAATCGTTGCATTGCTGTTGCCCGTATCTCCAAGATCAAAGCGATATATCATCGACATATCCGCCATTTCCTTATGCGGTACTCTTGAAAGCATCTCTTTATTCTTCTCTGTGGAAACAAGCTGTACCATCAGGCTGCGTTTCATTTCCTCATAATTGGAAAGCTTGCCGACATCCACATTCATCAAAAGAGAACGGTTGAGCGCTTCAGATACAGCATCCCTGACATCCATCATCACATCGTGATAGGAAATGCCATCTTCAAGCTCTGCAAAGAAATTGTGCATGTCCATGGTGATTCCAACATTAGATCCATCTCTCTTAATCTGCAGTCCCTGATAGGATTCACCCTGCATCTTCTGAACATCGGCATTTTCAATGGTAATACCGGCGTTGGAATAGTAGTTCTGTAAGTCATTTTTCAGGCTGTTCAAAAATTCTTCGTAATCCATCTGTTACCTCCTTATTTGAGACGATATACGTCTTTTTTCGCTGATCCGCAGAGAATTGTTCTTTTGACACTGTCCAGAAATCTGAAAACTTTCTGAAAGTCTTTTTCCTGGAATTCTCGAAGCTCATCATTTGGATCCAGCAGAACAACCAGGCCCTGTCCGAACAGATATTGATGTCCGCCAATCTCAATCAGTTTTCCGGAACTGCAGGAAACAGCCATATCCGTATTCGGAATCTCAAAGATGACTTCATCGTCCACCGTGAAAGTTTCATATTCATCAAATCTGCCAATCGGTACCTTCTCAGGTTGCTTTGCAGGGTCAATCGATACGGCGAAGATTTCATCAGGAGATGTCTTTTTCCGCGACGGAGACAAAAGCTGATCCAGATAATCCTCAATGTCCTGATCAGTTTCTTCGCTGCAGCAATCGCATGAGTTCTGTTCCTTTGCCATGTCGATCAGTTCCTCCAGAGAATCAGCAATTCGGTGAAGTGACTCTGCGATGCTGATCTCAATCGGTGTGGTGGTTTTTCCTTTCTGTTTCATCATCTTCTCAAGCTCCTCTCTGTATTTGGGTAAAAAATAAGCAGCGTTCCTGTTATAAGAAAGCTGCACATTCACTCCATATTCATTTGTCATACCTTTTTAACGCTCCATATCCCTTTGCTGTTTTCTTTGCCACTGTTCCAGCAGCTGAATAATCTTTTCCTGCATCTGCCTGGTTGTATAAGATTTCGGGAAATACTTCCGGATCTGATTCTGATCAAATACCACTCGGTCCAGCGGGGCTTTCTTGTCCTCCGATAACATATCCTCCATGGCTTCCATTGTCAGTTGGCCTTGCTGACTCAGTTTCTTCATGCGCTGTGCCTGGGAAAGCGAAGGAGCAACCTGCGCTGTTTCCATTGCCTCCAGGAACATGTCCTGTTCCTCCGGCTTTAGGTATGAAAGCTCAACCGCCGGATTGAAGGAGATTTTCTTGTCATCCACCATATCCTGAAGTTCTGGAGTAAGGTTGGTCAGGCGAATATAACGCCGTACTGTGTCTTTGCTGACCCCGTCATCATCTCCGACTTTTTCAACCGACAACTTCTGCGCAACTTGCGTAGAAGTTAAATCAGATCTAGCTCCCTGATGTTTAATGGCTTCCAACTTCATCTTGTATGCCTTGGCTCGTTCGCTTGGCAGGATTTCCTCACGCTGTAAATTTGAATCCACCATCAGGATCGTGGCGGCATCATCGTCCATGTTTCTGACAATGACAGGCATTGTTTCTTTACCGGCAAGTTCTGAAGCATGATGCCTCCGATGCCCGGAGATCAGTTCATAACCTCCTTCAGGTCTGGGCCTTGCAATAGCGGGTGTCAGGACTCCATACTCTTTGATACTCTCAACTGTTTTCTGCATTGCTTCATCATCCAGGACTTTGAATGGATGATTCTTAAATGGATGCAGCTCTGAAAGCGGAATCTCCTGAACATGTTCGGTCGTATCTCTCTCTTCCTGGGTGGAGAAAAGGTCATCGACACTCTTCAAGCTGACGTTTGCGCCTTTTCTCTGCATTCATCATCACCTCCTTCGTTAGCTTTCCGTATGCCTCAGCGACTTTTCCTTTGGGGTCGTAGGAAAATATGCTTTTGCCCTCTGCCGATATCTCCGCCGCCCTGATCGATCGGGGAATTTCTGTCTGGAAGACTTTAATATGGCCTCCATAAGTGTCGCGGATCAGCGAACTGATTTCTTTTGTGTAGTTTGTTCTGCTGTCCACCATCGTTAGTAGAATTCCATCGATCTTCAGCTTTGGATTGAGCTGCCGCTTGACCTTGTTGATGGTACCGAGCAGCTGCTCAAGACCTTTGGCTGACAGATAATTCGGTTGAACTGGAATTAGAGCACTGTTAGAAGCCGTAAGTGCATTGACCGTCATCATCCCCAGTGATGGCATACAATCCAGCAGGATGTAGTCATAATTTGCCTTAACCTGATCCAGCAGCTGCTTCAGGATCCTTTCCCGGTTCATGGTGTTGACCAGGGAAACCTCAAGTCCAGCTAAAGAGATATTTGCCGGTATCAGATCCACACCTTCCTCATGACGAAGAATTCCAGCGACCGGATCGCTCAGAGTCTCATCCATAGTGAGATTCATCATCTCTGTCAGGGTAAATGGCAGGTCATCCGGGTTCGGGTGGCCTAAAGCAATGGTTAAAGATGCCTGAGGATCTGTATCGACAAGCAGTACTCGTTTTCCTTCTCTTGCCAGGCCGATCCCTAAGTTTTCCGCTGTAGTTGTTTTAGCTGTCCCTCCTTTCTGATTGACGATTGATATGATTTCTGTGCTGCTTTTCATCGGCTCACCTCGCTTTCAAACAGCATCTGCTGCGCCAGGTCAATCTTCGCGTCTCCAGCTTTCTGCCGCCGGTCGGATCCTCTGATCTGAATCGGAGCACACATCTCCAGAAGTCTGCTGTAGATCCGGGCATCTGCCACATCTTTCGGGTCACTGAGCTCATCAATCGTGAGATTGGTTGTAACGATCAGTGGAAGATTGGCTTTATATCGCTCATCGATAATGGCAAAGATCTGTTCTCTGACATATTCGGTGCTTCTCTCTACACCAAGGTCATCAATTATCAGCAACGGGAACTTTGAGAAATCCGAGATGTATTTGTATCGGTCCTCAGAATACATAGCTCCCATCTGATTCAGTACTTTGGAGAAGTTTGTCATCAGAACCGGCACCTTCTGTTCAATCAATGCGTTTGCGATACATGCTGCGATATATGTCTTTCCGGTACCGACACCGCCCCAGAGAAGCAAGCCAAGATTCTGTTCTTTGGCTTTTTCCCACTGACTCACATACCTTTGTGCCATCCGGATATCACCGTTCTGTTCAGCATTTGCGAAAGTCCAGGAGTAGAAATGCTGTTCCTGGATTCCGTTCGCTTTCAGCGATGCAATATACATGCGTTCGCGGCGTTGACGTTCTTCTTCCTCCTCGCGCTTACGTCTTTCTTCATCACAGCGACATATGCAGCGGACAAGATGGACCGTTCCGCCGATATCGAGTCGATGCTGCACCGGCTGATCACAAACCTTGCAGTGGAGCAGACCGTCATCAGCTCTGTATGTGCCTTCAGGTATTTCTTCCGGCTCCATTTTGTTCCGTTCGGCCATCGCACCAAGAATGGATCTCATGTCAGTCATAAACTTCTCCTTTTCGTCGTTTCGTATCTATCGGCACTGTAGGTGGGAGAGGAAGTTTGCTGGTAAGTTTTGCGCACAGCATCTCTTCTTGACCATCTCCGGATGGTAACCAGGTGGTTCTTGTAGGACCTGCCTGTAGAAGCCATGTATTCTGACAGGTTATCAATCCGATCTTCGTAATCTGCCGGAAACTCTGCCTTTAGCTTTTCGAAGTCCTCATCACTCAGAAGCACATTCTTATACTGCCCATACTTGTGACGGGGGCTTTCTCCTCGCTCTTTCTTTGATTGATCTGTATTTAATAGATCTGTTATTGATTCTTCTGTAATAACTTCTTCTTTCTTTATTCCTGTCGGATCATTCTGCACAGGTTTCACCTGTACTGGATTTTCCTGCATAGGTGGTTCCTGCGCAGGCGGTGCCTGTACAGAAGAGGCACATGTGAGATCTTCATCATTCTTCGGCTGAGGCGTTTCAAAGATCAGATACTCTGCGTCTCCAAGCTGCCCATTCTCTTTTCGGGTGCGCCTTCGTACCAAATAACCAGCTGATTCAAGTTCCTTCAGAACACTTCTGATGCAGTCCGGACCTTCCTGACAGATCCCGGCAAGACCTTTGACCGAATAGTGCCATTCATCCGGAAGGCTCAGAAAGATCGACAGCATTCCTTTCGCCTTGAGAGACAGGCTTTTATCCCGCAGATGAATGTTGCACATCGTGGTAAAATTTTCGTTTTTCTTCACTCGGAAGACTGCCATGAGTCGTTCCTCCTTTCTTTTCCGTATGTTCAGAAACAAAAAAAACGGCCCCGAACCTTTTACAGTTCGAGACCGCCAATTACAAAGTGTTAGTTGTTATTCCGCTTCCGGCTCACCCAGATAGTATTTATAGAACATCAGATCAATGTCCTTGAAGACATTGAAGATGACTTTAATCTGACTGCCAGTTTCCTCCAGATATTTCCGAACAGTTTCTACAGCAATCTCTGCTGCTCGCTGATTCGGGAACATAAACACGCCTGTAGAAATACAGCATAAGGCAAGAGTTTTGATATCGTTCTGATCCGCCAGTTCCAGGATTGATCTATAGCAGGATGCCAGCATCCTTTCATTTTCTTTGGTCAGCCTGCCCTGAACGATAGGGCCTACCGTATGGATGATATACTTGCTCGGAAGGTTGAATCCTGGCGTGATCTTAGCTTGTCCTGTGGGTTCGGGATAGCCCTGCCTGGTGATAATGTCGTTGGTAAAGAGCCTTAACTCGATCCCTGCCTTGGAGCCAAGGATGTTATCCAAACAGGAATGTAACCATTGATAACACCCTGTGAACCCGGAGTTCGCAGGTAATGTGACAGCATCAACGGCTAATCTGGACATATCTCCCTGCCAGATATAAAGCCGATTATCTGCCTTGACCGGTGTCAGATCCTCAATTTTAACAACTCCCTCTGCAAGGTTTTCTTCCGTCAGGTATTCGTCCTGTATTTTCAGGAACTCGTCATCTATGGGATCCGGCATGCGGATATTCATAAGACCTCGCAGAAGATCCTTCTGCCCCTGTTCATCTTTGGGAATCTGTACGCCATCAGCGTCTTTCCTCTCAGACAGGAGCTTCTGTATCAGCCAGAGTCTCTGTTCTCCATGGGTCATATATATCAACTCCTCTCATCTTTGCTATCTCAACAATTTTACTGAAGGATTCCCGGCTTGGCTTCCGGCATACTTGATCGGATTCCCATTGCCATACAGTATTTCTGCTCACGCCAAGGTACCTGGCAAAGGCCTCGACGGATAAACCACATTGTTTACGGATCCTTCTTACCCATGCTGCAGAATCCTGTTTCTGAATCAGCTCCGTAAACGGATCCCTGTATATTTCCGGGTGACCGTTTATCGCATTCAGGTCGATGCCTATATTTTGAGCGGCCCTTTTAATCTCAGAGAACCAATTTCTCATTGGGATATTGTGGCCTGATTCCCATTCGCTTACGGTGTTGCCTGACGTTCCGATCATCTCGCCAAACTGTTCCATGAAAACACCATACTGAAGACGGATATATCTGATTTTATCACCGCAGTCTGTCTCAATGAACTCGGCATATTCATCCTTATAGAAATCAGGATCTTCGTTGAGCTTATCCATATCAATGCCGGCAGATACTGCTAAATCCCGGAGCTTGTAGAAATTCTTCCTTGTCGGCTTTGCCTTACCGGCTTCCCACTCTGAGATAATTGATGCCGCATTATCAAGGCCCATCATTTTCCCGAACTCTTCCATAAAGCATCCAAACGCTGCCCGGATGTTCCGGATTTTCTTCGCTATATCTGACTGAATGAATCTCTTGTAATCATCCACGCAGTACTCACTATCCTGAATCAGCCTGGCAAAGTCTAATCCTTTTTGTTCCGCAAGCATTTTAAGATGCAGGAACCGGCCATATTCAGGGTGAATATTCTGGTGCTCGCTTTCCCAGATCGAAAGATTGTCTCTTCTTGTCTCGACCAGATTCGCAAATTCTGCCTGAGACATGCGATACTCGTACCGGATCCTCTTGATTCTTTCTCCATATCCCGGTCTGCAGAATCTTGTATATTCTGTGAGGAGATCATCCGGATCAATATCCAGAACCCCGGCAAGTTTTACTGCATCCTCATAGTAAATTGGGTTGAATCCCTTTTCAAGATTGGTGATATACCAGATATTCTTGCAGCCCAGGATCCTGCTGATCTCTTCCTGACTGATCTGTTTAATCTGCCGGTAATACCGAAGCTTTTCGCCAGGACTGGCATGTACCGACGGTTTCGGCAGGAAAATTGCTAACTCCAGTAATGTTCGTGTGTCTCTACGTATGATATTTACGCAAAGTGTGTGATTCAGTTCAGTATCGGATTGTCGATACACGTATGCATCGGTACAAAGCAGCCAAGCATCTGCGAATTTGCCGCATTGACGATCGCGTCTGCCGCAAGCCGCGTGATATCCCCCTGCCATACAGAGATGCCGGCATTTCCCGCCGTGCGCAGTACCGGGATATCCTCCATTGTTACGATGCCGTTCTGAATACTGTGTTCCTTCAGATACGCATCCTGTACTTTCAGTACATGCGAGGACATGGGACGGGGTATGCGTATGTTCATGAGGGAACGCAGTACCTGCCGCTGCTCCGCCGGTTTCTCAGGGACCTGCATGTCTTTATAGTCAGCAGAGTCTTTGATAAATTCTTCTGTCAGATATCTGAGTCGTTCTTTCTGTTCCATAGCTGCCTCCTTCTTTCTGAAGCATAACACAGACGTCAAGTACCAAATGAAAAGCCGTACATTGCTGTACGGCTGAACAGGAATCAGTTTCCTTTGATCTTGATACGGTTGATTGCACGCTTCAGAGCAGCTTCGGCACGTTCCTGGTCCAGATTCGGACGTCCGGAACTCAGGCGTTTCTCTGCACGCATCTTGGCGGCAACGGCACGGTCTACATTGATCTCATCTTTCGATTCGATCGCATCTGTAAGAATCTCTGCATTATTGTCGCGGAAATAGAGGAGACCGCCCGCAATAGCGTATTCAATGCGTTCCTCGTTTTCCACGGTAGACATACGTCCGATCTTCAGCATTGTGACGACCGGTACATGATTCGGCAGTATACCGCGTGCTCCGCTCAGTGTTTCCACGTTCAGGATCGTGGTATCCATTTCCTTGTACACACCATGCGGAGTTATGATCCTGCAGTGGATAGTACTCATTTCAATGTCTCAGCTTTCTTGATCACGTCTTCAACGGTACCGACGCTCATGAATGCCTGTTCCGGCAGATCGTCATATTTGCCTTCGAGGATCTCCTTGAAGCTGCGGACCGTTTCCTTTACCGGTACATAGACGCCCGGGATGCCGGAGAACTGTTCGGCAACGGAGAACGGCTGGGACAGGAAGTTACGGACACGTCTTGCACGTGCCACGATCTTCTTGTCGTCTTCACCAAGTTCTTCCATACCGAGGATGGCGATGATATCCTGCAGTTCCTTATATCTCTGAAGGATCTGCTGTACCTGACGGGCAACTTCGTAGTGCTCTTCACCAAGAACCAGCGGATCCAGGTTACGGGAACCGGATGCCAGCGGGTCAACGGCCGGATAGATACCCAGAGCAGCGATGCTTCTGTCAAGAACAGTCTTGGAGTCCAGATGCGAGAACGCTGTTGCCGGAGCCGGGTCTGTCAGGTCATCCGCAGGGACGTAGATCGCCTGTACGGATGTGATGGAACCTTTGTCGGTGGATGTGATGCGTTCCTGCAGCTGGCCCATTTCAGTAGCCAGTGTCGGCTGGTAGCCGACGGCACTCGGCATACGTCCGAGAAGTGCGGAGACTTCGGAGCCTGCCTGTGTGAAACGGAAAATATTGTCAATAAACAGAAGGACGTCCTGGTTCTGTTCGTCACGGAAGTATTCTGCCATTGTCAGTGCGGATAATGCGACACGCATTCTGGCACCCGGGGATTCGTTCATCTGTCCGTATGTCAGGACAGTGTTCTTTAATACGCCGGATTCCTTCATTTCGAAGTACATGTCATTGCCTTCACGTGTGCGTTCTCCGACACCGGCAACGACGCTTCGTCCCCCGTGCTCAATCGCGATGTTGTGGATCAGTTCCTGCATCAGGACTGTCTTGCCGACACCGGCACCGCCGAACAGACCGATCTTACCGCCTTTGGAATACGGACATAACAGGTCAATGACCTTAATGCCTGTTTCCAGGATCTCGGTGGATGTCTGCTGCTGTGCAAAGGACGGCGCTTCTCTGTGGATCGGCATATACTTCTTCGCTTCGACCGGTCCGAGTCCGTCGATCGGCTTTCCGAGAACGTTGAACATTCTGCCGAGGACTTCGTTGCCTACCGGTACCTGAATGGCATTGCCGCTGTCTTCACAGTTCATGCCGCGTACAAGACCGTCTGTAGAACTCATTGCAATACACCGGACGATATCGTCACCGATATGCTGCGCCACTTCCGCAGTCATTTCCGTATTTGTTTCTTCATTGCGGATATGGATCGCATTCCGGATCGCCGGAAGGCTGTCCGGTTCGAACCGGATATCAATGACCGGTCCGATGACCTGTACGATCTTACCAATATTGTTCATAATCGTATCTCCTCATTCTACACGGCATTGGAACCGCCCACGATCTCGGTGATCTCCTGGGTGATCGATGCCTGTCTTGCCTTGTTGTATTCCAGCTTCAGTTCTTCGCTGAGTTCGTCTGCGTTGTCCGACGCTGTCTTCATGGCCATTCTGCGGCTTCCCTGTTCGGCGGTGGTGGACTCCATCCAGTCGGCATATGCGACGTCGTAGAGCATCATCGGGATCAGTTCATTAAGAATCGTCTCCGGATCCGGATCGAACATCGTCTCTACATTCATACGGTCATGACTTTCTGTTTCTTCCCGGATAGCTGCTTCATCGAGCAGACACGGAAGAAGCTGGTCAAAGCGTGCTCTGAATGTCATTGTATTGACAAATTCCGTATACAGCAGCTGTACTGTGCCGACCTCGTCTCTGTCATACAGATAGATGGCTTCTTCGACCTTTTCTTTCAGTTCCAGAAAGTGAATGTGATCTGAAGAGATCGGTTCTTTATTCAGCAGGTTGAAGCCTGCTTCTCTCATCTGCCGGTACAGGGATGTACCGATCAGAATGACCGGATCTTCCAGACGGAGTTCCGCTTTTGCCAGTTTCAGCACATTCTGGTTATATCCGCCGCAGAGACCGAGGTCACTGCAGAAGATCACTGTCGCTTTTGCTTCGCTGGACTTCGGTTTCAGGTAACTGCAGTCTACTCCGGGATTCTTCATGACGATCTCATCGACCGTATCCTGAAGTCTCTGCGCGTATTCCCTGTTCGCTTCCATGCGGGATCTCTGCCGGAACAGTTTGGCATTGGCGATCATTTCCATCGCCTTTGTTATTTTTTTCGTCGAATTAACAGACCTGATTCTTGTTCTCAATGCCTGTTTTGACTGACTCATTCATTCGCTCCTTTGACAAGCAGATACTGATCCGTCACTTCTTTCATTGCCGTCATCATTCTGTTGTTAAGATCATCGGAAATGATTTCCTTCTCTTCGATCTCACTGCAGATATCTGCGTACTGATCGTGGAAGGCATGATGCATCATCCGTTCATAGTCACGTACGTCTTCTGTGTCGACCTGGTCGAGGAAGCCATAGCGTGCAGAGAACAGGGAAAGCACCTGGTCAGTCATGGACATTGGTGAGTACTGCGGCTGCTTGAGCAGTTCTGTCAGTTTGGCACCGTGGTTGATAATTCTCTTTGTGCTGGCATCCAGATCGGAACCGAACTGGGAGAATGTCAGCATTTCGTGATACTGGGCAAGGTCGAGCTTCAGCGAAGCTGCAACTTTCTTCATTGCCTTTGTCTGGGCGTTGGAACCGACACGGGATACGGAAAGACCGCTGTCTACTGCCGGACGGATACCGGACGCAAACAGGTCTGTCTGTAAGAAGATCTGTCCGTCTGTAATGGAAATGACGTTTGTCGGGATATATGCCGAGATATCACCTGCCTGTGTCTCGATGATCGGAAGAGCTGTCAGGGAACCGCCTCCCAGTTCATCGCTGAGCTTCGCAGCACGCTCCAGCAGTCTGCTGTGCAGATAGAAGACATCACCCGGATACGCTTCACGTCCCGGAGGACGGCGGAGCAGCAGGGACATGGTACGGTAGGCAACCGCGTGCTTGGACAGGTCATCGTAAACGATGAGGACATCTTTACCCTGTTCCATCCATTCCTCACCCATTGCGCAGCCTGCGTACGGTGCAATGTACTGCAGCGGCGCGGATTCTGAAGCCGAAGCATTAACGACGGTCGTATAGCTCATGGCGTCGTTCTCACGCAGTTTCTGTACAAGACGGGCTACGGTACTTTCCTTCTGACCGATGGCGACGTAAATGCAGTTTACGTTCTTGCCTTTCTGGTTGATGATCGTGTCTGCAGCGATAGCTGTCTTACCTGTTTCACGGTCACCGATGATAAGCTCACGCTGTCCCTTTCCGATCGGGATCATGGAGTCGATGATCTTAAGACCGGTCATAAGCGGCTGGTATACCGAACGTCTTGTCATGACGCCCGGAGCGACACGCTCTACAGGACGGGTGTTTGTTGTGATAATCTCTCCGCGGTTGTCGATCGGCTGACCAAGTGCGTTGACGACTCTGCCGAGCAGCGCGTCACCGACCGGTACTTCGACGATACGTCCGGTGCGGCGCACTTCATCGCCTTCGCGGATCACGGAGTCACTGCCGAGCAGTACGGCACCGATGTGATCTTCTTCAAGGTTCAGCACCATTCCCATGACACCGTGCGGGAATTCCAGAAGTTCGGAGGACATTGCCTTGTCGATACCCTGTACCATGGCAATACCGTCACCTACGGAGATGACATAACCGACATCATCCGAGTGGATCTTCTGGTCATAGTTTTTTATCTGTTCTTTTATGAGCGAGCTGATTTCTTCCGGTCGAATATCCTTCATGCGCGCCCTCCTTTCAGCAATGCCTTTTTCATTCCGTCAATCTTTGACTTCATCGTTACATCTGTTACCTGACTGTCTGTGATCACCTTGATGCCGGCAATCAGTTCAGGTGCGATCCGGTTCTCGATCCGGATCTTATTACCGGTACGTTTTTCCAGTGCAAGGCGGATCTGTTCCAGATCCTCCTCTGCCAGCGGACGCGCGGATTCCACAACTGCATGGGAGATGCCCAGTTCTCTGTCTGCAAGAGCGACATATCCCTTCAGAATATCTGCCATGTAGCCGGAACGTCCTTTATCGATGAGAAGTTTCAGGAAGTTCAGCATATGTTTGTCGAGATAATCCTGAAATACCGTATCGATGAAATTCCGCTTTTCTGCCTTTGTGATCTTGACCGCTCTTAAAAAGACCTTGAAGTCCGGCTCAGTATTCAGAACACTCAGAATGGCCTCTGCCTGTTCTTTCTTCTCTTCTATCGTTCCGGTCTCCCGGGCAAGTTCATACAATCCCTGGCTGTACCGCTCTGCGATCTCATTCGCCATGATCGGAAGCTTCCTTTACAAATGCGGAGATCGCTTCACGGTCATAATCCGCTGCGTTGTTTTCTCCGATCAGTTTGCCGGCTGCAGCAAGTGCGACTTCGACCATTTCTTTCTTCATGTCGTCGTACATAGCGAGCCGCTCTGCCTCGATCTGCTCATGCGCCTTCCGCTTCGTGATCGCCGCTTCTTTGTCTGCCTGGGCAAGAATGGAATCTTTTTCCTGCTTTGCCTGGCGTACTGCAGCAGTGACGATGTCTTCGGATTTCTTAGACGCTTCGGACAGCTGTTCCTGAGCTTTCTGACGATCTTTTAAAGCATCCTGTTTAGCCTGTTCGGAAGCTGCGAGATCCGACTGCATCTTTTCGGACCGCACATCCAGGAAGTTCTTTACGGAACTCCACAGGAATTTCTTCATGAGTAAAAACAGGATCAGCGTACTGCAGAGCTGCACTAGCATTGTCACCGGATTTGGTATCAATTGGCCTAGTACATCAATATCAATCATTGTCTGCCTCGATTAATTGAATACGAACATCAGAAGGATAGATACGAGCAGTCCGTAGATAGCAACAGTTTCAGATAACGCGATACCGAGGATCATCGTCGAACGGATCTTGGATTCCGCTTCCGGATTTCTTCCGATCGCATCACAGGCATGCGCCGCACAGGTACCTTCACCAAGACCTGTCATCATACCGGCACAGACGGCGAGACCAGCACCAATTGCAATTAAACCACGTGTAATATCCATAATTCAGCTCCTCCTTATTTAAGCCTTTTTTACTTCTTCGGGAATGTCATTCCCGAGCAATACGATTGTAAGTGTTACAAATACCAGCGTCTGGATGAATCCTGCAAACAGGTCGAAATATGCATGCAGAAGCGGTGCGATGAGCGGTGCGACAAAGTTGAATACCGTACCGGATACGCCGCCGGTGATCAGTCCCACCAGTGTGTTGGAGATCCACTGGCAGAATGAGTAGATCAGCTGCATCATGATGCCGCCGCACAGGATGTTTCCGAATAGACGAAGAGACATCGATACCATGGTGGAGAACTTGCCGAAGATGTTCATCGGCAGCATCACCGGGATCGGCTCGAGGAATCCGTGCAGGTATCCTCCGATTCCCTGATACTTCAGTTCAACAGCCTGGATCATCAGCCATGTGAGGAATGCCAGCAGAAGCGTGACGCTCAGATTGGCTGTCGGAGATGACAGTCCGAACAGTGAGATGATATTGGAGATGAAGATATATGCCCAAAGTACAAGAACATACGGGGTGAGTCTGTCAGCCATTTTATCGCCGACATTTTCACGGCAGGTCCTGTGTACAGTTTCCACTGCCCACAGGATCGGCGTAAGAATGCCGGTCGGTTTTGCCAGCGGATCCGCTTTATCAAATTTCTTTGACAGAGCAATGATCGCGGCGGCCATCAGAATCGTCTCCAATATGATCGTATATACATCCGACTGGATCGTCATTCTTTCCCTCCTTTCCGAATGTTAGGAAATGCTTCTTTAACTATAACAGAAATTTTGATAAGCATTAAGCCTGCAGCGCATGCAAATATATTGAAAAACTGCGGCAGGAAGGCACCTGCAAGCAGAACGCCTGCCATGATCAGGTAATTGATCAGAAAATGAAAAATTCCCGTATACTTCGTTGAAGTGCCGGTATCCAGCACATCGGACCAGAAACTGTCATTGCGGAAATACAGCAGGATGGATGCGAGCGCCCCCAGTCCGAAGCCCAGTGCATACCGGATATCCAGAAAGCCGGTCAGAAGACCGAGGCATGTTATGACTGCGATCGTTCTTCCGTAGCCTTCCGGAAGGTGAAACTTTCTCATTCCGCAAGACTTTCTTCCAGACAGCCGAGCAGTTCCAGAATGCGGTTCATGTCTTCAACATCTGCGAAAGCGATCGTGAATGCGTTTTTGCGGAAGGTGACCTGGGTGCCGAGTTTTTCGGACATGCGTTCTTCCAGTGCGCGGATCGCCGGGTCTCTGTCATCGGTATGCGTACGGACAGGCTTCGGTTTATTGCGCTCACGGATATACTTTTCGACTTCGCGGACAGAGAGTTTTTCTTTCTGGATCCGGCGGGCTGTTTCGGTCATATCGTCTTCGCTGTCCAGGGCGAGAAGCGGACGGACATGGCTCATTGTCAGTTTCTTATCGATGACCATGTTCTGCACTTCGGCGGGAAGCTTGAGAAGACGCATGATATTGGCGCAGTACTCGCGGGACTTGCCGACGCGCTCCGCCAGTTTTTCCTGCGTATAGCCAAGTTTCTTGACCAGGGAATCGTAGGCGGTCGCTTCTTCGATCGGATTGAGGTCTTCTCTCTGTACGTTTTCGAGGATGGCGATCTCCATCATCTCTTCTTCTGTAAAATCTACAGAGATAGCCGGTACGGTATCGAGACCTGCGATCTTTGCGGCGCGCAGACGTCTTTCACCGGTGATCAGATCGTAGCCGGAGACGCTTTTGCGTACGAGCAGCGGTGTAAAGATGCCGTGGGTGCGGATGGAATCCGCCAGTTCATTCAGGGCATCCTTGTCAAATTCCTTACGGGGCTGGTACGGATTGGGACGGATCTCACTGATCGGGACACGGATCTCTTTTCTTCCCGGTACCTCGGCGGCACGGTTCTGGATATCATCCAGGAACTGATTCACGTCGGTTCCGAAGATGGAGTCCAGTCCTCTTCCCAGACCTTTTTTGGCGTCCTTTGCCATTATTTTCTCCTCTCGTTCTGAACAAGAACTTCTTTTACGAGCTGTGCATATGCCTTGGCTCCTTCGGAGCGGGTATCGTACTCAAAGATGGATACTTCGCGGGACGGCGCTTCTGAAAGACGCACGTTGCGCGGGATATATCCTTTATATACGTTTTCCTTGAAGTATTTGCGGACTTCCTGCTGGACTTCCACGGAAAGCTTTGTGCGGGCGTCAAACATTGTCAGCAGCACGCCTTCGATGGAAAGACGCGGATTCCACAGTCTCTGTACAAGGCGGATCGTACTGAGCAGCTGTGTGAGTCCCTCCAGTGCGAAATATTCGCACTGTACCGGGATCATGACCGTATCTGCGGCGGTCAGCGCGTTGGTGTTTAGAAGACCGAGTGCCGGCGGGCAGTCGATGATGATGTAGTCATAATTGTTTTTGACCGCGTCCAGTTTGCGCTTTAGCAGTTTTTCACGGCCGACTTCGTAGCCTGCCATGTCAACGTCGGCACCGGAGAGATCGATCGTAGCCGGAAGAACATCCAGCGGCGGCATCTGCAGATGTACAGCGACATCTTCCACCGTGTCGTCCCCCATCAGTACGTCATATACACTTTTCTCAAAACCGACTTTGTTGGCGCCGATGCCGTGTGTGGCGTTGCCCTGCGGATCGAAGTCCACCAGCAGTACCTTGCGGTCATAATAGGCAAGGCCGGCGGCCAGGTTGATGCTGGTCGTTGTTTTTCCGACACCGCCCTTCTGATTGGCTATTGCGATAATTTTTCCCATATGCTGCCCTCTTATTTCGGAAAGCGGATGACCATGCGTACAGCATCATCCGTCTCTGTTGTTTCTACACTGACTTTAATTCCCATTTTCCCGATCATCTTCACGCCTTCGTTGATCGTGTTGATGCCGATCTGAATGTTTCTGGCAAATCCTTTTGTTTTCTGCCGGCGCTTGCGTTTCTTCGGCGCTTCCATCGCTTCCACATAGTCTTCTGTCTGGCGGACATTCCATCCTTCGTCGATGACTTTGTGATACGCGTCTTTCTGTTGTTCCTGCGGAACGGACAGAAGTGCGCGGGCGTGACGCTCGGTGATGCGGCCGTCAACGACGCCTTCCTGGATCTCTTCGGGAAGATTCAGAAGACGGATCTTGTTGGCGACTGCCGACTGGGATTTACCGATCTTTTTCGCGACCTGTTCCTGCGTCATGGATGCCTGGCGCATGATCTGCACGTAGCTCTTGGCTTCCTCGATTGCGGAAAGATCCTGGCGCTGCACGTTTTCCACCAGTGCCATCTGCGCCGCTTCTTCATCGCTCGGCGACATGATGTAGCACGGGATCTCCCGGAAGCCGGCACGGATACACGCACGGTAGCGGCGTTCACCGGCGATGATCTCGTAATGATCATCCATCTGTCTTACGGTGATCGGCTGGATCAGTCCGTTTTCACGGATCGACTGTGCCAGTTCCGCCAGCGCGTCCTCATCAAAATGAAGGCGGGGCTGGCAGCGGGACGGCTGTATGTTATCAACCGGGATCTCTTTGATCCGGCTGCTTTCCTGTTTGCTGAATATATCTAAAAAACTTTTTCCAGACTGACGCATATTCACTCCTTTTCAGAGAGGTTTCTTTTTGATCTGTGCATAGCTGCGGGGATACTGCGGCGGCGTCTTGGCAGTTTTGCGGTAATACAAATTGATGCGCACATCACCGCCGTGAAGCTGACAGTTCTGCAGTGATTCCTGTTCCGCGCCCAGTATTTTCATGGCGTGACCGGCAGAAGAAGCCTCTTCTTCTCCTTTTGCGCCTTTCATTGCGGCAAACAGGCCGCCTTTCCGTACAAGCGGAATGCACAGTTCCGCCAGTACCGGAAGCGAGGCAACAGCACGTGCCGTTACGACATCGTACCGTTCCCGGTTTTCTTTTACATGGTCTTCTGCCCGTTCATTGCATACCCGGATGCCGGTAAGACCCAGGCTGCGTATGACTTCCTGCAGGAACAGGCAGCGTTTGCCGGTCGGTTCCACGATCGTTACATCGAGAGACGGATCGGCGATCTTCCAGACGACGGAAGGAAAGCCGGCTCCGCTTCCTACATCGCATACTGTGCCGGTGATCTTTCCCGTGGAAAGCGGCAGAAGACAGTCGTAGAAATGCTTTTCCACAACTTCGGCAGGCTCTTTGATCGCCGTCAGATTCATTTTTTGATTCCATTCCAGAAGCAGTTCCAGATACTGAGCCAGCGCTTTTGCGGCTGTTTCTCTGTCATTCCGGATCCACTGTACTTCTGTCATCAGTTCTTCAATTGTCATACGGCACTCCAAGGCTCTGCTATTGTATCATGACCTGCGGCAGTTCGCAGGATGGATTGTTGAAAAATGATTTATCCACAATCCGGTTATACGTACCCTTATTTAGTGTTTCCGCCAATGATGAATTCACTGTACGGAAGTGTTGTGATCCACTCACAGAAAGCCTGCCACTCCGGCAGTCGGTTCTCATGTCTCTGGAAGTAGATCGTTTTCAGCTGGCTGTAATTTGTTGTCATGCGGGCAGTCAGACGGAAACCTGCCGGATTGGAATACAGGATCTCCAGGTATTTCTCTTTGGAGAGATCCTTCAGGGTCGTGACATCTTTTCCTTCTTCTTTCCGGGTATTGATGTCTTCCTGCAGTTCGTTGTAGTCTTTTACCTTTTCCTTCATGATCTCTACAATGCGCGGATCAGTATATTCGATATAAGCCTGATCCAGGTCATATGTAGTCATGCGGTGCATCGGCGACTGGGTATTGATGAAGTCCAGGAAGTGGTAGCGTTCCGCTTCCACCCATGCCTTATTGGTAAATGTCAGATCAAACTGAACGATGATGCCGTTCAGGAAACTGTCGCGTCCGCTTCCGGTCATTGCGCCGGACGGTCTGTATTCAAAATCTTTTGTGTCTTCGTTCATTCCGGAGGAATCGACCGTTACAGGATACCAGGATCCTTTCATGGATTCTTCCAGACCGTAGATATTGACGTTGGAGATCACTTCTTCGTATCTCATGCTTTTCCTTCTTTCTGTTTCAGATGAATTGCCAGAACGGCAATGTCAGCCGGGTTTACACCTGAAATCCGGGATGCCTGTCCCATGGTTTCGGGACGGTATTCTTTTAGTTTCTGTCTTCCTTCGATGGAAAGGTTGTCCACATCGTCATAGTTGATGTCCTGCGGGATGCGTACGCGGTCCATAGCGTTCAGCTTTGCGGCTTCCCGGCGCGCTTTGCGGATATATCCTTCATAGCGGATCTCGATCTCACACTGTTCGGCGATATCGGCCGGCATATCCATATCACAGCCGGAAAGAACTCTGCTGAGTGAGATGCCCGGACGCTTGATCAGATCATATACCGCTGTCCGGTGATCCAGGGCGTCATAGCCGAGTGATTCCAGATAAGCGGAGACTTCCGGGTTTTCCTTCTGCGACACGGAAAGCGTACCCAGCTGTTCTTTGAGATCACGGATAGCTTCCATATTGCGGCAGTACGCGTCATAGCGTTCCTGTCCGATAAGTCCGATCTCATAACCTTTTTCCAGCAGTCTCTGGTCGGCGTTGTCATGCCGCAGCAGCAGACGGAATTCCGCACGTGATGTCAGAAGACGATAGGGTTCTTTCGTTCCCTTGGTCGTCAGATCGTCGATCAGAACACCGATATAGGCTTCATCGCGTGACAGAACGATCGGCGCTTTACCATCCAGCTTGCGCACTGCATTGATGCCGGCAATGATTCCCTGACCGGCAGCTTCTTCATAGCCGGAGGTACCGTTTACCTGACCGGCAGTAAACAGATTCTCAATGATGCGGTTTTCCAGCGAAGGACGCATCTGTACCGGATCGATCGCATCATATTCGATCGCATAAGCATATTTTTTGATGATGCAGTTTTCGAATCCCGGCAGTGTATGCGTCATGCGTTCCTGGACATCCCGCGGCAGGGATGTGGAGAAACCCTGTACATAGGTGGTATCCATATGCCGGGATTCCGGTTCCAGGAACAGCTGATGGCGCGGTTTGTCTTTAAACCGCACGAGCTTATCCTCGATCGACGGACAGTAGCGGGGCCCGACGCCTTTTACCACGCCGGAGTACATACTGGATTTATTCAGATTGCTCAGAATGATCTCATGTGTTTCCGGGGTCGTGTAAGTCATATAGCACGGTACCTGTTCCGCAAACGGAAGAATTGACTTCGTTGTGTCGGAGAATGCCAGGAATGCGTCTGTGCCCGGTTCATAGTTGGTTTTTGAAAAATCGATGGTCTTTGTAAGGACGCGCGGCGGTGTGCCGGTCTTTAGGCGGAATGTACGGATACCGGCGTCACGCAGAGATGCGCTCAGGTTTTCCGTTGTTTCTTCCCGGTCCGGTCCGCCCGGTACAACTTCACTGGAGATCATATTGACGCCTGCCATGTATGTGCCGGTCGTCAGAATGATGATCTCTGCCGTGATATGGGAACCGTCTTTGAGCAGAATGCCTTCTGCCTTTCCGTCTTTCGTGCACAGCTGAACTGCCATGCCTTCTTTGACCGTCAGATTCGGCTGGCTCAGACAGACTCTCTGCATCATCCGGCTGTATTCGATCTTGTCGGACTGCACGCGGAGAGCGCGTACACCGGGACCTTTTGCGCTGTTCAGCATTTTGAACTGCAGCGCCGTGGCATCTGCCGTGATCGGCATCTGTCCGCCCAGGGCGTCGATCTCCCGGACAACGATGCCCTTTGCAGGACCGCCTACGGACGGATTGCACGGCATCTTTCCGATATTTTCAATACTCAGTGTCAGCAGCATCGTTTTCTTTCCCAGTCTCGCCGCTGCAAGCGCAGCTTCGATTCCGGCATGTCCGCCGCCGATCACAATGATATCAAAGTCTTTCATTCAGTCTGTTCACCATCTCTCTGACGTCATCCGGAACAGATTCGCCCAGTACACGGAAACGGATCTGTTTTCCGGATTCTTCTTTTTTCAGCAGTTCGCTGTACATGACCATACGGCCCAGCAGCATCTGCGTCTGTGTTGTTCTGTCTTTCTGTCCGTATACGAACGGCAGAGCGATCTCGATCGACTCGGGATCGGCGCGGAAACAGCTTGTTTTACAGCCGCGGATACGTTCCCAGCCTTCTTCTTCCGCCTGTGCCGCTGCCAGACGGCCGGCTTCTGTCAACTGTCTGCGCGAATACGGTCCGGCTTCTATTTCCCGGGAAACCATAGCCACGGTGTGGCGTACGGCATCTTCCCGGAAGATCTCTTCCGGCTTTTCCGCAGAGTCCCAGCTCCAGACGTCAATGCCGTGTTCTTCGGCCTTGCGCAGGATGCGTACCGTGATCTGCGGATCTTCTTTGTCAATGTAGCAGTAGCTTTCCAGATTCGATGGAATCTCAAGCTGCACTTCTTTCGGCCAGATCGGCGTCATGAAGAATACTACGTCTTTCAGGTACAGGCAGTTCAGCCGTTTCGGTATCTCCTGTCCCTTGGCTGCCCGGCTGATGGTCTCATAGAGTTTTTCATAGGAGTCATAGCCGGTCATATCTTTATAGGTATCCCACATTGCCTTCACCGACAGCCGCCGGATGGAGTCAAAGTGGGCATACCCGATGAGTCCCTTTTTCCGGGACATGGGTCCGCGCGCATAGAAAAACAGCAGATCTCCGTTATGAAAATCGGTGAATCTCTTTTTGCTCGAGAGACGCCAGAAGATCATCTCGTGATTTCGGCAGAGCCGGTGGTATTCCAGCATTCTGTCATCTGTTACGTATGCGATCGAACTCATAGTGATACCTGATCAGAAGAGACCGTATGTCTCGCCTTTCTCGTCTACTCCCATATGGACTGCGGCTGGTACTTTTGGCAGACCCGGCATAGTCAGGATACTGCCTGTGTAAACGACAACGAAGCCTGCGCCGGCAGAAATGGAAATGTCTTTTACATTGATCTTGTAGTTTCTCGGTCTTCCCTTCAGATTTGCATCATCGGAGAGGGAGTTCTGTGTCTTGGCCATGCATACCGGCAGTTTGTCCCATCCATAAGCCTTGTACTGCTCAATCTTTTCTTTGGCAAGATCGGAGAATACTGCACCGTCGGCACCGTATACCGTTGTTGCAATCGTGTTGACCTTATCTTCGATGGAGCTGTTCACATCATAGATCGGCGCATAGTGTGTTTCGCCTTCCACGATCTCTGCGACTTTCTTTGCCAGTTCGCGCATGCCTTCGCCGCCGTTTGCCCATCCGTCTGCTTCTTCGACCGGATAGTTGTTCTCTCTGCACCAGTTCAGCAGCGCGCTGACTTCTGCCGGTGTATCTTTGGAGAACTTATTGATGGCTACGATGTACGGTACGCCGAATGCCTGGATGGATTCGATGTGCTTCTGGAGGTTTTCTGTTCCTTTGAGCATCGCTTCGACATTCTCTGTTTCCAGATCCGCTGCGTCAACGCCGCCGTGCATCTTGAGAGCACGTACAGTCGCAACGATGACTACTGCGTTCGGTTTCAGGTTTGCGGAACGGCACTTGATGTCGAGGAACTTCTCAGCACCGAGGTCAGCGCCGAAGCCTGCCTCTGTAACGACATAGTCAGCCAGTTTGAGAGCGAATTTTGTAGCGATCACAGAGTTGCAGCCGTGAGCGATATTTGCGAAAGGTCCGCCGTGTACAAGAACCGGTGTGTGTTCCAGTGTCTGTACGAGGTTCGGCTTGAGTGCTTCCTTCATGATGACTGTTGCTGCACCGGCAGCGTCAATGTCTTTGACTGTGACCGGCTTGCCGTCGTATGTATAAGCGACGATGCAGCGGGAAATACGGTTTTCGAAATCTTTGAGATCGTCCGAAAGACACAGGATCGCCATAACTTCTGTCGCTACAGTAATAACAAAGTGGTCCTGACGCTCAACGCCGTTTGTACGCTTGAGCTGACCGATGGTGATGTCGCGCAGTGTGCGGTCATTCATATCCAGACATCTCTTCCAGACGACTTTCTCCGGATCGATGTTGAGCGGGTTGCCCTGGAACATGGAGTTGTCCAGCATCGCAGCGATGAGGTTGTTGCAGGATGTGATGGCGTGCATATCACCTGTGAAGTGCAGGTTGATGGATTCCATCGGAACGACCTGGGCATAGCCGCCGCCGGTTGCGCCGCCCTTTAATCCGAATACCGGACCGAGGGACGGTTCTCTCAGACATGCCATGACATTCTTGCCTTCTTTGGCAAGACCATCTGCGAGACCTACTGTTGTTGTGGATTTTCCTTCACCGGCCTTGGTCGGTGTAATTGCTGTGACGAGGATCAGTTTGCCGTCTTCTCTGTCACTGACGCTGTTAATGAAATCCTGAGAGATCTTTGCTTTGTCTTTTCCATAAGGCTCAAGTGCTTCTGCAGCAATACCTGCTTTTGCGGCGATCGTATAGATATCTTCCAGAGTCGCTGCCTGTGCGATGCGTAAATCGTTGTTCATAAATGGTGTCCTCCTTATTCAGTGGAATTTAACGGATCTCTTTCCGGTCGGAAAGAGCATGTGAAAGTGTCATCTCATCTGCGTAATCCAGTAAGCCGCCGGACGGAAGTCCGTGCGCGATACGTGTTACGAGAAGTTCGGGATAGGTTTCTTTAAGCAGTCTGCCGAGATACATCGCGGTCGTTTCACCGTCGATCGTCGTACTGGTTGCCAGTATGATCTCTCTGGCGTCTTTTGCCTGTTTCAGAAGAAGTTCAAGATCCAGATCTTCCGGCATGACGCCTTTGCTTGAGGAGATCAGACCGTTCAGTACATGGTATACACCGAAGAATTCCCTTGTCTTTTCCATCGCGTTGACATCGCGGGAAGATTCAACGATGAGGATCTGCCGGTGATCACGTTTTTCATCGGCACAGATCTCGCATATATCATCATCTGTGAGATTGCCGCATACACTGCAGTGATGCAGATGTTCTTTTACATAGACCAGTGAGCGGGCAAACCGTGTTACGTCTTCTTCATTCATTTCCGCTATCTTCAGGGCAAAACGTTCGGCAGTCCGTTCGCCTACGCCGGGCAGATAGCGAAAGCATTCGATCAGTTCATTCAGACTTTTCGGATACATTCCTCAGAACCCCGGGAAATTCATACCGGAAGCCATGACGCCCAGCTTGTCTTCTCTGTCCGCCGCTGCTTTTTCGACAGCGTTGTTAACAGCGATCAGGATCATGTCCTGCAGCATTTCTCTGTCTTCCGGGTTCATCAGTTCTTCACTGATCAGAACTTCCTGTACTTCATTGGCTCCGTTGACTTTGACTTTTACGCCTTCGTCCGAACCGGAAACGCCTTCGTAGATCGTTGCATTCAGTTCTTCCTGGATCTTGCCAAGATTCTGCTGCATTGCCTGTGCCTGTTCCATTAATTTCTGGATATCCACGTTATTCTCCTCCTATGATCGTTACATTTTCTTTACCGAAGAGATTTATCACTTTCTCTTCAGGGGTCAGTTCTTTTACTTCATCCTGTGTGTACTTTACGATCGTACACGGTTCCGGAAGTGTTCCGGCTTTTCGTTTCTCTACAAAGAGACGGACGGCTTCCTGGTAAACACTGTCCTGTACCGCATACAGCATTTTATCCGACTGCACGGTTCTCTGCAGGAAATAATACAGCTGTTCGTTCATCATCGGATCGTTGATCCGGTTGGCAATTGCCTGTGAATGCACCGTCAGGATCACGCAGTCTTTTCCTGCTGCAGCGGTCTTTGCCTGGTTCAGAAGAACAGCGTATTTCTGGTCTTCAAAACTGGCTTCTTCTGATACATGCATGTATGCTTCTTCAAACTCCGTTTTTGCCTGTTTATTGCATTGAACAAGCAATTCTACGACTTTTTCCGCATCCAGTTCAGGTGCTTCTTTCTCTGGTATGCTTGCATGTATTTCGAAACTTTCTGTTTCTTCGTTTTCCGGTGCTGTTTCAGCGGGTTCTTCTGCTGGTTTCAGAGTGATTTCTGCAGGTGTTTCCGGCTGGATCTCCATCGGTTTTTCTTCTTTCTGAACGACCGGCTGAATCACTTGCGGCTGCGGCTTCGGAACAGGTTTTGGCTGCACATACTGTACGGTTTTCTGTTCGATTCTGTTCTGATCGTTCATCAGCTTCAGACAGTGGATCTCCATACAGCTGATTGCGTTAACTGCGAAACGGAACTGGTTTTTCGTCTCCAGGAATTCCTGTGCCATTGCCAGGTACGCAGTGGATATGTTTTCCTGCGCCAGCTGTTCTGCCTGTTCTCCTGTAAGGATCGAAAGCAGTTCTTTCTTTCCGGTATTTGCGTATACGGTGCAGTCTTTCAGGATCTCAATGAGACCGTCTGTATATCTCTGCAGATCCAGACCCTGCTGCTCGTACGCCTGCATCTTTTTCAGGATCGACTCAATATCGCCGGTATTGATATTGTGGATCAGATCGACTTTTTCTTCTGTTGTCGTCAGACCGTAGATCTTATCGATCTCCTCCAGTGTGATATGGTCATCTGTATATGCCGCACACTGGTCCATAATACTTAACGCGTCACGCATACCGCCTTCTGAGAGGTCTGCGATCATCATCGCTGCATCCTTATCTATATAGATGCCCTCTTTTTCACCGATTTTCATCAGATGGTCACGGATCTGCCAGGTGTTGACTCTTGTGAAATCAAAGCGCTGGCAGCGGGAGATGATCGTCGGCAGTAATTTCTGCGGATCCGTCGTTGCCAGGACGAAAATCACGTTCTCCGGCGGCTCCTCCAGTGTCTTCAGCAGTGCGCTGGAGGCAGCGGAGGACAGCTGATGCACCTCATCGACGATATAGATCTTGTATTTGCCCTGCATTGGGGCTAATCTTGCACGTTCAATGAGTTCACGGATGTTTTCCACGTGTGTTTCGTTTGCTGCATTGATCTCAATAATATCCGGATGTGTGCCATTTGCGGAAGCTATGCAGTTCTCACAGTGTCCGCAAGGTGCTTCTGCTCTGTTCTCACAGTTCACAGATTTAGCCAGCAGACGGGCCATAGTTGTTTTTCCGGTGCCTCTTGGGCCGCAGAATAAATAAGCATGGCCGATTTTATCGCTTCGAACTGCATTTCGAATCGATTTGACAACATATTCCTGTCCTACGACCTCATCAAATGTCGTGGATCTGTATTTCTGATAAAGTGCTGTTCTTCCCATATAGTCACCCGTATAATGCATAATTATAACAAAATCCTGCATGCTATTGCAGGATTCCGGGTTTAATATTACGCATTTTGCTCCAATTTCTTGGTTTTACGCTTATTTTTGAAGAATTCTTTCAGAATATTCGCACATTCTTCTTTCATTACACCGGAATAGATGCCTGGATGATGATTGATACGCTCTAATTTGCGTATATCGATCAATGTGTCCGTACATCCGCCTTTCGGATCTTCCGTTCCGTAGTAAACATTTCGAATTCTGGATTGAATGATTGCACCGGTGCACATCATACATGGTTCAAGTGTTACATACAGATCACAATCCTTCAGATTCCAGTTACCAAGTTTCCTGCTGGCCTTCTGTATTGCGACGATCTCAGCATGAAGAATTGCCTGCTGTTTCTTTTCTTTCTGGTTATGACCTCGTGCAATAACCTTATCATCCTGTACAATGACGCATCCAACAGGCACTTCATCGATTTTTTGTGCTTTTTCTGCCTCTTTTAAGGCTAATTTCATAAAATATTCCGGTGTTTTCATAAGAATTAAAAATGGTACACCCAAGCAGAGGTCCATATGGCTGCTACCTTCCGGTCCTGACCAGGTTCTGAGCATACTTGTTGTACCGTGATTATTATAGCAAAACTGTTTCTGTAATCAATAGCGGATTTTGTTTCACGTGAAACAATGATTACTTCGTAGGAACGAGTTTTTCCTGTCCGCCCATATATGGACGAAGCGGTTCCGGAATTTTTACTGTTCCGTCTGCCTGAAGATTGTTTTCGAAGAACGCAATTAACATTCTCGGCGGAGCGACTACCGTGTTATTCAGTGTATGCGGGAAATAGTTGCCTTTTTCACCGCGAATACGGATATTCAGACGTCTTGCCTGTGCATCACCGAGGTTAGAGCAGCTTCCGACTTCGAAATATTTCTTCTGACGAGGTGACCACGCTTCTACATCGCAGCTCTTTACCTTCAGATCTGCCAGGTCACCAGAGCAGCATTCCAGCGTTCTGACCGGGATATCCAGCGTACGGAAGAAGTCTACTGTGTTCTTCCACAGGATGTCATACCATTTTTTGGAGTCTTCCGGCTCACAAACTACTACCATTTCCTGTTTTTCGAACTGATGGACTCTGTAAAGACCTCTTTCTTCGATTCCATGTGCACCAACTTCTTTACGGAAGCACGGGCTGTACGATGTCAGAGCATAAGGAAGCTCTTTCTGCGGAATCAGCTGGTTAATAAAGCGTCCAACCATGGAATGTTCCGATGTACCGATCAGATAGAGATCTTCTCCTTCGATCTTATACATCATATTTTCCATTTCTTTGAAACTCATAACGCCTTTTACAACATCGCCATGGATCATGAA
This sequence comes from Solobacterium sp., assembly GCA_017510405.1. GTDB lineage: Bacteria > Bacillota_I > Bacilli_A > Erysipelotrichales > Erysipelotrichaceae > Bulleidia. The sequence goes on from JAFWNG010000001.1 coordinate 69,894, forward strand.
CGGCGGAATGAAGTATGTGAATCCTCTGTTGATCATGAAATCACGCGCATATGCAAGAATCGAGGAATGAAGACGTGCAACATCACCTTTCAGATAATAGAAGCCATTACCGGATGTTCTGCCTGCGGAATCCAGATCCAGACCGTCAAATGTTGCAATAATATCTGTATGATACGGAATTTCATAATCCGGGATAATCGGTTCACCGAACTTTTCAATTTCAACGTTTTCAGAGTCATCTTTACCGATCGGTACTGTAGGATCAATGATATTCGGAATAACCATCATTCTGGTTTTGATTTCTTCTTCCAGTTTCTGTTCAGCGACTTCCAGATCCTGCAGTTCCTGGTTGATTTCTTTAACACGGGCTTTTGCTTTCTCTGCGTCTTCCTTTTTCCCTTCACGCATGAACATACCGATCTGCTTGGAAGTCTTGTTTACTTCACCGCGCAGACTGTCACCTTTTGTCTTCGCAGCACGGTACTCTTTGTCCATCTGTAATACTTCATCCACAAGAACAAGCTTTTCATCCTGGAATTTCTTTTTGATGTTTTCTTTTACAATCTCAGGATTTTCACGAATCAGTTTAATGTCGATCATTTTCTTTCTCCTTTAAAATAAAAACGTCCCTCAGCAAAGGGACGATAGATCGCGGTGCCACCCTTCTTATCACAATTGTTTCACGTGAAACAATTGGATCACTCTGGTATCTGGATAACGGACAGTCCGGAAAGTATTGGTTTCACTCCGAGGTGGATTTCATTACGATCGTGACAGCTTTCATCAACCGCTGACTTTCTACATAACAGATCTGTAACTACTTGTCCTCATCAACGTATTCTAAAATATTTTAGGCGTTAACTTTATTATTTGTCAAGGTTCACAAGTCGTATTATACTTAAACTAGTACGTACAACATAAGGGTAAGGGTATATGGCAGACAATAAGAAGAATAAGGAATTACAGTATCAGAAGAAGCTTCAGTACAATAACGAGTACAATAGAAAGAACTATCGTTCCTTCTCTATTCGTTTTAACATCAAGGATGAAGCTGATATTATTGAATGGCTGGAAAGTAAAGAAGGTGTAAAATCGTATGTCACGGAACTGATCCAGAACGATATACGCAAAACCGCAAAGAAAGCGGAAAAAGCTGAAAAAGCCGAAAAAAGTGAGAAGGCTTCCAAAAAGAAGAAGAAATCAAAATAACATGCTTGCATATAAAAACTGAATAGAAATTCAGTTTTTTTATTTTCATGCAACGATTATTGTATTAACACCGTATATATAAGCGAAAGAGGATCAGATGCAGACAGAAGATATGAAATGGATCCGGAAAATCCAAAAACGAAATGACAGAGACAGTGCGGACCGCCTGATTCGCAAATATTATAAAGAAATATACTCGTTTCAGTACAGTCACTGCCGGAATAAGACTGATGCTCTGGATCTTTCACAGGAAACATTCATTTCTGTATTGCGGTCAATAAATACATACAATCCTGCATTATCTTCATTCCGCACATGGCTGTATCACATTGCATTTCGAAAATATTTAGATCATACACGATTGAATACCTATGTTTCTTTGCCTGAAGATGTCTCCTCTGATTTTACAGATCCATCTGATTTGGAAAAAATCATACATGACCGCATTCTGTTGGAAGAAATAGAGGAAACAATTAAGACAATGGAACCATTATTACAGGAGATCTGGTATTTGCATCTCTATGAAGAATTTTCATTTTCTGAGATAGCACAGGCCGTTCATCTTCCGGAATCCAATGTCAAAGCAAAATACTACAGGCTACTTAAATATATACGGAGGACTTATGAACAAGAATATAAAGATTGAATATCCAAATGAAGAAATAATCGATCATTCCATTCAGAAAATACTGGACACGTCCATGCAGAATATACCATCCGGATCAGTTATTCGTCATCGGGTATCAGAAACGATTGGATTCCGTTATCTCTTCTTTGGCATGAAAGATACACTTTCCCTCATACTGATTTGTGTCGTTATTCTGTATATGAGTCTGTTTCTTAGTATGAATCCGGAATATTCCTATATTTATCTGTATGGATTTATACTATCCCCTATTCCGTTTTTGTTATTTCAGTGCCTTTCTGTATGGAAAGACCATTCTATAGGTATGACAGAGACAAAACTGACATTTAAATATCGGGGAAAAGAAGTTATGTGTACACAGATGATCATAATGACAATTGCTTCAATTCTGATGTCTACAGTATTTTCCGTTCTTTGTTCCATGAATCCAGCTGCTGAAATACCGTTGTTTCAGCTTTGTATTGTGAACTACCTGGGATTATTACTATACTCAGTCGGCACATTGCTGATCGTACTTCGCTCTGTATCATTTCTGGCGTCATACATCATGCCAATGATCTGGATGTTTGTTTCTATATGTTTTCTGTTTGATCCGCAGCCTGTCAATGGTTTTCTAATGACGCTGCCCCGTCCCGCTGCCATTATTATCATTTTTATTTCCTTGCTCGTATATACGACCCTGCTGATACAGGAATACCGGTCGATCTACCGGTCTGGAGGTGAATATGCTGCGAATTGAACATGTATCCAAACGATATGGAAAAAAAGAAGTATTAAAGGATATCAATCTTGAGATCGGTCCCGGTATATATGGAATCATTGCGCCAAACGGAGCTGGTAAAACGACACTGATGAAGCTTATAGCTACATTATTGTTTCCAACCGAAGGATCGATCTACTGGAATGAACAGGAGATACTGTCACTTGGTGCTGAATATCGCAGTATTCTTGGCTATATGCCGCAGAAACCGGGATATTACCGTAATTACACAGCATTTGATTTCCTTAGTTATATTGCTGTTTTACAGGGTATTCCGCATGATGCGGCTGAAGAAAAGATACGTACATTATTGACACGAGTCAATCTGGATCCGGATGATCGGAAAAAACTGAAAAACTATTCCGGAGGAATGCTGCAGAGAGCTGCGATCGTCCAGGCATTGTTGAATGATCCGAAACTGATTCTGCTGGATGAACCGACTGCCGGACTGGATCCGGGAGAACGGGTAAATTTCCGCAATATGCTTCATGAGATGTCATCCGATCGAATCATTCTTCTTTCCACTCACATTGTATCGGATATAGAAACACTGGCAGACCGTGTCATATTTCTGAAAGATCAGACCGTATATGTTAACGATACACCGGCAAATATTCGTTCCATCCTGGATGGAAAAATCTATGCCGTTCCACAGGACTATTTATTGCCGCATAACGCAAAAGTACTTGAAGAACAGCCATCAGATAACGGAACGATCTTGAGGGTTTGTTCCAATAAACCACTTCCGGGCTGTAAGCTTTTGAAACCAACTCTGGAGGATGTTTATTTGATGATCTACGGTATACGAAAATGACAGGAAAACTGGTTATTCTCCGAATCAGACATCTTTTGCAGGCTAAATTCTTCTTGTTTTATGCAATCGCATGTCTTCTGCTGAATGTTTATATCGCCGATATCACATTTGCAAACCAGACATACCCGAAATACCTGGCAGATTTTACCAGAGATAACGGTATTGAGATTACCGAAAAAAGCATCGCTGCAGGAGAATCACTGGAAGACAGTCTTCAAAAGAACGTATTAGTCAGTGATCTGTACAGCATTTCCAATCCATGGGAAGAAGTCACAGCAAAAGACATTTACAGTCAATTAAGTGACCTGGTCCCAATGATTCGAAATCAGAAACTGATGGAACAGAAATATGCAAAACTGCAGGACAGGATCGATCAAATTCAGAATCAGAAAGAATATCTGCATCTGTCATGTGGATCTTATACATCGGATATATATGACTCTCTGTTTTCTATGTTAATGAGACTGGTGACACTGGAAATACTTCTTTATGCATCCGGAATCGCCATATGGACCGCTTACGAAGACAGGCAGGCTTGTACAGAACAGAGCATTGCCGCAACAAAGACAGGCAGAAATATACAAAAGACAGGATATATTGCTTCTTTGATCCTGGTCTTTGCCACATGGATCTTCATCGCCGGCGGAACATTTCTGTATCTATGCATTTACTGTCATCTGGATAGTTTCTTACGATCCAGCCTGTCTACCGGATTCCATATTCGTTTTTCAAGTGTGATGCCGATTCCATTCGTCTCCTGGATTCCTTTAACGGGAATGCATGCATTACAAATACATTTGCTTCTTCAGTTCGTATTAGCTTGCATCTTTCATGGCATTTCCTATGCTTTATCACTGAGACAGAACAGTTCTCTGCAGACACTAATGACACTTTTCAGCAGTGTGCTCCTTTTGTTTCTGGCAGCGTATGTATTCGTTCGAACAGATCTGTTTGCTCTATTTGAATTATCTGTATGGAATCCTGTCATGACGGCATATCTGGAATATATGTGGTTTACAGATATGGATCTGTATAGTGTCATTCCAATGCAGGAAACATGGATCTGTATTGTATGGATCATCATTACGATCGTTATGGTATTGACCGGTTTAAAAATCTATTTCAGAAAGGATCTGAATGCATGATAAGAATGGAGTTAAAAAAAGCATTCTGTCATCTGTATGTAATACCGTTAATTGCAGTTCTGATCGTTGCGCTTTGGTCTATGCAGCAAAATCAGGAGTATCTTTCTTACTACGATTATGAACAGGAAGTAATCGATGAACTGCAGGAAAACGGATTTTCGAAACTGGATGAGAATGCCATTACCTATATTTATGATGATATTGAAAAAACGATCGATCCGGTATATGCGGAAATATTAACTCAGATACCGTTTTTCCAAAATAATGAAATAACGACAAGAGAATCGTTTATCACATGGAGAGATAACTTTGTAGTTGATTCCCCTGAAAAATCTAATGAATTTAATGCTCTGAATGATCAGATCCACAATTTATTTAATGAAGATGAAGAAAAATACCGAGTTTACTGGAAATATCAGATCTACACCAATTGGCTTACGACGATTGATCTGTATAAGAAATCTGACGCGAATGACATTGCTGAACTGTTTTACGATGATGTACTGTATCAAAACTCATTTCTTACACAAGCAGAGTATGATCTGATTCAGAAAAAATTGGATGAACATGCGTGGCAGATACTTGTAACCAATGCCCGGGCGGATTTAGTCAGTGATTTTTGGAAAACTGTGATATTGTTTCTGCTTGCCAGTGTGTTTGTAATTCTTGGTCCTTATTTTGCATATGACCGGTTTCAGGATATGACAGGAACGCTATATACAACAAAACAAGGACGCAGGATACGCATATTACACATGAAAACAGCTTTGATCAGCGGTGCTGTACTATATCTGTTCTGGGTGATTCCTCTTGGCAGTCTGTATGCATATATTTACCGGTTACCCCATTACTGGAATATGCCTGTCTCAAGTATTCTCTGTTATCAGTTCTGCTGGAACGATGTATCTTTCGGTACATACTACCTGATGCATGCCTTGCTGGCTTTGTGCGCATTATTGATCAGTATACCGGCAGTATATGGAATTGTTCAGATCACCAGGAATTACGTGTCGCTGTTCCTGTTATCGGTTCCTGCAGTATGGTTGTTATATGTATTATGTGCTGTCATTCCATTATCCGGACCAGTGTTGAATATACGAAATGTATGCAGTCAGATCCTGCATATCCCTTTCAGCGAATACATCTACAGTACAATAATGATCCTGATCATGGTTGGGTCACTTCTGTATTATCTGAAAAAGACCGAAAAAACCGATTTCTTTGATGTGTAAAACCAAAAGAAAACCTGTCAGATCTCTGGTCATTCGACCATAATACGCTGACAGGTTTTTACTGTGTTATTCTTCGGATACTGCTTCTTCTGTATTGTTTTCGTCTGCTTCAGCAGGTTCTTCGGATTCCGGGTCCATAACAGCGACAGTTGAGACTTTCTGCTCGTCTTTGACATTGATTACTTTGACACCGCGGGCACTTCTTCCATATGTGGAGACCTGGGTCAGCGAGATACGGATGATAATGCCGTCGTTTGTCATAATCATGCAGTCTTCGTCACCGTTAACTGCCTTCATGCATACGAGATTCCCGGTCTTGTCGGAAATAGAGATCGTACGGACGCCCTTGGCACCGCGGTTGGTCATACGGTAGTCATCCAGCGGGGATTTCTTACCGAAGCCGTTCTCGGATACGGTCAGGATATACTGTCCTTCACGGTTCGTTGCCATGCCTACGACAGTGCTGCCGTCGGTATTGAAACCTATCACACCGCGGGCTGCACGTCCCAGAGGACGCAGATTCTTTTCTTCGAAGCGGACTGCCTTGCCGTTGGAACCTGCAATGATAATCTCGTCATCACCTGTTGTTCCCTTAACGAATGCCAGCTGGTCGTCTTCGTTCATCTTGATGGCGATCTTTCCGTTGCGGTTGATGTTTTCGAATTCTGCGATCTCCGTACGTTTTACGATACCGTTCTTAGTAACGAAGAACAGGAAGTGTACTTTATCATCTTTGGAATACGGAACCATGGCTTTGATCTTCTCCATACGTCCGATATTCAGCAGATTAACGACCGGGATTCCCTTGCTTGTACGGCTGTATTCCGGAACGTTGAAGCCGCGGATCCGGAAGACACGTCCTGCATCCGTAAACAGCAGGAGGTAGTCGTGTGTGGACATGGTAATGAACTGGTCAATAACATCGTCTTTGTTCAGTTCCATGCCTTTGATGCCCTTGCCGCCGCGGTTCTGGACACGGTAGTTGTCCGTTGTTGTCCGCTTGATATAGCCGTTCATGGACAGGGAAACGATGATATTGTTCACCGGAATGAGGTCTTCATCTTCCATATCTGCCGGTGCGTCAATGATCTCTGTACGGCGTTCATCACCGTATTTGTTGCGGATCTCTGTCAGTTCATCGATCAGGATCTGCTCAATGCGTTCATGATGGGCAAGAATGTCCTTCAGATCGGCAATTGTGATCAGGAGGTCCTGATATTCCTTCTCGATCTTTTCGCGCTCCAGACCGGTCAGACGGCGGAACTGCATGTCGAGAATTGCCTTTGCCTGGATCTCATCCAGTCCGAATCCGTCCATCAGACGCGTCAGTGCTTCGTTTGCGTCTCTGGAGTCACGGATGGTGTGGATAATGGCATCCAGGTTGTCGACAGCGATGCGCAGTCCTTCCAGAATATGTGCGCGTGCTTCGGCCTTTTTCAGGTCATATGCAGTGCGTCTTGTGATGACATTGATCTGATGATCAATATATCCGTTAATGAGCTCTTTCATGCTCGCAAGACGCGGTGTCGTGCGGAATAATACGACGTTGTTCACACCGAAGTTGGACTGCAGCGGTGTAAGCTTGTACAGCTGGTTCAGAAGAACTTCCGGCTGTACATCTTTCCGCAGTTCCATGACGACGCGGATGCCGTTCATATTGGATTCATCGCGAAGATCGGTAATGCCTTCGATGATCTTGTCACGTGCCAGGGATGCAATGCGCTCCACCATGGTCGCTTTGTTGACCATGTACGGAATTTCATAGACAACGATGCGGGATTTGCCGTTCGGCATCTCCTCTATTTTTGTCTTGGCGCGCATAACGATCGATCCGCGGCCGGTTTCAAATGCCTGACGGATGCCGCTTCTGCCGAGGATATAGCCGCCGGTCGGGAAGTCCGGACCTTTGATATAGTCCATCAGCTCGGTAGCGGTCATTTCCGGGTTCTTCATCAGAGCGATGATACCGTCGATGGTTTCACGCAGATTGTGCGGAGCGATATTTGTTGCCATACCGACAGCGATACCGGTGGATCCGTTGACGATCAGGTTCGGGAAGCGTGCCGGCAGTACGCTCGGTTCTTCCAGTTCTCCGTCATAGTTCGGCGTCATATCGACGGTCTCTTTTTCCAGATCCCGCAGCAGTTCCACCGCGATCTTTGCCATACGTGCTTCGGTATAACGCATAGCCGCAGCGCCGTCACCGTCCATGGAACCGAAGTTGCCGTGTCCGTCTACGAGCGGAGCGCGCATGTTCCAGGACTGCGCCATGTATACCAGCGCGCCATAGATGGAACTGTCGCCGTGCGGATGATATTTACCCATCGTATCACCGACCAGACGTGCGCACTTACGATACGGCTTGTCCGGTCCGTTGTTCATTTCATTCATTGCGTACAGGATACGTCTCTGTACCGGCTTCAGACCGTCACGGACATCCGGCAGTGCTCTTGCCACGATAACGGACATGGAGTAGTCGATAAAGTCTGTACGCATTTCTTTTGTCAGATCCGTATCGGTAATATGACCAGGATCAAACTTGGATTCATCAAATTCCATGAAATCATCTAATGCCATATGTCCCTCCTCAGATATCCAGGTTTGCGAAGTCTGCGTTGTCGATAATGAACTGTTTGCGCGGTTCGACTTCTTCACCCATCATGATGCTGAAATACTGGTCTGCTTTTTCCGCATCGTCGATATTAACGCGGATCAGTGTGCGGTTCTTCGGATCCATTGTGGTCTCCCACAGCTGTTCGGCGTCCATTTCACCCAGACCTTTGTAACGCTGTATGCTCAGTCTGTCGCCAAGTTCTGCGCGCAGACGGACCATCTGCGGTTCTGTATAGGCATAGCGTATGGTATTGCCCTTCTGGACCTTGTACAGAGGCGGCTGGGCAATATATACGTGTCCCTGTTCGATGATCGGACGCAGGAAGCGGTAGAAGAATGTCAGCAGAAGTATACGGATATGTGCGCCGTCGACGTCGGCATCGGTCATGATGACGATCTTGTTGTAGCGCAGTTTGGATGTATCGACTTCGTCCATGACGCCGCAGCCGAATGCTGTGATCATGGAACGGATCTCGGCATTTTCGAATGCCTTGTGCTGACGCGCCTTTTCGACATTCAGGATCTTGCCTCGCAACGGCAGGATCGCCTGGTAGTGGGAATCTCTGCCCTGCTTGGCGCTGCCGCCGGCAGAGTCACCCTCTACGATGTAGATCTCGCAGATCGATGCATCTTTGGAGGAACAGTCGGACAGTTTGCCCGGCAGAGAGCTGATCTCAAGATTGCTCTTTCTGCGGGTCGTTTCACGTGCTTTCTTGGCCGCAAGACGCGCCTGGGAAGCGAGGACGACTTTGTCCATGATCTGCTTTGCCTGGTCCGGATTTTCCATCAGGAAGCGTTCCAGCTGGGTGCCGAAAATATCGGATACGATCTTACGGACTTCGGTATTGCCGAGTTTGGTCTTTGTCTGACCTTCGTACTGCGGATCGGAATGCTTGACGCTGATGACAGCGGTAATGCCTTCCTTGCAGTCATCGGCGGTAAGATTCTCATCCTTGTTCTTCAGGATGTTGTTGTTTTTGGCATAACGGTTGATGATGCGGCTCAGTGCCAGACGGAAGCCTTCCTCATGCGTACCGCCTTCCACGGTGTTGATGTTGTTGCAGAAAGTATAGACTTTCGGGTTATAGCTGTCGTTGTACTGGCAGGCTACTTCCACCTGGATGCCGTTTTCATGTCCTTCGGAATAGATAATGTCTTCATGGATGGCTGTACGGTGACGGTTCAGATATTCCACATACTGTTTCAGACCGCCTTCAAAGAGGAAAGAATAGTCTCTGTTTTCTTCTTTTTCCGCACGGTCGTCATGGAATGTAAGACGGATCCCCTTGTTCAGGAAGGCAAGCTGTCTCAGACGGTCGCGAAGCACTTCATGATCGTATACAGTCGTTTCGGTAAAGATCGTCGGATCGGCCTTGAAACGTACTTTGGAACCGTGTTTTTCCGGATCGCAGCTGCCGATCATCTTTAACGGAGATACAGCATGGCCGCCGTTTTCAAAGCGCACGAAATACTCTTCCCCGCTGTGATAAACGGAGACTTCCAGCCATTCGCTCAGAGCGTTGACGACCGATGCGCCGACACCGTGCAGACCGCCGGAGACTTTGTAGGCTCCGCCGCCGAATTTACCGCCGGCATGAAGCACGGTAAAAATCGTTTCGATCGTGGATTTTCCTGTTTTGGCATTGACGCCGACCGGCATGCCGCGGCCGTCATCTTCCACAGTTACGATATTATCGTTGTCAACGGAAACGGAGATGGTCGTGGCATAGCCTGCCATTGCTTCGTCGATGCCGTTGTCTACGATTTCCCAGACAAGATGATGCAGACCTTTCGAAGACGTGGACGCAATGTACATGCCGGGACGCTTGCGTACGGCTTCCAGTCCGTCCAGTACCTGGATGTCTTCATCTTTGTACTCATGATCGACGGTGGTATCCAGCGATTCACCAAGTACGGCGGTGCTTTCTTCCAGGAGTTCTTCGTCTTTGTTTATTTCACTCATCACATACCTCCTGATACCGGAGTGACTGTGCCTTCGCCGACAAAGTACTCCGCTATCTCATTTCTATTCAGATATTCCGGCAGTTCGGTGGATGTGATGATGCACTGGTAAGGTGCTTTTACCATATCCAGCAGTTTTTTCTGCCGTGTCAGGTCCAGTTCGCTTAATACGTCATCCAGAAGCAGGACAGGACGCTTTCCGGTCTCGTTCTGTATGTAGCGAAGCAGCGCCATCTTGAAGGCAAGCATGGTCATGCGCTTCTGTCCCTGACTTGCGAGGGTGATCAGATTCTTCCCCTCCAGTTCAAACAGTATGTCTTCCCGGTGGATCCCGGCGGATGTCATACGGTTTTCCAGATCTTTTTCTCTGTTCTGCCGGTGCATTTCCAGCAGTTTGTCCTCTGAGACGTTTTCCGGGTCTTCCACGCAGCATCTGTACCGTACATTGACCGTGATATCATCGGAAGAAATATCGCGGTACAGGGCCGGCATAATGCTCTGGATCTGACGGATGAATTTATTCCGTTCAAATACGATCCGGTATTCCTCTCTTGCCATCTGTTCGTCCAGAATATCCAGATACCGCATATCCGTATTGGCGGACTTCAGCAGGATATTCCGTTCTTTCAGAAGATTCTGATAATGATTCAGTGCCAGCAGGTATTTACCGGATACCTTGGTGATCTCCTGATTCATTACCCTTCTGCGTTCCCGCGGCTGATCATTGAAGATGCGGAGATCATCCGGGGCAAAAAGAACAACATTTAAAAGCCCGATGAATTCACTGCTTTTCCTGACCGGCTGTCCCCGCACCATCAGTGTTTTTCCCTTCGGATGAATGATGGCGCGGATCGTCTGAATACGGTCATCTTCGTACTCGCAGCGTATATCCGCAAAATCAGATCCCTCATGTATCAGTTTTCTGTCATCTGATATTCTGTGGGATCTGGTCAGGGATAAGTACACCAGGCTTTCCAGCAGATTGGTCTTTCCCTGGGCATTATGGCCTGTGATCACATTCAGCCCGGGATTCAGACATATTTCGGCATTTTCGTAGTTTCGGAAATTTCTGATTTTAAGACTCCGTACGATCATTCAACGATATACTTTTTACCGTTGACCAAAACGGTATCACCGGGATACAGTTTTCTTCCCCGGCGGTCTTCTTTTTCCCCGTTCACACGGATATCAAGCTGCTTTACGAGGATCTTTGCCTGTCCTCCTGTATCTGCGATTCCGATGAATTTCAGATACTGCTGCAGGGTGATATATTCCGTTTTGATCTGCTCCATAGGATACCTCCGAAAACGTTGAAAAAAGCCGTATTAATTATACCATAATACGGCTCATTTTTCCTTTATTTAAGGCACTTTCTGTTAATTATATGTGCGTACCGGAAGAACCAGATGAAGGACTGTTTCATCCTGCGGATCGACGAGCAGGAACGGCTTCATCGGGCCTGGGAAACGGAGTTCGATCTCGTCGCACTGGAGGGATTTTGCGGCGTCTGCGAGGTAGTTTGCGGAGAAGCTGATGCACAGGTCGGCACCGGTAAATGAGCAGAACAGATCTTCATCGAATTCACCTACTTCCTGGCTGCGGTTGGACAGCTTTACGCCGTTCTCCGAGCAGTCGAGACGGTTGATGATCATATTGTCGCTCTTCATGAACATGCTTCTGTCGAGGGCACGGATGAGGTCGGTGCGGTTGATCTTCAGCGTATGTGCGAACTCGGTCGGGATCAGACGGTCAGTATCCGGATAGATGCCGTCCAGCAGACGGGACTGCAGGATCACGTTTTCGATCCGGAACTGTGCTTTTCTTGTGTCGATGGCAAAGCGGATCTCTTCACTGCCGGCGGACAGAAGGTTGCTCTTGACTTTATCGAGTGTCTTACCGGGGATGGTGATGTTGAAATCACTGTCGGAAGAGAACGGGATCGTTTTCTTGGCAAGACGGTAGGAATCGGTTCCAGTGCAGATGAGCGTTCCTGCGGACAGGCGGAAGTTGACGCCGGTGAGAACAGGGCGTGTCTCCTTGACACTGGCTGCGAACTTTGTCTGATCAATGATCTGCGCGAGAACATCGGAACGGATCGTCATGGAAGATGCCGGTTCGCTGAAGTCGATGTTCGGATAGTCTGCCGGATTCATGCCGTTGATGCGGAATTCCGCGCTCTTTCCGGAGAACAGTGTCAGTGTTCCGTCGATGTTGTCAATTGTGATGGTATCGGAATCGATCTTGCGGCAGATCTGCGTCATCCAGGACGAATCGATCAGGATGCTTCCTTCGGATTCGATCTGAAGACGGTTGTCTTCGGTTGCCGGGATCGTCTTGCGGATCGAGATGTCTGCGTCGCTTCCGGTGATCACGATGGAAGAATCGGCTGCTTCCAGCAGGATTCCTTTTAATGCCTGCTGCGGTGAGTTCGGTGATATTGCGGAACTTACGGTCTGTAATGCGTCGTTCAGTTCATTTCTTGCGATGGATAATTTCATGGCTGCGCCTCCTAATGTAATTAATATATATTCCGGTTTATTGTTATTAAGGCTGTGGAAAGTGTGGAAAACTCACCGTAATGCCTTTGTAACAGTAGAAATTTTACTATTTTTTGCTGTGGAAAAAAAGCGGATAAACTGTGAATAACTATGCCAGCTGCCTGCGTATTTCATCAATGGCTGTCCGGTAGGAATCGGAAGATTTGATGTTGTTTTCCACTTTTGTGCAGGCACTGATGACTGTGGAGTGATCCAGACCGCCGAATTCGTCACCGATCTTGGAATACGAGAGATCGAGCAGTTTCCGGCAGAAGTAAATGGCGATATGCCGTGCATTCGCAACGTTTTTGGTGCGTGTCTTGGATGTGATCTGCTGTTTTGTCAGGCCGTAGTAGTCTGCGACAGAGTTGATGATCTTGCGCGGGGACAGTCCGGTGGATGTGGAAACGACCGCCTGGCTTTTGAGCGCGTTCATAACGGTCTCAAAGCGGATCGTGTCGCCGTCCGGCTGGAACTGTATGGCATAGAACAGAACACGGTTCAGGGCTCCTTCCAGATCACGTACGTTGCCGGAGAAGTTGGATGCGATGTAATTCAGACCTTCTTCTTCGATCTCGCCGAAGTCATAGCTGCTGGAACGGATCTTCAGCTGCAGGATCGCCAGGGATGTTTCAAATTCCGGGGAATCGATCCCGACGGAAAGACCGCTGGAGAACCGGCTGATCAGTCGGTCTTCAAGGCCGCTGATCTCTTTCGGCTGCCGGTCGCAGGCAATGCAGATCTGTTTGCGGTTATTAACCAGTTCGTTATAGATCGTAAAGAATACTTCGTGTGATTTTTCCTTGCCGGCAAGGAACTGGATGTCATCCACAAGGAAGAGATCCAGGCTGTACATAAACTGTTTGAATGCTTCGATCTTTCCGTCATAGATGGCTTTTACGACCGTCTCAACGAACTTCAGAGATTCGGTATAGTAGATCTTCTTGGTCGGATCGGTACGGCGTACGTTGTTGGCAATGGCCATCAGAAGATGAGTCTTGCCAAGGCCGGAATTGCCGTAGATAAACAGCGGATTGAAGAACTTGCCCGGTTTGATCGAACAGGCAAGAGCCGCGGCGTGCGACTCCTTGTTGCAGTCACCGACAATAAAGTTGTCGAATGTCTTATCCGACTGGATCGGCATGGACGGAAACTCATTGATATCGTATTTCGGAGCGGATGTAACAGAACTTTTCTTCGGAAGCTCATTCTGGGTATATATTTCCAGCGTAATGGGATGATCCAGAGACTGCGTTTCAATGAATGCAGACTCGATCAGATCTGCTTCGCTCATCATGATCTGCTTGGAAATCACATTCGGTGCCAGAAGGATGACTTTCTCATCCGTAAAGTCATAGACCGAACAGGGTTCATACAGACTGTTGATCAGCTCCAGATCTATATTTCCGCCGGTACGAAGATACGTCAGTACATCGTTCCAGGTTTTTTTCAGGTACTCATTTTTCCCGGTTGTCATAGTAAAAACTCCACATACATGTTTGTGCAAAGTACATTTTAGGCACTTATCCGATGACTTTCCACCATTAAAATGTTGAAAAAAATTTTCTCCACAGCATATGTGGAGAAAAAAGGTGCTGAATATAGAGGAATTCACAGGTTTTCCACTGTTTTCCACAAAATTCAAAAGTGGAGAATATAGTGGAAAAAGTTTTCACATGTGGATAACGTGTGGAAAATGTGGAAAAAATGAGTTTATCAACGCCCTTTCCACAATGATCAGTGGATAGAAAAGTGCTTGAAATAAGCACTATTTGTGATTTTTCCACAGTTATGCACAAATGTGGAAAAACACCCTGAAAACCATGTTGATAAATGCTGTGTTTTGTCCCCAGGAGCAGTTTTTCGACATGTGGATAACTATTGTTCCGGTGTTGAAAAACAGAGGAAATACCAGCTGCACAGTGTACAGACAAAAAAAGAAGATCCTGTGCGGATCTTCCTGTCACTCTGCTGTTTCTGCCTTTGGAACGAAGCGGATGCAGACATGTCTGCGGCTGCCTTCGCCTTCGGATTCCGTACGGATGTTGCGCCAGTCATTGAGTGTCTGGTGAATGATCTTGCGCTCATCGTTCGGCATCGGATCCAGTTCCGCGTCAACATGGGAACGCTGCACCTGCTTGGCGATGCGCTTTGCCATGGAACGGAGCTTGGTATATCTTTCTTCTTTGTAGTGGTTGATATCGATCAGAACATCGATTCTCTTCTTGAACTCTGTGTTGACTGCGCCGCGTACGACGGTATTGAAGGCAGCCAGTGTCTTGCCGGCTTTGCCGATCAGGACAGCGTTGTTGTCAGCGTTGAGGTTGACGATGAAGCCGTTGTCGGTCTCTTCGATTGCAACTTCAATGTCCTGTTCGATTCCTGTGAAGAAGGAACCGAGATAGTCAAACAGGAATTCTTTAATGTCATCCATGCAGAAGACATCAGCACTGACGGAATTACCGATTCCGAGCAGTCCCTTTTTTTCATCTGTAATGTTGTAGAACAGTTCTTCTTTTGCTACACCTTTTTCCTCGGCAGCGATGTCCAGAATTTCTTCAATCGTTTTTGCTGTATAGTTTGTCATAATGCTCAGCCTTTCTGTTTATCGATCATCTTCTGCACGAGAAGTGTCTTAACGATATTGACACAGGAGTTGATTGCCCAGTACAGAGACATGGCAGACGGCCACATCAGACCGAACGCAGCAATCATGAAGATCATGTAGTACTGCATCATTTTCTGAGAAGCACCGGTCTCCTGCGGCTTGCGGTGATGTCTGGCAGCTTCTTCTTTTGCTTTTTTATCAGCGAGCCACTGCGGGATCTTGGAAGAAATGAACTGGCAGACGACCATGAAGATGAACAGAATAAGATAAGCAAACTGTCCTTCTTTGATACCGGCAAGCGGTGTGGTCTGAAGGTTCATTCCCATGAAGGTTCCATGCTGTACTGCAGAAGATCTCTGTACAGCCATATACATTGCCATGATGACCGGGAACTGCAGGAACATCACGAGCATCATTCCGCCGGGATTGATGTCATATTTGTTGTAGAGGGCCTGCATTTCCTGTGCCTGACGCATTTTTGCGTTCTGGTCATTGCGGCCTTCGTATTTTCTCTGGATCCGTTCGAGTTCCGGCTGAACCAGCTGCATTTTCTGCTGAGCAACAGTAGACTTGAATGTAGCGGCTGCCAGGATACCGTTGACGATGATCGTTACAAGAGCGATGGCACCGCCGACGCCGAGTGTCGGAGCGATTGCGTTGATCAGACGGGACAGCGGCCAGACGAAGATGGCACTGAACCAGTTTTCGGTCGACATGATTTCGCCGAATGTTGTCGTTGAGGTGATCTCAACGATATTTCCGTCCGCATCACGGGGGATCGCACAGCCGGATGCGACGGAGATGATACCGATTACGAGAACCAGTACAAGCAGTTTCTTGGTACGAGGACTGAGTTTCATATATTCTCCTTAAGTATTACAATCAATAATTTTATCTTTATTCAGCAGTTTTTCCAAGAGCTTTTTATTATCCGCATAGTCCCTGTCTTTGTACCCGAAACGGACGATAATAATGACATCACACGGATAGTCCGGAAAGCTGACAATATCCTGACACATCATGCGTACCTGGCGCTTGATCTTGTTGCGGACGACCGCATTTCCGATTTTCTTCGGCAGTGTAATGCCTATGCGCGCTTCTTCCAGCCTGCGGGGATGATAATACACGGCAAAGGATGAGTTTTTCACACTGCTGTATTTTTTTATAAATTCGGAAAACTCTTCGGAACTGCAGACACGGTTCTTCTTTTTCATAGTTTCCTCCGGATAAGTAAGAAAAAAACCACCATAGGTGGCTTTTAAGCAGTCAGGACCTTTCTTCCTTTCGCACGGCGTCTCTTGATGACTTTACGGCCGCCTACTGTAGCCATACGTGCTCTGAAGCCGTGAGTAACTTTGGTCTTTTTTTTGCTTGGCTGGTATGTTCTCTTCATTCATGCCACCTCCAACTTTTTTACTAGAAAACAAATAGCGCATTAATAATATACGCCTGTACTTTAAAAGTCAATAAAAGCATGCAGTAAATACAGGCAAAAATGAGCATAAATCAGTCAAAATCATGAAAAATGCATGGATTCACAAACGAATAAATAAAGAAGAAGAGAAAAGACCGCGGGGATGCGGTCTGATCATCAGTTATGAGGAATGATATCTTCGTAGATGAATGTGCCGGCTTCTTCCATTCGCCGCACACCCTCTTCACCGATATAGCGGTAATGCCACGGCATGTATCCGTAGCCGGTGACATTTTCCTGACCGGCAGGATAACGTTCGATGAATCCGTATTCACGGCTGTGCATAAGCAGCCACTGGCAGGCTTCTGTTGTAGAGAAATAGATGGTTTTTTCGCTGTTTTCCAGGGAATCTGTGAAATCAATGCAGAGTCCGGTCTGGTGTTCACTGGAACCGGCTTTGAATTCCTTGATCGCAGCTTCTTTTTCACCGACGAGGTTGACGAGGTTGTCGTAGATGGCTTTCTGGTCATCGTAAGAGATGTAGCCGTCCATGACATAGAGGTCGATGCCGTCGTCCTGAGCAGCTTTGATCATTTCTTTCGCTGCTTCTGCGCATTCCTCACGCAGCTGGATGACTTCCGCCGTGCCGGGGAGATACGGGGATACCAGATCGGACGGCACATAGTTGGCAGGCAGACCGTGGCTGCGGTCGACCAGCAGCATGACGCTTCTGAGATCGGTAAACTCAGCCGGCAGCGGTTCTCCGGAAGGTGTCGGCTCCGGCGTTGGTTCCGGAGTGGGTTCTTCGGAAGGAACCGGGGATTCATCCGGTACAGGTGTTGTGTCGGCTGTCGGGGTCGGCGTCGGTTTCGGACGGTTGTCGATAATGGATTTCATTGCCAGCAGTTCAAACAGTGAAATACATAACAGTACTACGGCAATGATCAATAATATTTCTGTCAGCTGTATACGGCCGAATCTTCTCTTCTTTCTCATATTCTTTTTCCCTGTTTCAGAATAGATTTATTCTAGCATAACTGTTTCAGATGATACAATGTCCGCTACTTTTCACAATATTCGAAAGAGATTATAATATCGTTTACGGAGGTTTCTAGTTATGGGACTGATTACTATTTTGCTTTATGCATTAGCTATTTATATGGTTTTCCGGACAATGATGATGTCCAAACGTACGAAGAAGAACAGAATTCTGATCGATGCCATGCATTCGATCACACAGGAAGATGTGTTCTTTGAAAAGATCAATGCCATGATCGAGACAGAAGAAGGTTCCTATAAGACTAAGGCGCAGATCATCAAGCTGTGGGGTATGGCATACCATGAAAGATATGCGCGGTTTGAAGATACTCTGAATGAGATCAATATGGAAACACTGATGCTGAGAGACAGAAACGGCAATATGAGTATCCAGAATGATGAAGATTCCTTCATTTATATGTATCTGGCAATTCCGGAGATGCTGTATACGACAGGAAATCTGGAAGAGCGGAATATGATGCGTGAGAAGCTTCGTCCGTATGAAGATTTCATGAAGAATCAGATCGTGTATGCACTGTCGGAAGCGATGGACAAGTGCTTTGAAGAACGGGATGATGAAGGTCTGACGTTCTGTGAGAATCTGCTGGCAGGTGAATACGGCGGATATATCTACAGCAAGTCGATGATCGGTCTGTATAAATCCATGGCCGGAGCGCAGGCTATGAAGGTCTATAAGGAAAAAGGTGATACTGAAAAGTACGAAGAGCTTGTTCCGATGGTTCAGGAGTTCGCGGAAAGCGGCATCGGCAAAAGATGGGTGAAGGGATTAAAGCTGGACATCAAACCGCTGTCGGAAGAAGAGAATGAAGACGCGGCAGACGGTGAAGAAGTGGAACCGATGGATGAGGATCTCGACGTTATGGAGGAAGTTAACGAAGAGACAGCAGACATCGGGGAAGCAGCTGAAGCAGAAGAGGAAACGGAAGGAACTGAGACGGAAAAGACAGACGGCGGAGATGAGGAATGAAGCTGATCGTCGGTCTTGGTAATCCGGGTAAGGAATATGCAAAGACACGGCACAACAGCGGGTTCATGGCAATGGATAAGCTGGCGGACCGGTGCGGCGTATCTCTTACGACTTCGAAGTGGAATGCTCTGATTGCGAAAACGGTGATCAGCGGCGAGCAGGTCCTGCTGATGAAACCGCTGACGTATATGAATCTGTCTGGTCAGGCAGTGGCACAGGCAGTGCATTTCTATCATATTGAACCGGAAGATATTCTGGTGATCCATGATGATATGGATCTGACAACAGGGTCTGTCCGTATTCGCGGCAAAGGGTCAAGCGGCGGACAGAAGGGAATGAAGTCGATCCAGCAGGCACTGGGAACGAATGATATCGCGCGCATACGGATCGGTGTGGGGCATTCCCGGCACGGGGATCATGAGATCGTACCGGACTGGGTTCTGTCACCGATTCCGAAGGCGCAGCAGGAACTGTTTGAAACAGCGCTGACCAGTGCGGCGGATGCGGCGTACAGCTGGGTCAGCGGATCGATCGATGACGTTATGAACCGGTATACGATCCGGGTCAGAGAAAGTGAGGAATGATCTGAACAGAACAGTAATGCCGGACTGGCTGTACGGTAAGCTGCTGGAAAATGAGGGTGTTAAGATACTGAATGTGGAACGGGGAACGCTTCCCCTGACATCAGTGATCGAAGAGGCTCTGATCATCAGTGCATCGTATCGGAAACGGCCGCGTCCGATTCTGGTCATCAAGAAGAACTTATATAACGCACAGCGTCTCTACGAGCGGATCTCGGGATTCCTCGATAATGACGAATGTGCGCTTTTTGGCGCGGATGAGTCGCTGCGTGTAGAAGCGATAGCGACGTCTCCGGAGATGACGGCGATGAAGACGGAGACGCTGTCTTCTCTGCTGGAGCGGCCGAATCAGGTCGTTGTGACATGTCCGTCGGCGTACTTGAGGCATCTTCCATCGCCGGAAGTGTTCCGTTCGGTGTGTATCAGTCTGCATACAGGTGATGAGATCACGATGGATGAGCTGAAGCAGAAGCTTGTGATCGGCGGATATCAGCAGACATCGCATATCGACCAGCCGCTGTGCTTTGCGGCAAGAGGCGGTATTGTGGATATTTATTCCATAAATTATGACCGTCCGGTGCGCATTGAGTTCTTTGATACGGAGATCGAATCCATTCGTTTCTTTGATATTGCGACGCAGAAGACGGTTGAGACGGTGCAGGATGTCCGGATCGTGCCGGCAAGTGAGCTGCTGTTTACAGATGAGGACGTGCAGGAGATCCGCAGTAAGACGGAAGAGCTTCTGAAAGAGCGGAAGACGGCGATGAGCGGTGAGATCGAAACGGATCTGATGACGCTGGAATCGCATATTGCGGAAAGACGTCTGTATCCGTATACTGCCCTGCTTTCGCATTCGAACGGGATCGAAGACTATATGGATCATCCGCTGATCATTATCTCGGATGAGGAAGCTGTTCAGGAGAGTGTTCATAAGCTGATTCAGGATACGACGGAATATATTTCGGAGATGTCGCAGGAAGGAAAGATGATTCCGAAATATGCGGTGTACCGGACGTATGACCGCTGCGGACAGGGATGCAGGAAAATCAAGGAAGATCCGTTTGAGGATAATATTACCGGGATCGAGGAAGTGCATCTGCCGAATGAAGTGCTCGGCGTGAAGCTGCGCATGATCCATCGGGCGGAGCCGGTGATCCTGGCAGTGACGGAGAAGGAAACGGAGAGGATCCTGGATGCGTGTATTGAAGAGCGTATCCCCTATTCTCTTCTGACATACGGCGGAACGCCGGTGTCTGGAATCAATGTCACGATTCTGCCGCTGGCGCAGGGTTTTGCGATTCCGGATGAACATCTTACGGTGTATTCTTCGGCGGAACTGTTTGCGGTGCATCTGCATAAGGGACGATATGAGAATAAATTCCGCAGTGCGGAGGTGATTCACAGTTATCACGAACTGGAGCCGGGAGACTATATCGTTCATGCGCAGTACGGTGTCGGTCAGTATATCGGGATCGAGACAAGGCTGATCCAGAATATCCGCAGGGATTATCTGAAGATCGCCTACCGGGGCAATGCGGAGCTGTATGTTCCGCTGGAACAGTTCCGGATGGTGCGCAAATTTATTTCCCGGGAAGGCGTGGTGCCGCGGCTGAATAAGCTTGGGTCCGGCGACTGGGAAAAGACAAAGCAGAAGCTGAAGAAAAATGTGGATGATATCGCGGACCGTCTGATCAGACTGTATGCGTCACGTGAGGAGAATATCGGTTTTGCGTTCTCTCCGGATACGGAAATGACGTATAAGTTTGAACGGGATTTTGAGTTTGAACTGACGCCGGATCAGGAACAGGCGGTGAAGGATATCAAGAAGGATATGGAAAGTCCGAAACCGATGGACCGGCTGGTCTGCGGCGATGTCGGCTTCGGCAAGACGGAGGTAGCTGTCAGAGCATCGTTTAAGGCGGTGTGCGACAGGAAGCAGGTCGCGGTTCTGTGTCCGACGACGATTCTTGCGGAACAGCATTTCCGTACTTTCAGCAAGCGCTATGAAAACTATCCGGTAAAGATCCGGGTTCTGGACCGGTTTGTGCCGGCGGCGGAAGTGAAGCAGACGCTGAAGGATCTGCGGGCAGGACAGGTGGATATTCTGATCGGTACGCACAGGATCCTGTCTAAGGACGTACAGTTTAAGAATCTCGGGCTGCTGGTGGTCGACGAAGAACAGCGGTTCGGCGTTGAGCATAAGGAAAAGATCAAGGAAATGAAAAACGGGATCGATGTGCTGGCACTGAGTGCGACGCCGATTCCGCGTACGCTGCAGATGTCGCTGGTCGGGATCCGGCAGCTGTCTACGCTGGATACACCACCGCTGAACCGCTACAGTGTGCAGACATATGTGGTGGAGAAGAACCGAAATCTGATCATTGACGCGATCCAGAAGGAACTTGCCAGGGATGGTCAGGTGTTTTATCTGTATAACAATATCGAACGGATCTATAACGTGGCGCGGGGACTTCAGGAAGCGATTCCGGATGCGCGGATCAGTATCGTGCACGGACAGCTGGACCGGGAGATGATCGAGACGATCATGATGAAGTTTACCCGGCATGAGATCGATATTCTCGTGTGTACGACGATTATTGAGAATGGAATCGATATTCCGAATGTGAATACGATCTTTATTGATAATGCGCAGGATTTCGGACTGGCGCAGATCTATCAGATCAAGGGAAGAGTCGGAAGAAGCAGCCGGCTTGGCTATGCGTATCTTCTGATCCCGCCGTCACGGCAGCTGTCGGAGGTGGCGCAGAAGCGTCTTCAGGCAGTGAAGGAATTTGCGGCGCTGGGCAGCGGTTATAAGGTGGCGATGCGGGATCTGACGATCCGCGGTGCCGGCGATCTGCTCGGTGAGGAACAGTCGGGATTTATCGATACAGTCGGTATTGATATGTATATCGAGATGCTGGAGGAAGCGATTGCGGAACGGAAGGATCCGGGACGTGAGAAGCCGGCGGAACGGGCTGTGGTCAATATTCAGAAGACAAGTTATATCCCGGAAAAGTTTGCGCCGGATGATTTTGATAAACTGAGTATGTATCAGGAAATCGATAAGATCGAAAATGAAGCGGATCTGGCACGGTTCCGGAAGGATATTCTGGACCAGTACGGACAGTTCCCGCCGGAAGTGGAAGCACTGTTTGATAAGAAGAAGCTGGAGATCATGATCAATTCTCCGGAGGTGCGTACATACCGGGAGGTCAACGGGAAACCGGAGATCACGTTTACGAAGGAGTTCAGTGAACATGTGGACGGAGTGGATCTGTTCTTCCGGTTCAATAAGATATCGAAGTCGCTGAAGTACCGGTATACCGGAGGATGCATTATTGTATCCATACCGAAGGTGAAGAATGATCTGGAGATGTCTGTGGCAGTGATTCAGGCTGCCAAGGAGGCAAAGCGTGTATGAGAATTGATAAGTTTCTTAAGGTGTCGCGTATTCTGAAGCGGCGGACAGTATCGAAGGAACTGGCACTGAATGAAAGAATTGAGATCAACGGAAAGGTCGTAAAGCCGTCCCATGAGGTGAATGCCGGGGATACGGTGGCGGTCCGTTTCGGCAACCGGCTGCTGGAAGTACGGGTGCTTTCTGTGAAAGAACCGCGAAAAAAGGAAGAAGCAGCGGAAATGTACGAGATTATCCGGGAAAGCAGAATTGCACAAACGGACTCAGAATGATATAAAGAGTTTACAGGAGTGACCTATGACAGAAAGAAAAAAAGTACGGAAGATGACGCCCATCAATAAACTGATCACGCTTATTCTTTTCTGTGCGTCGATCTGGTTCCTGTTCCAGGTCGGTAAGGAAGTATATACGATGGTCACACTCCGGTCGCAGCTTGCGGAGGTGACGGAAAAGCTTCAGGAAGTTCAGGACGAGAATAATTATCTGGTCGATCAGAAGGCAAAACTTCAGGATCCGGATTATGTGGAAAGTTATGCGAGAGGTAATTACATGCTTTCCAGAGACGGAGAACAGATCTTCTATCTCCCGGAGAACGAAAAGAAGTAAAAGCAGAACGAAGATGCCAGGCGGAAGCCTGGCATTTTGTTTATCAGATAGATACAGGATGCCGGCATGTTTTATTTCCCGGAAAATACATCAGGTTCTCCCATGTTTTCGGACCGTATAAAGCCATGATATTCATGGTCTCTGAGTATTAAGAAACCTGACCGGGAGAAAGCAAGGGATTGACAGGATGTAATGAAATGAAATACAAGGTAATCCGTTTTGCAGGTATAATAATAAAAAGGAGACATAATATGGAAAATAATAAGGTATTCCCGGACAACTTCTTCTGGGGCGGTGCTGTTGCGGCGAATCAGTGTGAAGGTGCGTGGCTGGAAGACGGTAAGGAACCGAATATTACCGATGTCATGGTTGGCATCAATGCGAAAACAGCAGGGTTAAAGTTTAATGAAGAAACCGGAAAGTGGGAAATGGCACTGGATCCGGAAAAGATATATCTCAGTCATGAGGGAATCGATTTCTATCATCGTTATAAAGAAGATCTCGCGCTCATGAAAGGAATGGGATTCAACTGTTTCCGGACATCGATCGCCTGGGGACGTATCTTTCCGAACGGTGACGAAACAGAACCGAATGAAGCAGGTCTGAAATTCTACGATGATCTGTTCGATGAGATGCTGCGGCTTGGTATGGAACCGGTGATCACTCTGAGCCATTATGAAACACCGCTGCATCTGATGACGGAATACGGCGGATGGGCCAGCAAGAAGATGATCGATTTCTGGAAGAACTATGTGACGGCAGTATTCGAACGTTATAAAGGGAAAGTACACTACTGGCTGACATTTAATGAAGTAAACAATCTGTATCGAAGACCGGTCGTTTCCGCCGGAGTCATGTCGGTAGATCCTCCGTTTGATAAAAATGATCCTCTGAAAGTCAGTAAGGAAGACAACTGGCAGGCATATGTGAATATTCTTGTCGGAAATGCATGGACGGTAAAAATTGGGCATGAGATCGATCCGGAGAATAAGATCGGATGTATGTTAACGAGTTCATGTATTGCGACATATGCGTATACATGTGATCCGAAGGATGCCTGGGGTGCGTACAATATCCAGCGTATTTCCAATTACTACTTTGGCGATCCGTTCTGCCTTGGTATGATTCCCGGCTATGTAAAACGTATGTGGAGAGAGGAAGGCGTACAGCCGGAAGTCAGTGAAGAAGAACTGAAACTGATCAAAGACTATACCGTTGATTTCTTCTCCTTCAGTTATTACCGTTCGGGTACGTTCTCGAGTGAAGTTGAGAATGCGTTTGATACAGGCGGAATCAAGGGCAAGGATAATCCGTACCTGAAGGCTGTTTCGCCGGAGCCGTGGAAGTGGCCGGTCGATCCGGAGGGTATCCGCTATGTGCTGAATGTGCTGTATGATCGCTATCATCTGCCGCTGTTCATTGTTGAAAACGGCATTGGCCTGGATGAACAGCCGGATGCGAACGGTGAGATCGACGATGAGTTCCGCAAGACATATATACGTGATCATCTGCTGCAGGTCAGAGAAGCCCTTCTGGATGGCGTAGAGGTCATGGGATATCTGTACTGGGGACCGATCGATATCGTTTCGGCAGGTACCGGTGAAATGCGTAAGCGTTACGGCTTCGTATATGTTGACCGCTACAATGACGGAACAGGTACGTTGGAACGAAGTAAGAAAAACTCATATGACTGGTTTAAGAAAGTGATCGAATCGAACGGAGAAGATCTGGAAATATAAGAAGAAAACAGCGTGAAAGAAGTTAACGGTTGGTCGCTTCAAAAAGCAAGAAACCGGTATATCACATTCCGGATGCCGGGTTATTTGACGGGAATAAACCGGTAATTCATCAATTACATCAGAATCATCCTGTAAACATGGGATGATTCTTTATTTTCATAAAGAAAACTGGAAAAGAATACATTAAAATATATTCAGGAGGCATTAAAGCATGAAAGCAATGATCAAAGAGACGGACGGTGTCAAGGTAAAACGGGACACTGATAAAGTCATCAAGGTATTAGAGAGCGATCCGGTCAAACTGGAAGGCATGCTGAACGGAGAGACTCAGGTAGTTCGAAGTGTTCTGGGCGGCGAAGAACTGTCGGAAGACGAATTAAAACAGATCAGCGAACAGGTAAAAGATAATAATCTCGTTAAGCTGTATCTTGGTGCGAACGGACAGATCGACGCGAAGGATCTTGTAGAGTTAAAGAAGATGGCGGAAGACACAAGCAATCCGACAAGAGCGGCAGGAATTTCTGCGTTCTTTGACGGTAAACTCGATGTTAACGACCTGCTGGCAATAGCCGGTCTGCTTGGTGCCGGCAGCAATAAGCCGCAGTCGAATTCCGGTACGAATCTGCTGACGACACTGCTGGGCGGCGGTCAGCAGCAGACACAGCAGAACAGCCAGGGCGGCTCTCTGTTATCTGCGCTGTTTGGCGGACAGCCGCAGCAACAGCAGGTACAGCAGACACAGAATCCTGCTAACTTCCTGAATCTGCTGCTGGGCGGACAGCCGCAGCAGACACAGCAGCAGGTGAAACCGCAGAATGCGAACAACATTCTCAGTCTCCTGCTTGGCGGAAATAAGCCGCAGCAGACTCAGCAGACACAGCCGGCTCAGCAGGCGAATCCGCTGAACAGCTTGTTTGGATTTAACACACAGCAGACGACGACTTCCAATAATAATTCCAACAGCACATATAATCTGCTTGGCACGCTGCTGGGAGGAAGCCCGGCTGGAAATTCGTATGCAAACCAGCTGTTTACGCTCGATCAGAATACGGGCAACGTCAACAGTAATGTAAATGTAACGAATTCGAACGGTCAGATCGACCTGTCGACACTGTTCAATATCGCAGGCACATTATTAGGAAAGTAACACCAAAGTATTCTTCCTGGCCAAGGATACTATTGTATCCAGATAACCCAGGCTTATCGGATCCCCGGCGCCCCCGGGTACCATGATCGGATAGTGATCATCCATGAAGCACTGCTCGTTTCAGTGCTTCTTTTTTAATGTTGCGGGCAGCGTTGATGTCGCGGTCATGTATGCTATGGCAAAGCGGACATTCCCATGTGCGGATGCTGAGATCTTTCACAGCATTGTTTACGGAGCCGCATACGCTGCAGATCTGGGAAGAAGGATAGAAACGCGGAACACGCAGGATCTTCCGTCCATACCAGGAGGCTTTGTATTCCAGCATGGAAGTGAATTCACTCCAGGATACATCGCTGATCTGGCGGGACATGCGTTTGTCTGCCAGCATTCCTCTGACATCCAGGTCCTCCATACAGATCACATCGTGGTTTTTGATGAGTTCTGTACTGAGTTTGTGTTCAAAGTCCAGCCGGCAGAAACGTATCTTTTCATAAATACGTGCCACTCGTTTTTTCTGTTTCTGGTAGTTGCGGCAGTCTTTCAGAGGACGCCTGAATACAGGGATCCGTTTCCCCTCTATTTCCGCGTAATACAGGGTATTCGCTTTGCGCTTCCGATCCAGTTTCCGCTGTTCACGTGCCAGTTTCTTTGCAAGTGAATCCATGAAGCGGGGATTTGGAATTCTGGTTCCGTCGGAAAGAATCAGATAGTCATGAATGCCGAGATCAATGCCAACAGTTTTTCCGGAAACCGGGAAAGGAACGGCAGGCGCAGTTTTATACAGAAGCGAACAATACCACTTTCCGGTTGTTTCATAGATCACGGTCGCGGAACATATGATTCCTTTCAGAAACCGGAGTCCTCTTGCACGTGTTTTTCCCAGTCCCGGCAGGATAACATTTCCATTATTCAGAACACGTATGGAACTGCCGGAATTAGTGCATGTATAGGAATCACGATGTCCTTTTCTATGAAAGGAAGGATAAGAACGCCTGTGCATGGAGTACTCCTGAAAAGCACGGGACAGATTGCGCAGGGAATTTGTCAATGCGGAAGAATCGGAGCTGCGAAGCCATGTATGTACCTTTTTCAGTTCTATGAGGCTTTGAAAACACTCTGTATAAGACATCCCCTGTCCGGTATGCCGGAGACAGGTGTCCCAGGAATTCAGGTAGAGGTTGTAAACATATCTGCAGGATCCAAGTGTCTGAAAAGCAGCAGCTGTCTGCTTTTCGTCCGGATAGATACGGAAGCGGTCATACATGAAACGGTCTGCCATAGTTTCTCCTTTCCGGGAAAGATGATGCTTTTGTCCCTTCACTTTCTATATACAGACATACCGAGACATCTCCCCGCATGTTTATTAAAAAATTACCGGAGATGAGTCAGGGTTCTTTACGAGGAACATCCGCGGTAAAATAAAAACAGGAAGCAGAAAAGATGTACGAAGAGACCATAAACTATCTGAAAGAATTATTTGCTGGGAATTCCGGCGGACATGATCTGGATCATACTCTGCGGGTGTATCGGAATGCTGTGTATATTGCGGACCGGGAAACGCAGTGCGATCGCGAAATCGTAATGCTTGGTGCGCTTCTGCATGATGCGGACGATACAAAGCTGTTCCGTACGGAAAACAACGCAAACGCGCGCGGGATCATGAAGAAGCTGGGAATCGAAGAGAATACGATCAATATGGTCTGTGAAGTGATCAATGGAGTGTCATTTTCGCATAACCGCGGAAGAAGACCGGAAACACTGGAAGGAAAGATCGTACAGGACGCGGATCGTCTGGATGCCATCGGTGCAATTGGCATAGCGCGTACATTTGCGTTCGGCGGGGAACACGGAAGAAGCCTGCAGGATTCGGTGCAGCACTTTTATGACAAGCTTCTTCTGCTGAAAGATGAAATGAATACGGAAACAGCCCGGCAGATGGCGGCAGAGCGCCATGCTTTTCTGGAACTGTATCTGGAGAAACTGAAAAAGGAGACAGGAATATGATTGCGGAGATCATCAGTGTAGGAACTGAAATACTTCTTGGAAATATAGTGAATACGAATGCGCAGTATCTGGCAAAGAAGCTGGCTGAGGCAGGCATTGAAGTGCATTTCCAGACAGTGGTAGGAGATAATCCGGGACGGATTATGGATGCGGTGCGTATTGCGTATACACGCGGTGACATGGTGATCATGACGGGTGGTCTTGGACCGACGAAAGATGATATTACCAAGGAAATGCTGGCGGAGTACTTCCACCGTAAACTGGCGTATGATCAGAAAGCGCTGGATATGATGGGAGAGACACTGAGGAGAGTGCAGAAGGA
Source organism: Solobacterium sp. (assembly GCA_017510405.1). Classification (GTDB taxonomy): domain Bacteria; phylum Bacillota_I; class Bacilli_A; order Erysipelotrichales; family Erysipelotrichaceae; genus Bulleidia. The sequence continues at coordinate 98,680 of JAFWNG010000001.1, forward strand.
AAGTCTGCTGCAGAGTCTGAAAAAACAGGCGCTGGTACCGGATAATTCCATGATCCTGTATAACCACCATGGTCTGGCACCGGGAATGATCATGGAAGATGAGGGAAAAGTATGTATTCTTCTGCCGGGACCGCCGAAGGAAATGTGTCCGATGTTCGAAGAATACTGCATGGATTACCTGCGGAAAAAGAGCGGACATATTCTGATATCGGTAAATATCAAGATGCTGGATTTTGACCATGCGCCGGTGATCATCGTTGGCGAGGCTCCGGTAGCGGACCGGCTTGGAGATCTTCTGGACAGCAGTGATCCGACGGTTGCGACGTATGCCAAGGATGACGGGTGTCTGATCCGTATTACCAGTGCGGCGAAGACACATGAAGAAGCACTGGAAAAGATCGCTCCGGTCGTGGAAGAAGCAAAGAAACGGCTTGGGGAAGAGTATATCAATTATATAAAAGAAGATACCGGAGACTGAGGCGGAAAAAAAAGATACATACAGACGATGTACGTATCATTCAGAACCGGTGAACTGCTGGATCAGTTCATCGGTTTTCTTCAGCATTTCTTCCGTTTCCGGATCGTCGAACTGTACTGGTTCTTCCAGCTTTTCCGCTGCGCTGACCAGAGCCTGGGCACCGGGGTCTTCCGGAAGCTGTTCGGAAAGAGTATCCAGATCGTCCTGCTGACCCAGAAGCTGCTGCTTCAGTTTCTCGAATTCACTGCTGTGCATCAGCGGATGACAACGTCGCGGCTTTCATCAACAGCCGGACGGATGAGCTTGTAGATGACGCTTTCTGCCTGCTGGCGTGCCTGCATTTTGAGTTTATCCAGGTTGGCGTGCTCTTCTGCATCGAGACGGGCTGCAGCGATGGCGGCGGAGATGTCTTCTTTGTTAGACCAGTTGAACAGAGCAAGGCGTTCATCGTAGAAGCGAAGTGTGGAAGTATCGACTTCGATGGACTGTACTTCCGTTTCCGGAAGCGTGATCGTTACCGTGGACGGGCTGACGGAAACGTCGGCCTTGGAAAGATCGATGCCGGCACGGATGTTTGCCTGGTAGATCATGGAGAAAGATTTTTTCGTTACCAGCGGGATGGAACCTTTCTCATACTTGACCAGATCGACATAGATCATATTGCAGGTGGTAAGATCGCTGCAGTCGGCCAGACGGGATTCGATCAGAGTCGAGGTCACGCTTTCCTTCTTCCGCTTCAATTCTGTGTAACGGTTGAATACATAACCGAGAATAAAGGTCACAGCCATTAATGCGATTGCCAGAATCAGATTCATTTCCTAGTCCTTTCCCGTCTCTACAGACGGCAGTATATATGTCTCGTAAATATGATTGAGCCGAAGTCCTGCAGGAGTGATCGTTTCATCATTTTCGGTGCCTTTGCGCACGATCATGGAGTTGTAATCCAGCCGGAACTCATTAAAGCGGTCATCACGGATATGAAGAACGATGTCACGGATGTGGTATTCCATGCGGACAATATACCGGTCAAGATCATCGTAGTACTGCTTCAGAAATGTGTATTCTTCCATTGGCATTTCAATTTTGATCATAGTGTTCTCCCATCCTTCATTATAGCGAAAATTACTGTAATTGCGACAGGACAGCTTTTTCCTTATAATTATCGGAGTGCCGGAGGAAAGATGTATGAACAAGACTGGAAGTTACAGTACAAAAGAACTGCTTAAGCGATTCGCTCCATATTTATTCCGCTATAAGAAGATGCTGTTTCTGGATCTGTTCTGTGCAGCTCTGACGACACTGTGTGATATTGCCCTTCCGCGCATTATGAGTACTCTGACGAATACGGCGATGTACAATGCGGCGGAACTGACAGTCGGGCTGGTCCTGCGGCTTGCGCTGCTGTATACGGTGTTAAGGATCGTGGATGCGGCGGCGTATTTCTATATGTCATCGCACGGGCATATCATGGGTGTATTTATTGAAACGGATATGCGTATGGATCTGTTTGATCATCTGGAACACCAGAGTGACAGTTATTACTCGAATACGAAGATCGGACAGCTGATGGGACGCATTACCAGTGACCTGTTTGATGTCACGGAGTTTGCGCATCACTGCCCGGAGGAGTTCTTCATAGCCGGTATTAAGATCCTGGTATCGTTTATTATTCTGTGTCAGTCCAGTATTGCGCTGACGACGATCATATTCGCGTGCGTGCCGCTGATGCTGGTGGTATCGATCCGGCTGAATCACCGGTTCCGCATGGCTTCGAAGAAACAGAGAGTACAGATCGGTGAACTGAACTCACAGGTTGAGGATTCTCTGCTTGGAGAAAAGGTCGTTAAGGCGTTTACTGCGGAAGATGTGGAGATCGAGAAGTTCAATAAAGGCAATGAGCTGTTCAAGGATATCAAGACAGAGCGGTATTATGCCATGGCGAATTATGCGATGTCGACACGTCTGTTTGACGGACTGATGTATGTTACGACGATCATAGCGGGCGGACTGTTTCTGGTTTACGGAAAGATCAATGCCGGCGATCTGGTCGCGTACATTCTGTATGTAACGACGATGATTGCGACGATCCGCAGGATCGTGGAATTTGCGGAACAGTTCTCTTCGGGAATCACCGGAATCGAGCGTTTCCTGGAGATCATGGATACGCCGATCGATATCGTGGATAAGCCGGATGCGAAGGATCTGGTGGTGGATAAGGGACATATCGTATTTGACCACGTGAACTTTGAATACCCGGATGATCACAATCATGTCCTGCATGATCTGTGTCTGGATATTCAGCCGGGTGAGAATCTGGCGCTGGTCGGTGCGAGCGGCGGCGGCAAGACCACGATGGCTTCGCTGATCCCGCGTTTCTATGACACGACGGAAGGAAGGATCCTGATCGACGGACAGGATGTAAAGGATGTGACACTGAAGAGTCTGCGGTCTGTGATCGGTATCGTGCAGCAGGATGTGTATCTGTTCTCCGGAACGGTGGCAGAGAATATCGCATACGGAAAACCCGGTGCGACGCGGGAAGAGATCATCGCGGCGGCGAAGCTGGCCGGTGCGGATACGTTTGTCAATGAACTGAAGAACGGGTATGACACATATGTCGGTGAGCGCGGCGTGAAGCTGTCGGGCGGACAGAAGCAGCGTATTTCCATTGCCCGCGTATTCCTGAAGAATCCGCCGATCCTTGTACTGGATGAAGCAACGTCCGCTCTGGACAATGAAAGTGAGATCCTGATCGAACAGAGTCTTGAGAAACTGTCGGAGGGAAGGACGACGCTTACGATTGCCCACCGGCTGACAACGATCAAGGATGCGGACAGGATCATCGTACTCGGCAAAGAAGGTATTGAAGAAGAAGGAACTCATGAAAGCCTTCTGGCAAATAAAGGAACGTATTACCGTCTCTGGAACGGTATACCGGCTGAAACAGCAGAAGCATAAATCACGAAAAAAATACGGAGGTCTTATCAGGCTTCCGTTTTTTTCGTAAGAGAAGAAAAAATGCAGATCATTCGATCTGCATGGAAATAGAAGTTATGAGGCTGTCATCTACCTGGATGATCAGATGATAGGTCGTGCCGTCTTCCAGTTTTTTCGTTATATCATAGGTTGCTTTAGAACCGGATCCGGTTTTTGTCCACTCGGCAGAGCTTTCCATGAGCATATCATCGATCTGATAGTAAGAATACTGGACACCGATACTGGAACCAACAGTGAACCAGACATCCGGTGTATCGACATAGATCGAGGTAATACGGGATTTTCCGATTGGCACACTTTCTCCGTCCGGGGATACAAGAGTGATTTTTCCGACATATGTGTCATATTCGGTGTACAGGCTTACTTCGATGGGATCGGTGCCGAGCATGTCATATACATCACGATCGATCTTAAATCCCTGATTAAGCAGTTCCTGCAGGTCCAGAGGAAGGGTGTACTGCATGCCGTCGATCTCAAAGACCGGTTTTTCAAAGCCGGTTTCATAATAGTATTCTTCTTCCGGAACGATATACTCATAGTCCGGTTCAACGTATTCATAGTGAGACCTTCTGTTGGCAGCGACCAGCGCGAGGGTGCTGACCAGGAGCACGGATGCACCGATCGCGGCGACCGCAGCTCTAGTGTTTTTGCGGGAACGCTTGGAACGGAGCTTGTCATTGGAGAATTCCAGAAGATCACGTTCTGCTTTGCGGCTGATGCGGATGGAACCGTCATCGGGGGAAGTTTCTTCTTTCTTTTCTTCCACCTCGTCTTCCTTCATATATTCATTCCAGGCCTGACGTCCGAATTCTTCGTTTGCGAACTCACGGTCTTTTTCTCTGTCATAGTTACTGCTGTATCTGTCAGGACGCATATTTACCTCCTATACAAGTGCTATTATAGCAAAAATCCTGCAGGGTACCATGAACAGAGAATGGAATGGATCAGCGGTCATGGTATGGAAGCGAGCTGAAGCCGGCTTTCTGCAGTTTTTCAGTCTTGCGGTCAAGGTACTTCTTTGCATATAAATAGAAGATAGTACCGGGACCGAAGTGATGCGCGAAGCGGGGACTGAGGGCATAGTAGATGCGTATGAACAGTCTGCCGCCGAAGGAATTGCGAAGGACATTGTCACGGTAGCGGCGGAGTATCCATACTTCGCTGCAGTCATAGGAACCATAGACAGCGGTCGCGATATAGCATCCTTCGGACGGATGAGAGGGATCGGAAGCCGGGCTCACGGGCGTATTCTCCATCTGCATTCGCGCGACGGACTGTACGATTCCCCTGCGGATCTCGGAAATTGGGGCATCGCATTCCCAGGCGTTGGGACCGGATAAGAGCGGACTGTGGGAATAGCCGCAGGCGATCTTTCCGTTCTGGAAGAAAGAAATGAAGAAATAGCAGATTTCGCCGTCGACTTCCATTGCCCGGATCACAGCGTCAAATGCGTTTGCGTTGGCACGGTGATCCCCGTGCGGACTGCTCATATATGTGATGCCGTCAGGGAGTTCGGCAGTGATTTTCGGAGAGTTGTAGATAAAATGCTCTTTCGCTTCTTTGATCAGTTCGTGCAGGGATGCGTCGGGGTCTTTTACAACGGGACAGGTCGTGCGTACACCGGTTCGCTGCATTTCCCGCATCATCTCTTCGGATTTCTTTTTATCTGCTTCTGACTGCTCGATTTCTTTCTGAAGCCGTTCGCGTTCACGGCGGATCTCATCATGCATTGCCATACTATTGCCCCCTTTCGGAACAGGCGTCTTTCCATTCAAGTTCTGTGACCCACGGGTCATCCAGATCTTTGATCAGTTCATCGTAGAGGTTGAACCAGTTTGTGCATTCTGTGAGGATCTCTCCGTCACCGGAGATGACATGATCTTTTTCTTTCAGAACGGCATCGGCGTCGTGGACCATCTGGATATCGATGGGCAGACCGCGCTTTTCGGCCATGTCCGCGATATGGCATTTGAGACGGCCGGAGTTGGAAACCGGGGCATCGATCCAGAAGACGGCTTTGCCGATATGATGTTCCTGCAGTTTCCGGATGACGCGGTCGATCGCTTCATCGGTCGTATCAATGATGGCATAGGTGCCGGCAAGTCCGCTGAGGTCACGGTAACAGCCGTCCATTCCCTTCAGGATCATACTGCCGCTGAGAGCAGTTTCCATCAGGATGACTGCGTTGAACGCGTCGATATGTACGGTGCAGCCTTCTTCCAGTACGGCAAGCTGCTTTTCCTTTCGAATGCGAATTGTTTCTTCAGAGGCACACATGCGCATCAGAGCGGTTCGCTGCCGTTCGGTCAGCCGGTGCCGGTTTCCGACGAATGTGATGACGGTCCTGAACGGATAGCCGCGGTCCAGCAGATAGCGGATGTCTTCTGCGCAGGCGGAAAGAAGCGGTAATGCGTCTTTGCCGAACAGAACCGGATCCTCTTCAAACCACCCTCTTCTGGTATGCTTCATAACCATAGCATACAGCCGGAAAGTGACCTGTGTACAGTGACAGGTACCGGGAACCTGCCGATTCTGCGCCGGGAAGTCACGCGGATACAAAGATGATCGGATTTTGGTTATGATGGAAGCGAGGAGTTGTATATGGGACAGTTTGAACAGAAAGTGGCAGTGATCACCGGCGGAGCACAGGGGATCGGAAAATGCATCGCGGAGGAATTCCGCAAAGAAGGAGCCTGTACAGAGATCATTGATATTCAGGAAGGTGACTGGTATACCGGTGATCTTGCGGATCCGGCAGTACTGGAAGATTTTGTGCAGTATGTGATCGGGAAGCACGGGCATATCGATATACTGGTCAATAATGCGCTGCCGAATATGAAAGGCATTGATACCTGCAGTTATGAAGAATTCATGAACGCTCTGGCAGTAGGTGTCGGCGCACCGTTTTATCTCAGCAAGCTGTTTCTCCCCTATTTCCGGGAAGGAAGCTCGATCATTAATATTTCTTCGTCCCGCGACCGCATGAGCCAGCCGCAGACGGAAAGTTATACGGCGGCCAAAGGAGGCATCGCCGCATTGACACATGCAATGGCGGTATCGCTCGGACCGAAGGTACGGGTGAATTCGATCTCTCCGGGGTGGATCGATACGGCATATACGGTATACGAAGGACCGGATGCTTATCAGCAGCCGGCCGGCAGAGTGGGCGATCCTCTGGATATTGCTAATATGGTCCTGTATCTCTGTTCGGAGAAAGCCGGATTTATTTCCGGGGAAAACATCTGTATTGACGGCGGAATGACAAAGCTGATGATCTACCACGGGGACCATGGGTGGTCACTGGAATAGAAAAAGCGCTTTTCAAGAGCGCTTTGGAATCAGGAAATTTATCGTTTCCCGGGTGATACAGAGTTCAGTTAAGTTTTGATTTATTATCCTTCAGATCGGTCATAGACCAGAGACTCAGTGCCAGAGTAGACAGGTTGTGTATGTATGCCGTTACGGAGGGCTGAAGAATGCCGGTCACACCGAAGGCAATAAGGCCGGAATTGATCCCCATGATATAGCGGTAGTCAAATGACAGACGATCTGAAAGCTGTGTGCATAATTTGCGGAGATCGATCAGACTGTACAGATCATTCTGACTAATGATAATGTCTGCAACTTCGCGGGCGATGGCAGCGCCGTCGGAGATGGCAATGGAAACATCGGCTTCTGACAGAGCAGGAGCGTCATTTATGCCGTCGCCGACCATGATCACAATATGACCGGCTTTTTTCTGTTGTCGAACGTAAGCAGCTTTGTCCTCCGGCAGCACTTCACTGTAGCAGGTGTCGATCCCGACGGAACCGGCAACGCTTTGGGCAGTACGCGTACTGTCCCCGGTCATCATGACGATGTTGGCAATACCGGATTCATGGAGCTGCCGGATAACATTGGACGCTTCGGGACGAATTGGGTCTTCGATCAGAAGTACAGCCGCAAGCCGTTTTCCGATGGAGAGGTATAAGTGCGAATAATGGTCCGGAAGATCCCGGAACTTTTCTTCTTCCCCTGCCGGTATACGGCATTTTTCGTCTTCGAAAATGAAGTGATAGCTGCCGATGAGAGCACGTCTGTGTCCGATATGGCTGACGATACCGTGGGCGACAACATATTCGGTCTCAGAATGCATTTCTTCATGAAGAAGTCCGCGTCTCTGTGCTTCGGCGGTTACGGCATTGGCAATACTGTGCGGGAAGTGTTCTTCCAGGCACGCTGCGATCCGAAGCATTTCTTCCGGATCATTTCCGCCGAACGGAATGATGCCTGCGACTTTTGGCTCAGACATCGTGAGTGTGCCGGTTTTGTCAAAGACGATGGTATCTGCTTTGGCAACGGCTTCCAGGAATCTGCCGCCTTTGACCTGTATGTGCATATTCCCGGCCTGGCGCATGGCGGAAAGTACCGCGATCGGGATGCACAGTTTCAGAGCACAGGAATAATCCACCATCAGTACTGCGAGTGCTTTATTGACATTGCGCGTGAGGCAATAAGTCAGTGCAGTTCCGGCAAGGCTGTATGGAACAAGTTTGTCGGACAGGGAAGAAGCCCTGCTTTCCGCAGCGGATTTCATCTTTTCGGATTCTTCGATCATTGTGACGATGCGGTCATAGCGTCCGCTGCCGGCTTCTTTCTGTACGGAGAAGATGCATTCACCGCTTTCAACGACAGTTCCTGCATATACATAGGCACCGGGTGATTTGCGTACCGGCATGGATTCGCCGGTCATGGAGGACTGGTTGACTTCGGCTTCTCCGGACATGACGATGCCGTCGAGCGGTATGAGATTGCCGGTGTGAACACGTACGGTGTCGTTTTCCCGGATGGTACTAATCGGTACCAGTGTATCCGGTTTTCCTTCCTGTACCAGCCATGCGGCATCCGTGTTCAGGACAAGGGAACGGGCCAGTTCATCAACAGATTTCCGGTAAGTATAGTCTTCGAGTATCTCACTGAGACCAAGCAGGAACATTACATCTCCCGCGGTATTGAAGTCTCCCCTCAGCATGGAGACGCCGATGGTCAGGGCGTCCAGAACAGAAACTTCCAGTCTGCCCTGCAGGATCGCTTTGAAGCCTGTCAGCAGAAAGCGTCCGGACCGGACCAGGGTGACGGCGGAACGGATCGGAAGCGGCAGGATAAAACGTGTGATGAACCGGCTGGCAACATGGCGTACGATACGGTCCTGGAAATCCTCAGCCAGTTCTCTGCCGGTGTTGTCGGGAACATTCACAGGTGTTGTTTCATAATGGAAAACAGAAAGAGCCGAGATAATATCATCCCGGTCTGTTTCATAGCATACTGTCACATGACGCGTTCTGCGGCTGACGGATGCATTTGTGACTCCTGTGATGTCCTTCAGATAGTATTCCAGACGGTCAGCCTGTTCTGCAGTCATATAGGACTGCAGAGTGTCGATACGGAGCCGGCCTGGACTTTCATGTAAGATCTGACATCTCATGAGAACAGCTCACGCTTCCGATTCTTCTGCCTGTTTCAGAACCGCTTTTGCGTCTTCGATCCGTTTTGTTTCTTTTTCTTCGTAACGCTTCCGGTTGATTTCCTTTGCGTCTGCGGCGATATCTTCACAGTTCTCTTTGAAGGCGGTAAAGCATTCTGCAGCGTCGTCATAGCCGCGCATTACAGCAGCTGTAACGCTGGTATACAGTTTTTTAGCATCATCACTTCCGAGTATTCTTGTGCCGACGGTTCCGAACAGGAATCCGCAGCCGACCCATGCGAGTTTTCCGATCATAGTGCGTACCTTCTTTCTGTCAGCGCAAGTTTAACATAACTAACACTAGAAGAAATCACGCAATATGATGCGAAATGGAAAAATATTTTCGCATATGGATCAATCAAAACAGAATTGCATTTTCATCATACATTTTTGTATAGTCTGCCTTTATGAATGAATCGGATTCGAGTTGATCGGTGTTCAGCACATAGACATAGAATTGCTCATAATGCTGACCGTGCGAACTGGTGTACCTGTAGTTGTATTTCAACAGACCGGCTTCGTTCTTCTTTAAGAAGAAAGCTGTGTCGCACCGCAGCTCCGGTCTGTCGTACTGACTGGTGCTGATCCTGTATCTGTGGACACCCTTTCTTTCCGGCATATACCCGTGTTCCAGGGAATACCAGACGATCTCGATGCAGTCATCCCGTTCGAATGCCTTAATACCCGGGATGTCGATCTCTTTCAGCTTTGTCGGACAGGAAACACGGTTTTCCGTGTTTACGATGCCCTGCGGAGACTGTTCGAACAATATCTTCTGGATGAAGATGTCCGACTGAGGCGGTATATCGAATGTATCGTATGGTTTATAGTATTTCTTTCGCTCTGCGGAACTTTCCGGGTCTCTGTTTTCTTTTGTCCAGTACATATGTACAAGCTGTATTGCCAGCATACTCTTAATCCTCTTCTTCCGGTTTTCTCAATTGTAGCATTGCCGTCCTGTGAGTCATATACGCAATACCGGCGCAAAGAATAAAAGTGCGGTATACACCTTATTCAGAGTGTATATCGCACTTTTTTCAAACAGGTAAGCGTTCTGTGAAAGATCAGAAACCTGTGCTTTCGGAGAATTCTGCGAATTTCTTCGCTTCTTCGATGCGGCCTTCTGCGGTGGTAACGACAGCGTTGACAGCGTCTTTGCCGAGCAGGAGACGGAACGGTGCTTCTTCTGCATATGCCATCTTGTAGATGAGTTCGCCGGCTTTCATCGGGTCGCCCGGCTGCTGTCTCTTATTGACAGCGTTGGCATTTTTCCACGTGGAAGCCTTGTAGGCATCGACTTTGAGCGGAGCGCTCTTGAGTGCTTCGTCATAGAAATGTGTACGGAAGGAACCTGGTTCAATGACCATGACGCGGATGCCCAGCGGCTTGAGTTCCTTGCAGAGACCGTCTGTGAGCAGATCGAGCGCTGCTTTGGAGGAAGCGTAGTAACCGGAGCCGACAGCGGAACGCTCAGCGGCGATGCTTGTCGTATTCATGATGACGCCTTCGCCCTTTGCGCGCAGGATCGGGAGTACTTCCTTGATCATGTTGACGGGACCGAAGAGGTTTGTCTCAAACAGTTCGTGGATTGCTTCGTCTTCGCCTTCTTCCACGGAGGAACGATAGCCATGGCCGGCATTGTTGATGAGAACATCGACGGTGCCGAATTTTTCAACTGCTTTCGCGACAACTTCCTTCATCTGTGCGCGGTCGGACATGTCGAGTGTGACCGGCAGACATGTATCCGGATAATCTTTGGCGATGCTTTCCAGTTTGGAAAGAGATCTTGCTGTAATAACGGCATTGTCACCGTGGGAAAGAACTGCTCTGGCGATGCCTTCGCCGATTCCGCCTGCACTGGCACCTGTGATGATCCATGTTTTGCTCATAGTTTCCTCCTTATTCTGTTATGAGTTTCTTCCTTAACAATAATTGTATATGATTTTGAGACTGTTTTTACAGTTTTACCGGATAGATGGCGGAAAGACCGCCGTCCACGGTAAGTTCCACACCGTTGATGTAGGATGATTCTTCGCTGGCCAGGAATACTGCAGCGCTGCTGATGTCACGGACACGGCCGACTCTTGCGGCCGGGATCAGTGTGGCGCGGTATGCCTGGGCGGCTTTTTCTTCTTCCTCGCTGCGTCCGAGTTCTTTGCCGGCTGCGTCTGTCGGGATGATTCCCGGCGCGATGGCGTTGACACGGATCCTGCGGTCACGCAGTTCGTTGGTCCATGTGTGGATGAAGGAACGTTCTGCGGATTTGGCAGCGATGTAGAGGCTGAAGTTTTTCAGTCCGAGGTTTGCCGTAACGGATGTATTCAGGATGATCGCTGATCCTTCCGGCATCAGCGGGAGACATGCCTGTACGGTGTAGTAGGTGCCGAGTACGTTCGTATGCATGACACGATCAAATTCTTCCATCGTGACATTTTCCAGCGGGATGTAGTTTCCGACGCCGGCATTGGCAACGACGATATCGACGTGTCCGCGTTCGGTGCGGATCTTTTCCGCTGCCCTGCGCATATCCTCCATGTTCGATACATCTGCCTGGATATAGGAGGCATTTTTCCCGATCTTCCGAACAGCTTCCTGCAGTTTGTTTTCCCGTCTGCCGGTGATGTACACATATGCGCCTTCTTCTGCATAGTGACGGGCGATCTCAAGTCCGATGCCTGTGCCGCCGCCGGTGATCAGCGCTGTTCTGTCTTTCAGTCTCATAGGATCGTTCCTCCTGAACACAATATAGTCCGGCACAAGTGTTTTCAGAAGTCTCAAATAAGAAATCAGTGTATACCTGTAGTATACACTGATTATAAGAGTTCCAGAAACCTGCGGACTTTGGCAGAAGGTTCTTTTGCATAGAGGAGACCATAGGGAACCTGGTAATCCCAGTCTTCCACTTCCACAGTTTTCAGAGTCGGATGAGCCCGCGTCCACTTCTCCATTGTAACGAGCGCAGCACCGCTCTGTTCGCACCGGTTGAATACTTCCATGCCGTAGTACGGGAAGTCTGTGATCCGCACCGTTGGATCTCTGCTCAGCAGGTCTTCGCGGATCCGGTCCATGACCTCCATCTTGCCCTTCTCCAGCAGCAGGATCTCCTGATGCAGCAGTTCCTCCGTTTTGATATGACGGTGTCTTGCCAGCGGGTGTGACATCGGAACGGCGATCTCGGCTTTGCAGTACTCCGTAACAATACCGGAACAATTGCGCCATGCCAGGTGTTTTTCATCGATCGTTCCGCTGATAATGTCGATTTCTTCACCCAGATGCCGGAATACATGGGATATTTCTTTCTCTGTATTCTGGAACGGTACGATCTGTACTTTCATTCCCGGCAGCTTCTGATACATCGCTTCCCATTTCTCGGTAATGAACTCAGCCGGTGTGATCGGCGATGTGCCGATATACAGTACATCATCGGTTCCCTGCGCAAGCTTTCTTGCCCGCTCCGCCGCTTTTTCCAGCATTGCCTGTATCGCTCTGGCGTCGTTGTACAGGGACTCCCCGCTTTCCGTCAGTACCAGTCCCCTGTGTGTACGCACAAACAGCGGCACGCCGACTTCTTCTTCCAGCAGATCGATCTGTTTGATCACTGCAGAAGGCGTTATATACAGCGCATCCCCTGCTTTGCGGAAACTCCCGTATTCTGCTGTTATGATAAATGTCTCCAGATATTTCGTACTCAGCATATATCCCCTGCCTCTGTATACCCAGTATAGTACAGTGATTAAGAGAATAGTTGAGGTTAAACAAAAATAACATGGGATAACAGGAGGATGAATCCTGTATATCCCATGTTTTAGTGTGTTATGTGAAGTGTATGGACGCAGTATTCCGAGTATTAGGAAGTGTGTCTTCTGCGCCAGATGATCAGTCCGGCAAAGCTGATCAGGGACAGGAACAGGAGGCAGCCCCACTGACCGGGATGACTGGAATCACTGGTATTCGGAGTGACCGGCTTCGGCTTGATCGTGATCTTCGTTTCGGCGCTGCCGTCCTTGAAATTGAATTTCACTGTGTGCGTGCCGTCTGAAAGCGTCTCCAGATACGAAGCTTTGAGCTCGGCATTCAGACTGCCGGACGCAGCAGTGTAATTTGCAGGATCAATAACAGTGCCGTCTACTTCAATACTCTCAAATAAGCCAAATGTCTTATCATCATTGATATTGCGGTTGACGATGTAATCTGCTCCGGAAGAAGATCCCTTCTTCCATTCTGTATCTGCGCCTTTGGAGATCGTGTACGCGATTTCTTTTTCCGTGTATTTGAACTGGACAACGACAGAGTCTCCGCTCGGACTGCCGAAGAGCTGGTCAAATGTAATCTCTGCCTCTTCAGCAGATGCGTTGATATTGTTTGCAATATCCGGCAGGAACAATACCTTCTGGATGCCTTTCTCGAATGAACTTACATCTTCCATATATACCTGGAAGTAATATGTGGTACCTTTCTCCGGCGGTGCTGTGAGGGCAGTGGTGCAGGCGCTGTCTGTGCAGAGATCGTAGAGCTCGATCGATACTTCTTCCGTGTCTTTTTCAAAGACAGGCTCCAGTACGTCTGCTTTCAAACGGTAATTTGTACCATTCAGCTCGGTTCCGTCGGCGTGAAGCTCAAGACCGATCACATTGACCAGCCATTTGGCATACAGTGTGAGATCGGAAGTCACCGGTTTGCTGAAATCATATACGGTCGTACATGCGGGATCGGTATACCAGCCGCTGAAGGTATAGCCTTCTTCGGCAGGATCTTCCGGTTCTGCGGCAGGATCGCCGTATTTGAGTTTCTGCGTTTCCGGAGCGGTGCCGTGTCCCTGTACATCAAATGTTACTTCCGGGTCAGCCAGCCACTTTGCATATACTGTGGTGTCTTTGTAGACAGGTTTGCTGAAATCATATTCCGTTGTGCATTCCGGTTCGGCATACCAGCCGTCGAAGGTATAGCCGTATGCATATGGGGCACCCGGTTTTTTTGGAGTACCGCCGTACGGGATCTTCTGAGAATCCGGGGCGGAGCCGTATCCCTGTACATCGAATTTAACAGTAACGTCGGCGTACCACTTTGCATACAGGGTCGTATCCTTGTAGACCGGCTTGCTGAAATCATATTCATTTGTACATTCCGGCTCTGTATACCAGCCGCCGAAGGTATAGCCTTTTTCTGACGGTTCGATCGGTGGTACCGGGGCTGTCTTTCCGGGCCGTACATAATGAGTAACAGGATCTTTGCCGTGACCGTTTGCGTTGTATTCTACCTTAAGACTTCCGTCCGGAATGATCAGAACATGAGTCGCCGGTTTTGTGCCCGACGGATCACCGATACAGATCAGATCGGTATACCAGGGAGCTTCTCCGCTTACCAGGGTGTATCCGACCGGTTCCACAATGGAAAGGGCTGGGTCGATCTCATAAGTATACTTGGCAGAGAACGCCATCTCTCCATCCGCAGTAACACTGTCGACATTACTGCCGATCTTGATCGTTCCCTGGTCTGCTTCCAGACCGTAAACATAGCCGTATACCCACCATGCATCTTCTGCATACGCGCGTACGGTGCCGCCGTTAATAATAATGTCGCCGCCTTCATATGCCTGGATCGGACTGTTCATCGTGCCGCCGTTCATGATGAAATCACCGTAATACACTCTGGTCGCAGTCGCTTCAACATATCCGCTGTTCAAGACAAAATCATTGAATACCAGAAGACCGTAGTTGGCTCCGGTGGCTATAACAATACTGTTATTGACTGTAAGATAACCAACAAAGATGCCTTCCCAGTTCGCTCCATAGGCGGCGAGATAACTGTCCTGGACGGTTATGCTGCTATCTTTAGGGCCGCAGATCGGACGTGTCGGGTCATTAAAGATAATATTTGCGTTCTTGAATATGATGTTGGCGCCGTTTTCCAGATTAATACCGTCTTCTGTTATAAAATAATCGTTATAATTCGCATTTCCTGTAATTGTGATCGTGATGCCGTCTACGACAAGCATAGCCTTTGCCTCAAACGGCATCTTTTGTGTCAGCTTTGCGTCTTTCAACGTTAATGTCTTCGAAGCCGGATCATATTTTACGGAGCCGCCGTCATGGTATACGTCACTACAGTTCTCGCTTGTGATCTGTTCACCTGCGTACCAGATCGGATACGTTTCCACCGGATCTGTTACGGCAATGACATATTCAATACCGTTGATCGTAACTGTCAGGGTTTCTTCCGATGTAAAGGATTTATGGGAAATGACTTTCCATGTACCGTCGGTATTCTCAACAGAGAAATACTCCGGCGCACTGCTTACAGCATCTGTGACTTCACCAGTCAGTCCCAATGCACTCAGGATCGTGCTGAGTTCAACGGTTCCTTCACCGGGCAGTACATACTGCATGGTTCCGTACGTAAATTCGACGGTATAGTAAGAGAATCCGTCGGATACAGCTGCTACGGTGTTTCCGGTACTGACGGTATCCAGGATCTGTGCCTCTCCGTCGGCAATATGGTAAACAGCAGCGTCCAGGTTCTGATCCAAGGCTTCTGCAGCGGCGAACGCAACTGTTACAAATTGACCGTCCGCAGGCTGGATCTCGTTTCCTTCCGGATCCAGTACTTTGATATCAAACGTGTAGGAAGCAGCGACGACCGCATCTTCCGCACGCTGGTTCTCTATCGCTTCTTCAACTCGCAGCTGTTCTTCGGCAGGAACGCGCTTCACAAGAAGACTGGAGCCTTCCGGGAACACGCCCTCTTCAGCAGATACAGAAACCGTAATACCGTCTGTTGTTATTTCTTCGCTGAATGCAGGATACAGAATCTCTTCGGTTACTGTTTCTTCTTCCGGTGTTTCTTCTGTCAGTTCTTCGGATGTTACCTCAGCTTCATTCTCTGCCGGGAGTTCTTCCAAAGTTTCCTCAGCAGCGGGTTCTTCCGGAATTTCCGCAGCTGATTCCTCAATGTCAGCTTCTTCTTCCAGTTCTTCTGCTGTTTCTTCAGCAGCGGTTTCCTGCGGCTGTTCCACTGTCTCTTCAACAGCTGCTTCTTCCGGCTGTTCAGCTGCTGTCCCCTCAGCAGCGGTGTCGTCCAGCTCCTCTTCCGGAATCGTTTCTGCTGTTGTTTCCGGAGAAGAATCTTCCTCTGCGCGGACATTCATCACGGAAGCCGGAAGTGTTCCCAGCACCATCATGAATGTCAGCAGAATACTCAATACCCTTTTGTTTGTTTTTTGCATTATCCTATCCTCCTGCATCGATTAGATGAGCTCCTTCAGACACCAAAATGAGTAGGTGTGAAAAGACGGTTTTTATATCTTATAAAGCAATATAAAAAAGAATGTATATACATTATATTCAATCAATAATTACACTGACAGTGCGAAAGATAATTGAAAAGAAATATATGTTACAACTTACCGGAAAATGTATAAAAAGACCGCCGTCTCTGAGGACGGAGGTCTGCAGGTTAGTAAGGTATTTTAGTGTTAAAGCATCTGTAACAACAATACCCATGCCGGCAGAAGCAGAATTGATCCGATCGTGGTGAATACGACGATATTGGAGGCAAAGGCAACGTCACTGTGATACTGTTCGGCAAGAACAGAGGTGGTGCTGTCGGCCGACATGACTGTGAATATTACAAAGAGACCGGTGATGAAACTGATTAGGATAGTCCGTTTCTAACTGCTAATGCATTTGCATTAACGGAGTCAATGACTTTACGAATTCCAGCCCATAAAGATAGATCTGAGAATACATCAACAATACTTCCTTGATCTGTAAATGGAGATTCCTGTAATACAGATAAGTCTTTCATCAACCCATTATGTACAATGTATTCCACGATTTGATTCACAAAGTATATTTGCCTGCTGTCTAATGAAATGTCATTCAGATACTCAGCAAAAGCCTGTTTTGCAGCAGTCATATCCAGACCGACTATTTCTCTGACAAATTCTCCCAGCGGTTTCTCTCCGTATTCAGCCTCATATTCTTGCTTGGTTCCCAGTTCGTTCCACATGATATCCTCAAGTAGTTCGATATCTTCTTCAGTCAATGGAATATTGCTTTTCAGCTTGGAAATGACTGCCATATCCTGATGCTGTCGAATATAAAACTCCGCTTTAGCTTTATAGTTCTTCAAGTCATCATTCTCAAGCTCGGAATCATTCCATTCCATAGAGAGAATTTCATCATTGAAATTGGTATCATAGCTGATTTTTATGATGGGAATATACTTAATCAGGTCACGTAGATTCTCGCGAATATTTTCAAATTCTTCAATACCAGCGTTTTCAATATAATTTGTATGCAAGATTAGATTGATTAGATCTGACTGAGCCATTATTTCCGGTATATTTGCAACACCAGCAATCGCATTTACTTTTTTCATCAGGTCAGTACGGGCTTTTTTGTATTTCTTTCCTGCCAGATAAGCCAGTTCAATACCATATAATAATGCATCGAAGCGCAGTGCCTTTGGATCATCTTTTTCCGGAGTGATCAACGGTGCAAGTTCCTGAGACATCAGTAAAGTATCTTCATATGTTAATGCCTGATAGTTGTCTGGGTTGGAATACAGATCCACGTATTTCAGATGCTGTTTAACTGCGAAGTTTTCTTTATTAAGTTCCTTAACTTTGCGTACCATATCTTCAACAAGTTGTTTTCGGAATTCGATCAATTCCGGGGTTTGATAGGCAATAGCCTGAAGTTTGTAGGCAATTTGCGCCTTGAGCTGGAAAATGGCTCCCTGCAAAGCAATCATGTTTGCTGTTGCCATGCCTTTGTTCATACGGAAGAACTCAAAGTTCCCACAGAAGTCAAAAATATAAAATTTTGTCTTATCACTACCATCTATCAGATTTGGACAGAGTCTGGTGCCTCTTCCAATCATCTGCCAGAATTTTGCTTTACTCATCACCTTTTTAAAGAAGACAAGATTCAGTACTTCTGGTACATCAATACCGGTATCAAGCATATCTACAGATATTGCAATCTGAGGAAGCTTTCTTGGATCTGAAAACTCATCAATTGCACTTTGAGCATACTTGATATAGTTATCAATCACATTTGCATAGCCAGGCAAATCCGGATATTCCTTATTAAAAATTTCGAGGATCTTCTCGGCATGTGTATGATTCTTTGCAAATATAATAGTTTTTCCAATCTTGTTTCCGTAATCGATCTTCAATCCTTCTGACATCAAAACATGAAGCACTTCCTTAATGGTGTCTTCATTAAAGATCCATTCGTTTAAAGCAGAGGAGTTAATACTCTCTGGCAGATTTCCATTTTCATCTTCAAATGTGTTCTCATAGATTACTTTTTCATCATCTGGAAGATCGTCATATACGATACCCTGCTGGATGAACTTTAACGTTGTTTCAACTGATACAAAGTCAACAAGATATCCATCTTTTACTGCCTGTGCCAGTTCATATCCATAAGTGGGTACACCATTTTCAAGTTCAAATACATCATAAGTATTTTTATCTATATCATCTTTTGGAGTAGCTGTCAGACCGACAAGCGGAGCATCAAAGTAATTAAAGATATCCTGATATTTGTTATAGATGGAGCGATGCGCTTCGTCACAGATGACAAGATCAAAATGCCCACAGGTATAGAGTTTTCCTTCCTCATCAGATGCAGCATCAATGACGTTGTACATCGTTTGATACGTAGAAAACACGCAATGAGCACTATAATTATTCTTTTCTTCAACAAGGTTAGTTACAGACAAATCAGGTAAAAGATTGACAAAACTACGTTTTGCCTGTGTGACCAGTGAATTACGATCAGCAAGGAACAGAATGTTTTTTACCCATCCATGTTGTAATAAAACATCACATAGTTCAATGACAGTTCTGGTTTTTCCGGAACCCGTTGCCATTACAAGCAATGCTTTTCTTCGATTCTTTTTATCAAAAGCTTCACATACTGCTTTGATTGCGCCTTCCTGATAGTATCTACCGGCGATTGTTTGATAACTTTTGATTTGTCGACTTGTTTGCAAAACTCTTCAAAATCATTCTGCAAGCTAATCGGTGGTACAATAATTTTTCTTTGCTTCATTAGAATACATCAGATCCTGATTTGAGTATTTACAGATTCTTTCCATCTGACTATCAGTTGGCTTCAACTCCACATGACCAAGACATCTTTCCAGTGTTTCATGAAGCACAAGCATCTGTGCATTATCCAGATACTGTAAGGATCAGTTTCGATGGATTCGTGAATTATGAAGGAAGAAGATTTGGCGTCCCCTATCAGTATACGAAGAGACTTTGCAGGATTCGCAGAGATGCATTCACGATCTATATCTATGACGATGAATTGACGCAAGTACTTGT
>JAFWNG010000007.1 GCA_017510405.1 Solobacterium sp.
GATGATAATAACTCATCATCTTCGCTTTGTCAACAGCTTTTTTCATCCCCTCCGGCTTTTTCTTACCGCCTGGGCTATCCTGTTTTTTTCAGCGCTTTGTTAATATACCACCTTACGATCCCACACTCAAGTACTTTTTGTCGAATTTTGAAATTTTCTTCAGTCTTCCGTGTGATGGTCCTTCATATGGAGATACATACGGTAATAATGGTCGATGCACTCCTTGCTGAAAGGCTCTTCTTCCCGATCCATGTCGTCGATCAGGTCCTCCATCTGCTTCTCTACGATGCGGCAGACGATCTCCGGATAATGCATCTTTGC
Source organism: Solobacterium sp. (assembly GCA_017510405.1). Taxonomy (GTDB): domain Bacteria; phylum Bacillota_I; class Bacilli_A; order Erysipelotrichales; family Erysipelotrichaceae; genus Bulleidia. The sequence continues at coordinate 322 of JAFWNG010000007.1, forward strand.
GGCGTGTTCCCGGTATTCATTTTCATCCAGGATCTGGTAGCCGCCGTCCGGATAGAGTTTTACGTCGAGATCATAATCGATGTTTTTAATGGCTTCGCCGTCATAGATGCTCGGAGAGGCAAGGTTGCAGTAATAGAAGTGCCCGCTGTGACGGATCATGGAGATCACGTTGTACCACTTATGCGTATAGAAGAAACAGATTGCCGGCTCTCTGGTGATCCATCTGCGGCCGTCGGATTCAATTACCCAGGCACGGTTGGTGACTGCCACGATCCTGTTTTCATCCGCCTCCAGCACAAATGCCCTGCACCAGGTGCGGTGAAGAGAACCATCATGCTTGAAACTCTGTACATATACGGACGTTCCCGGTTCCGGTATCATAGCCACCTCCTTCTTTTGCTGCACTATCTATTTTACTCATGACACCCTTAACCGCAATGAAAAACTGCAGGCCGTTTCCGGTTCCTGCAGTGATCAGCGATAGAGTTCGTATACAGACTGTTCAAACATTTTCTCTGCTTCATCCACTGCGTTTACAGCGGAGAAGAACTGGATCCGGCAGCCTCCCAGGGTAGTCTCGCGGATCATGTTCTTCGCAGCCATGCGCTGCCTTACTTTTGAGAATGCCGAACTGTCCACATCCAGATCGAGATATTTGATCCAGCGGTCGCCGTCCGCCGTCTTAACGCGTGAACCGCGGATCTTGATCGGCCGGCAGTCTGTGCGGTACTCCGCCAGGTGCATACATGTGCATGTTTCAAAATCCGTTCCGATCAGAAGAACAAATCCCTTCAGTTCATAGAGACGTGCTGCCGGCGATTCCTCGGCCAGCGGGAAATGCGTGGACTGACGGTTGCACAGCAGGCGCGCATAGCGTCCGTACGCCGCATAGGATACCTGCGGATGATTTGAGATCTCCACGCCTTCACGGTGACGGAAATTCTCAACGACAGCTCCCATATTCGGAATATCGCTGTGCTTCGGATCAAACGCCGGGATTGCTTCCCGGACTTTGCGGTACATCGACGCGGCTACCGGCGGAGCGACCCATTCACTCGGTTCGCTGTTGTCTGCCACCTGGGACGGCATGACGATCGTGCCGCCTTCCCCTGCCGCTTCGATCAGGGCATCCACGACTGTCCGGGCGCCGCCGATCACGTAATGAAAAGCAGAAAGGCTGGAATGTACTTCCAGGATCATGCTGTTCGTCACGCCGAGGCGATGCAGCGCGTTTACGATGTCTTCTTTTGTGACCGGATCGATGACGGCCGTCTGTTTCTTATCTTCCTTCATGATATCTGCACAGTTCCGCGGCGATCTGAGCGCCGACTTTTGCGTTGTTGAATACGAGGCGGATATTTGCGTCCAGTGACTTTCCGCCGGTCAGTTCGACGATCTTTGCGAGCAGATACGGGGTGCAGTCCTTGCCTTTGATGCCCAGGCTGTCCATCTCCGCTATCGCCTTGTCGATCGCTCCGTTGATCACGTCTTCGTCCATGGCATACTCTTCCGGGATCGGATTGGTGATCAGTACGCCGCCGTCCAGTTTCAGTTCGCGCTTTGCCGCGATGACGGCTGCGGCTTCCGCCGCGTTCTGTACTGCGCTGTCTACTTTCAGTCCGGATCTGCGGCAGTAGAATGCCGGCAGTTCATCGGTCTGCCAGCCGAGTACCGGTACGCCCTTGGTCTCGAGCACTTCCAGTGTCAGGGGCAGATCCAGGATCGCTTTGGCACCGGCACAGATGACGGTAACGTTCGTACGGGCCAGTTCTTCCAGATCGGCCGAAATATCAAACGTCTGCTGTGCGCCGCGGTGAACGCCGCCGATGCCGCCGGTGACGAATACTTCGATGCCGGCAAGAGCAGCGAGGATCATCGTCGTCGCTACTGTCGTGGCGCCCCACTCTTTCCGCGCCATGATGATCGGAAGGTCTCTGCGCGATACTTTGGCAATGCCTTTGCGTTTTCCGAATTCTTCGATCTCTTCCGGGCTCATGCCGACCACGCCGACACCGTCAATAATGCCGATCGTACACGGAACAGCACCGTTCTCCCGGATGATGGCTTCCACCTCCAGCGCTGTTTTAACATTCTGCGGATAAGGCATGCCGTGCGAGATGATCGTTGACTCCAGAGCCACGACCGGACGGTTCTCCCTTAATGCCGCCAGTGCTTCTTCTTTTACTCGTATGTTCATAGAACTGTCTCCCTGACCTCCATGTTCAGTATTTCGTTTTCTATCATTTTCTTACTCAGTATACGCCTTCGTACGGCATCTTTTTCAATTGCCGCTGCGGCAGCCCCGATACCGGCATATGCTGCGTCGCGTACGCAGAGTCCCATTGCCCGCGAGGATACGTACGCACCGAGGAATGCATCTCCCCCGCCCGTAGCGTTGCTGACGCGGATCTTCCGGTGCTGCAGCCACAGGCATTCTTCCGCCGTGCCCACAAGTACGCCGTCTTCCGCCATCGAAATGATCACTTCCTTTACACCGTGATCAAGAAACCACTGCAGGGAATCCCGGGCATTCATGGGATTGTGTATCGCGATCCCGTTCATGGACTGTGCCTCAAAACGGTTCGGCTTGAAGATCGTCAGTTTATCCAGGACCGGCAGGAATTTCCCTGCTTTCTGCATGCTTACCGGATCGGCCGCCGCCGGGCACGGTGCGTTTTCAAGCGCCGCCCGGATACAGGACTCTTCCAGATTCGCATCCAGAATGATCATATCTTCCGCGTTCAGCTGACGGACCGCGCGGATCACCGTTTCCGGTTTCAGATGCGACAGCAGGCGCATGTCGTTCATTGCCAGTTTCATATCGTGATCGCTGTCCAGGATCGCCAGATACATGGAACTCGGCACGCCCGGAACGGAAACCGAACCGGAACAGTCCAGTCCCAGTGCTTCGCAGTCACTTAGCAGCAGTCGGCCGTAACCGTCTTCGGAAAAGCACGTCACAAAGTCGATGCCGTCATGCAGGAGCGAACAGATCTCGGCAATATTGCGGCCGACGCCGCCGAAACTCACCGTGATCTCACCGGCATTCGAATCCCGTTCCTGAAGCGGAGCATATGCTTTTCCGCAGATATCAATATTCGTTCCGCCGATCACGCAGATCCTGCTCATAGTTCCTCCGGGCCGTATGTACGGGCTTTTGTCTTTCCAAAAAACCTGACTGAGATTATTATATTGGCAGAGGTTAAGATTTATGGCAATGCAAATATATGAATCTGCTGAAGATTATCTGGAAGCTATATTAATGATACAGGAAAAAAAGGGTGTCGTACATTCTGTAGATATCGCCGAAGAACTCAGTTTCACCAAGGCGAGTGTCAGCGTAGCCATGAAAAAGCTGCGTGAAAACGGTTATATCCGGATGGAAAAAGACGGCCGTCTGGTCCTGCTTGAACCCGGACTTGAGATTGCAAGACGCATCTATGAGCGCCACCAGGTGCTGACCCGCTTCTTCCTGCAGATCGGCGTGGACGAAGAAACAGCCGCAAAAGACGCATGCAAGGTCGAGCACGACCTGAGCGAGGCTACCTTCGAACGCATTAAGGCGATCACTTCTGTTTCCAAATAGACAGATCGAACAGATCTGTTTTTTTGTCGGAAGGAACCGGTACGAATCCGATCTCATCGCCGCATTTCCACTCTGACGAAGAGCCGGTGATATCCGTCACCTTCCCGAAATAAAGCAGACCATCAGTCTGTTCCGGCATAATGATGAGCTCACACGTTTCGGATACCGGTACTGCCAGGCGGTCGGGATACTGTCTGAGCCGCCATGGGTCCAGCCGCCAGTCCTCGCGTACCGTCTTTCGTACTTCCGGGATCTGTGCCGGCTCCACGCCGCTTACAAACGGCTCATACTCCGCATCAAGCTCCTGCAGCTCTTTTCTTTTCAGCCGTACCGGTCTGACTTCATTCATCCGTACGGTACTTTCCCGCAGTTTCAGATCCGGACGGCTTCCCTGATGCAGGCGGCGGTACGGTTCAAATACCGCCGTATCCATGATCATAAAACAGAGACCGTCCTGCGGATGGATGTACGCGCCGGCAAGAAAGGCGTCGGCTTCTTCCGGTCCACCTGCTGTCCGCGCGATCGTGCGGTTCTGTATGACAACATAGTTGGAACAGAGATACCGGAAACTCAGTTCTTTTACGATCATAACTCCCGGTCCTGCCATGTGATCATGCGCACATATTCGATTCCTTCAAACTGTCTGAGATAATAGGACGATCCGTTCGGTACGATGACGTCTGCCGTAAAGGAGCGGCGGGACTGAAACCCGGCAGACACAAGCACTGCCTGCATTGCCAGGTTTTCACGCACCGTGTACGCGCAGATGCCGCGGCACCACTGCTTCCGCGCCGCCAGTCCGATCATTGCGCTTACTGCCTGTTTCCCATACCCCTTTCCGCACATTTCCTTTTTCAGGATGACGTCCAGCTCTGCAAAGCGGTCTTCCTGTACGGTCAGCTCGATCTTTCCGATCAGTTCGTCTTCTTTCATGACCGCAAAGCAGTGGAACGGATTCCCGTCCATCTGTCCGGTGCGGACTCCTTCAAGATATGCATCGGTCTGCGGCTTCTGCAGCGGCACCGGCAGCTGCACAAGGCAGAAGGACTGGTCAACTGCTGCGTAGAGGTCCTGCAGTTCCTGCCGCATTTCCGGATGCCATGACACCAGCTGTATGCTCATTCCGCTTCCTCCCCGATATTCAGATACTGCTTGAGATGCAGGATGTACTGCTCGCCGACGGTACTCAGGATGTTGTTGCGGCGGGTGATATAGCCGATCTCCATCGTATTGTCGGTGGTCATGCCGTCATCGAGAAACGGCACGGCAATGTAATCGTCGCCGTTCAGTTCCTCGCAGATGATGCCGGAGCACAGCGTATAGCCGTTGAGTCCGATCATGAGATTCAGCATCGTTGCCCGGTCATTGGCACGGATAGTGCGGGCATATTCCCGGGTGCTCAGGATCTCTTCCGCGAAATAGAAGGAACTGTTGTCGCCCTGATCGAACTGCAGACACGGGTAATCCTGCAGGTCCGCAAAGCAGATCGATTTCTGTCCGGCAAGCGGATGTCCCTTCCAGAGGTAAACGTATGCCTGGCAGTTGATCAGCGGATGGAACTCCAGTTCGTTCATCCGCAGCAGTTTTGTGACTGCCTGCCGGTTGAAATCGGAAAGATAGAGGATGCCGATCTCACTGCGGGCGGTGCTGACATCGGCGATGACTTCCCGCGTGCGTTCCTCCATGATGGAGAATTCGTACTGACGCGTATCAAACTGCTTTGCCATTTCCACAAACGCTTTTACAGCAAAAGAATAATGCTGGGTCGAAATGCTGAACTTCTTTTTGACGGTTTCCGAACGCGCGTACCGCTGCTGCAGCTGTTCATACTGGCTGTAGAGCTGACGGGCATACATGAGGAATTCCCGTCCGTCATTCGTGAGCGTGACGCCTCTTCCGGTACGGTTGAAGATCGTAATACCGACGGATTTCTCCAGTTCCTTTACAGCACTAGTGAGGGAAGGCTGCGAGATGTAGAGCTGCTCCGCCGCCTTGTTCAGAGATCCCATTTCCGAGATCACGATCGCATAATAGATTTGCTGAATGGTCATATGTTCTGTCCTCCGTCTCAGCTATTATATCAGGATAAAAGAAACATTTGTTTCTAGCACCTTCAGTTATAGTTATAATTTATAGTCAAGGATCGTGAAAATGTATATATCGATTCCTGTCAGTGATTGTAAACTTAATATAATACGGAGAGTTTTGTCTATGGAAAAGATTAGAGATATCCTGAATACCGGATCCGTAACGGTTTCCTTTGAAGTATTCCCGCCGAAGAAAGCGGACGCCTATGAAAGCGTGCGCGACGCCGTGCTGCAGATCGCCGATCTGAAGCCTTCGTTTATGAGCGTTACCTATGGTGCCGGCGGCACGACAGCCGGCATGACTGTGGAACTGGCGGATGAGATCAGTACGCGGCGCGGTGTGCCGGTGCTTCCCCATCTGACCTGTGTTGCCAGCAGCCGGGCGCACGTGGATGAAATGCTTGCGCGTTATAAAGAACTCGGCATACAGAACGTCATGGCACTGCGCGGAGACCTGCCGCAGGACGGCAGGAAGTCCGAGGATTTTGCCCATGCGTCGGATCTGATCCGCTACATACGGGAACGGTCCGATCTCTGCATCGGCGCCGCGTGCTATCCCGAGGGACATGTGGAAAGCCGCAACAAATCCCGTGATATTGATTTTCTGAAGATGAAGGTGGATGCGGGATGTGATTTCCTGACCACCCAGATGTTCTTCGACAATACGATCTTCTACAACTTCCTGTACCGAATTCTGCAGGCAGGAATTCATGTGCCGGTCATCCCCGGCATCATGCCGATCACCAACGCCCGCCAGCTGTCGCGTTCCGTGGCGCTGAGCGGAACGAATGTACCGGAGAGTTTCCGGGCGATCGTCGACCGTTTCCAGGATCATCCCGATGCCATGAAGCAGGCCGGCATCCTCTACGCTTCGCACCAGATCGTTGACCTGATCGCCAACGATATAAAACATATTCATGTCTATTCCATGAACAAGCCAGAAGTCGCAGCAGGTATTCTGAAGAACCTGTCGGAGATCCTGTGTCTGTAACCTGTGAGATCCGTGAGGTACGCCGGTATCTCGGCATGCAGAGGGCCGGTGCGGATGACGTGATCGACGAAGAGATCCGCAGGACACTGGCAGATCTGCAGGAATGGATCCGGCCGGCGTCGGTATACAGCATCTTTCCGCTGACATGGCAGGACGGGATGCCCGTGATCGCCGGATACCTGTTTGAAAGCAGGGATCTTGCCCGCAATCTGAAAGGCTGTTCCAAAGCCGCGCTGCTTGCCGCAACGATCGGTATGGAGACCGACCGGCATATCCGGCGGGCACAGATCCGATCGATGAAAGACGCGGCGCTCCTGCAGGCTGCTTCGGCTGCGATGGTCGAAAAATACACCGATATCATCAACGAAGAGATCATCTGTGAAGGAAAGAATATGGGACTGTATCCCCGTCCCCGCTACTCGCCGGGATACGGCGATCTTTCGCTGGAAACACAGAAGATCGTATTCACCCTTCTGAATCCGGAGAAGCATGCCGGCATCACCCTGACGGACAGTCTTCTGATGGTGCCGTCAAAATCCATCACGGCAGTGATCGGTCTTGCGGAAACCGAAAGCAGCTGTATCCGATATGACTGCGAAGAATGTACGATGCGTGACACCTGCGCATTCCGCAGCGGAGAATAACACCATGAAAACATTACGTGAACGATTAAACAGTGAATGGCTGTTCTGTGACGGCGGCAGCGGTACGATCCTGCAGAGACAGGGGCTTCGTCCCGGTGAATTCCCCGATACATGGAATCTGACGCATCCGGAAGCCATTCTGGACCTGTATTCCGGTTATCTGAATGCCGGATGCGATATTTTCAATACCAATACATTCGGTACGAACCGCTTCCATTTTCCCGAAGGCACCGATGAGATCGTACGGGCGGCGGTAAGTCTTGCGAAAGAAGCACGCATCCGCACCGGCCGCGAAGATGCGTTCATCGCGCTGGACATCGGGCCGACCGGCAAACTGCTGGAGCCGTACGGCGACCTGCCGTTTGAGGAAGCCGTGGACGCGTTCGGTGAAGTCATCCGGACCGGTGCCGCCTGCGGTGCGGATCTGGTACTGATCGAAACGATGAATGACTCGTATGAGGCAAAGGCAGCGCTGCTTGCCGCAAAGGAAAACTGCAGTCTGCCCGTCTTTATCACAACGACTTATGACAGCGAGGGACGCCTGCTGAACGGAGCGTCGCCGGAATCGCTGATCCCGATGCTGGAAGGCCTCGGAGCCGATGCCCTCGGCATCAACTGTTCCCTTGGACCGGATGAAATGGTCAGTATTATCGACCGCATCCGCGCGGTTACTTCCCTGCCGCTGATCGTCAACCCCAATGCCGGACTTCCGAAGACTGTGGAAGGCAGAACGGTATACCTGGTGTCTCCGGAAAGTTTCACACGATCCATGACGGCGATCGCCGCAGCCGGCGCGCAGGTCATGGGCGGCTGCTGCGGAACAACACCCGAGCATATCCGTTCAATGCGTGAAGCAGTCCGTAAGCTGCCCTTCGTACCGGCAAAGGCGAAAAAGCGCACGATCGTTACGTCGGCGCAGAACGCGTGTGAAATCGGCACCCGCGGCATCGTGATCGGCGAACGCATCAATCCCACCGGAAAGAAACGCTTCCGCCAGGCTCTTCTGGAAAATGATCTCGATTATGTGATCAGCCAGGGACTGGATCAGGAAGATGCCGGTGCGGATATCCTCGACGTCAATGTCGGCGTACCGGGAATCGATGAGGCCGCAGTCATGAAGAACGTCATGCAGAAACTGCAGGCAGTCACTTCCCTGCCGCTGCAGATCGACTCCTCCGACCCTCGCGTCCTGGAATGCGCCGTTCGTCTCTACAACGGCAAGCCGATGATCAACTCGGTCAGCGGAAAGAAGGAATCACTGGAGACCGTGCTTCCGATCGCCGCGAAATACGGCGCTGTCGTCGTCGGCCTGTGCCTGGATGAAAACGGCATTCCCGAGACTGCGGACGGACGGATCGCCATCGGCAGACGGATCATCGAAGAAGCTGAACGCCTCGGCATACCGAAACACGATATCGTTCTGGACGGACTGACTCTGACGATCTCCTCCGAAGCAAACGCTGCGCGCGTTACGCTGGAGACGGTACGGCGGATCCGGGAAGAACTCGGTGTTCACGCCATACTCGGCGTTTCCAACGTTTCCTTCGGACTGCCGGAAAGAAAAGTGCTCAATGCGGCATTCCTTACCATGGCCATGCAGAACGGACTGTCCTCTGCCATTATCAATCCCAATGACGCGCTGATGATGAGCGCCCTGCGCGCTTCCGACGCGCTGCTCGGCCAGGATGAAAACTGTCTGCGCTATATCGATACATTCCGTGAATCCGCTTCGGTGTCCATGACACTGTCCGGCAAGAAAACAACTGCCGCTGCCGAAGCCGCGGATCTGTTCGGCTGTATCGTACACGGACAGACCTCTCAGGCCGCCGCCTTTACGAAGAAACTGCTGGAAAGCGGTACGCCTGCCATGGAACTGATCGATTCACAGCTCATCCCTGCTCTTGACGAAGTCGGCAAAGGCTTTGAGAAAAAGACCGTATTCCTGCCGCAGCTGCTGATGAGCGCAGATGCCGCAAAAGCCTCATTTGCCGTGATCAAAGACGCAATGAAAGACAGCGGCAGTGAGCCGAAAGGAACGATCATACTTGCCACGGTCAAAGGCGATATCCACGATATCGGCAAGAACATCGTGAAAGTGCTTCTGGAAAACTACGGCTACAATGTTCTTGATCTTGGAAAAGATGTTGCGCCGGAAACGATCGTGCAGGCAGCCATCGATCACAACGTCTCGCTGGTCGGTCTTTCCGCTTTGATGACGACAACAGTCACGTCGATGAAGGAAACGATCGAACTGTTCCGCAAAGTCCGTCCCGATACAACCATTATTGTCGGCGGCGCGGTACTGACGCAGGAATATGCCGATCAGATCGGTGCGGACGCCTATGCAAAAGACGCCATGGAGACCGTCCGTTTCGCCGACCGCTTCTTCGGTTTTGCCGAATAATCACTGTATCTTACAGGCCGTGCGCATGCCGCGCGGCTTTTCAAATTCAAAAAAGGACATTTCTGTCCTCTTTCAGTTCAGTTTCTCCAGCGCATGCACCAGCGGGCGGAACAGTACAGCGGCGACGATCCCGTTGGAAACGCAGTGGATCAGATCGTACGGAATGCCGGCCACCCACCACGCGACCGCAGCTTTCCAGCCCGAGAGCACCAGTGTCGTAAGCGAGCACAGCATGCCGAACAGCAGTCCGTAGGCTGCAGCCAGGACAATGTACATGAACGCACTCTCGCTTTTCGGGATCATTGCCGTAACGATCACCAGCAGCGGCCACACATAGAAATAGGTCACTGTCCAGATACTGATGCCCCACCATATGCTTTCCAGCAGTGCGAACAGCAGCGCCGAGCACATTGCCTTCCGGGTCCCGAAATGCACTGTGTAAACCATCAGAAGCACTGTGACCAGTTCCACATTCGGCAGCGCGTTCAGAAGAAACTTCGCCGCCTCCAGCACCGCTGTCATCGCTGCGATCTGCACCAGATCCAGGACCGGTCCTGTCTTCTTACTCATTCGTAGATTTCGTATACAAATGAGAAGGTATCTTTGTCAGCGACCGGCTGCTGATCGGCGCCGTACTGACCGTATTCACCGTTGACGTAGATTGCCCAGTACGCCTGGTCTTTTTCATAGTCTGCGGTCAGTCCGTTGATCGCCGTGATGTACATGCCGTACTCACCGGTACCGCCGTCATATGTGAAATCCGATGTTTTTCTCAGTTCATCCATTGCCTCTGACAGGTATTCCGCATCGGTCTTCATGTCATACTTCTTTGTCAGTTCCTGATCGTCTTTTACTTCGATGACGATGCTTTTGGAACCGGTCTGCGTTTTCGGCTTCAGCAGTCCCCAGATGCCGTAGAAGATCAGCGCCACAGCGACAAGCAGCGCGATCGCATAAGTTCTTTTTTTGTTTTCAGTCATACTATCTCCCCTCCTGAAAAAAAGACCGTGACACGGGTCACGGTGCACGACAAAAAGGACGCTTCGTCCGGAATGCCGCATGCAGCCAATGACTCGTGGCCCATGGACCGAAGCAGGCAGGTCTCCTGGCTCAAGCATTACATTCCTGCAGCCTTCTCGGTCTCCCAATGGCTTCCTGCAGGAACAGGCTTTTACAGTGACGAGTTCGCACAGGTCTTTCACCTGTTTCCCTATTCTGGATGACCAGTGAATTTCTTCACTCATCCCACCTGGTTCGCTCCGCTGTACTTCAGCAGGAAAATCGTATCATAAAACCGCCTTCAGCGGTACAATCACCCGGAAAAAAGGAGAAACATCATCGTTTCTCCCTGTCATGCTAATCAAACAGTGCGGTCGAGAGATAGCGGTCGCCGGAATCCGGCAGAAGTACCACGATCGTTTTGCCGGCATTTTCTTCCCGTTTCGCCAGCTGGATCCCTGCCCATACGGCTGCGCCTGCCGAGATGCCGACCAGTGCGCCTTCCGATTTTGAGAACTCGGCTCCGGTACGGACCGCATCTTCGTCCTTTACCCGGATGATCTCATCGTATACGGATGTATCCAGCACTTTCGGAACAAAGTTTGCGCCGATCCCCTGGATCCCGTGCGGGCCTGCTTTTCCTTCGGATAAGACCGGTGAGGAATCCGGTTCCACTGCCGCCACATAAATATCGGGATTCTGTTCTTTCAGATAATGTCCGGTGCCGGTGATCGTTCCGCCGGTGCCGATACCTGCCACAAAGATATCCACGGTGCCGTCGGTATCTTCCCAGATCTCCGGTCCTGTCGTCCGGTAGTGAGCTTCGGCATTTGCCGGATTGTCAAACTGTGCCGGTATAAAGGAACCCGGCATCTGTGTGCACAGTTCTTCTGCTTTTTCAATTGCGCCGGCCATGCCCTTTTTTCCGTCGCTCAGCACGACTTCCGCACCGTACTGACGGATCAGCTTGATGCGTTCCGCGGAAAAGGAATCCGGCATGACAATGATGACTTTATAGCCCCGTGCCGTACCGACAGCGGCCAGTCCGATCCCGGTGTTGCCGGATGTCGGTTCAATGATCGTTCCGCCCTGTTTCAGCACGCCGCGCTGTTCGGCATCGTCGATCATCGCTTTCGCGACGCGGTCCTTGGCAGATCCGCTCACATTGAAGTATTCCAGTTTCGCCAGCAGCTTTGCTTTCAGATCGTATTTCTTCTCGAGATGCGTCATCTCCAGAAGCGGTGTATGTCCGATCAGCTGATCCACTGATGTATAGATTTTCATGCAGTATTCCCCCTGTTTCTGTCTCTCACTCTATGCCGTCCAATCATTTCCGTCAAGCATCTACAGCGTCAGAAGGATGCCGCTGATAAGAAGCGCCAGCGGTACAAATACCGTATCGCTGCCCTCTTTGCTGACAAGCTCCGTCACCGTTCCTGCGCATGCCATGGCAGCTGTTCTGAGGATCATTCCGGCCGTCAGCGGAAGGCCGAAACAGATCTGCGTGATACATCCGGCCGAGAAAGAAAATACAAACATGGCAAGAGATCCTTCCACCGATTTTTTCCCGTCCGTCAGGGACCATGTGATGCGGTGCCTGCCGTACGGTATGCCGACAAGCGCCGCCATTGCGTCGCCGATGCCCCACATCAGGATCACCATGATGCAGAAGTCCTGCCGTCCGAGCATTCCCCACGCCCCGGCCGCAACCGCCGCAATGGTGAAGAACAGCAGAAGCAGGCTTTTCTTGATCTCTCCCGGTTTCTTTTCCGTGAACAGTTCACTGTACAGGGCAAACCGTTCGGCAAATACCAGGACCGGATAGAGCACGACCGCGATCAGGATCAGCGTAATGACCGCTGCCTGCCACGATGTCGCCGCCGTGATCAGCCGGATCACACAGGTAAACGCCACCAGATGCAGCAGTTTCCGGAACACATGCCGCGGCACGATATTGAGGCGGCGGATCACCAGCAGAACGGCGATACACGGAAGAATGTACAGAACAAATGCTTTCAGGCACCGAAGGATATCCGGGACATAGGGCACCGACAGGATCCCTTCACGGTAATGCAGAAAGATCAGGACAGCGCCCATGACCGTCAGGACTGCACCGGTCACATAACCGACGATCCGGTCGCTGACACGGTTGGCAAAATGCGCCGAGGCAAGCGAACAAAGCGTTGCGACGGCTGCGCACAGCACAAGGATTCCCGCTTTTTCCTGAATGATCGCGGGATGGATCCAGATATGCGCCGCCGCGGCAATCAGCGCGGTAAACGTCATGATCAGCGTACTGGTGCCGACTGCCCGTTTCCGGTCCATGCCGAGGAACACCGTGAATACGACAAGCATCATCATCCCGCCGCCGGTCCCGACAAAGCCGGTTCCGAACCCGATCGTCAGGCCGAAGAACAGTGAGATCAGAACTCCCTTCCAGTCAAGAGCCGTCCCCTTCTCCACGACGCGGTCTTTGGAGGAATCCGGTTTAACAAGGAACCGGATGCCGATGCAGAACGTCAGAAACAGTGTGAATCCGCCCAGCACAACATTGCCTGCCAGCCACGCCGCGTAGCTTCCCGCTATGCACATGGAAAGGATGCATGCCATCATGATCCAGCCGCGTTTCAGATCGATATTTTTATAGCGGATATACGTCATTGCCGTTACGGCAGACCCGAGGATATCCGAGGCCAGGGCGATCGCTGTCGCCTGATAGGCACCGGTCTCTCCGGCAAACGAAGGACAGAGGACGATCAGGATGGGAACCATGACGGTCGCCGCCGACAGTCCCGCCAGTCCGGTGCCGATCCCCGCTCCGGCAGCCGCCAGTATGATCCATAAATATTCAGTTAACATAGTTCAATTCTACATGAAGATATTGACCGAAAACAGTCTGTCAGTATTATTTTACAATTCGATACCGTAACAAAAAACAGCCCTGTGCATAAGCACAGAACTGCATGCTCTTATCCGATCAGCGTATGAATATTGGTATACTCATACCCTTCGAAACTGTCTGCCACGTTGCGGCAGGTCAGTTTTCCGTCATACGTATTCACCGCCAGAGCGATGGCTTCACTGTCCCTCGCGGCAGCTTCCAGACCTTTGTCCGCAATGATCAGTCCGTAGCGGACCGTGGCATTGGTCAGCGCGATCGTGGAAGTGCGCGGAACAGCTCCCGGCATATTGCCGACACAGTAATGTACGATGCCGTCCTCAATGTAGATCGGGTCATCGTGTGTCGTCATATGCGATGTTTCGCCACAGCCGCCCTGGTCGACCGCAACGTCCACAAATACCGCTCCCGGCTTCATCTCCTTCAGATATTTTTTCTTGAAGAGTTTCGGCGTAGACTTGCCCGGCACAAGTGCGCTTCCGATCACGAGATCTGCCTCTTTCACTGCCCGCTCGATATTCGCGTCCGTGGATACCAGTGTCTGAATGCGTGATCCGAACAGTTCATCCAGCTGTTCCAGGCGTTTCAGACTGATGTCGATGATCGTGACATCCGCACCCATGCCGACTGCGATCCGGCATGCGTTTGTACCTACTGTTCCGCCGCCGAGGATGACGACCTTCGCTTTCGGCGTTCCCGGCACACCGGCCAGAAGCACGCCTTCGCCGCCGAACTTCTTTTCCAGATACTTCGCGCCTTCCTGAATGGACAGTCTTCCGGCGATCTGCGACATCGGCGCCAGCAGCGGCAGGGAGCGGTCTTTTTCCTGCAGGGTCTCATAGGCAACGCCTTTGACCTTACCCTTCAGCAGGGCATCCATCTGCGCCTGATCCGCCGCAAGATGGAGGTAGGTATACAGGATAAGTCCGTCATGGAACAGTTCATATTCCTCCTCCAGCGGTTCTTTGACCTTGACCATCATGTCCGCTTCCGCCCAGACATCTTTTGCATGCTCATACAGCAGAGCACCTGCTTCGGCATACTCCGCATCACTGAATCCGGAGCCGCCGCCGGCTCCTTTTTCAATAATGACCGTGTGTCCGTGACGTACATATTCTCTGACGTTGTCCGGTGTCAGTCCGACCCGGAATTCATTATTCTTGATTTCTCTGACACATCCGATCTTCATAACAATTATCTCCTTCTGTCTATATTCTAGAAGATTTTACGCGGTGATACAAACCGACATAAAAAACCGGATCTTTACCGATCCGGTCTGTCATATTACTTCTTGAAGCCGTCGCGCAGCAGTACACTGCGGTTGAATACGAGGTGGTCTGCGGAACTGTCCTTGTTGTCCAGACAGAAGAAGCCTACCCGCATGAACTGGAATGTCGGAGCGTTTGTACCCGTACGGTTCTCCCTGCGGTCAAACTCTTCGGCAACTTCCTGCATGGATTTTTCTACCTTGACGTTGTGCAGGATCGTCAGGCTTTCCGGATTCAGCGCATCCAGGAAATTCTTGTCTGCCGCATCCGGGTTCGGATCTGTGAAGAGGTTGTCATACAGACGTACTTCCGCATCGAGGCAGTTATGGCTGTCCACCCAGTGGATCGTTGCGCCTTTGACCTTGCGTCCGTCTGCCGGATCGCCGCCTCTGGACGCCGGATCGTACTCACAGAGCACTTCCGTCACGTTTCCGTTTTCATCCTTCACGCAGCCGGTGCAAGTAACGAGGTAAGCTCCCTTGAGACGTACTTCGTTGCCCGGATACATTCTCTTGTATTTCGGGATCGGCACTTCAAGGAAGTCGTCTTCCTCGATCCAGAGATCACGGCTGAAAGTAATAGTATGTGTTCCCTGGGACGGATCTGTCGGGTTGTTCTCGACAACAAATGTCTCACTCTGTCCTTCCGGATAGTTTGTGACTGTCAGTTTTACCGGATGCAGAACAGCCATGGTACGTTCGGCTGTCGCGTTCAGGTCATCGCGCAGGCAGCGTTCCAGCTCACGGAATTCGATCGTGTTGGAACTCTTGGCAACACCGATCACATCACAGAACGTGCGGATCGATTTTGCGGTATAGCCGCGTCTGCGCAGACCGCACAGCGTCGGCATGCGCGGATCATCCCAGCCGGACACATAGCCTTCCTCAACGAGCTTTCTCAGCTTGCGCTTGCTCATGACGGTATGATCGATGCCGAGACGGGCAAACTCGATCTGACGCGGCTTGTGATACGGAATGGATACATTCTCAACGACCCAGTTGTACAGCGGACGGTGGTCTTCGTATTCCAGCGAGCACAGGGAATGCGTAATGCCTTCCAGAGCGTCCTGGATCGGATGCGCAAAGTCATACATCGGGAAGATGCACCATTTGGTTCCCTGACGGTGGTGGTTGATGAAGCGGATCCGGTAGATGACCGGGTCACGCATGTTGAAGTTTCCGCTGGCAAGATCGATCTTCGCACGCAGCGTCATCTTTCCCTCTTCAACTTCGCCGTTCTTCATCATTTCGAACAGACGCAGATTTTCTTCGATCGGACGGTCACGGTACGGGGAACGCGCCGGTGTGGAAGTGTCGCCGCGGTATTCGCGGAACTGTTCCGGCGTCAGTTCACATACATAGGCAAGACCCTTGCGGATCAGTTCCAGCGCAAACTCATAGTCCTGCTCGAAATAATCCGATCCGTAAAAGAACCGGTCGCCCCAGTCAAATCCCAGCCAGTGAATATCCTGCTGGATCGCGTCAACGTATTCAGTATCTTCCTTTGCCGGGTTCGTATCGTCCATACGAAGGTTGCACAGTCCGTTAAAGCGCTCCGCCATACCGAAGTCGATGCACAGAGCCTTGCAGTGACCGATGTGCAGATAGCC
Organism: Solobacterium sp.; assembly: GCA_017510405.1. Taxonomy (GTDB): domain Bacteria; phylum Bacillota_I; class Bacilli_A; order Erysipelotrichales; family Erysipelotrichaceae; genus Bulleidia. Next base: position 16,809 of record JAFWNG010000007.1, read on the forward strand.
GTTGGGTTCGGGCGGGAAACGGGTATGGACCGTCATGCCTTCGTACTGTCCGCCCGGCGCGATATCTTCCTTGATGAAGTTATAGATGAAATTGCGGTTTTCATCTTCATTTTTAACCGTTACAGGTTCATTTGCCATATATGATGATCTCCTTTTTCGCAGGTCGTATTTTTCGGAACAGAATGTTCCGCGTCTCATTATAGCAGATTTTCACGTACTGCCTGTATAAAACAGCGTTCCGCAGGTGCCGGCTGTGCCCCGTCATTCTGTGATGTGAGTTCCGCTGCTTCCCGTTTTCTTTACGGCTGGTGCTTTTTCCCTGACAGGATCTGCACTCAGCGGCTTGAACAGCATAGCACTGTGAAATGTCATACCGACTTCGTCCACATAGAAATGAAGGATCGCCCGCCAGTTTTTCGCGGCTGTACTGAGCAGGATGTATTCTGCCTCGCTGCGTACGGCATTTTCGGTATATTCAGCGAGTTTATGCCCGATTCCTCTGCAGCGCTCCTCCGGAACCACGTACAGTTCCTCCGTTACAAAGCAGGCGGATCCTTCCGGAATCACGGATGTCATATTGGTTATGTATTCCATATGGCCGAACAGGTAACCGCACAGTTTCCCGTTTCGACGGGCTGTAAAGACCCGGTTCCCGCGGATATCTTCTTCTGTATTGCGGCGGTATCCGAAACAGCTGCTTTCCCCTTCCCAGATGACAGACAGATCGATCAGTTCCCGGATCAGTTCTTCCGTCAGTGTTTCTTCTGTGATCACCATCTTTCCGGGATTGGCAATGCGCACATAAAAGCAGTGATCGTCTTCCCCTGCAATATATCCGCCGTTTTTCTTCATGACCGCAAGCGATGCCGGATTGTCACGCCGTACGCGCAGATAGAACTCCTCCTCTTCGACGAGTTTCTCCGCTTCTTTCAGACACAGACGCAGTCCCTCTGTTCCGTATCCCCGGCCGCGCTCTTTTTGTGCTATGGCATATCCGATATGCCCCGCTCCGTTCCGCAGTGCCTTTGTCAGCCGGCAGCGCACCCGGAATTCACCGACAATTCGGTCGTCTTCCCACAGAAAGAAGAAGACTTCCGGCACATGTCCTGCCGGCAGATTTTTGCCGTGCTCATACTGTTCCATCCATGGCAGCGCTCGCGTCCGGAAATCCTCATAAGAGACTCCAGCCCACGAATTTGTAAATCCGTTCTCATCTTCCGGCGTGCTGCAGACAAACTCCCATTCCTCACGGGCGTCTTCCGGATTTGCTTTTTTCAGCCGAAGCATCACTTTTCTCCTGCTGCGATCCCGATCGCTTCCGCGCTTGTTTTTACTACATGATCGGCATGTGCCTGCACGCCTTCCGGGGAGCGTTCAAAGGTAAATGCCGTATCCACCGCATCCAGCAGCGGGATGTCATTATAGGAATCGCCAATCCCGTACAGCTTCGTCAGTCCGAACAGCTTCCGCGCTTCCGCCACACCGCTTCCTTTGGAGCAGTCATTCCGGACAATATCGATATAATCGATATTCTGATAGGCTGTCACCCAGGCACCAAACGCTTCGTTGATCTGTTCAGCGGTCTGTGCCGCTGCAGCTTCACTTTCTGTTCCGATCGACATTCCGAGTATATCCAGTTCCAGGAGTTCATCCGGATCTTTCAGAATGCGGCGGACCTTTTCCGGCAGTGCTTCGCCGCGCCGCCTGAACGCATACATGCTGTCCGTGGTGTGGATATAAACCTTTCCGCTGTCCGCAAAGCGGCAGTACATATCTCTTATAACTGTGGAATCGATTGCTTTTACTGCCAGGAATTCCAGTGTCTTTCTCATTTTTACAATGGCTGCACCGGACGTCAGAATACAGAAATCCGGCTTCAGTTCTTCCGGCATCACTGACAGAAGAGACATCAGGGATCTTCCCGAACAGATGCCGAAAAGTCCTCCTTCATTCTGAAACTCTCTCACCGCCGCAAGATCTTCCGCCAGGAAATACGGTCCGGTCTTCCCGTAAAGACGCAGAGTCCCGTCAAAGTCACTGATCCATGCTTTCATAAACCAACCTTCTCTTTCTTACCGCAGCCGCCTCAGCACCTGCTTGTGTTCCTCTGTGACCCGGTAGCTTTCCAGCGCTTTCCGGATCGTTTTCGTGTGTACAGATTCCGGAAGACGGTGTTCTTCCAGAAACGGCAGTACAGCATCATAATGCTTTGCCAGCGCGGTGGCAAAATACCATGCCTGCATCATCTGCACATAATATTCATCACTGTTCAAGGCAGCGATCTTTTCCGCCTGCCGCAGTTCAAAAGCTTCATCCAGAAAGTGATCCATAAACACCTTGATGCCAAAACGGATCGTATACGTATGCCGGGACTGCATCCATTTCTGCGCATATTCCGATATTTCCTGCCGTTGTTTCCGGAAAACTGTCGGATTCATCTGATCACACGTCGCCCAGTTATTCACATACGGCAGGAACCGTTCCGTTTCTTTTATGCACTGACCAAAGTCTTTCATCCCGGCAATGATGAAGGCATGAAGCTGATTTTCCTCAAAACAGCGGTGCGGCAGATCATTGAGGAAATCCTGTATATCTTCCCGCTCTGCCAGTTCTTTCGCATAACTGCGCAGAAGCGGCGTACGCACACCGATCATAATATCTGTTTCATTTCCTGGTATCAGGCTTCCCTGAAAGTCTCTGTATTTCTCATCCTGCATCGTATACAGGGCATTCCGGATTTCTTCTGTGATCATATATTTCTCCATTACTGATGTGATTATCATACCAGAGCAGACAGCGCCGCACGCAAATACATCGGCATATTCCCGGATACATATTGAAATATATACAAAATTCTGTTAAAAATTTTCTGATAAATCTTTTCAGAAAACTGGCAGGTTTTGTTTTCATCCGAGAGGATGACAGGAAAGGAGCCTTATGAAGCCGTATATTGAAATGACGAATGAAGAACTGAATCGCGAACTGGCAGATCTGAATGCCCGTTTCAAAAAAGAACAGGCCAAGGGAATGCGTCTCGACATGAGCCGCGGAAAACCCGGACAGGAACAGCTGGATCTATCCATGGGCATGATGGATGTTCTGGATTCAAAATCGGATCTGACATGTGAAGACGGTACAGACTGCCGCAACTACGGACAGCTGACCGGAATCATCGAAGCGCGTGAACTGCTCGGTGACATGATGGAAAACAATCCGAAGGATATTATTATCTACGGAAACTCTTCTCTGAATGTCATGTTCGATACAGTCAGTCGCTGCTGGACGCACGGTGTCATGGGCTACACGCCGTGGTGCCGTCTGCCGGAAGTCAAGTTCCTCTGCCCGGTTCCCGGTTATGACCGTCACTTCAAGATTACCGAGTATTTCGGCATTAAGATGGTTCCGGTTCCGATGACACCGGTCGGTCCGGACATGGACATTGTAGAAAAACTTGTTGCGGAAGACGATACGATCAAAGGCATCTGGTGTGTTCCGAAGTATTCCAACCCGCAGGGCATTTCCTACTCGGATGAAACCGTTCGCCGTTTCGCCCGTCTGAAGCCGGCCGCTCCGGATTTCCGTATTTTCTGGGACAACGCTTACGGCATGCATCACCTGTACGACGATCATCAGGATTACCTGATCGAGATCCTGGCAGAGTGCAAACGCGCCGGCAATCCGGATCTTGTCTATAAGTTCTCTTCGACTTCGAAGATCACTTTCCCGGGAAGCGGCATTGCAGCTGTCGCGACCAGTCCGAACAACATGGAAGACTTCCTGTCATGCCTGCGCAACCAGACGATCGGCCACGACAAAGTCAACCAGCTGCGTCATGTACGTTTCTTCAAGGATATCCACGGCATGGTCGAACATATGCGCAAACACGCGAATATCATCCGTCCGAAGTTTGAAGCGGTTGAAAACATCCTGGAAGAAGATATCGGAGGACTTGGGATCGGCACATGGACAAAACCTCTCGGCGGTTACTTCATTATGTTTGATTCTCTTCCGGGCTGTGCAAAAGACATCGTTGCCCGTGCAAAAACAGCAGGCCTTGTCCTGACGCCTGCCGGTGCAACCTGGCCATACGGAAAGGATCCCAACGACTCCAATATCCGTATCGCTCCGACGTATCCGACCCTGGATGAACTGGAAAGAGCCATGCGCGTCTTCACACTGTGCGTGCGCATCTCCAGTCTGAAAAAGATTCTCGCAGACCGCGAAACAGCATAACAAAAAGCCCGCAAGGGCAACGTCATTAAGTTAAGCATGTACTGAAGTGACGATGTAGACACTCATACTTGAAGACAGTATGGGTGTTTTTATGCTTTTTTTGCAGAAAGTATTGACAGAAAAATCAAAATCGGGCGCCTCACTTCGTTCGGCGCTGGCTGTAAGAATCAGGATGTGTTCATCAATGCTCACACTTGATTCTTACTTTCGACTGTTGTGGTGTGCTCAATTTGTTTTTTTGGAGGATGTTGTTTATGGCTAAACATACATTCTCTGACAAAGTGTTTCTTACTCTGAAACACAAGGTAGCCCGGCTTGACAGGCTGAAGGAGGTCTGTGGACTCAGTAATCCCTTCTGACAATAGTATTCAATTGCTTTTTTCGTCGTTTCTGATAATTCAGCTGCTTCGTGAATATACATGATCAGTACCTCCACTTAAACCATAAGCTGTCCCCTAAGGGTGCAGTCAAGATGTTCCCTCTGAAAAAAACAAAGGATTCCGTTTCCGGGCGTTCCTTTCCCGGTAACGGAATCCTTCTGTTTATGACCTTTAACGGTTCTTCCCAGCCCTGATGCATCAGGGCAGAAACGAATCGTCTAAGTGGATGTGATCACTTCAGATATCCTGCTTCGCCAAGGATCTTCTTCATATACTCTGTATAGCGCAGGAGTACTTCCTCTGCAGGACCCTTTCTCTCCGCTTCTGACGATTTAAGGCTCTTCATCTGCGCTGCACCGATGAAAATGTTGCCTGTGGGCAGAGCCTGTCCCAGCCCCTCAAAAGCTCCTGCGGGGGTGTCTGCCGTTGAAAGGATCACCTTGTTGTCTTTGCTGAACATTCCTCCTGCTTTGCGCGGATATACGATCGTCATAAACCTCTGTGTCGCAGGCATAAGAATGTATTCCTCAATGGATGCTTTTGTAGGTCTTCCCAGTATGAAGCTGCCGCCTTCGTTAACATCCCAGTGGTCCTTCATAAAGTCGTATAGTTCTTCCAGTGTAAAAGCTCTGTTAGTCAGAATAACCTGCCGTCCTATCATTTTTGTACCTCCTGTATATACATTTCCTCACTGATTATCGTATGAGCATTTCGATTCAGCTGCTTTGCCGCAAGCTGTAAGCACTTTGGTGATATGAAGTTCTTTGGGTTTTACCCGGTCTGAACCGGCGCCTGTGTACCCTTTTATACATAATAGCAGTTCATACACTGTTTTAATATATACCGCCAATAATATCCCTGTAAACATCAGGAGATTCACAGGTCGGATCCGGTACAGATCCCTGAACGCAGGCAATGAAACAGATCAGCAGATGTATTCGTATCAGTATCTTCTGCTTCCGGACTGTCTTTCATCCGTAACATCATAAAGATCCAGTTTATGCTCCAGAGCATACAGTGAACGATAGTGATGGTACATATCCCGGATGCGATAAAGTCTCTTACCTTCCGAATCTCCATATTTCTCTGCCAGTTCAGCAAACGTCGGAAAAGCAGAATAGTATTCTTGATCCAACGCTTCGATCTCTTCCAGTACTGACAAAGCATCCCTCTTTTTGTAGTTTTCAATATTATCTGATCTTAAGGAAATGATGATCAGTCTGTCAGATTCCCGAACAGGATCAGGACATCTGAGCCATTCAGATTCTGTTCAGTAAGCTTACTGTTTCAGGAGAAAGCACGGAAAGATCTTCCTCTTCCAGACGAATATGATTCACGGTCTTCCCCTGCCTTCCTCATGAGGAATGAAAAGAAAGACTTTATCATTTCCGGCTTTTTTCAGGATGCCTGTCAGTTCATCTATATCTGCTATGTTCTCTTTTGTGACCGGAATACAAGAACTGCTTGATTATTTTGATTTCGATGTTAACACTGCTACGTCCTCTGCTTTTATACAGGCCCGTGCAAAGATTCTTCCCGAAGCCTTTGAACAATTACTGCATTTATTTAACATTGCCTATCCCTGTACTGATACACTTAAAGGCTATAGGCTTATCGCAGTTGACGGTTCGGATTTGAATGTTCCTTATGACCAAACAGTTCTGGACACGTACCAATCCAACGGTCCTGATGTCAAAGGATCAAACCAGTTTCATATCAACGCTGCTTATGACATTCTCAGCAACAGGTATGTGGATCTTGTCATTCAAGGAAGAGCTCATTGGCACGAGCAGAAAGCTATGTGGACGATGGCCGAGCGGTTCCTTGAAAACAATGCAATATTCATAGCTGATCGCGGCTATCTTTCATGGAATAACATGGAACATATAATCAGAGCCGGGAAGTATTTCCTGATTCGTTCTAAAGATATTCATGCGTCCACCAGTCTTCTTCGCAAATTTAACCTGCCTGATTCTGATTTCGATTTGGATATTAAAACAACACTGACTACCAAGCTGTCATTTTCTCTCAAATATCCCGATAAATATCGTTTCTTATCAACTTCCTCAACTTTTGATTTCCTTGATGCGGACAATCCTTTTTTGTGATGTATCTTATCGTGCAGTACGCTTCAAACTTGATGGATCGGAAGAATATGAAAGCATTGTCACCAATCTGCCAAGAGAAGCATTCAGCCCGGCTGAAATCAAAGAACTCTACCATTTGCGCTGGTCGGAAGAAATCTCATTTCGCCATCTGAAATATTCTGCGGATCTTTCGGCAGTACATGCCTGAAAACGTTCTTCCATACTTCAGGAGATCTGGGCAAGAGCTATTCTCTATAACTTCTGCTTCATCATCATTCGTGAACTAGCCAAAAGAAAATCAAATAAGCGCAAAAGAAAATATGTGTATGTGATCAATAAAACCCGGGCAATTCATATTTATACGTGATCTTTTGATGAAAAGAAAAGGCGGCTCACCACCACCTGATCTTGAAGCCCTGATCTTAAAAGAGACTTTACCTTTACGGCCTGGCCGCAGCGACCTTTGCAAAGTCCGCACCCAGTCTGTAATTGGCTTCAACTATCGCTTTTCTTAAGCAATTTCATTATAACTGATAATTCAATACTGCGCTTTACATCATTAGATGTTTTTTCGTCATGCCTGAGTAGTCTTTGGAAAAGAAAAGTCTACAGACATGACTATTTAGTGCTTCTGCAGACTTCTTCTTAACTTAATGACGTTGCCCCTGAGGGCTTTTTTCATATCTCCCTGCGGTACCTGTACTGGATGACCGGTACTTCATCACGCATATGCATGACTTCTGCCTTCTCATACAATCCGAATCCCATGGATTCCGCCAGTTTCTGCGACGCGGTATTTCCTTCAAAGTGACAATAGATGAAGATGCCGTGTCCCCACGTTTCGATACACAGGTCGATCAGTGCCTGAAGCACCTGTCTGCCGTATCCTCTGTGCGTATACGCGGGGCCGAGGGCAATGCCTGTTTCCTCATACATACCGTCTTCCCGGCGTTCAGCACCGGCAAAGCCAATGGCTCTGTCCGTGCTTTTTTCATATACCAGAAACGTATTATGCGTTTTCTGGAAATTGATCGTCCGGCGCATGCGGTCCTGCGCGTCTTCCTCGCTTTCCGTAACGTTCCACAGCATGTACTTTGCGGTTTCCGAATGGGACCAGACATTGTGATAAATATCCTCCCAGTCTTCAAATACGGCTTTGGCTAGAAAGAGATCCTCTGTCCCGATCACAGGAATATGCCGGCTCATACTATGACCTTCCCCCGGAATCCGCGGTTGGAATAATACGATTCCGCGCCGTTATGATAGATGAATGTACGTCCGTATTTCTTATCGCCGAAGATCGCACCGCCGGCATTCCGGATCGTTTCCGGTGTCTTCAGCCATGATGTGGACTTCTGATCAAAATCACTGAGATTCTGCAGAACCATATAGTCCTCTTCATCCAGAAGGATCAGACCGTGCTCTTCCGCTTCTTTTGCTGCGCTGCTGTCCGGACGGTTTGCTTTCCGCTTCAGCCGTGCCGTTTCATCATAGCAGAGACTTCTGCGGCCGGACGGACTCTCTTTCGACGCATCACAGAAGATAATTCGGCCGTCAGCGGTTTTACCGATCACATCCGGTTCCCCGCCCGTTTCTTCCATATACGCCAGCGATGCCAGCGCCGCTTCGTTCAGCCGGGCAGAGACCTCTTCCCATGTCACATCCGGATGCCGTTCCATATTGTCTGAAAAGCGCTTTTTCAGTATTTCCGTCAATGATGCCGTCATGTCATACCTCCTGTGCTTTCTGAATACAGCATACCATGAGTGCGGATCCTGTGTCTTCCTGTCCTGTCAGTACAGACAGGATCACTGCATTCAAAAACACTGTATGCCGGTAAGGTACACAGTGCCGAATACTGCCTCGTTCTGTATCGTCACACGGCAAAGCGGAGGAATACCCACATTGCCAGAGCAGAGACCGCCAGTGTCGCCGCAAGCGTGATAATGACCATCTTTCTGTTTCCCCTGCGCAGTCCCATTACAAGATAATTAGCCGAAAAGAGCATCAGAAACATCATGCCGATCGATAGAAACAGTGAAATCATTTTACGCCTCCGTTCTTGGTTTTTCACTCATGCGGTCATCCCACTTCTGCAGCGCATCCAGAAGAGAAAGATATGCCTGGTATTTCGGATGGGCTTCATCCGTAATGCCGTCTTCCTGAAGCTGTCTCTGAGCGTCCTGCGTCATGTCAGACAGGATGCTTCGCAGCACTCTGCTGTCACTGTCCGCGCCTACCGACAGGATCTGCGGCACAAAGCCCAGCACCGAAGTGGTGTAAAAACCGCCTTTGTATTTACTCAGTGTAACATCATTTTCCAGAAGACGGGTATGAATACTGTTGGTCAGAAGAACGACCACAAGATTTTCTTCCGGATCGATCATGGTCAGCGTTCCGGTAAATCCCTGATGACCGAATGTGTCCGAAGAAGTGACAGAGCCGAAATAACGGTCGCGCACATGGTCTCCCTCACGCCACCAGCCCAGTCCGTAATGGAACACATCACTGCTGTTCGGGGCGGTAAACAGATCGACGGCATCCTGTGAGAACCACCGGTTCGGTCCGTACCCGCCGCTCAGCATCACCGATGCCAGCCGGGCAAGATCGGACGCACTGGCAAACAGACCGGCATGTCCGGATACACCGCCCATGCAGTAATACGCGTTGGGATCATGTACTTCTCCCCGGATCACGTCAGTGCGGATGCCGCTGTAGTGCAGCTGTCCGTCACGGCTGTTTCCCATCAGTTCGGTCGCGGCGCAGTCATCTTCCGTAAACCCGTTCTCCAGAGGATCATATGTGATGTGCGTCAGTCCCATCGGGTCCCAGAATACTTCTTTCAGATACGCGTCCAGCCGTTTTCCGGTAACTGCTTCAACGCAGAGTCCAAGGATCATATAGTCCAGATCACTGTACAGGACCGCAGTGCCCGGTTCGTACATGACCGGTGTGGCAAAGATCATCTGCTTAGTCTTTTCCCGTGTTTCCGCATCTGCGCCGGTGCCGGAATACAGCACATTGCCGGCATCGGAATCATAATCCTGCGTGGCGTGGTCATAGCGGTCATTGTAGTAATGCGGTCCCGGCGGGAAGCCGCCCCTGTGCGTCAGAAGATGCCGGACCGTCAGTTTCCGCTTCCGTTCCACTGCTGTTTCCCGCGATACCGGTTCATAGCCGGCATAATCGATCCGGATCGTATCTTCGGCGAACGCATCGCCGAGGATGTCCGTGATCCGCGTCTCCGGATTCAGCTGTCCATTGGAAAACAGATACTGCACCGCGTAGTTCACACTGTACATCTTTGTATTGGATGCCAGGTCAAAAAGCGTATCTGTCGTGACCGGAGCGCTTTCGATACGGTTTCCTTCCCGGTCATAGGTCTGCACATTTCCCCAGGCTTTTTCATATACGAGCTTTCCGTCTTTGACGACCGCCAGCTGGGCAGCCGGGAACCCGTGTTCAACGTTGCACGAAATGACCGTGTCGATCAGATCCAGCGCATCGCCGGAGATGCCGGTCTCTTCCGGTGTTCCGGGAATGACTTCGGGATACGGAATGCATACATGTACGCTGCCTTCAGTGACATCACTCACCTGCAGCGTATTGCGTCCGTTTTTCGTTACCGCGGAAAGATCCGCACGGCACAGTGTTCCATCCTGCGCCGCTTCGACGTTTACTGCCCTGTCATTCACATACAGCGTAAAGCCTGTACAGCCGTCCTCAGCCTGTACATACAGTTCTCCCTGCCCGCTGAAGCCGTAAAAAAGACAGCCGGTCATTGGATGCATAGTTGCCGTTCCGCCTGCCCTGCCAGTCCGGAAAACGCACATCGATCTGCCATTTCCAGGAAGGAAGTGCTTCTGCCGCAGCCGCCTCAGCAGTCTTTTCCGGGACAGCTGACTCCGATACCGGTTTTTCCGATACATCCGCTTTCATACAGCCGGACAGCAGCACTGCCGCAAGGATCACACTAATGGTTTTCTTCATTCTTCGTTATCTCTTTTCTGTATCCGCTTCACCAGATCAGCGGGATCAGCCGCCAGCGGACTTTGTCCATGTATTCCGTATAGCCTTCCAGTTCCGTTTTCAGTACTTCCTCTTCATTCCGGATCCGCTTTGCGATGATCGGAAGATACACCAGCATGATCACAAAGGAGATCGGCGAATTCAGGATCAGAGGCATGCTGAGAAACAGGAACACGGTCGCAAGATACATCGGATGGCGCACGATGCCGTATAATCCCGTGCTGACCACTTTCTGTCCTTCCTGCACTTCCACCGTCCGCGACAGATATTCATTCTCACGCAGTACTTCGCCGAACAGCGCATATGCCGCAAGAAAGATCACACAGGCGGCAGTCACGCACCACGAAGGCATGCGCAGCCAGCCGAAGCGGTAATTCAGTCCGGCAGTAATAAAGGCAGTCAGAAACATGATCCCGCTCAGCAGGATCACGGTCTTCTGTTCATCCTGCGTTTCTTTTGCGCTGAGCCGGCTTCTTAACAGATTCGGTGCTTTGAGATACATGACGATCCCCGCCGCAAGCATCGGAAGAAACAGCACTCCCATCAGAAGCCAGCCTTCCTTCCAGGCGATCGTACCGGCCGGTACGAAAAGCAGGATTCCCAGCAGAAGGATGCCGGAGACCATCCGGATCACACCGTCTTTCAGCAGTTTCGAATTCATTGCTGTACCTCCCGTTTCAGAAGCACAAGGTACTCCTCTGTTCCTTCTTCGTATTTCTTTTCCGGCGTGATCCGGAAGCCGTGTTCTCCATAAAAGCGCAGTGCCGCGCTGTTTTTCTCCAGTGCCCAGAGATGGTCCGCACCATGGCTATTGACCGCATATTCGAGCAGTGCCGCACCGATCCCCTGACTGTGCAGTACCGGTTCCGTAAACAGTTTTACGATCTCCCTGCCGGCAGTCTGTACAAAACCTTTCACGACGCCGTCATCATATACATAGATGCCATCCAGCTGTTTTCCAAAGCGTTCCGCGAGCGCCGGCACAGTCATTTCCTGAAAATAGAATTCATCATCCTGAAAGATCGGATAGAAGTACAGCCGGTAGTTGAACACCAGTATCTCGGCGATTCGGAACAGGTCTTTTTCCTGTGCCGGGCGGATCGGGTACATTTCTTCTTTTGCGGTCATTGTGTATCTCCCGGGTCACTGCGCAGAATATCATAACGAAGACGTATATATGAATCTTCCAGCACTGTGCAGCTGGTCAGCTTCAGAACACCAAGTTTTCCAAGTTCACCCGTATTCATGAGTGAGCTGCCGTCGATCAGAGTCGCCGTATCCTTTCCGCCGATCAGTACCGGCGCCACGACGATGTCCGCGTGATCCAGAAGTTTTTCCCGCAGGAACAGACCGTTAACGGTTCCGCCGGACTGTACGGTCAGACGTTCACACCCGTACTCTGTTTTCAGAATATGCAGAGCTTCCGCCAGACACAGTGTTTCCTGGTAAATTATGTGCAGGTTATCCGCTTTGACGCCGAAGGCCGGATGATCGTGATTCGTCGTGATCAGGACGAATTCCCGCGAACGGGCGCAGAAATACCGCACACCGTTCTCCGTCAGGTGATGGTTGTCCAGAAGTACAAAAGACACCGGTGTCTTCGCCGGCTCCGGCTTCTCGTTGACGCCCATTTTCTCCTGCACTCTGCCGGTATTGAACGACCAGAGATCGGTCGTCTGTTCAATCTCATAATACTGGTGAAGTCCTTCCCGCAGACCCGGGATCACGGGAAAATCACGGTCAACATCCAGGGTATCCGAAGCCCCGGTGCTGATCTTTCCGTCAACGGACATTAACATGAATAATGTAGTTACCGGTCTGTCCATAACTGTCCTCCGTCCTTTACTGACGCTGCGCCGTCACGATCCTTTCGACTTCCGCCGCAAACTGTTCCGCGTGATTGATCGAGAACTCACCGTGATACAGCCCCGGCAGGATGATCTTTTCACTTCCCGGTATGCAGGCATGGATCTGATCCGCCGAGCGCAGGATCCCGGAAGTCTCTTTTTCGCCGGCATAGATATGCACATCGGCGCACGTTTCCCGGAGCGCATCCTTCAGACCATACGATGTATTCGCCTTCATGAACGCGATCATATCTTCTTTCGTGATCCGGCACGTATCCCGGTAATAGTCCTCAAACAGTTCTTCTTTCATATGCAGAGAACGGAACTGAAGCTTCGCAAATGTTCTGCTCTGGACCAGTCCCCAGGAACTGCCGAACGCTGGTCCGATCATTGCGCTGGTCAGCTTCGACGGAATGACCGAAGCACTCTCGATCAGAGCGTGCGCAGCGATATCCTTTTTCTGAGCAAGGACTTCCAGCACGGTCTGCGCGCCGAGAGACAGGCCGCCGATCAGCAGAAGCCTGCCGCCGCAGTGTTCCTCTGCAAACGCGATGATCTCTGCCGCATTGTCTTCGATCGTCGTGAAATGCCGGTCGCTTTCCGCGTGCCCGTCCAGTACCGGCAGGATCACATGATACTTCTTCTGAAGGATCTCCGCCGCTTCCCGGTAATTCCACCAGGAAAGGCCGCCGCCGTGCAGAAACAGCATTGTTTCCGCATGTTCTTTTCCGTATTCTCTGTACTGCATAATAAAACCTCTTTGATGCTTATTATATAGCAGCCGGATCACTCCGGATCGCTGCAGAATGTGATCACGCCGTGGTCGATCGACGCTATGGCCGCAAGACTTTCCACGTGGCAGCCCTTTTCCCGCAGCCATTTTCCGCCCGGCTGAAATGCTTTCTCGACACAGACCCCGATGCCGGCAACTTCTGCCCCGGCCTGTTCACACAGCGCCGTAAGTCCCCGCATGGCTTCGCCTTCCGCCAGGAAATCATCGATCAGAAGCACTCTGTCCTCCGCGTTCAGATAGGCCTTACTGAGAGCGATGTCACAGTCGGTATCGTGCGTGAAAGAATGTACGCGCGCCGTGTAGTACTCCTTTCCGATAGTAGCGGAAACGGACTTCTTGGCATACACTGCCGGCACGTTCATACGCAGCGCCGTCAGAACAGCGACAGCGATCCCGCTCGCTTCGATCGTCAGGACTTTTGTGGCGCCGGCATCCTGAAACCGTTCTGCAAACTCAGCTGCCAGCTGATCCAGCAGCACCGGATCCATCTGATGATTCAGAAAGCTGTCCACTTTCACGATTCCCGTACCGATCACTGTTCCGTCTTTACGGATCCTGTCTTCCAGTAATTTCATAGGTCCCCCTGTCTGACTGCATATCATGCAGATGATCTTTATGGTCATTATACTATGCAGGGCATTTCTCTTTCTTACGTTTTTCATCCGCCGGAACATCGTTCCAAAAGAAAACCCCTGCATGACACAGGGGCAGTGGATCTTCAGTTCTGTTCTGTCATCATGAGAATGATCTCATGGTCTGTCTCGCGCATGCCGATGCTTGCGAGACGTGCGAAGTTCTTAATGGAATTCTCTACGCCTTTTACAACCAGGCCGTCGCCGCCGTAGAACTGCTGTCCGTTCTGGTACATCTCAAAGCCGAAGATGCCGGTCTCTACCGCCGTAGCGATCTTTGCGGCGCACGACGACTTGGCGCCGTCGCAGACGATGCCGGACGTAACTGCCAGCGCATTGACGATGGTATGACAGACTGCGCTCTCCGTTCCGCCGTGCAGGAACGCGATGCCTGCGCCTGCGCCGGCACCGGCACTGACAGCACCGCAGTACGCGGATAATCTGCCGATCCCCGCCTTCAGATGGAGGGTGATCAGGTTTGATATGAGCAGCGCCCGGTACAGCTGCTCTTTCGACGCGTTCAATCCGCGGGCATACACAATGACCGGAAGCGACGCGGTAAGTCCCTGGTTTCCGCTTCCCGAGCAGATCACCACGGGCAGTTCGCAGCCGTTCATGCGGGCATCCGAACCGGCCGCCGCGTACGCTTTCGCGCGTGTCTTGAGATCGGTTCCCGTCTTCAGCAGGACCTTGCCGATATTGGCGCCATAGTCCCGCCGCAGTCCCTCGTCCGCGATCGCTGTGTTCCGTTCGATCTGCCGGTCCAGGATTTCCTTCACATCGTCCAGATCACATGTCTCCGCAAACTCGCAGATCTTTTCCACGCTCAGAAGCGAAGTGTCCGGGACGTCTTCTTCCTCGATGCCGGAATCGGCGTCTTTCTCCAGCAGGATCTGTCCGTCTTTTTCGATCAGGACGATGTTGGTATGTTCGTTGGCGATGCGTACTTTTGCATAGGAATCACCGGCATACACCGTAACGATCATATCCAGCAGCTGATCGGAGATCAGCGGCTTCACTTCGATCTCCGTTTCCGCCATATATGTGCCGAGGCGCTCCTTGTCCTCTTCCGTGACCTTCGAGATCACTTCCAGACCGGCATTCTCATCTCCCGCAAGCACGCCGATGCAGGCCGCCGCAGGAATTCCCTTGCGCAGTCCGGTATTCGGCACAACGACACTTTTTACGTTTTTAATAATATTTCCGCTCGCTTCCACAGTGATCCTGTCCGGGATCCTGCCCAGCGCCGCCCTTGCCGAAGCCGCGCAGTACGCCACGGCAATCGGTTCTGTACATCCCATCGCGCTGATGAGCTCATGGCGCAGAATCTCAACATACGTTCTGTACAATCTGTCATTTCTGTCCATATTCAGTTCTCCTGTGATCTCTCTGTTTTCTGCCTCAATGACAGATGAGAGTATTTTCTATACTATAGCAAAATCCTGTCCGGAACAGACAGGATTCTTTTCTTCTTTCTGCAGACAGCAGCCTATTCGGCAGCCTCTCCCTGCGGCACATCCGGTTTGAGCCGGATCCGCCTGCCGCCGCCGGATATAGCGTTCTGCGGACATACAAGGACGCACAGATGGCAGCCGACGCATTTCTTCGGATCGAGCAGAGGCCTTCGGATCTCTGACATCCGGAGCGCCTGATGACCTCCGTCCCGGCACGAGATCACGCACCTGCCGCAGCCGATGCATTTTTCCCGGATGAACTTCGGGAAAATGACCGTGTCTCTTTCCAGTACATCTGTCGTTTCACTGACCGATGCCAGTGCCAGTCCCCGTACGTCACGGACGCTGTGGAATCCCTTCTCTGCCAGGTACATATTCAGACCTGCCTTCAGATCATCGATGATGCGGTAACCGTACTGCATGACAGCCGTCGTCACCTGAACACTGTCGGCACCCAGCATGATGAACTCCAGGGCATCCGTCCAGCTTTCAATGCCTCCCATACCGCTGATATGCATATCTGCCAGATTCTCATTTTTACCGAGTTCATCGATAAAACGCAGAGCGATCGGCTTGACGGCATTCCCGCTGTATCCGCCCACTGCGGACATGCCGTGGACTGCCGGCGAAGATACATACGTATGCGGATTGACGCCGACGATGCTTTTGATCGTATTGATCGCTGCGATGCCGTCTGCGCCGCCGCGTTTCGCAGCTTCCGCCGCCGCACTCATCCTGCCGACATTCGGCGTCAGTTTTGCAAGGATCGGGATATCCGTTCCCCGTCTTGCGGCTGCCGTAAAACGCTCCACAAGTTCCGGTACCTCGCCGATATCGGAACCGAGCCCGCCCTCTGCCATATTCGGACAGGAGAAATTCAGTTCAATGGCATCCGCACCGTTTTCCGCACAGAGGTGCGCCAGCTCCTCCCATTCCGCATCATTCTGACCCATGATCGACGCAAGAATGATCTTGGTCGGATATTTCTCCTTGAGCTGCCGGAAGACCGCCATATTCTCAGCGACCGAATGATCGGAAAGCTGTTCAATATTCTTGAAACCGATCATTGTTCCGTTATCGCCGCTGATCGCGGAAAAACGCGGTGACGCCTCATGGATCTCAAACGAACAGATCGTTTTAAAAGCAGCGCCTGCCCAGCCGGCTTCGAATGCCCTGGCACACATATCATACGTACTTGCCACGACGGAAGAGGACAGCAGGAACGGGTTTTCCAGCGGGATCCCGCATAGATCGGTGTGAAGCCGTTCTTCGTCTTCCGGAAGAAGAATCTCCAGGACCGGCTTTACTTCCTCATGAAGCCGCATCATCAGCTGACGGATGGATACGCCGCCATGCCGCACGCACGCGTCTTCACACGGCGCAGAACACGTACTGCACGGATCGATCTTAGGAAAACGGGAAGCTGCCGCTTTTTCATTATCAAACCAGATGCTTCTGAGCATTGACGCACAGTCGATCCGGCCGCAGGCTTCGCTGCACGGGGCATGACTGCACAGAACGCAGCTGAGCATATCCGAGCGTTTTATATGCTTCTCAAACATACGGAACTCCTTAAAACACAAATAAAATGGTCAGTCTCAAATGATGATTACTGACCACATTATACCTTTTTGAAAAGCTGTGAAAAACCCCTGCCGGCCTTACGGATATAGTCTATCTTCGGGTATGGTTCTTTCCTCTTTTATCCGTTTGTATCCTGCGCTGCCGGGGCTGTTCCGTCTGCCCGGTTCTGATACCGGCGGATCGTTTCGACCATCTTCTTATTGCGGAACAGCGCTTCGATCTCATCCATATCCACAGTACGGCCGGAAAGAATTCCCTGGATCAGCACTTCCGCATACAGAACTTCCCGTGTCATTGGATCCCTGAGGTATGTCAGAAGATCGATATTCATCTTCTCATTGATCCCTTCGACCATGCCGGTAAAGAATGTGCTTTTTTCACCCAGATACCGGCCGACGTTCTCGATGCATTCAAAGCCGCTGATGACATCCTCTGTCCGCATCAGCTTCCGGTCACCGGCTGCGAACGTTCCGCCGTTGAGCAGTTTGTCCGCTGTTGTATCAAGTATATCGCACAGTTCCAGCAGAATGCCTGTATCCGGCAGCGCGTCGCCGTTTTCCCATTTGGAAACTGCCTGAAAGGATATATTCAGTTTTTCCGCAAGTTCCTTCTGTGTCATGCCGGCGGATTTCCGCTGGCGCTGGATGTATTTCCCGATCTTCAGTGTATCCATGTTTTCCTCCTGTTTTCTGTACTGTCATCATAATTCAGGAATCCACTGCCGTGAATAACGCGAAAATCGAATATATTCCACTCTGAGTTGAGTAACAGACATATAAAAACCCGGCATGATCACAGCCGGGCGGAAGCGTATTCCATCATTTTCTTCATTTTTTCTTCAAACATTTCGGCGGGAACCAGAGCAATGCCTTCGCGGTCATCGCTGAGGATGATCAGCCGCTGTCCGCCGGAAAGATTGAACCGGTCGCGCACTGCCTTGGGAATGACCAGCTGTCCGCGTTCATTGATTACCGCGGATCCCCAGATATTCTTTCCTTCCGGTGCCGGCGGCAGGACCTGTCCGCCGTCCATCTTCTGTGTTTTGATCAGACTGTCGATCGTGATCCCGTAGATGTCCGCCAGCCGGCTGCATTTTTCGATATCCGGAACCGTGGCGCCGCTTTCCCATTTTGCGTATGCCTGCCGGGATATGCCGATCTTCCCGGCGATCTCCTCCTGGGAGTATCCGTTGACGTTTCTCAGTACGATCAGGTTGTCTTTCAGCATTTTATCCACCTCTTTCCTGCAGAGAATTCACTGCGCTGATATATACATCACTGTGTACGGTATGGATCACATGATCACTGGTATCGGTCTCAACAAAGCGGCAGTTTTCTCCGATATATCCGACTGCCCGCTCGGCCTGGCTGCGGGACGCCGCGCCAAGTACCGTTCCGTTTTCATCGATGCTTTCCCGGGCATGTATATAGACGCAGGGAATGTGAATATCCGATAAGATTTTCTCATGTGTCAGGCCGTGATTCCAGCTCAGATCATAAAACCTTTCTCCGTAAGCCATATCATATTCCTGCGCAAACTGGAAGATATACCAGATGGATGACGGCAGAAAGCCGATCCGAACGGGCTCGCCGGGATGTCTGTCATGGTACTTCTGCGCATAGTCCGCGATCTTCGGCATAGCGTCTTTCATGAACGTCTGTCCCCAGTAACAGTGACGCAGATAATACGCCTCCCAGCATTCCTTCCGGTCCGTAAGACGGTAGTCATGCAGAGGCTTATAGGTGTCTTTATAGGCAAAACTGTCTTCCCATCCTTCGCCGGCAGTGGAGAATATCGGCGGATCTTCGAGAACCGCACCGATGACGTTCCTGCCGCCGTATGCCGCAGTATACGCAGCTGTTACAGCGCCGTTTGAATGGCCGCATACGACGGTCGGTTCCTGGATCACGTTGTCGATAAACCAGATGATATCGTCGCCGTTCACATCCAGATAATACAGTTCTTCCGCATGCGACGATCTGCCGTGCCCGTATACATCGATGGCGTAGATATGCCACTTCCGGCTGAGTTCCGGCAGAACAAGAGCATAGTCCTGCCAGATCCCCATCTGTCCGTGGATCAGCAGAAGTGCCGGCCTGTCGTTTTTCACTTCGCCGTAGTTTATGACGCGTCCGCCCGGGAGCTGCGCCTGTTTTTCCTCTGCTCCGGCTTTCTGGAGCGCTTTTTCGTATTTCCGGTACCACCGGATATTCTTCTGCCAGTAAATGACAAAGGCAGCCGCTGCCGCAGCTATGATAAAAAGCAGGATCATTCCAATCGTTTTCATAAGTAAATTTATTTCTCCTTTCAGAATAACAATCGAAATAAACTCCTCTAAGAACCGTACGTGCAGTTTTCCCGCATACGGCTCCCCACTTTCACTTTCGAATGTTGTCAGTTATACACGACTCCCCCTGCATTCCATATGTTTACATGGATGTACGGGCGCCGGATCAATGCATTCCACACGATCGAGAATTTATCGATGTTGAAGCTCTTTCTCTGACTCCTTCTGTTCATCCATTTGTAAACCACCCAGAATGCATGGTTATACAGTCCTTTGACTTCCGATATTGATCCGCTGACACTGTAGTAGTTGTTCGTCCCGATCAGCTTCCGATTCAGCTTTGACATGAATGTCATGAATTCCATGTTCCTGTTCTCTTTCACCCATTTCTTCAGGTTTGCTATAAACTGCTTCTTCTTTTTCTTGCTGACCTTATGTCCTACTGTGTATTTGCCTTTTCTCGTTTTGGAATTCACATGTGTGAATCCAAGGAAGTCAAATGTATCTTTTGTTGTACTGTTTCTGCCAAAGGGTATGATCTTCGTCTTATCATCCGCAGTTTCCAGCCCGAATTGCGCAAGTCTTTCTTTCAATGCTTCAAATATTGCATGTGCCTCATTTTCATACTGACACATGATGATGAAGTCATCCGCATATCTAACAAGATACGCTTCCCCTTTCAGCTGCGGTTTGATGCATTTCTCAAACCACAGATCCAGTACATAGTGGAGATACACATTTGCCAGCACGGGTGAAATCAATCCTCCCTGCGGTGTGCCGACACTTGAGTCTTCATAGCGGTTGCCCACCATGATGCCAGCCTTCAGGAATCTCACTATGTATCTCAGGAAGTTCTTGTCTGCTATATCATTTTCAAGAAACTTCATGAGCCATTCATGGTCTACATTGTCAAAGAATCCTTTGATGTCGCAGTCCAGTATATAGTTCACTTTCCTGAACATGATCAGATCATTCACTGCCTTGATCGCATCGTGTGCTTTCCTTCCGGGTCTGAATCCGTACGAACAGTCAAGGAATCTCGGTTCATATACATCGTTCAGTATATCTGCCATGACCCCCTGTACCAGCTTGTCTTCATAGCTCGGTATTCCAAGCGGTCTTGTCTTGCCGTTTGCCTTGGGTATTTCCACCCTCCGCACAGGCTGAGGCCTGTATGAGAAACTTTTCATTCTCTTAACGAGATCCTTCAGGTTCTCTTCAAGATTCTTCTCATACTCTTCCTTGGTTACCCTGTCCACTCCGACTGCCTTGTGTCTGTCCTGTCTTCTGTGTTCCGCATACAGCGTCTCATAGTTGACATGGTTGATTAACGTTTCCAGTCTGGCATGTTTCTCTGACAATGTCCTTATATCCTGCTGTTTCGTTGCCATGCTTTATTTAACCTCCAGTGTTAAACATGTCTCCCATCAGGAAACGTGATTGTGTTTCGGCCCTTCGCTCCATATACTTTCATTTACTTCATCACTACTACGGCCTCATCGGACTCCTTACAGTTCTTTTCGCTTCCTTGTGTTGCTGGCACTTGTCTGCGATACCTTTGTTATCAGGAAACTGCAAGGCCTCCCAGGTATACAATCAATACCTTGACTCCTCTCCCTTCTTTCAAACGCCGGCGGTGCCTCCCCATTCTCGCGCTATCGAATGGCTTGTGTTGGCTGCGACATATATGAGTGTATCGCCCACCGCTTTGCTGGTACTAACGACGCTAAATTGATTCAGGCTCTCGCTTTAGGGCTCTGAGTCTTTCCTGCCTACGCTTAAACCTAACCTCACGGCTTCGGCTCCAAGGCTGGATACCGGCTCCTCGCTACGGATTACCGGGTCGGGAGTTTCACCCGACTATATTGAATGCACCGAACTGGCGCACCATAAGCTTTCCTCATAGGTACTGTACGGCGTGGCTGCCGGTTCTTCCACCAATCAAAGATGTCAAAAATAGCGAATTCCTGTTATGTCCGGTTGCGCAGAGCATACTTCTGCCGCTCTCATCCCTCCGGAAAGAAGAATTCCATGGTGTATTTGTTCGCCAGGCTCATATGCGCAGGATTCTGAAAGCGGTGATCCGCGTCCGCGACCGGAATAAACTCGATCACATTATTCTCAGCAAACTGTCTGCCTGCCTCGAACGGAACGACTTCGTCCTTCGTTCCGTGAAGGATCAGCAGATCGTCCGCGTATTCCAGATAGTCCCGCTGACGGATATCATTCGTCTTCAGATCTTCCAGGAAAGAGCGTGTCACAAGTATTTTCCGGTCAAAGCCGACCTGCACGTCTTTTCCCTTCCGGATCCTGTCAAACTCATCTTTTTTCATGATCGCTTCTGTCAGGACATCGTACATATCGACGGCAGGACACCGCAGCGAGATCTTACGGAACGGATTTCCGTTTTCGGAAATGTATTTCAGGACCAGGTATCCGCCGAAGCTGGTCGCATAGGCATACAGATCCTGTATGCCGAGTTTTGTCCGGACTTCCTCTATGACGAGACGCAGGTACGTGCTGCAGTCTTCCAGTACGATCTTCTTCCGGACATCGTCGCCGTGGGACGGCCAGTTGAACACGATCACGGCTGCGTCTTTGTGCTTTGACAGCAGTTTCTCGGAAAACCGGCCGGCCGCGTTGTTGTCCTTGTGACCGGCAAAACCGGTGCCGTATATGACCGCTTTGCGGGCTTTGCAGTTATCGATAAAGTACATTTTGCATCGTATATTGATGCCGTTTGCGTTTATTTCAAAATATCTGTTCATTTCTGTTTTCTCCTTTGCTGTTTACCGCAGTCACTGCGGCAGACGCTGATGTATGTTCATTCATGGCGCGCCGTGAAAAGATCCTCTCTGGATCGAAGTGCTGAACCCCAGGGAAAGTATAAACCGAAAAGGTCAATGACGACGTCCCGGGGTGCGGTTTCTTCCTGCTGTATTCCCCTATGCCGGGCATGGCAGGAAAAAGAAAAGGAGCGGTTCACTCCTTTTACATAATCAGAGATGTTTCCGGCTGCGCCGTTTCATCAGATGATATCCGGAATCGTCATCTGTGAATCCGACGGACCGGTACAGAGGATACCCTGCGTCGGTAGCCTTTAATTCCACCACGGACAGATCCAGTTCTTCCGCATCCTCAATGAGCTGTTTCATGACCGCACCGGCGTATCCCCGGCGGCGGTATGCCGGTCTGGTATAGACATTGAGTACCGTTCCCGTCCTTCCGTTGATAAAGGCAGGACTCATCGGTTTTTCAACGACAAGAAGAAATGCGCAGGAAACGATATCGCTTCCCTCCCGTACGACAAAGCAGAACAGATCTCTGTTCAGATGCGCTCTGAAATACTCCGGCAGACTGTCCAGGATCCGATTCCTGTCCTCATCACGGAGAGATCCATGATCTTCCACCAGGTATTCCATTCGCAGTTCTGTCAGTGTATTGATATCGGACTCCTGTACTTTTTCGACTTTCATGCGCTCTCCTTTATCCGGTTCTTCTCTGTTTTACAGATCCACCCTTTCAAAATCATAACATGCTTTCCAGCAGGAGATCAGTGTGAGAAGGCTAAATACGGCAAGTCCTGCGCAGAGCATGATCAGCTGCAGTCCGAAATGCTCTGTTCCAAACGCATTCAGGTTTTCCAGTCCCCGGATATGATGCATCGCTTCCGCCGCAGATAATGTCAGAAAAGCAATGACGATATATGCGATGAACGGCCGCCCTATTTTGCGGGCAGTTCGGAAGAAGCCGCCGACAAAGATCAGATTGAACAGACCGAAGATGACAAGCGCCGCACCAAGCGCAAACAGATTGGCATTCATCAGCGCATTTGCCCTGTATACCGGAGCGTCCGCCAGCACGGTCATTCTGATCACGGAAGCCGCGCCCATGACCGCGAAAGCGCACGCTTCTATGAAGCATACGAACAGATATCTGCCTTTTACCACATCGCTTTTCGCAATCGGCAGTAGGGCTGAGAATGTGACGTCGTTGGCTTCTCTTGCGTACTGAAAACTTTGAAACAGTCCCAGTGTCACAAAGAATGCCGAACACAGGATCGGATATCCCGGGATCAGAAACATCAGTCCGAAAGGGATGAACGCAAACGCCAGCGGCGACGCGCTGAGCCGGATCTCTTTCCGCAGAATGTCACGCATGATGGTCACCTCTTTCCATTCTCAGCATGGTCTCCTCCAGGCTTTCTCCTGCCAGCGAGAACCTGCCGATAAACTCTTCCCTGGGCAGCGCCGCAGCGATCCTTCCTTTCGAGATATATACGATATCATCCGCGCATTTCTCAATGTCGGAAATGATATGGGTTGAGAAAAACACCGCCGTTCCTTCGTCTTTCAGCGCTGTGAATACGTCCAGCAGCTCATTCCGGGAAAACGGATCCAGACCGCTCGTCGGCTCATCCAGGATCAGCATTTCCGCTTTATGGGAAAGCGCCAGAAGAAGATTGAACTTCACCTTCATGCCCTCTGACAGCTGGGACGGCGTCTTGTTTTCGTCCAGTTCAAAATAATCCAGATACTTTCTGTACGCTTCGCTGTCCCATGTATCGTAAAACCTGTGCACCGTATCGACGATGTCGCGGATCTTCTTTCCGGGAAACCAGCTGACTGTTCCGGTGGAATAGCCGATCCGCTTCTTGATCTGTTTTTCGTTCGCGCTGAGCGGTTCGCCGAAATACCGGATCTCCCCGCTGTCGGGATGTACCAGATTCAGCATGGATTTGATCGTTGTGGTTTTTCCGGCTCCGTTTCTTCCTATGAACCCGGTGATCCTGCCGGCTTTGATATCGAATGATACATCCTGCAGTTCAAAAGACGGGTATTTCTTGCCAAGATGACGCACTTCCGCAATACTCATACGTTCCTCCTCCAAAGATGATTTCTATGAATATCGTAATGCGCGGTTGCAATTAATCTACCAACCGCACTTGGCAGAAATATTCGATCTCTGTTGTGTTCCGTTGCGTAAAAAAGATGCCCGCTGAATACCGGACATCTGATCTTCCTGTGTATCAATGATTTCTATAGTGACAGGTCTGCCGCAGCAGCAGGCAGATGTCACTCGTTTTTGAAAAAGTATTCAAACTTGCCTTCTGCCCAGTCGAGAATGCTCTGGGAGGAAACCCCTTCTTCCGGCAGATAGTATTCCGTATCGATCTGTACATACTCACGGTGGAAGGATACCTGGATCTCATCCGTGCCTGTCACTTTTTCAGCAGGATCAAAAATGATGCGGTACAGCCAGTCGCCTTCCTGATCTGCAGGTTCAACGGGCGACGCTTTCAGCCGCAGATCCGCAAAAGAACGCAGCAGGCTGATCTCACCGTCCACATACATTTCCGAACCGTCCGGCCGGATCAGTTTCGCGGCGGCACTCTCCCGGATCCGCTCAGACACATCTTTCTCTTTCGTACCGGTACAGCCGGTCAGAGCCGCTGCCAGCATGCAGACCAGCACTGCTATTGTAATTCTTTTCATTTTTGTCTCCGCATTCATCCTTATATGCTGTATGGATCCGTTTCCCGCACTCTGATGCAGGTATTCATTCATCTCAGAAGAAACTGCTGATCAGAAGACCGGCGATGAGCGAATACAGCATGATATAGACAATATAGCACGCGAATCGCTTCCACCCCATGCAGATCTTCAGCGCACCGAGATTAGTGATCTTGGTCGCCGGTCCGGTGATCATAAAGGCCGCCGCGCTGCCGAGGCTCATCCCTTCCGCAAGCCAGCTCTGCAGAAGCGGGATCGTACCGCCGCCGCAGGCATACAGCGGAACGCCGATCGTCGCCGCCATCAGGATTCCCCACGCTTCATTCCCGCCGAAGATATTTACCATCACATCCTGCGGAACATATCTCTGAAATAACGCCGACAGCAGGATGCCGAACAGAAAATACAGTCCGGTCGCTTTCACATTTCTCCATACATTCAGCAGATACCGTACCAGCAGATCCGGATGCGTATCCCGGCTTTCCCGTTCCCGGAACCCGGTGAAATCGAAGAATTCCCGCTCCCGGCAGAACAGAAAGACGAGCAAACCGGCGCCGATGCCACAAAAGAAACATGTCACGATGCGTACCGAAAGAGCTGCTGTACCAAGCGCAGCGCTGTAAATGATCAGCTGCGGATTCAGCAGGATAGACGCGGTCATAAAGGCTGCGATCCAGTCTTCCCGCATTCCCTGCTTTCGGAAAGATGCCGCGATCGGCACCGTACCGTACATGCAGAGCGGCGAAGCAATGCCAAGCAGGCATGCCGGGATAATACCCAGCACACCCCATTTTTCCTTCTGCAGTCCCGCAAACAGTCCGTGGATCCGGTCTTTGGCAAATACAGATACCAGCGATCCTATGAGCATGCCCAGGATCCAGTACCAGAAGATCTGACGGAACTGCACTTCGAAGTAATACCAGATGTAGATCAGTTCCCGGGAAAGAACTGTCCAGAGATCACTCATCGATGTTTACCAGTGTGTATTTCCGGCTGCCCAGGCCGATCTTTTCGGCATGTTCCAGAGTATGAAGACCGTTCTGCCGTTCAATTCTACGGATCAGAGATCCGCTGTCCGGCGCCTGATATACGAGGTCGATGCATGCCTGATCCACCGCTACAGGATCCGTGCCGGCAAGAATGCCGATGTCATGCATATCCGGCTCGGCGGGGTTTCCGTCACAGTCGCAGTCCACCGACAGACGGTTCATCACATTGATGTAGATGATATGCTCTGCGCCGACATGATCACGCACACCCGTCACCATTTCCCCCAGCGCTTCCAGCCAGGCATCCTGGTCACTGTACCAGATACTGCCGCTGGTTTTCGTTCCTGCGGTATGAACATAGACTTTTCCGCTCGGCGAAGACATACCGATGGCGACGTTCTTGATCGCACCGCCGAAGCCAGCCATGGCATGTCCCTTGAAATGGGACAGGATCACCCAGTTGGTATAGTTCTCCGCATGACTTCCGACGATCGCGCGGTCCAGTCTGCTTCCGCCTGTTACCGGCCATTCGACTTCGCCGTCCTCATCCAGCAGATCGAAATCCGCAATGGCTGTGAAGCCGTGGTCTTCGGCGACCTGCTTATGCATGGCCGCGCTCGAACGCGAGCCGCCGTAGGCAGTATTGCATTCCACGATCGTACCGTTCACCTTCTGTACCAGATCTTTGATCAGTTCCGGACGAAGATAATTGCTTGCGGGCGGTTCACCCGTAGAGATCTTCACAGCGGTCTTACCGGACGGTTCCCAGGCAAGCGCTTCATACACTCTGACCAGTCCTTCCGGTGAGATATCAGACGTAAAGAATACGACGGGAAGTTCTCCGGACGTTTCCCGGGGATCTGTGCTTTGTTCATTCGTGCCGGCAGGTTCCTGCGTCTGTTCATCATTCGCGGAAGATGCGGCAGATGAAGCGGATGTCTTTGATCCGCAGGCAGTCAGAAACAGCGCTGCGGACAGTGCTGCTGTCAGTAAAAATTTCTTCATATCGGTCACCTCACAGGCTTCTGCCAAGCTGGTACGCTTCCTGCGGAACTCGGCTGTGTTTCGTCATCGCCGGTGTTCCGCATCCGTATCCAAGCACCATTCCCATATCTTCCAGTCCTATATAACGGACAAGCGTTTTATAGTGCGTTTCCAGAGCGTCAAACGTCCAGTCCTCCGCGTTCCATGCGACGGTAAGTAGCGCGGACTTCAGATGTCTGCTGTTCAGACTGCTGTTATACGCGCAGAAGCGGTCGATGACGGTCTTCAGCTGCGCGCTCATGCCGTAGTAATACAGCGGTGTCGCAAAAACGACCATATCGGAAGCCAGCAGTTTATTCCGGATCATTTCCACGTCGTCCTTCTGTACGCACGGTCCTTCATACCCGCATCGTACACATCCGATGCACGGATGGATATCCGCATGGCACACGTCGATCACGTCGCACGTATGCCCTGCCTCTTCCGCTCCCCGGACAAACTCTTTTACAAGAATGCCTGTCGAACCGTTTCTGTTCGGGCTTCCCATCAGTACTGTAATTTTCATTTCCGCCTCCTGTTAATGCTCGATTCCGTTTGCGTCAAGCCACGCGGACACATCGTCCGGAAGAGCTGCGCCGCCGGAATAATGGATCGATAAGCCTTCCCCCATCACTGCGTCCGGGGCAAGCTTTGCAATTGCGGTAAGACTCTGTCCGAACCTTCCGCCGCCGTGCGAACAGAACGGAAGGATCGTTTTCCCGGAAAAGTCATATTCCTCCAGGAACGACGCGACCGGCATCGGAATGGATGCCCACCAGTTCGGATATCCCAGCAGGACGATCTCATAGTCTTCCATGTTTTCCACATGATCGGACAGTTCCGGTCTTGCCTGTCTGTGCTGGTCTTCCTGCGCTTCCATCAATACCGTGCTGTAGTCGGTCGAATACGGCACAGCCGGAACGATCTCAAAGATGTCTGCGCCGGTCTGACGGCGGATCTCCTCTGCGGCGCCGCGGGTATTTCCTCCCCATGAGAAATACGCGATCAGGATCTTCCCGCTTTTCTCACTCTCCGGAACGGTTTCGTATGCTTTTACGATCCCGTTACGGGGAGCTGCGTTTCGAACCAGACGGATGCCGAGATTATAGCTTCGCATATCTTCCTGCCCGGCGGCGCGGTAGGCACTGCGCATGTTCTTGGCAAAGTCATTCCATCCGCCCCCGCGGTATATATGCCGGGTGCCGGAGGCAGGTCCGGTCGGGTCTGTGACTGCGGCGGTGTCATAGGCGCCGTAATGATCCCAGCACCATTCATTGACATTCCCGTGCATGTCGTAAAGTCCCCATACATTGGGTTCAAAGCTTCCCGTCTTTACAGTCGTCTGGCGGTATTCGCCGGGCTTTGCCTCGAGCACGGAATTATCGAAATAATTCTCTTCGATCTCATACGGATAATGACCGTAGAAGTTGGCTTCTGTGGCATCCATGGACTTTTCCGTATTGAACGGTGTAAGTGTACCGGCACGGCAGGCATATTCCCACTCCGCTTCTGTCGGCAGCCGGTACCCGTCCGCGCTGAGGTCCCAGCTTACGCCTTCTTCTGTTACCGTATATACCGGCGTCAGGCCTTCGTCAGTGCTCTTCGCATTGGCAAACCGTACAGCTTCCAGCCACGAGATATTCTCTGCCGGCAGGTCGTCCCCGCTGAAAGCAAAAGGTGTCTCGCCGGTCAGCCGTGTATATTCCATCTGTGTTGTTTCGTACGGATCCATGTAAAACGCCGATACAGTCACGTCATGCGGTGTTTCATCTTCGATCCGCCAGTTTTCGGTTTCCGGACTTCCCATCCGGAACGTGCCTCCCGAAATCAGTATGAATCCGTCGTCGACCGATTTCTGTTCTGTATCTGCCGGCGCAGCTGTTTCCTGCGGCTTTGGACTGCCGGTATCTGCCGGTGCCGTAGAACTGCTTCTGTTGATGATCATGTCTGCCGCAAGACCGGTGAGGACCGCCGCAGTCACCAGAAGAACTGGATGCACGGTCCGCTGATCATCTTTCTGTCTGTTCCGGAACAGTACTGCTGTCTCGGTACCGATGAAAGCCCAGAACAGCAGGATCAGGATGTTTTCCAGAAATACCAGCAGCCAGGACTTTTCATAGTCCAGGAACGCAAACGGCACCCGGAACAGCATATAATCCGGAATGCTGTTTTTCAGGAAAAAGAAGAAACCGGCTGCGGCGATGCCGCAGAAGACAAGAGACAGGACATTCCTTCTGCCCGCTTTCTTCGTAAATGCCGCGGTCATTGCCGGGATATGCAGTCCCAGGTGCACGCCCATCAGTACAAACGACCAGTGCGACATGGAAAGATGCATACTTCTGGCAAAAGACACGGATGCCATACCGTACAGGAACGGTACGGCATATCCGCTCATCGACATTCCGCAGAACGCTGTAACGGCAAAGGACAGCAGCAGTGCGATCGTGATTCCTGTCGATACCATCCGGTACGCATTGTATTTTCCTTTGAGCAGAGCACCGTACCATCGTCTGTTCAGGATCTGATGGATCACGACAAGAACGGTCATCCCGATGCCGATCCACTCGTGCGCCATTTCTCCGGTCACCTGATATGCCATCAGGCACAGCAGAGCGATCGTCATACAGATATCTGTCAGATGCCTTGCCATTTTACGATCATGCATTTGCCGTTCTCCTGTTCTCTTTACTGTATGCTTTCGATCCATGCGCGGATGTCATCTTCCGCTGTGCCGGCGCTGAACCGTTTTCCTTCCAGCCAGCTGCCGCTGCCTGCGCGCTCTTCAAGATTCTTTCCGCTTCTTCCAAGTCCGCTGCTGGAAGATGTGCAGAACGGAATCATCGTGATCCCGCTGAAATCATATGCCTCGGCAAACGTATCCATGATGCGCGGCTCTTCGCCCCACCAGATGGGATAGCCGATATAGATCCTGGTATATCCTTCCAGGGATACGGCTTCACTGCCGATCTCCGGCCGTACAGAGGCATCGTTCTGTTCCAGTGTCGTGCGGCTGCTGCTGTCATGCCAGTTCAGGTCCGCTTCGGAATATTCCTGCGCAGCTTTGATCTCATACAGATCTGCCGCTTCGATCTTAGCGATCTTCTCCGCAATGTCTTTCGTCGTTCCGGTCGCGGAGAAATAGACCACCAGGACCTTCTCCTGCGGTTCTTCTTCTGCCGGTTTCTCTTCCGGTTCTTTTTCTTCCTCTTTCGCGGAGGAACGCTCCTCAGCTGATCGTGCTTCGGAGCCTGCTGTACATGCCGTAAGACCGGTCACCAGCAGAAACATCATGAATATCTGTAATACTCGTTTCATATTTTCCTCTTTTCTCTGTTACAGGACTGTTTCCAGCCATTTCCGGATCTCCGCCTCATTCGGACGGTTGATCTGTACGCCTTTTACCCAGCGCACGTCACCGCTGACGTTCTTATGCAGCGCAGTATCGCTTCTGCCGACGCCGCTGCCGCCGGACGTACAGAACGGTACGATCGTTTTCCCGGAGAAGTCATAGCTTTCCAGGAATGTTTCAATAATACGCGGTGCGATGCCCCACCAGATCGGGAAGCCGATGATCACCGTATCATACGCGTCCATATCTGCGACCCGGTTTCTGACTGCGGGTCTTGCGGATGCGTCGTTCATCTCCACGCTGCTGCGGCTGTTTCTGTCCATCCAGTCCAGATCCGCTGCTGTATACCGTTCTTCCGGTTCGATTTCAAAGAAATCACCGCCGCTGATCCGGGCGATCTCCTGACCGATCCGTCTTGTTACTCCGCTTGCGGAGAATACTGTCACCAATACTTTTTCTGCCATAATCGTCTGTTCTCCTTCCTGTTCTGTTTTCAATTCCTTCCGCTGTCCGTCACGCTCCGAGAAGCCGGACGATACAGCGGAATGTGAGTTCATAAATGGTCTGATATGCAAACGCAATGCCTGCATCTTCCATCGCTGTTTTCTGTTTTTCCGTTACCGCAGTATACGGATAGATGCCGAACATGAACGGAAAGAACTCATAGATGAACTCTTTCCTTTCTTCGCTGCTTACCTGCGGACAGAATTTCTCAAGAATGCGATCGATGTTTGCAATCGATTTTCCATAGGCAGTCTTGAAGTCTGTGAGAAGTTCCTGTCTGCTGTTGGCTTCCATATCATACGTATTCATCGCCAGGAGTTTCAGAAGCTGTTCCCTCTTCTCCAGAGAATGTGCAATTTCCTCCGCTATCTGCCTCTTTGTCAATTTTCTGTTTTCTTCAATGATTTTTGCGAGATCCTCGTTCCAGCGTTTGTACTCCAGTTCAAACAAGGCAAGAAATATCTCTTCCTTTGTCTGAAAATAGTTGTAGATCGTCGGCCGTGAGAAAGACGTCACGTTTCCGATCTCTTTCAGCGTGATCTCCCGGAAACTCATTGTCTGATATAGTTTCTCGCAGGCATGTATAATTTCCTCTTTGCGGGCTGCTGTCCGTTCAAGCGATCCTTTTGGCATATCTGTTCCTTTCCTGCATCTCTGCAGTTTGCATTCTGACATCGTGTCAGAAGTAGTATAGCGTATTCTGACACCGTGTCAATAATTTAACACACATTCTTCAGATATTTCACGGATATAAAAAAACCGCAGCGGAAACGGTATTTTTACCTGTTCTGTCCGCTCTGCGGGTCATCTGTCTGAAGTGGTCATCTTTTCTCAGATGCTCTTTCCGCTCACTGTAGTCTGCGCAAAGAGATTCTTTCCCCTGTCATATGCTTTCTGAAGATTCCTGTTCCAGTTTCTCTCACGAAGTTCATTTTCTCTTGAAGTATTCCCGAAAACAACAAACTCCATTTCTTTTGCGCGTCCGTACAGTCTGTCGCCCAGCATCACTCTTTTCATGCTGTCCAGAAGTCCGAACTGTTCGAGATGCTCTAAAGAATTCCCTGCCGAACAGAGTATGATCGCTTTATCCAGCATCTTCATGGTCTTTTCGCCGTATGCAAATCCATACGTCCAGACCCGGTCAAACCATCCCGCCAGTTTCGCCGGCGCTTCCGTCCAGAACACCGGATAGATGAACGCGATTGCATCGGCCGAATTGATCTTTTCCTGTTCCGCACGTACATCCTCAGCAGGTTCCAGTGTATTTCTGTAGTAAGCATCCCTGAGATATTCCTGTTCCGTCATAGACGGATCAAAATTCATTTTGTAGAGATCTGAGATCATGTATTCATTGCCGGAATCCGTGATGCCCCGGATAAACGCATCACACATCTTCTTTGTGAAAGAATCCTCTGACGGATGACAATACACAATAAACACTTTCATGCATTAATCCTCTGGTATGTTCTTTTTTTCACGTTTCCTGCGTCTCTGTTGCCGGTTGTTCTTTTCGGATTCAAACAGTTCAACGGCAGCGTCTGTCAGTTCATCCGGCCATTGCCTGCCGCTCTTCATCACTTTCGCCCAGGGGCAGAGTGTTTCATACTCATCATCAAATACAACGGTATACGGCGGTCCGCAGCGGTCATCCACAGCCATATATAAATGCCTGCCGTTATACATAATACTGCCGGCGTCTCCTTCGCTCATCTGTTCGTCCAGCTGATCGTAGATCTCTTTTGTCAGTTCAAACAGGTGATATGACTGTATACCGCCGTATTCACCGAAATACCGGCCGGTCTCCTCATTCCGGCAGGCTTTCCAGCCGTCCCCTTTTTTAAACTGCATGCGTATTGCCTCCTGCCATTCAATACTGTTTTTCCACCGTGAAAAAACTGCCCAGATAACGGACTTCAGAAATCTTTCGGATCGTATCGATCTGTTTTTCTGTGATTCCGCCGGGATTCTCTGCTTCGATCACGTAATGATACGATCCTAAGTAACTTCCTTCCGGCCGGTCGTGGATCGCTACAAGTTCCAGTCCGGTACCGGATATCGCAGCAATGATGTCATCGATCCTGTTCGCTTCGCAGCTTGCCACAAAGACGGCTCTCGGCAGCAGTTTTCCTTCCGGCTGAGATGAGGAAAGTACGTAGAACCGGGTCTTATTCGCGTCTGTGATCTGTACATTCTCTGCCAGCACCTCCAGTCCATACAGTCTGGCAGCGCCGGGTGCGGCAATCGCTGCAATCGTTCTGTCACCGGTTTCTGCGACGTAGCTCGCCGCAGCCGCAGTGCTCGGCATTTCTTTTGTCACCGCGTCCGGCATGTGTTCTTTTCTCCATACAGCACTCTGGGCGATTCCCTGGGCATGGGAACAGACCGTCCGGATATCTTCGATCGAGGCACCGGGAATTCCCATCAGTGTCTGGCTGATGGGAATGATCACTTCACCGATCACATAAATATTCTCCTGAGCGATCAGAGCATCCAGATAATTCGTGACCGCTCCGCCCAGTGTATTTTCCTGCGGGATCACCGCATAGTCTGTATTACCGTTTACAACATCCGCGATTGCTTGATCGACAGTCGCTTCGGGAAAGAATACTGCTTCATTCTGAAAGAAGAACTGCGCTGCCTCTTCCGTATAAGTTCCCTGCGGTCCCAGATAACTGACTGCGGCACCGGACGGGATCTCCGGTATGACTACGGAAGTTTCCGGATCCGGTTTTATATCAGAGGCAGCTGTACCGCAGCCGGAAACCATGATGCATACTGTCAGAAAGACAGAAATCATAAGTGCTGTTTTTATCGTTTTCATCTGTTTTCCTCCGGCGTCCGGGCTGTTCCTGCGCCTGCAAATTTCCTGACCCGGTTCATATATTCTTCCGGCACTTCCAGATGCACGACATGTCTTGCATGGATCCTGACGAAGGTGACATCCTGAAGCCGGCTGCACGCAAACTGCGCGTTTTCTTCTGACATGGCGCCGTTCAGTGTGCCGTCCGGAAGGACGGACGTATCCGCCTGGATCAGCAGGACCGGACACCGGATGCGGCGCAGCGCTTCCGCATGATCAAAACCTGCATTCCATGTACCGTCATAAAATGCTTTTCCAAAGCGCGGATCGTACTGGTCCATACCGCGGATCATTTCCCTGACGAGCGGCGGCACAAACGGGATCTCAAGCGTATTCTGCCAGTGCAGCATTCTTGCCAGGCTGATCAGGATACCGATCATTACACGCGCACCGGGAAATGTATTGTTTCGGAAAAACTCCGAAGAGTTACTCATCCAGAACCGGACATAATCGCCTTCGTTATCCTCACGCACAGCTTTTTCGCTGACTGCAAACGTGCGGTATGCGATCGTATTCCTTACCGCAGGATATTCCGAGGAAAACAGCGGCGGATCTTCCAGTACGGCAGCTTTGATCCATTCCGGTCTGTTTGCGGCCAGCCACACTGCCAGAAGACCGCCCGAGGAATTTCCGCTGACATATACCGGTTCGCCGATCACTTCTTCGATGAACTGTGCCAGAGAAGAACCGATCTGTTCTGCGTTCATCTCATAATCATCCGGGCATCTGGTCTTTCCGTGTCCGGGATAATCAACAGAATAGACATGATAGTATTCCGACAGCGGCACCATGACCCGGTGATAGGAAAACCAGTCCAGCATCTGTGCATGCAGAAGGAGAAGCACGGGTTTTCCGTCCCCTTCGGATTCGGCATAATGAAAACGAACATCACCGACAATAACGTCTTTTTCCGTGATGCCTGCTTTCTTCAGTCTCAGATGCCACGGGTTCCGGTACAGCGCAATATACAGGATCACCAGCGGCATCAGCCTGAGAATGATCAGAAACAGATTTAACAGAAGACGGATCACTTTTCCTCCTGTTCCAGAATACAGATGACCTTACAGATCCGGTATCTTTCAAAAAAAGAATATCATATGCGCATATGATATTCCGCTAAATATACTCTTCTGCAGGATCAATACCCCAGCCTGCGGTCAACCGTATGTACCGGCGGCTTTCCTTCCAGCACAAGCAGCAGATTCTGTATAACGACATCAATGACCAGGCTGTAATTGACACCGCTGCGATAGCCGCCCGAAATATGCGGTGTGATATATACGCGTTCAGCCGACCAGAGCGGATGGCCTTCAGGCAGCGGCTCTGGATCCATCACATCCAGACAGGCAGCTTTAAGATGACCGTTTGCCATTACCGAAAGAAGATCCTCTGTCACAATGGAATTGCCTCTGCCGACATTAAGCAGAATAGCAGTGGATTTCATCTTTTCCAGTCTCTTCCTGTCAAACATTCCTTTTGTCTCCGGTGTACCGGGGAGACTCAGAGCAACCACATCCATCTCCGGGAGGATCGCGTCCATTTCATTCGGTATCACAAGCTGTTCAACATAGTCCGGCTGATCATGCACAGTTCTTCTCACGCCATAGCATACAGCACCTAGGGCATTCGCTTTTCTGAGAAACGAACTTCCGATCATTCCCATACCGACAGACAGTGTCCTGGCACCTTCAAATCTTGTGATCTGATCCAGCAGTTCCCATCTCTGTTCTTTCTGTATGGAAAGATACTCAGGCATCCGTTTCATCGCGTTCCGGGCGTATTCTGCTCATCACCTTTTCTGTCCTTCGCCGGCAGTGTTTTGATCACGATTCCCGCCAGGAGCGCAAGTCCCAGCAGCACAATTAAGAGTCTTTTTTTTCATATGAACCTTCTTATCCCATTCATCAGACAAGCCTCCCGGTCATGCGTCCGGGATGCATACGAATGGATCTTCTCTCTGAAAAAATAATACCAGAATAAATGGATTTATTTGAGGTATATGCCGGGCAAACCGGAAGAAACAGAGAAGCAGACCGTACCGTCTGTTACGCCGCCGCAAGAAAAGCAGCCTCCCGCCGGATACGGAAAGCTGCTGTGCAATGAATCTGTTTTTCTTCTGACGTCAGATACTCCATCCGGCACTTGCGCTCTGAAGCTGCGTCATACGTCTGAAAATGCCGTTTTCCTTTTTCAGCAGTTCTTCGGGACTGCCTTCCTCCGCGACCCTGCCGTCAGAAAGGACTACGATCTTATCTGCGGCCTCCACGGTACGCATGCGGTGTGCGATAACAAGGACTGTCTTTCCTGCCAGAAGCCGCGACAGTGCTTCCTGAACCTTTGTTTCATTCTCCACGTCAAGAGAAGCAGTTGCCTCATCCAGAAGGACGATCGGCGCATTTTTCAGCAGTGCCCGGGCAATCGAGATACGCTGCCGCTCGCCGCCGGAAAGCTTCGTCCCGTTCTCACCAATCGGCGTCGCATAGCCCTGGGGCAGCTTTTCTGCGAATTCGTCACAGTTGGCCGCCGCAGCCGCTGCCAGCACTTCTTCGTCAGTCGCACCGTGCCTGCCGAGACGGATATTCTCCATGACAGTATCGTCAAAGAGAACCACATCCTGGAAGACCATGGAATAGTCTGTAAGCAGTGTCTCGGGATCGACTGTGCTGATATCGATTCCGCCGACACGAATGCTGCCTTCGGTAATATCCCAAAGACGGGCAGCCAGCCTGGCGCAGGTGCTTTTGCCGGAGCCGGACGGACCGACTAAAGCCGTGACTTCGCCTTCCTTTGCAGTGAAACTGACGCCGCGCAGCACCTGCTCATTGTCATAGGCAAAACCGACATTTTCAAAGACGATGTCATGCCCGGCCGGAGCAAAAGTGTCCGCGCCTTCCGCCGTCTTCGCGTCATAGATCTCCATCAGCCTGCCGGCAGAGATCTGGGACATGAACATTTCCGCGATCAGCGCCAGTGCCTGGTCGAACGGCGCATAGATGCGTGTGATCGCCAGCAGGAACATGAACAGGGTCATAAAGTCGATCTGACCGGAAAGGATCAGACTCGTTCCGGTAAGGATGGTCGTTGCCACACCCAGCCGCATGATCACGCTCGCCGCATTGACAAAGATGCCGGTATGCAGTTCGCCCCGCAGCATAGTCTTTTCGTGATAGTCGATCTTGTCGTTCAGGACTTTGAGGAATCTGTCTTCCTGATTCGTCGCACGGATCTCCCGGATGTTTTCCAGTGTTTCCTGGATGCCGTCCGACACCTGAACACCTGCAGCCTTGGTGATCTCGGAATTGCGTCTGGTGAGCTTTCTGCTGCCGAACAGCAGTATAAAAGCAACCGGGACGCCCCACAGGCAGGCAATAGCCAGCCGCCAGTTATAGAACAGCATACAGACTGCTATGATGGCCGTAGAGATATAGGACCCGTACAGATATCCCAGACAGTGTGACCAGACATGCTCCAGACGGTTCACATCGCCCATGATCGTTTCTGTAAGATCCGCCAGATCCCGTTTGCCGAAATAACCAAGAGGCAGTTTCCGCAGACGCTCAGCCAGGCTGAGACGGACAGCTTTGACTTCACCGTAGACCAGACCGTACGTGACCTGGTACTGCTGAAGATGTGTAATGATCGACAGCACCAGGAAAGCAAGCACCAGAAGGATGAAGGTGACAGCTTTCGGCAGTTCTTTACCATCGGTCAGGACTGCCATGTATTCTGACATCATCAGGTACAGGATCCCCATGCCGCCCATCACAACAAGATTGACGATGACCGTCCAGAACGTGCCCTGTTTTGTATTACGGATGCCCTGATCGGTAAGCGCGTATTTTCTCTGAAATTCTTTTCCGAACATGACTTTCACCTCCTATATGCGCCATTTCACAGCCTGGTTGTAATCGGCCCACATTTTTGCGTACAGGCCGCCGGCTGCCGCAAGCTGTGCATGAGTCCCCTCTTCCGCAACGCGGCCGGAATCCAGCACGATGATCTTATCCGCGCCGACGACGGTCGACAGACGGTGCGCGATCATGATGACAGTGCGGCCTTTTGTCAGTACGGCAAAAGCCTTCTGGATCAGAGCTTCGTTCTCCGGGTCTGCAAACGCCGTAGCCTCATCCAGAACGACGATCGGAGCATTTTTGAGGATCGCCCTTGCCAGAGCCACGCGCTGCTGCTCACCGCCGGACAGGTAAGTCCCTTCGGTTCCGATAATCGTATCCATCCCATCCGGAAGTTTTTCCAGGATGTCATCGCACTGGGCAGCGGAAAGAGCTGCCTGCACTTCTTCCCGCGACGCTTGCGGCCTGGCTGCCCTGACATTTTCCAGAATGCTTGCCTTGAACAGACGGTCATTCTGGAAGACAAAGGCAACCTGATCCATCAGCACATGCGGATCCGTATCACGGACATCCACCCCGCCGACTTCCACAGAGCCGGAACTGACATCCCAGAACCGCGGGATCAGACTGGCTGCCGTGGTCTTTCCGCCGCCCGATGGTCCAACCAATGCCGCCGTCTGCCCCGGTTCAACACGGAACGATACATGATCCAGCGCCGGGATATTTGATCCGTCATAAGTGAAGGTGACGTCCCTGAATACAACGCTGTTGTCTTTTGGAGTCTGCGGATGATCGGTGATCTTCAGCACCGGAGCACTCATCACCTGATCGATGCGGGAGAGCGCTGTGCCTGCCTGCATCATGCCGCTTGCCGCAAACATGACCCTTGCCAGAGCCGTGGATACGATTGCGGAGAACACTGCGTAGAACGCAAAATCCGTAACAAAACCGGCAAAGTTTCCTGCTTTGAGAGCACCCGGGGCAAGGATCAGAGCCACAGGCACAAGGAAGACAAATGCGCCTTCCGTAAAGGTCAGATTGACCGCCTGCGGAACACGGCAGACTTCTCCCTGGTAATATTCCGCCTTTGCGCTGTAATCCTCAATGGCCTGTTTGAATGCCCGGAACGAATATACTGTCTGCTGAAACACTTTGACTACCGGGATTCCGCGAACGTATTCTGTTCCGGCCTTGCTCATTACATCCTGTGCCGCCTGGTATTCTGCCATCAGGGCGGCATTCTTTCCGCCCATCATGGTAAACATTGCAGCAATGGAGATGACCGCTGCCAGAAGACAGGCAGCACCCATCCGCCAGTCGAAGACGAACATCAGGATGATCATGGATATCAGCATGGCGGCACTTCCGACAATATCCGCCAGGTTGTGAGCGAGCAGCGTCTCCGTATCGGAGGCAGCTCCATCCAGACGGTTGCGGATCAGACCGGACGCATTGGAATCAAAGAAGCCAAGCGGCGTCTTCATCAGGTGCT
This sequence comes from Solobacterium sp., assembly GCA_017510405.1. Taxonomy (GTDB): domain Bacteria; phylum Bacillota_I; class Bacilli_A; order Erysipelotrichales; family Erysipelotrichaceae; genus Bulleidia. The sequence goes on from JAFWNG010000007.1 coordinate 55,716, forward strand.
CCATGCCCTGTTTGCGGATATTGGAGGCTGTCCGGAACGCAGCCAGATGCGTGCACATCAGAGCGGCGAAATAGACCGCTATACCGGCTACGGCAAACCCGAACGCCATCCACCCGTAACGGGCAATGCCGGCGGCAGCCGTCCAGTCCGGCGCCGCAGAAATCAGATCGCGCGCTGCCAGCCAGATACAGATATAGGGAGCCATTCCCAGAATCATAGCCGCAGCGGAAAATCCAAGACCCAGGAAAGTCAGTTTTTTATAACTGCCTGCATAGTTCAGCAGAACAGCCACATCACTTTGCTTCTTTTCCTTCATAAGTCCGTCTCCTTGCTCAAATTCAAATAACTGATCATAATGAATCCTCCAGAATCAGCATTTCAGTTAGCAACCACTAACCTGTATTTACGATATCTCCCGGTAAACCAGACAGTTTACCGGAAGGAAATTACGAAGAACGTTACAGAAAACCGCCTTACAGCTTCCTGAGGCAGAAATCGCAGCGTTCAGCTCCTTTGCCAAGCGTTCCGGTCCTCTCAAATTTCAGACCCGTCAGACTGCCGTAGATCCGGTCATCGTTTTCGCAGAAGACCTTCGTGAGCTCCGGACATCCCAGTTCCATGAAATACCGGCAGTACGGACATGCCGTCACATCCATCCGGAATTCACCTTTTTTCTTTGGATAGAATACATTCCTGAAACCGTTTCCCGATCCGAACAATTTCTTTGTCAGCGGATCCCACGCCTTGAGAAACAGACTCTGCATTCCCGGCAGCTTCATGAGTTTCTGAAGCTTCTTTTCAATCGGCTTACAGGTCTGAACGGCACCATTCTCGATGATCCGGTATGCCGTCTCCTGTCCGACTGCATCTTTTACAGTAAGATAGACCGCCGCTGACGGAAGGATCCTGCTGTCTGTATGCATATGAACGCCTTTGGGAAGGCTGTTGTACCGCCTCAATAATTCATCAAGCTTTACAGTCGCTTCCCGCCACAGAGCGTCACTTTCGGCTTTTGGCAGGACTTTGTCCATTTCCGTCTTTATCACGGCTTTCTTTTTCATAATTGTTTCTGCAGTTTTCATATTCCCCCTCCGATCGGCAGACGTTCCCCGCCATCCGTACTGCAGCGAAAGAAAATACAATGCCTCTTAACAGCTGCTTCCTGAATGAATATGCACAATGCAGGACAGAAGCAGCAGTGTCCGCAGTTGATACGCCTTACTTTTCTGCCAGCACTGTGATCCACGGCTTATCCGGGTAATGTCTCGTTCTGATCTGTGAAAAGCCCGCTGTCCTGAGAGCATCCGTGAGCTGTTCCGGTGTGTAGTAGTTCATTCCGTCAATAATCGCAGTATATTTGAGCGTCGCCGCATCCGTCCCGTCGGATTCATTGCATATCAGGAAAGAACCTCCCGGTTTCACCACGCGGGCAATTTCTTTGAAGCACTTTTCCAGCCTAGGCCAGAAATACACCGTCTCAAAAGCCGTAACCAGATCAAAGGTCCCGTCGTCAAAAGGAAGCGAAGAAACATCCCCCTGGATCACGCGGCACCTGCCCGCCTCCACAGCTTTCTTATTTGTTTTCTTCGTTTTCTCAACAGATACTTCGGAATAATCCAATGCTGTAAGCACAGCCTGAGGATAGCGCTTCATAAGCTCACGGGCGTTCCTGCCGCCTCCGCATCCGAGTTCCGCGATACAGTCGGCAGAAACGCCGTCCAGAGCCGACATGCCCCAGTCCGCCAGCTTTGCGTGGCCGCTGTTCATGCCGTTCACCATCAGTTTTCCGAGGAAGCCTTCCGGTTTCCGCGTCTGGCTGACAAAATTTTTGAACAATCCCACTTTCCTGCCTCACTTTCTGCCGACAAGCAAAGCCGAACCGGACAGAGCCATCCAGGCCGATTCCTTCCCTGTCATAAACATTCCGTCGGTCGTATCGATCAGCTCGACGCTTTCGTATCCCATATCCTTTAGTTTCTTCACAAAAGCCTGCATATCACCGTATTTGGTCTTTGAGAAGATGTCATGGATCGCGAATGTCCCGCCTTTTTTCAGGACACGCAGCGTTTCCAGGAGGTACGCCTGCCGGTCTCCGGGAATATTGTGATAGACATAGTTGCTCATCACCGCGTCAAAGCTCCCGTCAGGGAATTCCAGGCGCACAGCGTCACCCCTGCAGAAGGTCACATTTCTGACGCCTTCGGCTCCGGCATTGTTCTCACATAACGGCTTGTTAAAAGAAGCGTACTCTTTGCCCCAGCGGTCGATTCCTATGACGGAAGCATGCGGATTCCGTTTGGCGCATGCAATGGTCAGAGCGCCGCTTCCGCAGCCCACATCCAGTCCTTTACCGCCGTCCGGCATTCTGACGTATTCTGCGATTCCTTCAATGATCTGCCTGGACATCTGCCGGCTGCCGTTGTATGAAAATGCACGGTACATGCAAACCATCCAGACCGAAACACACAGTCCGACGACTGACGCGATCAGGCAAACAATGAACAGCACTGTCTTCATTCCGCCTGCCGCGTCTGTAAGACCAAATACAGCAGACAGGATCAGAAACAGAGCGGTTATTCCTGCAGCGGAAAGAACCATGCCTTTCGGCATCCAGTTTTTATAATCCGGTTTCATCTCGTCCCAGCCTTTCCCAGAGACACATTCCGTGCGTTTTCTTCTGTATCGTCATCCTCCTCATAGCCGTCGTACGGCGCGGAGGGATCCGTGTACTTTCTGGTGAACGGCCTGCATATCTCTGTTCTGTGCCGGAAGGCAAAGTCCAGATCATCCGTCCAGCCGGTATGTCCGGTGATGATCTTCACAGGATGGTTTCTCGCCCGCAGATTCCTTTCCAGCGCTTCCAGCGACCGGACTGCCAGTCTGTTGTCTTCCGCAAGGGTGCTGAGGAAGCTGTATCCTCCGTCCGCGCCGAACCAGATCGTATCGCCCGTGAAGAGATATTCATCATCGATGAGATAGACCATATGTCCCCATGTATGTCCGGGACAGAGGATGCATTCTATCCTGATATCTCCGACCGTCACGATCATGCCGTCCTTCAGCAGGACTTTCCTGTTGTCTGTTTTTACCAGCGGCAGTCTGTACGCTCCATGGAAAACTTTCCTGCGGATCTCTCCGGTGAGGTACCGGTTCTCTATTTCCCCGATATATACAGCCGCGTCTTTGAACAGCAGTTCGCTGTCCCGCTCCAGTGCACCCATATGATCGGTATCCTGGTGCGTAATAAAGATCTGATGAATGGATGCCGGATCGATATCCAGCCAGGCCATTTTTTCTTTCAGGCGCTCATAGTTATATCCCGCATCGATCATGATCGTGACGCCGTTTCTGGTATAAAAGAAAATGTTTGCGATCCATTCCCGTACACATGCGACATGACCGTCGATCCAGCCTGTGTTCAGCGGCTTGAAGATCGCTCTGCCGCGGAACAGCCGGCTCATTGTTTTCTTCTGGTGTTCCGAATCCTTCTTTGCCATGATCACAGCCTCCTGTGTTTCTTCCGGATAATGATCCGGTTTCTTCTGAATCTGCGGGATACAGTTAGATATAACTAATCATCAGCTAAAAAAAGAGTATTCCTTAAGATCCCGCCTGCTTCCTCCGCCGCAGCGGATTCATTTCAAAAGCAAAAGTTAGCGTGAACTAACCAAATGTGATTTTAACTGCTTAACAGAAAAAAATCAAGAGTACTCCATCAAGAATACGGTCTGTTTCCTGTATCTCAGTTCTGTATAAAAACCGGGCATCCCGATGTGGTCAGCGCACGGTTTCTGACAGACGGTTTTTACGCTGTGTCCTGTGTGTCCGGCAGATACAGAACGATTTATTCTGAACCGGTTTACCAGTACCGGTTTCTTCTTTCCTCCAGTTCAGCGAGCGCACTGAATAATTGTTCTCTCAGTTCATTTTTAGAAAGACCGTTTACATACTTACGAAGATCCGCAAAATGCTGCTTCCGTCTTTCTTCTTCCTCATTTTCCCATTCATCCGCTTGTTTTAAAAAAATTTCTGCGGCTTCAGGCTCAGCAGTAAAATACAGTGCAATCATATGCTTGCAGACGACGCGGCGTCCATCGGCGAACCGGCAATTACAGACAGATCTCCGGGGATGTGCTTTATCAATATGCACTGTATAGTTTTGTCCTTCACTTCCCAATACGACCCCTTCATATGTATTTTTTCCTGATTTGTTCCAGGATACCACTTTATGATTCCGGTAATACTCCATTCCTCTCCAGACGGAATTACCACTCGCAGTTTCGATCAGACCCATATCCTTTTCCTCCCTGGCTGTCTGCTGTATTGTCTTATTTATGCGCTGATTGAAATACACTGTTGAACAGAAACATGTTGAAAGCAATAACTTACGATTTGCTTGTATAACTCCTGATGATTTTGATGATCTGCAGTCCGTCCGTTTCCATTCCTTTCAGTTCCCCGTAAAAATAGTGCGCGGGGATCAGAGACTGAATCAGAATGAATAAATTGATGAAAAGAGCAGCACGGATAAAGAACTCTATAGCATCGGCGGTAATTATTTCTGAATGCAGGGACATACCTCCCAGTCTGACCGCCAGCAGTGCAGCAGTTAATATCAGAGATACAGCCGGACCTCCTGAAAGCATTGCAATACGCTTAGCTGCGGTATCTGTCATATTCTTCTCTGAAGGCATAAAACAGCCGTCAAAAGGGAGCAGTTTCACTGTCAGTTTCCTGGTATTCAGAAGTTTCTTTCCCGATCCGACCCTTATATGCCAGTCCCTGTCCTCTGTCACGATCCTGTATCCGAGAGCGTGGCCGGCTTCATGCAGAAAAACGGAGAGGAAAACCAGCATCCACAAGATGCTGACGAATATAATCAACTCAAATATAAGGGAAATTATCTCAGACATGTGATCACTCCAGTAAACACCGATTCGAATTCCTGTGAAGTCGTTAAAAATATAGTTTTTTCTGTTGTCTGCTCACTTAATCTTTTTTATCTTACGTCGTCTCCAAAATATCAGTACCGTTCGTAAGGACGGTATTGATCAAAGCCCGTATGCGGCAATTCCCGCCAGTGCAGACAGGCAGACCAGCAGGATCGGCGATATCCCGCCCTTCCTGATCTTTCTGGTGCCAAAGTATATAGCGCCAAGCACCATGGTTAGGATCACAGGCCGCAGCTGCAGTGAATTATCCTGAATGATAATGCCATTCCGGATGATCATCCAGACACCGGATGCGAGGACGATTCCGATCATGCACGGCTTCAGTCCGCGAAGGACCGCCTGTACACAGGGATCCTTCAGCGCTGTCTTCAGGAGCACTGTTGCCAGGAGAATAATGATAAAGGACGGAAGTACAACGGCAAGCGTTGCTGTCAGTGATCCGAGGAACCCTGCCTGTGAGCTGCCGACATAGGTAGCAAGGTTTACCATGATCGGTCCCGGCGTGCTTTCACTGACAGCGATCATATATGTCAGCAATTCATCGTTTATCCAGCCGTAGGAAAGAACAACATCGCGGATCAGCGGTATCGCACCGTACGCGCCGCCAAAAGCGAAACACCCGACCTTGAGGAAGCCTGCAAATAATTCCAGCAGGATCATTTCCCGGCACCTCCTGCAGCGGCAGGCTTTCTGACCATGAACAGGATCAGGCTGATCAGTCCTGCGGCAAGCATCAGGGTTATGGAGGAGATCCTGACTGAGAAGATATTGATCATCAGCACAGCCGCAAACGCACAGAGTACAAACGCCTTCGGCATCGGTTTCTTCTGCATCTTCTTCAGCATCCTGATCCCCGCATCCACGATCAGAATTCCTGCTGCGATCTTAATCCCCTGAAAAGCATGCGCGATCCAGGTAATTTCAAGAAAATGATCCAGATACTTCGATATCGCAAAGATGATGCAGAATGAGGGAAGGATCATACCGATCGTCGCGGCCAGCGCTCCGGCAAAGCCTTTCTGTTTGTATCCGACATAGGTTGCGCAGTTGATGGCGATAGGACCGGGAGTGGACTCTGCCACGACAGTGATATCCATCATCTCATCGTGGGTGATCCACTGCTTCTTTTCCACACAGGTGTTTTCGATCAGCGCGATCATGGCATATCCGCCGCCGAAGGTGAACAGTCCGATCTTCGCAAATGTCAGAAACAGATCAAGGAGAAGATTCATTTTTTTGCCTCCTCCCTGAATTCACACTGACAGATCTGGGGATCCCGGCAGAGGTCGAGGGAATGCTGTCTCATTTCAGAAAAGGCTTCGCACAATCCATCCAGCGCTTCCTGTTTCGGAAGATAGTGAATGTGGTACCCGAACCGTTCCCCATAAACAAGCCCTGCTTCCTTCAGTACTTTCATATGCTGCGAAACTGCTGACTCTGTAATTCCCAGTTTCTTCGAAAGAGAACGGACGCAGTGTTTCCGGATCAGGAGCTGTTGAAAAATAGAAAGTCTTGTTGGTTCTCCCAAGGCTTTCAGCATCATAGATATGTCCATAAGCACCCCCCTTTAATTTAGTAATGACTTAATTATAATCTTTATATTTGATTTAGTCAGCACTTAACAGGTTGCATTGCAGGAATACCATTTTTTGATTTTTGCGTCATTCACAATCACGCTCTGCGCCTGATCCTCCTGAATCCTGCTGCACGCTTTTTCCGGCATTCCGGACAGTATTTCGGCCAGTTTCCGGCATTTGACGGGAAAGTAAAGGTCTTCCCGCATTTCCGGCACTTTCTGGTAAGGGTATCCACCGGCTGGTACTTCGCCCTGCACTCCTGACAGCAATCCGGCCAGTGCTGAACATTTTCCGGCAGTGTGAATGTCTTCCCACATATCCTGCATGTTCTTGTAATCATTCCCGGCTCCGATGTCTTTGATTTCCGGTCTCTCCCGGCAGTCAGTTTTTTTTACCAATCAAACATAACCTACCCTTTCCATCTTTTAGCTGTGCACTGGTATTTTCATCTGTTAACCTTAGAGTTCCGACAGATCGGCATTTCCCGGCGAAAGGTCTGTCTTCGCATGTATTGTCTTAAGTGTTCTGTTTCTTTTACTATAGCCGTTGACCGCCCGAAAAGCATCAGCCTTTCGTACATGCTTCCTTTCAGCGTTTCTTTTTCCGATATCTGTTCGGCATAGTTTTTTCTCACCTGAACAAATCCTGCCGCGCCAGGGAAAAATACCAGCTTATTTCATGAACATAACGGAAAAACAACGGAAAATAATATTGTCATCCGCCCATGAGGCTGCGCTGACGGCAGAGAAGGAATCTGAATGAAGGAAACACAGAAAGAAAACAATATCGGTTCAGCAAACAGACTGGCCGGGTCAATGCGCATATTCGGAACCAACGGTATTTTCAGGCGGTTCATTTCCTTATCAAGCACATTGCCTGCCGTCATCAGGGGAATTATCTATGGTCCGAAGGAGAACGGTATATGAAACACAGGCTGATCAAAACAATTCTCATACTGTTCTGTGTGATCCTGAACAGTATCTGCTGCGGCTGTGCCGCCGATCGTCCCCTTAAGCTGGAGAACACCTCCATCGAGCATGAAACGGAACTGGGCGGTGCCTATCTCCATATCACGATTCCGGATTTCCTCGGTCTTGGCTTTCAGTTTGGCGACAGTGTTCATGCAGAGTTTTCAAACGGTTATATCCTGGAAGACATTCCTTTTCTTCAACGAGTATTACGTACCGGCAGGTGAGCCTCTGCTGGTCGGCTATCCCGGCTATCCATACATCAAAGTTGTCTTTAACAGTGATGATGATCTCTGGGAAACAGCCGGTCTTGATGAAAGTGTCACCGCTTCCGTCACTCTGAATGAAAAAGGAAAATACATGGCAGTCATGGAGGAAAGAAGTCTTGAACAGCTGACTGACCGTGACGCGTTTGACAGTGATGAGATCTTTGCCAATTTCCGCAGCCTGAAAGGCGGCAGACTGAAAGAGGATTTCATTTACCGCGGTTCCTCACCGATCGACAACACCTATGAAAGAGCTGCCTACGCAGAAAAGCTGATAGAAAAAGCCGGCATACAGCTGATCCTGAATCTTTCCGATTCTGAAGAATCCCTTAAAGAACGCATTGCGTCTGCGGAATCTTCTGTGGATTATTATGTCCGCTTATATGAAGACGGCAGAGTTCTTCTTCCGCAGCTGACCATTTCTTATTCATCACCTGAAATGAAGAAAAAGACTGCGGATCTGCTGAGAACCATGACCACATTCAAAGGCCCTTATTTCATGCACTGCGCGCTGGGCAAGGACCGCACAGGCTTTGTAAGCCTTCTGCTGGAAATGCTGGCAGGAGCGGAATATCAGGAAATGCTTGATGACTACATGCTCTCCTATGACAGCTTTTACCATGTCACAAAAATCAGCGATCCGGCGAAATACGATATGATCCGGAATGAATATTTCGATGTATTGATCCGCCATATTGTCAAAGATGAGACGGTAGACCCGGTTACTGCTGATCTTGTACCTTACGCAGAGCAGTATCTGCGCGAAGGCGGAATGAGCAAAGCTGACCTCGATTTCCTCAAAGCAGCGATCATGCAGTAACGCATATAAACGGCAGAACATAACGAAAGCCGGGAGAGAACTGTATCCTTCTTTCCCGGCTGTTTTATGTCTTATTATTTACAGAGCTAAAGAGATATATTTATTCAGAAAATCTCGAAAACAATATAGACATTTTTTTACATTGTGAAGCGTATCACTGAAATACCGGCATTGATTCCGTATTCTGCAGCTGTCCGACAATAACCGGAATAAAAACTTACACTCAGTACATTTCATGAATACAGCGTTTGCCTTTTAATCAAATTCAATTAATTCGCATCTTTTGGTTCGCAGGCGCCGAAATAAAGTCCCTCTTCCGGTTCTGCAGGCAGCATACCGTCTCGATGTGAACAGTAGTGGCAAACTGATCCACTGAGCCAAGTTAACGTTAATTTACCGGCTGAGCCCGAAAGCTTCTTCAACCATTTTTAGTGTCTGCTCAATACTTCTGTTATCATCCCGCAGGATCACAGGAAATCCGGCACTCAGAAAATGTTCATACCTTTCCCACGAATTGATCAGCATGAGCCCTTTCCGATAATTCTCCATTGCCTTTTCCGGGTCCGGCTCTTCCATGATCAGCCGATACAGGAATTGTTTCTCCCGGTCAGGTCTTTCAAAAAACCGGTGCACAGATATTTCCGGATCAGCAAGTATTACCAGCACATGACCCGGTGCAGCGACCTTCTTCAGCGTTTCGGCGGAAATATTCGTATCGACAAATACCGGCTTTCCCTGCTCACACAGTTCCGGCAGAATTCTCATTTCCAGTGTTTCACATTCTCTGGCCACGCCATCGATCCAGACTGCATATTCTTCCGGTGTTCTCCGAATGAATTCATGCCAGTCTTCCAGATCTCTTGTATAGCAAAGGCAGGGAAATGCATCTTTATCCGGATCCGGGAAAAATCTGTCATGGTAGTTCTCTTCGCAGAGTATGCCATCATACTTCTCAGCCAGAAGCCGGATCATCGTCGATTTTCCTGCATATGCTGTTCCGATAATAAAGTATGCATTTGATAACGCCTTCATCAAAAAAAGCTCCTTCAGTCTTTCAGACTTGTAATCGGAACAACATAGACTCCATCTTCCCTCTTATAGGCAAATGGTGCCACTCCGCACAGAACCATCATAAATGCCGGTTCAGACATTTTTTCTGTATCAATTCTGTCTGCCAGTTTCTTAAGGCTTGCAGCACCCTCCTCGATCAGTTTGTCTCCGCCAAGTTTCACTTCAATCAATCCATATCTGCCGTTTCTCAAATGAATTACAGCATCACATTCAAGGCCTGTTTTATCTCTGTAGTGATAAACATTTCCATCCAATGCATCTGCATATATCCGAAGATCCCTGACGCACATGTTTTCAAATATTAAACCCATAAGCTCCAGATCATTGACCAGATCTAAGGGACCGATTCCAAGTGCAGCCGACGCCACCGAAGGATCAACAAAATATCTTGTATCTGAAGTGCGTATCGCTGTTTTGGAACGCAGATTAGGATTCCATGCAGGAGAATCCTCGATAACAAAAATCCTCTTCAGAGCATTCAGATATCCATAAAGCGATTCCTTGTCGAACGCTTCTAAATCATTACTGATCACATCTGTTCTGATTGTTTCCAGAGAAACCTGCGTTGATACATTTCTGGCATAGGATTTCATAACACGCTTTGTTCTCTCCGGATTTCTTTTTAAACCGTCCACCCTTGAAATGTCGTCATTAACAACTGCGTCATAATAATCAATAGCCTGCCTTAAAGCAACTTTCTCAGTACGATTCAAAGCTGCCGGCCAGCCTCCCCGGCAAATCAGAAAAGCAATATCTTCAATACTGTGATTATCAATGGCAGATATTTCTTTTCCGTTAAACAAATCCATTAATGACACCCGTCCGCTTGAATCTCTGGATTCAAACAGTGACATGGGTCTCATTCGCATATGAACGATTCGACCTGTACCTGTGTGCATAGTGTCATCTAAATTAGCAGGAACAGAAGAACCGGTGAGTATAAACTGACCGAATTCACCTCTGCGGTCAACCTCATAACGAACTGCATTCCAGATATTCGTTGCAATCTGCCATTCATCAATTAAATGTGGAACCTCCCCCTCAAGAAGATTCGAAGGCTTAATTCTTGCCATTTGCTGGTATTGTTCCGTCATATCAGGGCGATCCATTTCTATGACACTTTTTGCAATATGTTTTGCAGAGGTTGTTTTTCCGCACCATTTAGCCCCTTCAATCAGCACTGCGCCTTTGGACTCTAAATGATCCAGCAGCACTTTATCTGAAACTCTTTGATAATATTTTTCCACTGCATATCTCCTTTTGCGGTTGTAACGATTATGCGCGTACGTTGCAACCGAGTATTCGTCTCAATTTTTTCCGAGTGTTCGGCTGTTTATCAGCCGAGTATTTGGCTATATTTTAACCGAGTAAATGGCTCTCGTCAACGATATGAAAGGACGCTTACTTACTGCGAAATGCAGAAAATAAACGTCCATAATCAGTTCAGTATTCTATTGTCTATAAGTCCTCGAGTTTTGTTCCTACAGTAACGAGTTCAATTACTATAGACACCCGCACGTACTTTTCGAGGCGTTTTCCACGCTTCGACCAGTCGGTCTCGCCGAAGGTGAAATGCTCGTAAAAGTGCTTAAAATAAAGGATTTCTACGAGTTCAACTTTTGTAGTAACACTATAGTCTCAACTGGATTTCGTTTGTACCACCAGAGACTAATTTGTCACTCTTTTCGGAGCACATCCAACGTATGATGGGAAGCTCCGATCAGATCCTGCCGTTCGCAGATCGTGAAGTGATATTCCATCCATTTGCTGAACGTCTCATCGTCCATAGCGTCTATGTATTCTCGCATGTAATTCGTTGCACCATCTGTGGCGATCAGCTTGATCCTTTTGACAGGAACGGCTGCGTCCAGTTCCGCAATCTCTTCCGTTCTCACCATCTCAAATAGGTCTTTGGGCTCACTGATACAATGCCAGTCAGCGGTCAGCATATTGAGGTCCATCACTTCGTGCAGATGTTTTAAACCGAATACATACTGAATAACGGTCGGTTCATTCATACAATAAGCCACCAGAATATGACCGCCTGATTTTGTCACTCGCACTGCTTCGGAAAGAGCTCTAAACTTTTCTTCCTTCGTGTATAGGTGATACATCGGACCGAGCAGCATGGTCAGATCGAAAGAATTGTCAGAAAGCTGGGACAGATCCAGAGCATTTCCTTGGATTGCTGTGATAGGTTCCGTACCATCTAATTTGGATTTCAGTATTTCCAGATTATGTTCAATCAGCTCAACAGCGGTCACGTGCTTCCCTTGCTTTGCCAATGTCACACTGTAGCGTCCTGTGCCAGCTCCGACTTCAAGGATGCTTGGATCTGGAATGCCTTCCAGACATTCTTCTATGTATCTCATTGTGGTCAGGTATTCCACCTGCCCATGACGGGAAAGAAGGCGCCCTTCTTCATCATATTTGTTGTAGTATTCTTCAAGGTAATTCATGCCGTCTCCTCCACAAATACCTTCTTGCCAATCTCAATTAATCTATTTCAGATACTCCGCGTCTTTGGGTTCATAAGGAACCGAAATATAGTCCTTCTTCTGGTGGTACAAGCAGCATACCGTCTCCACATGTGTCTACACTATGATTTGAGCACTGATTTTCCTGATGTACACTACTATTTGAGGACACATTTTCGTCGCTCTTTTTACTCTTCGGACCAAACTTTGTTTTAGCATGATCGAAGCTATCCTTGAATCCGGTTTTGTATATAAAAGTGACCTTATAGGGATCTGCATTTCCGTCATCGTCGTACCCTCCGACAATGACTTTTTCAACAATACTTTCAAAAACCGCTCTATCAAATTCTTCAAGAACCTGATTCTGAGTAAGAGTCTTTCTGAAGCCTTCTATTCTCTTGCGAAGACTATCGTCTCCCTGTACCTGCTTTTCATAGTATTCAAGCTGAGACTGTGCTTCTGCATATTTAACCTCATATTCAGCATCCATTGACATATAGGTTTCTTTATCTATCCCGTCATCAACATATTTATCAAGAAGTTTTTTTCTTTTTTCTTTGTATTGCTTGACCTCTTTCTTAGCCTTCTGATAGTTCTTCTCGTTGGCATCATCTCCAAGAGTCTTCTCTATCCTACTCAGAAACTCATTCATTACTTCCTGATTATCTGAACACAAAAGTCTATATGATTCTATAAATGCTTCCTCTATGACCTGTTCCGGAATACCTTTTGAATCGGGACATAGCTTTTTGCCACCCTTCGTAGATGTAACACACTGCCAAATAGTCTTTTTATACTTGGATGAGCTGTGCCATTTTCTTCTTGTGAGATGACCACCGCAAAAACCACATTCTATAAGAGAGCTAAACGCAAACATTCTACTGTACTTTTCTCTCTTGCCAATCTCAACATGGTGCTGTCTTCCACCATTACGCCTTTCTCTCAGAGCCTGTGCTTTTTCAAACGTCTCATGTGAGATAATTGGCTCATGATGATTTTTTATAAAAAAGCGATCTTCCTCTCCAAGATTATCAAGCCTTCTCTTAGTTATAGGATCAACAGTAAATGTCTTTCCTAACAGAATGTCACCTGTATACTTTTCATTATTGATAACCCCCATGACGCTTGAAGATGTCCAAGGATTACCCCGTATAGTCATGATGCCTTGCTCATTAAGCTCTCTGGCAATCATCGTGCTTCCGGCTCCTGCCACATATCTTTCAAACATATATCTGACAGTTTCGGCTTCTGTTTCATCTACCGATATCGTTTTGGTCTCTATATCATACTTATAGCCAAGGCAGCCCTGAAATCCTACAAGCTCACCCCGCTTCATCTTCATCTTAAGACCCTTTTTTACATATGCAGAAGTGTTCTCTACTTCCTGCTGTGCCACAGAACTTAGAATGGTAAGAAGGAATTCTCCATCCTTGATAGTGTTAATCTTCTCAACCTCAAAATAAATAGCAACATTCTTTGTTCGGAGCTGCCTCACATACTTTAGGGTATCCAGTGTGTTCCTTGCAAACCTCGAAAGACTCTTTGCAATAACCATGTCGATCTTACCAGCCATGCAGTCTGCTATAAGCCTTTGGAAGTTCTCTCTCGTCTCTGCTTTGGTTCCGGTAGAAGCCTTGTCAGCATATACTTCAACAAATTTCCAATCGGGATTCTTCTTTATTAAATCAGTATAATACTTAACCATAGAGTCATAACTCTTGATCTGCTCTTCATCCGCAGTACTTACTCGACAATACGCAGCTACTCTGAGGCGGTCTTTTCTGCCTACCGCCGCAGAATTGTCAAAGTTTGTCTTTGCTTTTATAACTTCAACTTCCATATCCACCTCTCATTTTTGTATCACTATCGTAATGTACTATGATAAATATAAAATAATACGGTAGATAAGTCAAGTTTTAAGATCAGATATTACGCCATAATCTCGCATAAGTACCACTAATATTCTTTTATATTCCCTATCATCAATCAGGTGTTTGATAAGGAGCTGTTTTAGCATAGACAGTTGAATGCTATAACGTAATAGCTTCTTATTATCTATAGCGACCACCTCCACTTCTCATCTCTCCATTAATTAATATCTGCAGGCAAAAAACTGTCTGATTCACAGATAGGCTTTTGCCCACAGACATTCAAAAAAATCCTGCAAGTAGTTACCAGGTTCGTAACCCACATTGGCGTTGCACCACCTTCGCTAATTGGTTTCCCTCGGGAAAATGTATCATTATCACTGGAAGTATCATCGCCGCGACAGCCCTTACTGTCGTTAGCCAGAACAGATAACGCTCGCTGCAATATAACCGCAGATCATCGCACCATCCACTTAGCAAGCTCCACATTCCATACGTCTTGCAGAATGACCATATTCTGTTTTCAAGGTTCACTCCCACCGTAGTGGTGGCAATTCTTACATCGGACTTGTCAGCCCGAAAAGCCTATAAGAGACACCATGCCTGCTAAAACACTTAACTCTTATGGACTTTATGAGAATGACAAATAAAAGGTGTAAGAATGCCAGAAAGTTCCGTTTTATTGTTATACTCTGTATTTCTCTCTGATGAGCCGCATAAGAGCCATCATGATTTCCTGGCTGCATTCTTCTCGACACTGCTTGTTAAGCCAAGGTGCTATATGATACACCACTCTGTTTATATAGTCGCTGTGACGATCGAGTATGTATCCGAGAGCCTGCATACTTCCACTCTTGGCAGCAATGATCATGTCGTAATCAATTATGATTTTTTCTTCTTCCATTCTTCTTAGCCCTCGCTTTCTTCAGCCCGTTATATTTGTAGTCCCTTGCTCGTTCAGGAGTGATCCCCAGGAGTTTTCCAATCGAATCAAAATCGTAGCCAAAGCCTACAAATAAAATGAGTGCCTCTTTTTCCCTTTCCGTCAGATTATCAAAAACATCGCCAAAGCCGTCGCTTTTAATTGCGAAGCGTATATTTCTGATAATCATCTCAATTTCTTCCCCCAGTTCGTGACTGTTTTCCACTGCGATATAGTCTCTTAAGCTTCCTTCACTGAGAGATTCAAGTGAAATGCCGCTGTTTCTTCTTTCCGCAGCACTGGCACTTCTTGTCACGTTCCTTGCACAGTACCAGATGGAGTCTCTCATAAATTTCCAGAAGTCTTCCTCCACCTCCCGCTTTTCAGATTCGTTCATTCAAAAGTTCCTCCTCTTCGCAAGGAACTTTCAAAACATCCTTACACTCCTTTACTGTGTTTTGATATGCCAAAACATCACGGATAAAATAAAAAAATTTTTATTTTTTTATTCCGATAGGCATCACCTCCCCTGAAATAGCCGTAAAAAAGCCATAAAAAACCAGTCATAAGGGGTTGACTTGCGATTTTTTATGCCTTATAATTCACTATGTATCATATTATATATTATATAGCGTGATTTTATAAGGAGCAGACTATGCTTTTTGAATATTTGAAAGAACATTACGATGACGGGGAGCCTATCTTCCTCGATGATATTCATATAGAAGGAATGCGAAGGGATAACTTCCGCCAGCAGATCAAGACACTTGCAGACGCAGGTAAGATTGTGCGATATGAGAAAGGGATTTATTATATTCCGAAGAAAACCCGCTTCAGCTCATCCGCCGGCCCGACTCCCGAAACGGTAGCAAGGTACAAATATATCTCCCGTGGTGGTAAGACTGACGGTTATTATTCCGGCAGCACCTTTGCCAACATCATCGGACTGTCCTTGCAGGTACCTATGAAGAAGGAAATCGTCAGCAACAACATAGCCGCCATCGTAAGGGAAGTGCTGATCGGCAAGCAGTCCTTTATTGTCAGAAAGACCAATGTTCCCATCTCCGATGATAATGTTAAGGTTCTTCAGCTTTTGGAATTATTAAAAAATCTGGACTCTTACCTTGACAGCGATTATGATGAAGCGAGGGAAAAATTAAAAAAATATTCTCTTGCGAACCATATTACAAGAGACGATGTTGACCAATATATAAGACGATATCCGGATTCAACCTTCCGGTATTATTATGAAATGAGGTTAGACCATGTACTTGCATAATGATAAGGATCTCTTTACAGAGGTCATAACAGAAGCCAACGCACAGACCGGCATCGCAGAATCCATCATTGAAAAGGATTACTACGTTACCATGATCTTAAAACTGTTGGCAAAGAGCAATCCTGATATAGTTTTCAAAGGGGGAACCTCATTATCGAAGTGTTTCCACCTTATCAACAGGTTTTCCGAAGATATTGATATCACCTTCTCTGAACATATCGGAGAATCCCGGAGAAAGAAACTCAAATACAATATCCTCAAACCGATCAGTGATGAGCTGGGTATGCCCATTGAGAACTGGGACAGTATCGAGAGCGATAAAGATTACAACTATTACCTCTTTGGCTATCAACCTGCAAACGACTACCCGGTGGAAGGCATCATGCCCGGAGTAAAACTTGAAACCGCCCTTGTCTCCTATTCCTTCCCGACCGAAGAAAGGGATGTTGACTCGATTATCTATGGAGCAATAAAAGACTCTGCATCAGACATCATCTCAGATTACGGGCTTGAACCGTTTTCGATGAAAGTGCAGTCAGTCAGCAGGACATTCATTGATAAGATTTATGCCCTCTGCGATTATTACATGGAAGATAAAACGAAACGTTTTTCAAGACACCTGTATGATCTCCATATGCTCTATCCGACCATTACTGTGGATGATTCATTTATGGGACTTATACAACAGGTTCGTGAGCATCGTTCAAAGCTTCCTATCTGCCCTTCCGCAAAAGAAGGCGTAGATATAAAATCGCTCATAACGGAGTTCCTTGATAAAGAATTCTATAAGAGCGACTACGATAACATCACCAGAACGCTGATCTCCGATGATGTGACCTATGAGCAGACTTCTCTCACTCTGAGAGAAATCGCAGAAAAGCTCTTCTGATATATTTTCGTAAATCTATTGCCAGTCATTTCGCACTCTGATATGATATGGCTCATAAAACACCAAAACTGCTAAAGATACCGGCGCTATCCGTGCGCCGTACTGTGGCAGTTTTTTATTTTCTCTTTATTCCCCACAGTACAAAAGCATAAAGGCAATCGCCGGATACGGCGTTATGGGTTCAAAGCGAACCGCCCTATGGCGGTCTGAACCCGCAAATCGGAACCGATTTGCAAGAAGAATACCAAGCATTGGATGTGTCATGACACATCCACATTTACTGACCATTTTCCCTGCCGGCAAAATGACAGCAAATGAGCTTGCAAGGGGATACTCCCCCTGACCCCCGTTAATGCAGAACTGCATCCTTTTCCCTTTCCGAAAAAAGAGCATTTCTGCCAAAAATCAAACACGCCGGATACGGCAATTTTGAAAGGAAGTGCCCTATATGAGCAAAGAACGTGATCGCAAGATACCCATCCAGGTGTATCTGAGCGAAAATGAAAAATATGTCCTCGATGAGAAAATCAAAGAATCCAAAATGCGGAATATATCTGAGTATATCCGCCACCTGATCCTATACGGTTATGTCTATGACATCGACTATAACGGACTGAAGGAATACAACTACCAGATAGCCGCCCTCGGCAGAAACATAAACATGATCAGAGAGCGGATTATGAAAACCGGGAACGCTTACGAAGAAGATCTAAATGAGATAAAGGAGTTGATGGATAAGATATGGCATACACACGAATCCATGCTATCAAAAGTACCGTTACAAAAGCTGTAGCTTATATTTGCAATCCGGATAAGACCGAGCAGCAACTGCTCGTTGATTCATTTGGCTGTAGTCCCGAAACAGCCAGGCATGACTTTGACTATGCTCTTTCCCGAACAAAGCAATCTGACAAAAATCAGGCTTATCATCTGATCCAGTCTTTTGCAAAAGGCGAGGTTTCTCATGAAGAAGCACATCGTATCGGGATCGAACTCGCAGACAAACTGCTCGGTGGCAAATACTCCTATGTTGTCGCAACCCATACAGATAAAGGTCACCCACATAATCACATTATATTTTGCGCCGCCGATAACATAGATCACAAAAAATACAATGCCTGCAAGAAAAGCTATTATCACATCAGGCAACTTAGCGATGAATTATGCAAAGAACACAGCCTTTCCATCATTGAGCCAAGTGGCAGAAAAGGTAAAAAATATATTCAGTGGAAAGCTGAACAGGAAGGCACATCATGGAAAAAACGGCTTCAGGAAGATATCGACGAATGCATTAGAATCGCCAAATCCTACGAGGACTTTTTGCGCCTAATCAAAGAAAAAGGCTATACAGTTACCGGTGAAAAAATCGGTGATCCTCACTCAAAATACATAAAGTTCACTGCCCCTGGCCAAGAGCGACCTGTGCGTGGCAGCTTCCGAAATTTTGGAGCAGGTTATACAAAAGAAGAAATCAAAGACAGGATTGAAAACCCGGAGAAATGGCAGAACAAAGAAGAAACAGTACAAGAGCCAAACACCACAGAAGCTCCAAAGCAGAAATCACGGATCAAGATACCAAAGAAGGATATCGTCACAAGAACCGGTGCAAGCAGAACGCTCATAGATACCTCTGGAGAAAAATTTCAAAACAGCCCCGGTCTCCAGCACTGGGCATCGGTCAAGAACCTCAAGACCGCCGCTGCCAGCTATGCCGCCGCAGATAATCTTTCTCAGCTTCAGAAGCAGATTGACAAAAAGACAGCCGAGGCGAAATCTGCCCGTACTGAGCTTGTAGAGCTGGAGCATCAAATGAAAAAAGTCTCCGAACTGCTCCTATATGCGGAACAGTACAGAGACAATAAACCCTTTCAGGAAAAATATAAAAAATCCAAGGATCCAGACAGATACCTTCGTATGCATGAAACTCAGCTCATTCTATATGACGGTGCTGAAAGAATGCTTCAAAAGATGGGACTTGACCCAAAATCTGTCAAGCCGTCAGAGATACGTGCCGATTATGAAACCATGCTGACTCGAAAAACAATTCTTGAAAAGACATACAAATCTGCAGAAAAAGAAGCACAAAATATGCAGCAGAAACTCAACAATGTTGAGCAGTATCTTGGTAAAGATATTTCAAAAGAACAAGCCACAGAACATACACCCAGGCATGTTGGCATCTGAAATCAGGCGGAAATTGTGATTATCATTTTTATATATCTTATCCTAAAACAAACGGAGACTACCAAGATGACCGGCAGTCTCCTTCTTCTTTTGAAATTGCACTCTATCTAATGAAGTATTATTACTTTGATGAAGCCTTCTTATTTGTGGCTTTTTTAGATGTTGCAGGCTTTGATGCTGTTGCAGGTTTCTTTATCTCTGAGGACTTTTTATTGACTGTTGCTTTTAAAACATCCGAAAGAACCAGTGCCTTTTCTATATCTCCATCAACGCTGATCTTGCCATCCTCAAGTGCCTTTACCGCATCAAGCTTTCCGGTTACAAGATCTATGAGTGTTTCTGCGCCTGTGCGTATCCTGCAATCATTGTCATAATACTCGTAAGGTTCCACTGCGACTTTATCCTTATCGAGTTCCACATAGAAAGCCCCTTCGCCCTCTCCTTCAATGTCGATCTCAATGGCAGCGTGTTCCTTTACAGCTCCCTTATCAATCTTTTCAACCACCTTTTTTACTTTCTTGACTAACTCTTCGTAAGTCATGTTCGTTGCCTCCTTTAAATTCTTTGTTAATATGTATCATTAAATTTTGCGCATCTTTGTTAACCTTTCTAGTCGATTCCTCAAATACCTTCGCCTGTCTCGCCACGAAAAGCATCTGATGATGTATATAACGGTAGTCTCTGTCCTTTAAGCTCTCATTCACATTATTAAATCTGTGAATACAATCCTTGCACTGATTTTCAGCCCTTTCTGCGTCCTTTCGAAGATCTGTACCAATCTCGCCTAATGTATCTGCAAGTTCACGTAATCTGCGAAGTTTTGACAGAACGCCATAATAATCCGCAGTAATCTTCTTTAGTTTGAACAGCATCCTTATACAGATTATCTCGTTTTTTATCAATTCGATCACTTATCATTTCATTTAGCGGACTCGTTTCAGTGGGTCAACGCTTTTTTTACAGATTAAAGAAAGAAACTGCATCCGCCAGATGCTCATTTATCGCCCGCATCTCTTCAGTCTGAGCCTGAGTATCCGTACATGCACCTGTAACAGTAGCGCAGCTTGCCGATACTTCCTGTGCACTGGCACCCAGTTCCTCAGAAATTGCTCCCAAATCTGTTGTCGCATTCGTAAGTTCATTTTTTATGCGATCCAGTTCTCCCGCCATTTCCGAAATTGCCGCTATTCCATTCACACTATCATTAACAGCTCCGGATAAAACAGTAAATTTGCCCTGGGTCTCTGTAATGTATTCCCGTTCAGCTTCGATAATACTCCTAACCTTTTCTGCAACGCTTACAGTCTCATTGGATATAGATGTTACCTTCTGCACAATATCGTTGATCTTTGATGCATTTTCGGAACTGCTTTCTGCAAGATCTTTGATGCTCTCGGCAACCACTGCAAATCCTCTACCTGCTTCACCCGCTCTTGCTGCCTCAATAGAAGCGTTGAGTGACAGTAACTGCGTCTGGTTTGCAATCGCATCTATCATCTGTACAGATTCTGAAATGTCTTTAACAGCTTCATTAGTTGCCGATATTTTTTCACTGATCTCCCCAACCGCCAAAACACTGTCATTGCTTGATTTAAGTACGGTTTCCATATACTGAGATGCTTCATTATTAGCTACGGTTATCTCATCAGATGCGTTTCTAAGTATCCCGATATTGTCATTAAGCCTTTCAATATTATCGCCAAGTTCAACAGCCTTTTCGGCCATACTCTGCGCAGATTCTGCCACAGACTGTGAGGTTTCCGCCACCTCATTTATTGCTACATTTATCTGGCTGACGCTTTCAACATTATGTCCGGTCTTATCATCAACCTCAACAACTGCTCCGCTCAAGCTGCCTGCCGATGTTTTCACAGTACCGACTGCACTTACAAGCGCATTTTGGAGATTGCGAGTGGAATCAACCAAGGAAGTAATCTCCTTCACATGGCTCTTCGCACTGAACTCCGTATTCAGCTGTCCTTTTGCAAGCTTTCCCGATGCATCTGCAAGAACCTTGATCGGATTGGCTACAAGTCGTGCTACCATAATGGCCACTATGGCAAATACTACAATTATCATCACAGCTACCATAACATTAGTGGTAATGGCTTTGCTTTGAGCCGCTTTTACCGTTTCCATCGGCTCACCGGCAAAAGACATGCCCCACACATTTCCGTCTGCATCATAAATCGGCATATAAAATACATAGAATTTATTTCCGCCGATCTCAACATTCATAGGAATCATTTCAACAGATGGCAGACCTGCGGTTAACTCCGGTGCGAGATCTGAGGTGGCATCTGTGAAAATTTGATAGCCGTCCATCACTTCTTACACCCACTACAGCCCTGACAAGC
>JAFWNG010000008.1 GCA_017510405.1 Solobacterium sp.
CACACTGCTTAACAGAGCTTTACCGATTCGTTTCATGAGTCCTCCTTTCATTGCCGGAAACCGTTATTGAAATGGCAATGACCAAAAAATAGTTTCTAACACTACGTTTCCTATTCTATACCCCTCTTTCTTTTCTTTGTTCTTTTCACCCGCTTTTTTCACAAAGGTCTCACATAACCCGCGGTATAATCACACAATCTTCACACAATTGAAAAATGAGACCGCTTTCGGAAGAAGTTCCTTCCTGCAGTCTCATTTTGTTTTATTCGTTTCCGTCCTGTGTATCTGCCGGTTTTTCCTCGACAGCAGGCTTCTTGTAGGAGAAGTCTTCTTCGATGGATTCCCCGTTTACGACTCTGTGGATCTGCTCCGCTGTCAGCGTTTCATATTCCATCAGAGCAGCGGCGATCCGCTCCAGTTCAACACGGTGCGCATTGATCACTTCGATTGCCTTTTCATGGCATTCATTGACGATCTTGCGGACTTCCTGGTCGATCTCAAACGCGACCTGACCGGAGACATTGCTCGGTGAGTTGTAGTCACGGCCGAGGAATACATTCTCATTGCCGGAGTCATACTTGATCGGTCCGAGATCGCTCATGCCGTACAGTGTGACCATGTCGCGGGCAATATTCGTCGCTCTTTCAAAGTCATTGACCGCACCGGTCGTAACGTCGTCGAAGAACAGTTCTTCCGCGGTACGTCCGCCCATATAAGAAGTGATGGAAGCGAGGAGGTCGCTCTTCGTATTCATCATTTTTTCTTCCTTCGGAGTCATCAGGTTGTAACCGCCTGCCTGACCGCGCGGGATGATCGTAACTTTCTGGACAACGATCGAATTCTCCAGATACAGACCGATGATCGCGTGTCCGCTCTCGTGATATGCGACGAGTTTCTTTGTCTTTTCGTCGTATGTGCGGGATACCTTTGCCGGTCCCATCATGACGCGGTCGATCGCTTCATCGACGTGCTGCAGATGGATCTCATCGGAACGGTGGCGGACAGCCAGGATAGCTGCTTCATTCAGTACGTTTTCAAGATCCGCACCGGAGAAGCCAGGCGTCCGTTTCGCCAGCGCGCCGAGGTCCACGTCGGCAGCGAACGGTTTATTGCGGGCATGTACCCGCAGGATCGCTTCACGGCCGTTGCGGTCCGGAAGTGAAACAGTGATCTGACGGTCGAAACGTCCTGCCCGCAGAAGCGCCGGGTCAAGAACGTCCGGACGGTTGGTCGCCGCAACGACGACGATGCCCGAGTTGTCGTTCATACCGTCCATTTCGACGAGCAGCTGGTTCAGCGTCTGTTCACGTTCATCGTGTCCGCCGCCGAAGCCGGCGCCTCTCTGTCTGCCCACGGCATCGATCTCATCGATGAATATAATGCACGGCGCAGTCTGCTGCGCTTTCTTGAACATATCGCGCACGCGGCTCGCGCCGACACCGACAAACATTTCCACGAAGTCGGAACCGGAGATGCTGTAGAACGGAACGTTCGCTTCTCCTGCGCAGGCCTTTGCCAGCAGTGTTTTACCGGTGCCCGGATGACCGCAGAGCAGAATTCCCTTCGGAATGCGCGCGCCCATCTTTTCAAACCGCTTCGGATATTTCAGGTAGTCGATGACTTCCGCCATCTCCTGCTTTTCTTCGTCGCAGCCTGCCACGTCGGTAAAGCGTACTTTGACCTTTCCTTCCAGACGCGCTCTGGAGCGGGAGAACTCGAACGCCTTGTTGTTGGAACTGCCGGCACCGCTCATGCGGTTGACCATCCAGATCGCCAGTCCGCCCATGAACAGGAACGGGATCAGAGAGATCAGCGTATCCACAAACAGATTGGAAGCTTCGGAATCCACGATGCTCAGTTCACTGTCTGCGAGGGCGTCGATCACTTCTTCGATCTGCTGCGATGTGGACGGGATCGACGAAGTGAAGGAAACGGACTTGTCATCCTTGTCCTTATATACGCCCCGTACAATGGTGATATTGTCACCGATGGACAGAGCAGACTTCGTGATCTTCTCCTCTTTCAGAACTTTCTGGAACTCCCTGTAGCTCAGTTCGGATGACTTGGCGGGATTGTTCATGGAGAACAGACTCAGTACCGCAAGTATCACGATGAGATACGGGAGATACGATAGAATTCTGTTTTTCTGCATTAACTGGTACTCCTTTATTTACAGAATTTACTTATAGCAGTCTTCTTTCAGAACACCGATGTACGGCAGACAGCGGTATCTCTGGTTGAAGTCCATACCGTAGCCGACAACGAATTCATTCGGCACGTTGAATCCGATATAATCCGCTTCGATGCCGGTCGCACGGCGGGACGGCTTGTTCAGAAGCGTTGCGATCTTTACGCTTCTCGCACCTTTCAGATACATCGTCTTGCATACTGTGCTCAGTGTATTTCCGGTGTCTACGATATCTTCGATGATCAGAATATCCTTGTCCTTGATCGATCCGTCAAGGTCTTTCAGGATCTTGATGTCGCCCTGGGATTCTGTTCCCACATAGCTTGTAACATCCATGAAGTCAAACTGGATATCCAGATCAATATATTTGATCAGTTCGCTCAGAAATGGAACGGAGCCTCTCAGAAGTGCAACAAGAAGCGGTGCCCGGCCTTCTGCACGGTAGTCTTCCGTGATCTGTCTGCCAAGTTCCATAGACCGTTTCTCGATCTGTTCCTTCGTGATCAGTACTTCTTTAATGTCGTTGTTTTCCCACATATGTTTTCCTCCGTATTGTTTGATTGTATCACATAGATGTTATCTTTCGTAGAGTAATGATCGACGCTGCAGCCCAGTCCCGGCAGAAGAATGACTTTTCCGTTCCGGTCAGTCACGACCGGCCATGTCCGCCGCTGATACAGCGGGATATGCCGGTCGATAAAGAACCGGGCGATCTTCTTTGTACCATAGCGCATGCGGATCGCGTCCCCGTCCCGGGGCGTACGTACCGTCACCGGCAGATCTTCTTCCGTGATATGCACCGCTTCCGTGGTCTTCCCGCTGTCCGCGATGCGATAGAAGCCGTGCTCAACGCACGTCATCGTTTCATAGACATGTTCATACGGCTCACTGACCGGGATCAGGAAGAAATATTCATGGTCTGACGCCAGCTCCCTGTCACGCACTTCCAGCAGGAAGTCGTTCTTTGCGCAGATGACCGCATCCGTCTCCCGGAAATACCGCCGGGAATAGCCATAGATGCCGGCTCTCCGGTACAGTTCAAACAATACCAGCAGCCGCACGTCTTCTTCTGTTTCCCGATATGCCTGAAGCGCGCATTTCCCGCCGCTGATCAGACCGGCTGCTTTGTCCCGCTGTTTCTGCAGGGCATCGTTTTTCTGCTCGATTTCCTGACGAAGAGCCTGCCGCTCTTCTTCCGTCAGTTCCTTCAAAACCGTATGCCGGATACGGTTTCGCGTATACCGGTCGGACGCGTTGGACGAATCGATCCGGTAGCTCCATCCGTTCCGGTCGCAGTACTCCTGGAGTTGTTTCTTCGTACAGTCCAGAAGCGGACGTACCAGGGGAATGCCGTGATACCGTGACCGCGGACTGATCCCGTATGTTTCCGGGATCAGATCCTTTTCTTTCTGCATGATGTAGGTCTCCAGCAGGTCATCTTCCTGATGTCCCGTCAGGATGCCGGCATACCCGTATTTCCGGACGGTCTCCGCAAAGAATTCATAGCGGAATTCCCGCGCGGAAGCTTCAAAGTTCTCACCGTCCGCCAGCACTGCATCCGCCGTATGGCACGCAATGCCGTCAGCCGCGCACATCTGTTTTACAAATTCTTCTTCCTCATCCGCTTCCGGCCGCACGTGATAATTCACATGCGCGCACGCAAAAGACACGCCTTCTGCCCGCATCCGATGGTACAGTGCGGCAGAGTCCGGTCCTCCTGAAAGTGCCAGAAGCCACGTGCCGTTTTTCAGTTCCGGAAAATCCATGCTCCGATTGTATCACGTTTTGGAAGGAAACAGGACATCCTTCAGCCTCTCCTGCACCTGATGGAACAGCTGCGAACGCGGCGATATATTCCCGATCACTTCGATGATCCTGGCAGTATTTACAAATTTCACATCATTGAGAAACAGCACCGACGGCTTGCGCAGTCCTTTCAGCCGGCCGAGGCGCATCAGATGCATACTGCCGCCGGGATTGTCTTTTTCGTCATACGCCTTGCGGTACGTGACCGCGTTGCTCGTCATCGGCACGACCAGCGCCTTCTTGTTTGACAGCGCCATGACCAGGGCAAAATGCTGATAGCCGCTTTCATTCAGATAGACCTGCCCGAAGTCCACAAAACAGATATCGCCGCGGCGGACCTTGATTCCGAGATCCTCCCCGGAAAAACACTGACTGCGCACCATCCAGTTTGCTTCCGAGATCAGATTGCGGCTGATATGCTGGGGATCCATTGCCTCATAGATCGTTGTCCGGCACCGGATGTATTCATTCCACGCTTCTTTTTCATTCATAAAAAAACTCTCCTTCGCTATACCTATTCACGAAGTGAGAGTATTCCCCGCATGATTTATTCTTTTTTCTGCGTTCTGTCGGTCTCCCGGATGATGTAGAGCGGCCGGTCCTTGACTTCCATGTACGTCCTGGCAAGATATTCACCGATAATGCCGATGCAGAACAGCTGGATCCCGCTGCAGAACAGAATGATGCAGACAAGGGACGGCCAGCCGCTGGTCGGGTCGCCGAACAGCAGCTTGCGGACGATAACGAAGATGATTCCGACGACGGAGAGAAAGAACATGCCGATGCCGAACCATGACGCAATGCGCAGCGGCGAAGACGAATACCCGGTCAGCGCGTCCACAGCGTAGCGCATGAGTCCGGACAGCGACCACTTGGTCCTGCCGGCTGCCCGGGTGCGGTTCTCGTATCCGATCCATTCCGTCCGGAATCCGACCCACTGGAACATTGCCCGGGAAAACCGGTTGTATTCCTGCATCTGCATCAGCGCGTCCCGTACCTGCTTCGTCATGATGCGGTAATCGCGGGCACCCTGCGGCATCTTTTCCCCGGCGCTGCTGAGAAGCCGGTAGAACCGGTTGGCGCACCAGCTGCGCAGACGGCTTTCACCTCTGCGGTCTTTCCGGTACGCGGCCGCCGCGTCGCACTTTCCGGCAAGGATCATTTCCATCATCTCCGCCATCAGTGCCGGCGGGTCCTGCAGATCCGCGTCGATCAGTCCGACATAGTCTCCCTCAGCTGCCTGAAGTCCTGCTGCGATCGCGGCTTCCTTGCCGAAATTGCGGGCAAACGAAATGTAGCGGACATAATCATGTTCCGCGCTCAGCCGGCGCAGACAGGCCAGCGTGCCGTCCTTCGAACCGTCATCGACGAATATATATTCCAGCTGTACCGCGAAACGTGTGAAAAGCTCACTGCGCACTTCTTCCGTCTCACGGAAAAAATCCGGCAGTACTTCTTCTTCATTAAAGCATGGGATGATCAGACTCAGCCGCATAGTCTCCTCCAAAAAGAGAGGCTTTCACCTCTCTTACAACCTGTACAGGAAGGACAGAAAGAACGAGCCGGCAAGATACGCCAGTGCGCAGACCAGCAGAACATACAGGATCTGCGCCTGTCTCACATGTCCCTGTTTCAGACATTTCTCATAATCCAGCGCGCCCATGGCGTACCAGGAAACAAGAAAGAATACCAGGTATACCGCCGAATTGACGATAAACCGTACCAGATCCATTACTTCGTACCGAAGATACGGTCGCCTGCGTCACCCAGACCCGGAACGATATAACCGATCTCATTGAGGCGCTCATCCAGTGCCGCAAGATAGATATCAACGTCCGGATGCTTTTCCTGAACAGCCTTGACGCCTTCCGGAGCGCCTACCAGGCAGACCAGCTTGATGTTGTTCGCACCGCGCTTCTTTACCATGGAGATCGCGTCGCATGCGCTTCCGCCGGTTGCGAGCATCGGGTCAACGACCAGTGTGATCGCTTCATCCAGGTTCTTCGGGAACTTGGCGAAGTATTCGACCGGTTCCAGTGTCTCTTCGTTGCGGTACAGACCGATGAAGCCGACTTTGGCTGTCGGTACCAGTCTGCGGATGCCGTCCAGCAGGCCGATGCCGGCGCGCAGGATCGGAACGATCACGACTTCCTTGCTCAGTTCATAGCCGACGCATTTTGCCATCGGTGTCTCTATATCGATCGGCCGTACCGGCAGATCACGGCAGACTTCATATGCCATGAGCTCAGCGATCTCATCCAGCAGTTCGCGGAAATCCTTCGTTGTTGTCTGCTTCATGCGCATCTGTGTCAGTTTATGTGTAATTAAGGGATGATTTAATACTTCCAGCATTTTTTCTTCCTCCGGTTTCTTCCTAACAATGATATTCCATAAACGTTTCTCAATGCAATATTATTCAGTTTGTTGTACCATAACCTTATGAAGATCCTGATCGCACCCTGCATCATTTATCCGAAGGAGTCCCCGGCGTATACCCTGACCCGGAATCTGACGGAACTGTTTGCGGCCGCCGGCGATACCATCGCCATCAGCGCGGACAAAGCAAATAGTTTTAAGCATTCCTCGCTGTATCCGTACGTTCCGCTCAAGGCACCGCGCTTCAACTTCCATGCGGATAACCGCTCCTACGAGGAGTATCTCTACTCACTGGGTGCTTCTTCCCGCAAATACCTGCAGGAGGACACCAGCCTGCTGATCGAAGCAATCGAGCACTTCAAGCCGGACTGGATCCTTTCCATCGACCGCACCGCCGCGCTGATCGCCGCCCGCGCCACAAAGACGCGCTGTGCTGTATTTATCAATTCGGCAATGTACCGCAATTCGTACTTCCCGGCAAAGTGCCTGCGGGCAGTCAACGAGGTCCTTTCGGACATGCAGTTTGAGCAGGTTTTCGATCTGAAGTCGCTGCTTGACCGCTGTGATCTGCGCCTGCTGTTCTCGCCGGAATCCATCCAGC
Source organism: Solobacterium sp. (assembly GCA_017510405.1). Lineage (GTDB taxonomy): Bacteria > Bacillota_I > Bacilli_A > Erysipelotrichales > Erysipelotrichaceae > Bulleidia. The sequence continues at coordinate 6,972 of JAFWNG010000008.1, forward strand.
CGTTCCTGTATACGACTGCTTCGTTCCGTTTCAAGGCCATGTCATGCGAACCGTCCCGCAGCCGTCTTCAGCCGCATATCTCGGTATCGCTGCACCGCCTGAACGAATCCCCGGGATCGATCTACCGGCTGCTGAACGAAGCCTTCAAAGGCGCGCCGTACCAGGTATACGCAGGATTCCATAATGCGCATCTTCTGACGGAAGAAAACATGCACTACATCGACATGTCGCGCAAGGATATGGTAAATGACGCCATGGCAGTCATTCATGACGGCAATGAATATCTCTTCCATGAGTGCATTGCCCGCGGCATCCCCCAGCTGATCATCGCCAGCCATGAATATCCGCGTCTGTTCTTTGCCCAGACGGTACGCCGCAACGGCATCGGCGATTATATTTTCGAAGAAGATCTCGACGTTTCCGCTCTGTACGAAGGCTTCCGCAAGATCACCGACGACACGGTGGTCCGCCGCTGCACCGCCCTGCAGAAAGATGCCGAGCGTCTGCCGGATCTGCACATGATCCGCTACATACTGGAAACACGTTAACGGTCAGTTCACGATGAACTGACTTTTTAATTTGCGCACAGAAAAAGGCAGGCCGTTTCCGGTCTGCCTGAAAGTTCATCTGCTGAAGTGGGAAGGATCCACATACATGACATCGCGGTCCAGCGGTGTGCATGTATACTGGTGCAGGTGTCCCATACCCTGAAGATCGATCTGCATCGTGCCGTCGCCGTTGCCCCAGTGGGCGATCCAGCGTCCGTAGGAAGACACTTCGCTGCCGATCAGATCCATCGAGCCGAACCACCACCAGCTGTACGACGCGTAGATGCCTGCGTAGTAGCCGGCATTGCGGATCTTTTTGCAGAAGGTATCACAGATCCCGGTGACCAGTTCCTTGTGGAAGAACGCACCGTTGGTCTGTCTCTTTTTCCATGCGTCCGCATCTTCCATGTCGAACCAGATACCCAGTTTCAGATTGTTCAGCGCGCCGACATTCTTTTTGATCTCCGCGATCCGCTGCAGAACAAAGTCCGCTTCTTCCGCAGCCGACGCCTCGGACAGCGCGTAGCTGTAACAGTACAGTCCGTACGGTATGCCGTACTGTTCGCACTGGCGGATATACTCCTCGCAGCGTTCATCCGCAGTATCCGACCAGGAGATCCGCAGGATCAGGAAGCTTCCCTCAAACTGTTTCAGGTCGATGTCTCCGTTCCACTGACTGAGGTCATAGCCTTCCATATACAGTTTCGTCATTTTGGTGATCTCACCGGTCTCACTGTCGATATGGAAGTAATAGCCGTACATCTTGCAGTCATTCTTCACCATGACTCCGTCGGAATCGTACAGGACCTGAATGGTTCTTCCGCTTCCGTCCGGTGCCGGTATGGTAACGACACCGCTGATCGACGAGCCGAGATTCGATGCATATGTCCCGGCTTTAATGCCGAGTTCTCTGCATACATCTTTGAATTCGGAAGAGTCGATGAACATCCGGATCACATCGCCGGTTCCGAGACCTTCCTCCATGCTTGTCAGCCAGCTCTGGATCTGTGCTTCCGTTCCGGCATGTCCGAGCAGGCCGATGAACAGGCTTTCCACAAATCCCCGATTTCCCGGGAATTTGTTTTTATATTCCGGACTTCCAAGGATGATCTTCAGAACATCCGCGGCAGTACCGTCTGTCAGAAGTGATTTTGTACGGTTCTCAATACCGCCCGCGTCGCCGCTGCGGCCAAGGAATGTTTTATACAGACCGTTGACGAAGGAAGTCACATTGTAGTTTTTATCTGCGTATCTGTCCGATACATAGCTTCCCGGTTCCACTTTCATTGCCGAGCACCTCCTCCGGAACTCCGCCGAGCCGATGAGTCCCTGCAGCACGATCCGGAAAGTCTGTCCGTTTTTCATCCGGGACGCCCACGAAGCAGTCTCTGCATCTGACGCAGTTCTTCCGAGCAGAAGCTCATACATCGCTTTTACACAGGCTTCCGGCGACTTCGCCAGGGCAGCGAGCGCATCGCCGTCTTTCCATTCCGTGATCACATCCGCCGCTGTTGTGCTTTTCTTCAGCAGCGCAGATACCTTTGTTTCCAGTTCATCCGCGTCACAGTCGGCGCCGGCCATCTTCCGGTGCGCGTTCATGATCATCTTTGTGAGATCACGGTTCACGTCCACCGCCCGGTCGCTGTAGAATTTTCCGGCACTTAAGCCGATGGCAGCGCATTTTCTGCTGAATTCCGCCGAATTCAGGAATCCCTGCAGCAGGATCTTATACGACTGTCCGTCTTCCATGAAGGCAGCCCAGTCCGCGATCTCTTTCGCCGATCCTTCCCGGCTCAGAGCGGTACGGTACAGGATCGCCGCATAGGTCTTCGGATCCGGGAAACGCGACATGAACTCTTTGCTTTCAATGAATCCGCGTACAGCCGTCGCTCCGGGCAGGCCGCCGACAAGCGCCCGGATCCAGTTTTCCAGTCCCGGCGCATCGCATCCTCTTTCCAGGATCGTCAGATACAGGTTTGCGACAAACTTCGACACATCCGGATACCGGTCTGCCATCAGATTCGATACATATCTGCCCGGCTGGATCCCGATGGCGCTGCAGCGTCTTCCGAATTCCTGCGAGCCGATAAATCCCTGCATGATCACTCCGTACGAAATGCCTGAATTCAGCCGGTTCGTCCACGACGTGATCTCTTTCTCCGCGCCGTTGCGTCCCAGTATGGACTGGTACATCATGGTCACAAATGTCCGGTTGTCCGGGAAATGCGTCTGGAACTCCTTGCTCATGACAAAGCTGACGATGACGTCCGCCGCAGTCATGCCGCGGGACAGAGCATTCGTCCACGTCCGCATTCCTTCCGTGTCTTCATCGCGTTTCAGAATAACGTTGTAGAGACTGCGCACAAAGACGCCGGCGGAATCCCCGGTCACCGCATTCAGCGGATCCACGTATTCCTCCGCTGCCGGTTCGCCGCTTTCCTCCGCAGGTTCTTCTGCGTCTTCCCCGGTCTCTCCGGCGTTTTCCTCCGGAATCGTTTCTTCCGGTTCTTCGGCAGTCTCTCCGTTTTCTTCCGGGATTTCTTCTTCTGTTATTTCTTCTTCCGGGAGTTCCTCATTGTTTTCCTGCATTTCTTCTGTTTCCGCCGGCGTTTCCGCTGTTTCGGCATGTACCGGCGTCAGTGATGTCAGCACCGCCAGAGCGGTAAGCAATGCAATCCGCTTTTTCATGAGCACTCCTTTCTGTTTTCTGTGTTATCTGGCAATTGTATCCTCACGGAAGCGGGAAGTGTCCGGTCATTTCAATGACTTCTTCCCGGATGCGTGCCTTGACTTCTTCATTGTCGCGGTTCTTCAGTGCTTCCGCGATCCATTCACCGACCATGCGGAACTCTTCTTCTTTGAATCCGCGTGTTGTCATTGCGGCAGTGCCGAGACGGATGCCGGATGTGATATTCGGTTTCTGCGTATCAAACGGGATCGCATTCTTGTTTGCCGTAATATTGACTTCGTCCAGTGTGACTTCCGCTTCTCTGCCGGTGATGCCCATGGACATCGTATCGACCAGGATCAGATGGTTGTCGGTACCGCCGGAAACAAGACGGAAGCCGTTGTCCTGCAGTGTCTTCGCGAGCACCTGGCAGTTGGCCATCAGCTGACGGATATATTCTTTATATGCCGGTGTGCTTGCTTCATAGAAGCAGGCTGCCTTTGCCGCAACGATGTGGCAGAGCGGACCGCCCTGCATGCCCGGGAAGATTGCCTTGTCCACTGCCTTGGCATACTGTTCCCTGCACAGGATCATGCCGCCGCGCGGACCGCGCAGTGTCTTGTGCGTCGTTGTTGTGACAAAGTCTGCGTACGGCACCGGGTTCATATGGTAACCGGCTGCGACCAGTCCGGCAATATGCGCCATGTCGACCATGAGATATGCACCGACAGTGTCGGCGATCTCACGGAACTTCCGGAAATCCAGTTCGCGTGCATATGCGCTTGCGCCGCATACGATCATCTTCGGTTTGATCTCTTTTGCATATTCCATCACTGCGTCATAATCGATGCACTCTGTATCTTTATCCACGCCGTAGGAGTAGAAGTCATACAGTTTGCCGGAGAAAGATACCTTCGCTCCGTGCGTAAGATGCCCGCCGGCAGCCAGATCCATGCCGAGGACTCTGTCGCCCGGCTGCAGTACTGCCATATAAACACCCATGTTTGCCTGTGAGCCGGAGTGCGGCTGTACATTCGCATGATCCGCGCCGAACAGCTTGCATGCGCGGGTTCTTGCCAGTTCTTCTATTTCATCCACATTCACGCAGCCGCCGTAATAACGCCGTCCCGGATATCCTTCCGCGTACTTGTTTGTCAGGATCGAGCCTGCTGCTTCGCGTACTTCTGCCGAGCAGAAGTTCTCGGATGCGATCAGTTCGATGTTGTGCGTCTGACGCATGTGTTCTTTTTCAATCAGTGATTCCAGAATTTTGTCTTCCATATCTCTACTTCTCCTTCTGTATCTGAGCGATCTGTTCCTGACTTACAGGTCCTTCCCGCAGTATTCGTATCGTATCTCCGCTGCAGTCGATGATCGTACTTGCCTTCGCAAATGACGGTCTTCCTTCCACGACCGCATCCAGATCCGGGCATGCTGTCATGATCTCCTGCAGATCGCGGCACACCGGTTCTCCCGAACGGTTCGCGCTGGTCATAAAGACCGGACATCCTGTCGCGCGAATGATCCGGTACAGGGCATCGGACGAAGCCATGCGCACTGCCACCGTATCCATACCGCCGTTGACATATGCCGGCACATGTTCTTTTTTCTTCAGAACAAGCGTTACCGGACCGGGCATGAACGCGTCGATCAGCTTTCCTGCTTCTTCACTGACATACGCGATCGATTCGATCTGTTCGCGGTCGCAGCACATCAGCGGGAACGCCTTGTCTTTCGGGCGGTGCTTCACATTGCGCAGATTCTCCTGCGCCTGCCGGGAATCCATGCGTGCACATACGCCGAATACCGTGTCGGTCGCGATCGCGATCACACCGTCATTCCGCAGTATCTGTGCAGCTGTATCAATATCCGTTTCCTGAAGCACTTTCATACGTCCACCTTCCCTGTCTATGATATTATACACAACGAGGTGATGATTACCATGATACGTTTTGACAGTGATTATATCGAAGGCTGCATTCCGGAGATCCTGGAGGCGCTTGCAAAAACAAACAGTGAACAGACCGTCGGCTACGGGGAGGATCCGCATTGTGAACATGCCCGTGAGCTGATCCGCAAAGCGATCGGAAAAGAAGACGCCGACGTCCATTTCCTTGTCGGCGGCACGCAGGCCAACACGACCGTGATCGCCTCTGTGCTGCGTCCCCATCAGGGAGCGCTCTGTGCCGAGACAGGACATATCGCATGTCACGAGACCGGCGCGCTGGAAGCTGCCGGACATAAGTGCCTTACGCTTCCCACCGAAGACGGCACGATCACGGCGGAGCAGGTCGAAGCTGCGATCCAGGCACACTACAGCGATGAATCGTTCGAGCACATCGTACAGCCCGGACTCGTATACATCTCCTATCCGACGGAAAGCGGCACGCTGTATTCCCGAACACAGCTGAAGGCTCTCTATGAGACATGTCAGAAATATGACATTCCGCTGTTTATCGACGGCGCCCGTCTCGGCTACGGCCTCTGTTCCCGATACAGTGACCTGACCATGCAGGATATTGCGTCATTCAGCGATATTTTCTACATCGGCGGCACAAAGGTAGGCGCCCTGTTCGGTGAAGCTGTTGTCATAACCAATCCGAAATATAAAAAAGACTTCCGCTACCACATCAAGCAGAGAGGCGGAATGCTGGCGAAAGGCCGCATGCTCGGCATCCAGTTCGAAGAACTCTTTACCGATGACCGCTATATGAAGATCTCCCGCCACGCCATCGCAATGGCGGAAAAGCTGACCGACGGGCTGCGCGCGAAAGGCGTTGAATTCCGCTATGAAGCAGTCACCAACCAGATCTTCCCTGTTCTTTCCAACGCTAAGATTCAAGAACTGCGTGATGCCGGTTTCTCTTTCCACACGTGGGGAGCTGTCGACGAAGACCGTACAGCGGTACGCTTCGTGACCAGTTTCATGACGCCGGAAGAGAACATCGAAGCGCTTCTCGCCCGGTTCTGATCAATCAGTCATATTTGCAGAATATCCTCCGGATGGATCTCCGGAGGATATTTTTCTGCATGTTTTCGCCTTTTATGATTCCGCAGCAGTCTCCGCCGGGTCATCCGGCTGCGCAGCCGCTTCCGCACCGTCATCCGATGCATAGGAAGGCTCTGCCGGAACAAGACGCGGCATGATCACTCTGGTATTGTAGCTGGCCAGTGTGGCAACAGCAGCGTAATAGACGCCGAGCGACAGCATATGGCTCAGGAATGTCGTACCGTTGATAATGTTATTCATCAGCAGGATACCGGATATGAACAGCAGCAGCGATCCTGTGAAGATCCGCCGGTCCTGGTTAAACGAAGAGGTCACCATCGCAAGCGCAGCCCAGAGATACAGGATCCCAACAATACGCAAGACTCCGAACTCTCCCTCTATGACCGTCATGCTGCCGATGCCGGCAACACACAAAACGATCCAGTTCACGATCTGGCGTTTTTCCGGTTTTTCTTCTTTCACATATGCCCACGTCAGAAGTATATACGCGGCGATATGCAGCAGGGATCCGTACAGACTCAGCGTCATGGTCAGATCCGCCAGCATGAGAGCCAGCAGACCGAGAATGACGAATCCGCCAAGTTTTGTCCGCCGCTTCAGCCAGCCGAAGAAGGACATGAGCACCGACAGCAGACCGATCGCAGACTTGAAGATCAGCAGTACTTTTCCGGAATCCGGGAACAGTTCGGCGTAGAACTGCATGATTACAAACAGCAGCATGATCGAGAACGCGCAGATAAACGGCAGCGCCCGGTATTTCGTTCCCGCCGGGATCCAGCCAAGACGCACTCTTCGCTTAAACCGCAGTTTTCCGATGGAATACGCAATCCAGAGGAACAGCAGAGAAATAAATCCCATCACGCCGGCTATGAAATACAGCACGGTCCTGCGCCAGTTCGTCACGAAGTATTTCGGCCGTGACAGCTGGGTAATAAATGTTGTTTTTGTGGTGATCGGAGTCGAATCCAATCCTTCCATGGCTTTTGCGGAAGTAGATGTTATATGCGTGTTTCCGTCTGCCGTAAAGGTGATGTTTATATCCTGCGGCTCCTCGATCGGAATATAATACAGCGTTGCCGCATCCGGACTCTGTCTGCCCGCCGAATAATCGGTTTCCATAAACGACATCATGGTGTCCTTATCTGTCCTGTCGACACGCAGACTGTACTCCGCATCGCGGGGGAAAAAGATCCGTATATCCGATTCTGTATAATCCATATACACGTTTCCTTCCGGTGCAACACGTTCTTTTTTCGGAAGTATTTCGACCATCTGGTCCTCTACATCCAGATACTCGAATGCTTTGATCTTCTCCAGTTCGATCCCGTCCCGCATCAGCGTCAGATCGGCAGGAGTATCTACAAACAGAATGGTGTATTTTGTAGCGTTCTGATACAGCAGGTCTCCCGAATCCGCCGAGAAGATCCAGGATACATACAGTTCCGGCGTATGCGCCTGCAGCATGTTCGCACCAATGGACGCCGAACGGTTCCAGCGGCGGAATATGCTTCCGGAGTCAACGAAGTCACGGGCAATGAGCGTCAGATAGTTCAGCAGCATATCTGCGTCTTCCTGTGTCGTTTCATTGATAAAGATCGAATCGTTCGCAATCTCCAGAAGACGGGATAGGATATTGACCGGATTGCGGTCTTCCCAGATATGAATAAGCTGATACTGCAGGGCAGCCGTATACAGCGCCGAAGACGGACACAGCGTCAGCAGATAGGAAAGAATGTCACGGATCATCCAGTCGGTCTCTTCGTTATACCAGTAGTCGATCCCGGTGATTTCTTTGTATACGGCATCGGCGCGGGCACGCTTTATTTTGAAGTCAGAGTCGGTCTCGAGTGCCGGCAGGAACAGTGTCGTACCATACCGCTCATAGCCCCAGTCCGCATAAGGCACCATGGGCACCGGATCCTGTTTTCCGACGATATTGTAGATATTCCGGTAACGGTCATAGTCCTCATCAATAACTGTGCGCGGCGTCGCATAGGTATAGGCAAAGACGGTCTCCTGGGAGAAGGTGTCGGAATCGGTCAGGCGGGCTGCCGTGATATTGGAGATTGCGGCGGCGCGGCTGAATCCGGAGATCCACACTTTCATCGGACCGGTAAGATGATTTGCCGCAATATAACCGAAGATACGGTCATAGATCAGACGGGAAGAGCGGTCAAATCCGTCATGCATTTTGCCGTTTCCAATGCTGAAATTGGATTCCCATTCATCCACATATCCCTGTCCGCAGACACCGACTGCAATCAGTTCAAATGACTCATCCCCGTCTGTGATCTTCTGATGCCCCATGACGGTGGATACTGTGTACATGTTGGGATCCTTATCATAGTCATCACTGCGGAGATCACGGAAATGCGCTTCGGTCAGGAAGTTTGTAAGGTTCATATCCGTACTTGTAAAACCCTGTTCAACCGATGAATTCGGCCGGAATGCCGACGTAGCCAGTCCCAGTGACAGTTTGGCAAGATCATGCGAATAGATCCGCGCGTCCTGACAGAACCACTGCGGATTGAACGGCACTTCCATCGTATGATTCTTTTTCGTCGTCAGAGTATAGAAACGTGAATGGATCATGATCGTCTGATCATCATCCTCCTCTGCCTGAACAGGAACCATACACAGTATCAGTGTCAGTACACACAGTAAAACTGCCAGAAATTGTTTCCACGTTTTTCTCATATTGTTTTCTTCCTATACGCTTTATTGTACCATTCTCTGTCCGTTTGATTGATGCAGTTTTTTGTTCATTCCGGCTGTTTTCGCATATAATTAGCGGATACAGGAGGAACACTATGGGCGGTCTTGGCACTCTGATCAATACAGCCGGCATTATCCTCGGCGGATTGGCCGGCGGAATGACGCGGAAACTGTTCGGTGAAACACAGCAGGAATCCCTGACGAAAGCCTGCGGGATCTCTGTCATGTTTCTGGCAATTGCCGGTGCCATGGAGGGAATGCTCGCAATCGAAAGAAATACGATCGTCAGCGGAAAAGCCATGTTTATTGTCCTGTGCATAGCCCTCGGCACAGTGATCGGCGAACTGCTCGATATCGAAGCAGCTTTTGAACGCTTCGGCGAATGGCTGAAAAAGAAGTCCGGAAACAGCGGTGACGCGAAGTTTACCGACGCCTTCGTCACAGCGTCCCTGACGGTATGCATCGGCGCGATGGCGATCGTCGGTTCGATCCAGGACGGCATCCTGCACGATCCTTCCACGCTTTCCGTCAAAGCCGTGCTAGACTTCATCATTATTGCCGTCATGACGTCTTCCCTGGGCAAAGGCGCTGTGTTCTCCGCCATTCCGGTCTTTCTCTTTCAGGGCAGCATTACCCTGTTTGCACAGATCCTGTCGCCGCTCATGACCGCTGAAGCCATTGCGAACCTCTCACTCGTCGGATCGATCCTGATCTTCTGCGTCGGCGTCAATCTCGTCTTCGGCAAAACGATCCGCACGGCAAACTTCCTGCCGGCTGTCCTGCTGGCAGTGATCGCCGCCTATCTTCCGTTTTTCTGATCTCAGATCCCGTACAGGATCTATTTTTGCGGGAAAACGAAAGATCGCGGAACAGATTCCCGGGCGTACGCGCTCTCCGGTACGGAAGCGCAGAATAAAAGACCGGTACTGTGACCGGTCCGGCTGGTTCTAGATGGTATATGCCAGTTCAAATGCACTGCGCGTCGCGTTGAGGAAGTTGGCAGCCCGCTCGTTATTGCCGATGCGGTATGTCTCATATCCCGCTTCCAGAAGCTGTGTATAGAGGTCCAGTCCCATCTTTCTCTGACCGGCACATACCGCAGTAAGATCCACTGCTATGGTATGACGCACATGACCAGCGTCTTCGTATTCGACGGAGTCTGTATTGATCTTCTTTACCGCCACGGATGTCAGGACAGTCGCATTCTTATTCAGATAATCCTTCAGAAGCATCGTATGGAACAGTTCGCCGCCGCTGCAGATATCCCCAAGCATCTCCAGGATGACTGCTTTTCCGCCTTCCAGAACGATCCTGTGCGCCAGCTCCGCGCCGGCAACACCGCCGCCGATGACCGCGACGGTCTGTCCCGGCTTTGTTTCAATTTTCCGGGAAATGACATCGGCTCCGTTCACCGCGTTTTCAATGCCTGCGATCGGCGGCATCGCAAAGACAGCGCCGGCCGCGATCACGACCTGATCGGGATGAAGGTCATTGACGTATTCCAGATCCACATTCTGGTTCAGACGGATCTCTACGCCCCTGCGGACGCATTCCGCTTCAAACCAGTCCAGTGCTTTGAGAACAGCTTCTTTGTGCGGCGTCATGCCGGCAAGCTTCATCTGACCGCCCACGTGGTCTTCTTTTTCCGCCAGAATGACTTTATTGCCGCGGCGTGCGGAAATGATCGCGAACTGCATGCCGGAGATACCGCCGCCGACAACCAGCACGGTCTTCGGTTCCGCCGTCTTCGGTACGTTGTTCTCACTCTGGAAATCCTCAAATCCCACATACGGATTGATGGAACAGCGCGTGATCTCATTTCTTGTCAGAAGCGCACCCATACAGCCGTCAAAGCAGGACAGGCACGGACGGATCTCATGGATCCGGTCCTGCATGATCTTATTCGGCCATTCCGGATCGCACAGCAGCTGTCTGCCGACGCATACCAGATCGGCGCTGCCGTTCTTTATGACATCGGCGCAGAATTCCGGTGTTTTCAGTTTTCCGACGATTGCGACCGGGATACTGACTTTCTTCTTCACTTCTTCAGCATACGGGATGTACAGGCCTTCTTTTGCCCACTGCGTCGGATTGGTATCCATCGGCGGATTGAAACCGGAGGACATATTGACCATGTCCGCGCCGGCCTGTTCGCACATGTACGCGATCTCCGCGGCTTCCTGCAGAGTATTGCCCGGGTTGTCCACCGATCCCAGACGCACGCTGATGAGGAACGGATAGCCGCACTTTTCGCGGATCCCGCGGATGATCTCGCCGACCATGCGGAACCGGTTTTCAATGACGCCGCCGAATTCATCTTCTCTCCGGTTGATCGCCGGGTTGAGGAAGCAGTTCAGAAGGTAGCCGTGCGCCGCGTGCAGCTCGATCCCGTCGTAGCCTGCCAGTTTCGCGTTGTATGCGCAAACGATGAAATCCTGAATGACTTTCAGCACTTCTTCATGCGTCATCGCTCTGGCGCCGTTGAAGTCCGACGGACATACCGACTGTCTTCCCTCACAGTTGATCGGATTGGACTGGAAGCCGGCATGGTTCAGCTGCAGGATGATCTTTGTGCCGAAGGAATGCACGACATTGGTCATGTCATGCAGGAATGTGATGGAATCCGGTACGTCCATGCGCAGTTCCCGCGGTCCGTTCTTTCCTTCCGGCCACGAAGTATCTGCGCATTCCTGGATGATCAGGCCGACGCCGCCCTTGGCGCGGTTGCGCATATAGGGCATCAGTTTCGGCGTGACAGTACCGTCGAAATTGAACGCACAGGTGTCCATCGGCGGCATGACGATACGGTTCTTCAGTTCGATCCCGCCGACGCGGATGGGCTGAAATAATGCTTTGACATTCTCTTTCACAGTTATTCCTCCTCTGTCTTACAATGTCTTTTTACGGCTGCGCATACGGGCAAGCCGGTCCAGATCGCCGCTTTCGATCATCTGATCGATCGCCGCGAGGATCTGCGGTTTCCGTTTCAGGAAATCCGGTCCGCTCAGATTTACGGACGATGTATGATGTGTGATGAAGAAGCAGTCACAGGTCAGATTTTCCACAAAGATACGAAGTTCTTCGAGCATCTCTTTTTCTGACAGCGGCGAGAACGTTCCTTCCTGCGCCTCTTTGAGCAGCGGCGTTCCCGGAAACAGCGTGAGTCCGCCGGTACCGACCACTGCCGGATGACAGCGGCTGAAGATCTGTGCGGAATGCAGCGCATGTTCATGACTGTGTTCCCTGCCGGCTACGCCGTTCAGAAAGGTCATCCAGTACGTGATCCCGGCTTCATCCAGTTTCCGGCACTGTTCCATGATGTCTTCCGCGTGATACCCCTTGTCGATCCTGTCCAGCGTCCAGTCATCGCCGCTTTCCACGCCCAGGTTGACTTCACACATTCCCTTTTCGCGCAGGATCCTCAGCTGTTCAACGGTCTTATTGCGCACATTGGTCACCCGCGCCGCCATGGTCATGATCTTTACGTCGGGCAGATACTGATGAACCAGATCACAGATGTGATCCAGCCGGTCAAAGCTCATGCAGAAGGGATCAGCACCGATCAGCTGCAGGCGTTCCGTATGCGGTTCGTACATGGCGATCTCCGCCAGATCTTCTTCGATCCATTCCAGCGGGGAAAGCCGGAACGGCACGTCTTTGTACATCGTGCAGAACTTGCAGCGGTTGTGCGAACATCCCTGCGTGATCTCCAGCAGCGGTGACGGGGGTTCATACGGATTTCGATAAAGCGTTCCTGTGTAATGCATCTTCTGTCTCCTTCTGTTTTTATTGTGAAAGGAAGACTTGCTTCAATCCATTTACAAAAGTATATTTATGTAAGAAATTATTACATTTTATTTGTTTTGTAATAACAGAGGAGTGTATATGTCAGACCGTACGAAGATATGGATCGCAGAGACAATGAAGGAACTGATGAAGCAGAAGCCGATCGACAGAATACGCGTCACGGAGATCTGCCGGGCAGCCGGCATTCAGCGGCCGACGTTTTACTATCATTTCAAAGACAAGCAGGATCTGATCGCATGGATCTTCTTTCAGAACGCCGTGGACATCGATATCGTGGATATCGAAGCTGCCGCGGAAGCCATGCGGAAAATGAAAAAAGAGCTCTCCGTTTTCTATCAGAGAGCTTATGCGGACGTTTCCCAGAACGCCCTGACACATTATATTCTGGAGTATTTTACCGAACGGTATACGCAGATCACCATGGCGAAACTGCACACGGACCGGCTGGATACGGATCTTGCCTTCTGTATCCGCATGTACTGTTACGGTACTGTCGGAATGACCATGGAATGGGCACTGTACGACAATATTACGCCGGCAGAGACTGAGGTGGAAATGATGTTCCATGCCATGCCGGCTCCGCTCCGGGCTGTACTGCTTACTGAGGACGATAGATCTCAAACGGCTTGATCACTGCCCGGCACGCCTTGCAGCGGCGTCTTCCCGACATGGTCATGCGCAGATCCCGGCCGAAACAGTACGGACAGTATTTCAGATCGTTCCACTGTTCCACGGCTTCGTCCGCCGCGCTGCTGTAGAAATCCTCCGAGGCAGAAGCGGGCTTTGCCAGCTGTATTGCAGTCATGGAAGAAGCGTCTTCCGGTGTTTCCGCCGCGATCAGAAGGTCGCACAGAACAAATACCGGCGTCAGGATTGGATGTCCTTCCTGCGGTTCGACGAGTGTCCAGCACATACTGCGGGGATCCCCGTCAAAGCAGATGCCGCGGCTCTGCAGTTCCTGCGCTGCCGTTTCCCCGGCTCTGACGATACGGGAAAGCGAAGGTGCCGTCCCGGTCAGCGCCTGTTTCCATGCCGCCGGGTCGATCCTGCCGTCATGGATCAGCGGCAGTGCCGCTTCATACAGCTTTGCCTTTCCGGCGACGGCTTCCGCCGCAATGCTTTTATAGGCACGGTTGCGCAGGGTGCCGAACCGCGTGTTCTCCGTATCTGCTTCCGCAGCTTTTTCCAGAACCTGCTTCACGTCAAACAGAGGGCTGCAGCTCAGGACCGGCACATGTGTTTCTTCCATACAAGTCAGAATATACTGCGCATATTCCTGCCATGCTGCTCCGTTCTCCGAATCATTTTCACACTTTTTTCTCAGCTGCTCTGCTGCTTTTGCTCTATCTTCCATATCGTTCTCTTCTCCTGAAAAAAGCAGATATGCAGGGATATCTGCTAAAAGTCCATAGGTTTGATCGTTCTGCCGCAGTCCGCGCAGACTTTTTCTTTCTTCAGCATTTTTCTGCGTACGTTTCTGCTGTAGCAGTACGGGCAGTAGTCCATATTCTCCCACTGACCGATCAGCTGGCCGACCGCATCATCAAAGAATTCTTCTGTGTCGGTGATCACATGCGCGCACCGGATCAGAACGGCAGGCATTCTTTCCTCCGGTTCATCGGTCGGATACCCGATGATGACATCCGACAGCGCAAAGACCGGATAGTATACGCCGCTGCCGCGCCACGGCGTGATGAACGAAAAGCACTGTTCTGTCCTTCTCGCATCGTAGGACATATTCATATCCTGCATGCGCCGGGCAATTGCTTCACCGGCATCAAATACCGCTGTCATCTCATCGGATGCTTCACAGAGATAATCCTTCAGATCATCATACGGCACTGTCAGCGGGTCATAATGACCTGCCAGTGAACACTGATGCAGCGAACGGAACAGTGACAGATCACCGCGGATGATCTTTCTCGCCATCTCTCTGTACGCAGCGTCCTTCCGTTCCCGGAACGACGGATCCGCGTTTTCACCGAGGCGGAAGATCCGCGGCGTGTCAAACAGCGTGCTTCCCCGGAAGGCAATGCGTCCCTGTTTCCGCATATACGCAATAACTGCGTCAAGCCAGGTATTCCAGATCTCTTTCCGTTCCGAGCATTCTTCAGCGAGTTCCCGCAGAAGATCATTGGCGCCGGAAAAATTGCCCATATCAAAGGTTGCGCGGACGTCTTTCAGCTTCTGCTTCAGTTCTTCCGTGCCGGGTGACGCTTCCGTTTTTCCGTTCAGCATATTGCCGAACTCCGAAGGCGTATATTCCGCACCGCACCCGGTGCAGCGGAAAAACCCGTTTTCTGTATACCGGATATCTGTACTGCCGCATTTCCTGCAATGAATGACTGCCATAGTCCCCCTCTTATTTCTTTGGTACGATCACACCGCCTGTCTTATAGATGCTGGCGTGCGGAACGACGCCTCTGACGCAGCATACCGGATAGACATTGGAATGCCGTCCGATCACCGTTCCCGGATTCATGACGGTATTGCAGCCGATCTCAGCGTAGTCACCGAGCATCGCGCCGAATTTCTTCATACCGGTCTCGATGTCTTCCTCCGAGGAATGTACGACGACCGGCAGACGGTCTGCCTTGACGTTGGAAGTGATGGATCCTGCACCCATGTGGGCATAATAGCCGAGGATGGAATCGCCGACATAGTTATAATGCGGAACCTGAACATGATCGAACAGAATGACATTTTTCAGTTCCACGGAGTTTCCGACTACGCAGTTTTCGCCGATCAGCGCCGAGCCGCGTACAAATGCGCAGTGACGCACTTCCGTATTCGGACCGACGATGCACGGTGCTCCGAGATATGCGCTCGGGAACACGTTCGCGGTCTTATGGACCCAGACGTTTTCCGATACTTCTGTATACTCGGCCGGATCCAGCGTTGCGCCGAGTTCAATGATCATCTGTTTGATTCCCTTGAGTGCTTCCCACGGGTATTCAAACTGTGTCAGGTAGTCTTTTGCGGCCGTATGGCCGAGATCATACAATTCCGGAATGGTATACATAATGCTCCTCCTCAGTATCCGTTTTCTTCCGTATAGAAACTGCCTTCCGGCATTTCCTGCTGTTCCACGATGTTTCCGCCGACCACTTCATTGATCACCTGTTTCACGAACTCGATCTGGTTCGGATACGGGTATACGATCGACAGCGGCGTTGACGGCACAGAGGCACAGTATTCCGTACCTACCCCGCCCTCAACGTGATAATTCACAATATTCCATGTGATGTTCTCACTGAGCTGCTTGCGGCACAGCGCATAGATGGAATCACTCGGCAGATTTGTCAGGAATGTTCCGTTCAGCGCCGCCAGCAGATCGTTGAAGTGTGAGATCACTTCAGCGCTTGTCAGCTTGGAAATGATTGCTTTCATGACCAGCTGCTGGTGCATGTTTCTGCCGAAGTCGCCGTCCGGCAGAGTCTTCCGTTCGCGCACATAATGCAGTGCCCGGTCGCCGTCCAGATGCAGCGGACCTTCCTCAAAGTACATATCGTAGTTGTCCCAGAAATGGAACGCGTACGGATTGTCCACATCCACACCGCCGAGCGCGTCGATGATCTTCATGTATGTGGTGAAGTTGATCAGCACATAGTTTTCGATCGGCTCATCCAGATATGAGCTGAGTCCGTTCAGGGTGTTGTCGATCGTATGCAGACCGAGATGCGTCAGTTTATCGCGGGCGTCTCCGAGCGCAGGATTGGGCACATAGGAGTCGCGCGGCAGGGAAACGATGGAGATCTGGTGGGTATTCGGATTGACCGTAACGACCATATCCACGTCTGTCCGGCCGATGAGGCTCAGTTCTCCGGTCTCATCATTTCCGCCGAAGAAGATGCTGAACGGTTCTTTTGTTACTTTGGAACGCGATTCCGTCGTGCCGTCCATCGTCCGGGTAACTGTATAGATCTTGATCGTGTCGTTTTTGAAGTTCTCAAATCCTTCGATATCTGCCACGATGGATTCATACGCTTCGCTCATGATCAGCAGGTCGCCCTCATTCTGATAGAGGGAATACACCGCTTCCTGCACCGATGCACGATCGACGGTCTTCAGCTGCACACCGAGCTTCGTGCGGATCTCATCGACCGCATACAGCTGGTTTTCCGTATCGGAGCTGACCGTGGTAATGAAGCGGCCGTCCGTATAAGCGCTGAGATCCTCATAGGTACCCATGGCATCCCAGAAGATATCGTTATGAGCATTCTTGTATTCACTTGTCAGAACGTAGACGGAGATCTTCACCTTATTGCCGGTGATGGAATTGAACAGTTCCGAGATCTTGTCGGTATAATACGGCATCAGAAGCGACGCTATGAGCACCGCCACGGTCAGTACGCTGTTCAGAATGCGGATGAAACTGTTGCGCGGGGTCGCCTTGGCCGAAAGCACATACAGCAGGGCAAGAGCCAGCAGGATCACGCCTGCCGCCAGGAATGTCCACCGCAGCGGAAACATCGGCATTCTGGCAAATTCAAATATAAACAGCCCGCACGCAGCAGCCAGCAGGAGCCACAGGAATACCGGATTGATGCGACGTTTTCTTTTTCGAGTCATATAGTTCGTCTCCTGTTATCCGGCTCTTTCCATCCTGCACAGCAGCGCATATCTGCCGTCTTCCACATTGTAGGAACACGTCGAAAGCAGTGCTGTACGGTCGCCTGCCTGCAGAACAGTATCCGAGACAAAGGTCGAGCCGGAGGTAAAGTAATTCACATACTGTATGAAGTCGGCATCGTCCGCAAATTCAAAGCGGACATACGGGTCGGTACCGGTCGTGAAGATGCCGGCAGCGGGATAAAGGATCCAGCGTCCGTCCGGCGTATCCAGAACGATCTCACGGTGCGTATCATACCATTCCTGAGATTCGTACTTCTGCACATCCGCAAACATCGTACCGTTGCGCATATGATGTCCGTACATAACGATATGTTCTTCATCTGCGCGCACATTGTGACTGTCAAGGAAAATACAGCCGCTGTTGTTGTACGTCCCGTCAAACAGATGCCGCAGATACCAGTCATTGCCCTTTTCATAACTGTAGACGACCGGATAGCTGATCTCTGAATCAGCCAGGGAGATCCAGCCGGCAATGTCCGGATTGATATTCCGCAGGTAGTCGAAATCGATCGTTTCTTCTTCCGATCCGTCCGCGGCCGGGACCAGCGCGTCTTTGTCGATCTTATGATACGCAGCACTTCCCTGACTGTACTCAGACATTGTCTGATACAGCATCCACCCGGAATAACACGCACCGCAAAGGGACAGGATCAGCAGAAATGTTATAAGCATATTCCCTGTCCGGGACAGTTTTCGTTTCTCCATTTCTGCTCACTCCCTTCCGGTCAGAACAATAATACTGTTATTCATGAATGCTTTCAAGTTAACGAATGACAGGCGCGTCACTCTGTCTCTGCGCCTTTCAGAATGCAGTTGATCACATTGCCGTCCATCGTAAAATCAAATTCGCCGGTGACCGTGATCTCGTCGCCCATCGCCGGGAAATCATCGGGATAGCGCATTTCTTCCGCCGGAATGAACTGGATCCCCTGCGCGCAGCATGCCAGCGCATCCTGGATGACGCAGCCGTACTGCAGTTCACCGGTCTTTTCGTCCGTCCGTGTGGCGAACAGCCCGCGCATTTTCACGGTTTTGCGGCGGTATTTTTCCGGGGATGTGACCATGTCATAGACCTGGGCATAGACCATATTGCCGGAAAGATCCGTCAGATCGACATCTACCCCGCTGCCGTTGTTTTCCGGTATGGAAACATTCTGCACCGTTGTTTTTCTGCAGGCGCCGTTCATTGTGATCAGACAGGTGCAGATCAGTGCGAACAGTATCATGCGGATCCGTTTCATATGTGTTTCTCCAGTATGCAGCAGATGCCGAATACAAGCACCTGCACTGCCACGATGGCAGAACCGACCGGCAGATCTGTCAGGATCGCCAGAATGAGTCCGGCAAGCGCGGAAACGACGCCCAGCACTGCCGAAGCGATCGTGACATTGCGGAAACTGTGATACAGCCGCATCGCCGAAAGCGCCGGGAAAATGATCAGTGCCGAGCAGAGCAGCGAACCGACCAGGTTCATTGCCAGGACAATGATCACCGCCGTGATCACTGCGATCAGCAGGTTGTAGCGGTCTGCTTTTGTACCGCACGCTTGCGCAAAGGATTCATCAAAGGTCACCGCGAAGATCCTGTTGTAATACAGGACATACATTGCCAGCACCGCCGCAGCCAGGACGATGCACAGCCATACTTCACGGATACTCAGCGTAAGGATCGACGTCGATCCGAACAGTGTGCTGCAGACATCGCCGGAAAGATTGGACGATGTCGGAAACATATTCATCAGCAGATAGCCGAATGCAAGTGCCGCAACGGAGATCATGGCGATCGCCGCATCCCCGCGGATCTTCTTATTCTGTCCGGTCCTCAGAAGCAGAACTGCACTGATCACCGTTACCGGCAGAACGACAAGCATGTCATTCGATACATTCAGCACGCCGGCAATGGCGATCCCGCCGAAGGCGACATGGGACAGTCCGTCACCGATAAAAGAGAAGCGTTTCAGCACCAGCGTCACGCCGAGCAGTGAGGAACAAAGCGCGATCAATACGCCGACGATCAGCGCATAGCGGACGAAAGGATACTGCAGATATGTAAACAGTCTTTCCATATTATTCCCCGCTTTCTTCCGTTCCGAGGAAGTATTTCCCCATGCGGCTGTTTGTATACGCTTCTTTTGTTCCGAAGAAGATATTCTGTCCGATATGCAGAATATGCGTCGCTTCCTGAACAGCCGAGGCGATATCATGCGAGATCATGATGATCGTGATCCCGCTTCGGTTCAGCTGGCGGATCATTTCATACAGTTCCATGGACACTTTCGGATCGAGTCCTGTGACCGGTTCATCCAGCAGAAGGACCTGCTCTGCCGCACACAGCGCCCGCGCCAGAAGCACGCGCTGCTGCTGGCCGCCGGACAGTTCCCGGTAACACCTGTCTTTCAGATGCGTGATGCCGAGCCGCGCCATCGCTCTGTCTGCCCGTTCTTTTTCTTCTTTCCGGTAAAACGGATATCTGCCGGTACGGTTCAGACATCCGGACAGTACGATCTCTCTTACCGACGCCGGAAAATCCCGCTGGACCACAGTCTGCTGGGGCAGCCAGCCGATCGCGTTGTCCTTCAGAGCGGCTGACCGTTCGATCGTTCCGGCAAGCGGTTCCTGCAGGCCGAGCAGTGTTTTCATCAATGTTGTCTTGCCGGACCCGTTTTCGCCGACGATGCACAGATAATCCCCTGCCTGCACCGTAAAGCTCAGATGTTCGATGATCGCTCCGTCTTCATAACCAAGCGATACATCTTTCACATCCAGCAGAGTTTCTTTCTTTGTTTTTGTCATTGCAGTGCTTCTTTCAGTACTTCCAGATTCTCTTCCATGACGGAAAGATAGCTCTTTCCTCCGGCGATGTCTTTCGCCGTCACTGACTGCATGGAATCCATTGTCAGGATCATCTGGTCTTTCGTCTTTGTCGTATCTCTTATCGTCTCTGCAATCTTTGCGGCAGAGCCTTCGATCGTCAGGATCACCTTCAGAGACAGTTCATCTGTCTTGTCCGCAAGGAACGTGACCGTTTCAAAACTTGCGCCGGTCTCAGCGGAACATCCCGGGAACGCTGCGTAATACTGCAGACCATAGTCATCCGTCATATAGCGGAACGGGAAGCGGTCCGCAAACAGCAGGGTGTTCCGTTCGGAAGAGTTTACCGCCTGCTCATACGCTTTGTCCAGTTCTTCCAGCTTTGCCGTATACTCTGCCGCATTGGCTTCGTATTCCCGGCTGTGTGAGCCGTCGAGCCGGACCAGGGCTTCCGTGATCTCACCGGCAAGGATCTTCGCATTCCGAAGAGAAAGCCACACATGTTCGTCTGCTTCACCTTCTTCTTCCTCTTCTTCCTCTTCCTGCATTCCTTCCACGGTCTCTTCTTCTTTTACCCGTTCACCGAGCACATCGAGAAGACAGATCGTTTCCATGTCCGGATTCGTTGCCTGTGCCAGGACGTCATCGACCCATTCATCCGAAGGTCCGCCGATATAGATCAGAAGGTCACAGGAGGCGATCTTCTGAATATCCTGTACCGAAGGCTGGTAGCTGTGCAGATCAACGCCTTTATCTGTCAGAAGCGTCACTTCCGCGCTGTCCGTATTCTTTACAGTCTCGCATGCCCAGTCATACGCCGGAAACACTGTCGCAACGATCTGCAGCTTTCCGCTGTCTTCCGTCTTTTCCGCACTGCTTCCGCAGGCTGTCAGCTGTCCCAACAGAACCAGGGAAAGCAGTCCTGTAAGTAAACGTTTCATTTCAAACCTCCGGCACACGTTTCGCAGACCCCGTAGAATACCGTGCGAAGCGGATCCAGGGTGAAACCGTGCTCTTTCTGAAGATGACCGGCAATGCTCTCAAGCTCTTCACAGTGCATATGGATGAGCCGACCGCATTTTTCACATTTGCAGTGGAAACACGCATGTTCATGCACATGTCCGTTTTCGCCGACATATTCGAAACATGCCGGTGTGTTTCCGTCGATGACATATTTATTCAGGATCCCTTCGTCCACCATCTTCTCCAGCTGGCGGTATACCGTCGCCTGTCCGATGGACGTCCCGTTTGCGCGCAGATAGTCGCATACCTGTGCTGCGGTGATATGCCCGCTGCTGTTTTCTTTCATATATTTCAGAAGGATCTCCCTCTGTTTTGTTTTATAGATCGGTCTTGAAGTCATATAAAACACCTCCCATAAATTGAGAACAGTTCTCAATTTATCACAGGCGTATCGTTTTGTCATCAAAAATGATAATCATTTTCAAATTTAAAAAAGGGAATCATTCCGATTCCCCTGCTGTATCCGGTATATGTATGCGGTGATACGCTTCGTCCAGCTCCTGCTTTGCTTTCTTCGCCTTCGCTTCGGCATTGGCTTCGGAGATCTCATCCTCCGGAAGGATCTTCATGATCGTGTCCGTGATCTCCGCGAACTGCTTCAGCGCCTCTGCCAGCCGTACGCGGATCTTTCGGATCTCTTCAAAGTTCCAGCTGCTTTCCAGTTTGATATAGTTTTCCACGATGGTATTGAGATACGGCAGATACCGGTCGTAAAACCGGTCCAGTTCCTTCTCACCGCTGTCAAACCAGTACTGCAGGTCACGCAGATCCCGCAGTTTCCGCAGCAGTTCATTAATGCCGTTTTCGATCTCCGCATCATGAATACGGTCTTTTGCCTCTTCAAAATACGATATATATGAAGCAGCCTGCTTCATATGCAGTTCTTTTCTGTCTTCCATAGGATAATCATAGCGGAAAAACGTCCCGCCCGTCCCGCAAAATGCTAAAATATAAAAGGGGGAAGCAATAAAAATGAAAATGAATGAAGCACTTCTTTCACAGCTGAAAAACACATACCGCGTCGTCGAAAATGATATCGGCGAAGACGCAAAACTGAGTGCAAAGGGAATGACGTTCCGTCTGCGCACCTTCGAAGCCGAAGGTCTCGGCCATGTGTGCCTGCTGTCCATGAGCGGTATGCTCGGACTGATGCAGATGCAGACATTCGTACTGAGTCCGGAGACGATCGACCTGCCGCTTCTCAACATGGATCGTGTCTCTGTACTCAGCCGGAAAACACAGATGGTGGAGTTCTACCGCACGCTCCTTACACCGGAGTCAGATGATAATTTCGCTGAGTATATGTGGATCAAGAACAAGGACACCGATCTGAAGGACTATGTGTCCGGCGAACACTGGTACGACAGCCTGCTGGCTCCGTATTCCTACGCAAAGGTATCAACCGGCATCAGCATAAAGCGCTTCGACCGCACCTGTTCGGAATACATGCGTGAGTACATCCGCCGCTGCCGTATTGAAAAGCCCTGCAGTAAAGAAGAAAAAATGGAGAAGACGCGCGCTTTCGCTCAGCAGCTGATCGATGAAGGCGGTCCGGCTGTCAGTCAGTTCCGGAAACTGTTCGGCGATGAAGTCACCAGCCGTATCGTTCTCCACCACATGTACGGTCTTCCGCTGTAACAGGATCTGCCTCGTTTTACACTGCAGATCATAACGCTCCGATCTCAAAGAAAAGGCACCTGGTCCTGCCCGCTTCATGATGCGGGTATGACCGGTGCCTTTTTCCTGTTCAGCTTTTCTGTTTTACTCGATGCCGCATTCCTTCATGATCGCATCGAACTCTTTCGAGTTTGCAAATCCCATCATGACTTCATCACGGCTCATACCGGACTTCAGCCGGTTCACCCAGTCGTTGAATCCTTCCGGTTCCGGTTCTCTGCCCAGGAATGTACGATACAGGATCGTGACATACTCTTCGTCCGTCGTCTTCTTGTTCAGGAACTCCGGTGAATGGAAGAAGCCTGTCGTTGCTGTATAGATCGCTTCTGCTTTCTTGTTGGATGCACTCAGAATCCTTCTGCACCAGCTGTTCAGTCCGCCTGCTTCTGCCTTTCTTCCCAGTGCCTTTGTATAACAACGGTTCACGAACTTCGTCACGCCCGGATTCCGGTCTCTCCATTCTGTCAGTTCGATCTTGCCCGGTGTAATGCCGTATTTTGCACACAGTTCCGCAAACTCTCTGCTCTCTACGAATCCCTTCAGGATGAAGTTATTGGACACGCCGCTGCCGCGCAGATCTGCCCAGAATGCTTTGCCTTCCGCTTCACTTTCACGGTCCAGGATCACTGCATAGCACTTCTCGACCCACTCTTCATCCGTCAGTTCCATGTCTTCCATTTCCGGACTGTTGAAGAAGCCCTGTACGGTCTGTGCCGCTGTAAGCTTTCCGGAACGCAGCCAGCCTGTCCAGTCTTTGAATCCGTGCTCATCTGCTTTTCTGCCCAGGCACATGCTGTACAGTCTTCTTACGAATCCGTTGATTGGATCTTCAGATGTCACTGTGCATTCCGCCGTGTAGCCGCCGTCATTTGTCGTCACGGTGATCACTGCTGTCGAAGGATCTTCCATGCCGTTGTCCGCCACTGCTGTGACTTTTCCGTTTTCATCCACAGTCACAACACTCGGATCACTGCTCGACCATGTTACGCTCTTATCATCTGCGTTTTCCGGCAGAACAGTCGCTGTCAGTGTTTCGGATTCGCCGACCTTCAGTGCCAGTTCTGTCTTATCCAGTTCAACGGACGTTACCGCGACCGTTTCGATCACCGGGATCTCTTCGGTCTCTGTCTCACCGCATCTTCTGCATTTCCTCTGTCTGAGGCCCGGTTCGGTCTTTGTCGGTTCCTTGACGACTTCCCACTCTGTCCAGTCATGTCCGACCGGCGCAAGTTCTGCAGTCCTGGTCTGTTTCGTGAAGAGGATATTGCGGAAAACGGCCGTATAGAGTTTTTCGCCTGGCGTTTCACATTTTGGTTCAACGGTTACCGTCTCCGTCGTCCGTACGGTTTCTGTCACGACATGGCCGTGATCACGTTCACACACCGCTTTTGCAGTAACCGTACTGCAGTCTTCTGACCATTCATATTCCGGTTTCTGATATACATGGCCGAGGGCCGGTATCTCCTCTGTTTTTGTATGAGACGGATCCCGTCGGCAGGTATACGTGCGGATCCCCGTTTCCTCACAGGACGGTGCTTTTGTGACCGTGCCGTCGTCCCAGTCATGTCCGAGCGCTGCCACAGTTTCATTTTTCGTCTGTGCGGTAAATACTTTGTTTTCGAATACCGCTGTGATCACGATGATCCCTTCGGTCTCACAGGCCGGCTCAAGTGTAGTTTTTCTTGTTGTTGTGACGGTTTCCGTGATGACATGCGAAGGATCATGTTCACATACTGCAGATGCAGAAACCGAATTGTTATCCTCGGACCAGATATATTCGGCATTGCCGTATTTATGGCCGAGAGCCGGAATGATCCAGCTTTCTTCTTCGATCTCCTCTGTCCCGTCCATGTCCGCAAAGTACTTCCCGCACTTATCACAGACCCAGTATTCACTCCGTCCGTCTTCTTCGCACTTTGCCGGTATCGCTTCTTTGTGGATCAGATGGTGTGTATGTCCGAGCGGTGGTACAGCGCGTGTTTCTTTTTCCCCACATCGCTGACATGTGCGCTCCTCTTCGCCTGCTTCTTCTTCTGAAGCTTCTTTTACAATGATCCATTCACCCCACGCATGGCCGAGGACAGCAATCTCTTCTGTCTTCTCCTGTGTGCTGAACAGCGCATTGCGGAAGACTGCTGTCAGTCTTCGTTCCCCCGCCTCGGCGCAGGCGGCTTCTTTGACGATTTCTTCCTCCGGCACTGCTGTTTCCCGGATGGAATGCGAAGGATCGCGCCGGCAGACAGCTTCCGCAGTGACTTCACTGTTATCCTCTGCCCATGTATATACCGGGTCTCCGTAAATATGATCCAGTGCCGGTATCGTCTCTGTCTTTGTATGTGAATGGTCTCTCTGGCACGTGTATCTGCGGGTGCCTTCCTTTTCGCATTCCGGCGGCGTGACCACAGTGCCTTCATCCCAGAGATGTCCCAGCGGCTCCATTACCGCTGTCTTTGTCTGTTTCGCGAACTGCGCATTGCGGAAGACCGCCGTATAGATTCTTTCACCTGGCGTTTCACACGTCGGTCTTACGCGGATCGTTTCCGTTGTCTGCACGGTTTCCCTTACGACATGTTCCGGATCATGTTCGCAGACAGCTTCTGCGGTAACGGTACTGTTGTCTTCTGACCATACATACCGCGGCTCCTGGTACTTATGACCAAGTGCCGGAATTTCTTCTGTTTTTGTATGAGACGGATCTCTCCGGCATGTATAGGTGCGGATGCCCGGCTCTTCACAGCCCGGTTCTTTTGTGACCGTGCCGTCGTCCCAGTCATGTCCAGGGGCATCCAGTACCACTTTCCTGGTCTGTGTCTCAAACACTTCGTTTTCAAATACAGCAGTAAGGGTCTTTTCGCCTGCTGTTTCACACTTTGGCTCTACGGTCACTTCTTCTGCTGTCTGCGCAGTTTCTTCGACCGTATGATTTTTATCACGTGTACAGACGGCTCTGGCATTTACTGTACGAAGATCCTCGGACCATGTGTATTCCGGCGTACCGTACGAGTGTCCGGATGCAGGAATGCTTTCTTCTTTCGTATCCGTATACGTCTGTCCGTCAAAGCTGACCTCTGCGGTATAGGCTTTCACACCGTCCTCCGTGCAGGTCGGTTCCGTGACTTCGACAGTGATCTCCGCCGAGACTTCTTCCGTTATGGTTTCATCCTGTTCACTGACGAAGACAGCTGAAGCCTGACTGAAGTCTTCGTTCCATTTCCATTCCTTCAGGACATATGTCAGTTTTTCCCATTTTGCCTTCAGGATCAGATCTTCCGTCACAGGCTGAGTGAAATCATATTCTGTTTCCCCGTTATACCATCCGGCAAATACATATCCCTCTTTTTCCGGATCCTCCGGTTCTGGAACCATGTGTCCGCTGATCACAGGAACTTCCGTGACACTGCCGCTGCCATCATCAAACGAAACGGTGTACGTGGTGTAAATACCCCACTTCTGCAGTTCCCTGTCATATGTATAGGTATCACCTTCCGCAGAAGCGGATGTATCCGTGTATTCCTCTTCCGCACCGGCATACGGACTGCCGTTGTGCAGTCTTGCGGAAGTGACCGGGATCTCGGTATAGCTGATCGATGTATTTGCCTGTACAGCCTGGTAGGTTGAAGACGCCGATGTCGTATTCGTAAACACAACAGAGCCGGTTCCCTCAGAGGATATGATGTCCGCTCCGCCTGCTGTCGTACAGAATCTGCCGGCCGCTTCCAGAGTGCCGTTGACATCCAGTTTCGCATCCGCCATCCTGGCAGCGCTGAATTTATTCGCATTGGCGCGTGTCGGTGAATAGTAACTGTTGCGCAGATCTACGCCCGGATACAGGAATTTGTTTCCGATCCACTGGTCACGGTCATAGACGTACACCGACTTTCCGGACGCGATCTTCAGCACCGCTCCGGAATCGATGATTCCTTCAAAGCCGGGGATCAGACAGATGTCCTGATTGCATGTCGTTGTTCCGGAATGAAAACGGATCGTCGTATTTTCCATCAAAGGCAGAACATAGCTGGCGCTGTTGATCGAAATCCCCACGTTCATACTGAAACTGTTCAGCGAGGAACTGCCGTAGATGTCATAGAAGTTCCGGTCTGCGGCAGGATCGTACCGCATCGTCAGACTGCCGCCGTCGGTCAGTGTGAATAACGCTCCGGAGCTGCCCGCAAACGTAATATTCGGCGTCTCCGTCATTCCCTGTACCGTTGCTGTACCGACAACATTCAGTGCCGCTCCGTACAGGATCGTCAGGGGTGCTTCGATGTTCTGTACATAATACTGTGATACCGGGAATACCCTCTCATCGTTGTTGTGCATGGCAGACGTCGCCGTTCCGCCGCGTATATCGCAGATCTCAAACGGTTCGTATACCTTCGAACCGGGATTTGCGGTAACCGTTCCCGCACCGGTGATATAGCCCCAGCAGTACAGGAAAGATCCGCTGTTCAGTGCGATCGAACTGCCGCTGTTCATGGCGATCCAGCCGAACGCTCCGGTATTGGCTCCGGTATAGCCGTTGTTATGGGAGTTCAGCCGGCCGCCGGCCGCAAGAGTGCCGTTC
The DNA here is from genome assembly GCA_017510405.1 of Solobacterium sp. Lineage (GTDB taxonomy): Bacteria > Bacillota_I > Bacilli_A > Erysipelotrichales > Erysipelotrichaceae > Bulleidia. The sequence continues at coordinate 34,429 of JAFWNG010000008.1, forward strand.
ACAATGATCCGGGCGCCGGATGCCATCGTCAGTTTCCGGAACGCAGAGGGTGTTGACGGAGCAGAACTCGTCACAAGGACCGGATCCTGCCGGATGAGCGTCGAAGCATTGTCATACGGGATCAGCACGCTTTTCCCGGCAGGGATCGTATACGTTCCCGCAGACAGTGTGCCGCTGTCCATGAGCGTGATCTTTTCCGTATCTGCGCTCTCCGCAAATGAAACTGCTTCATTCAGATCAGTAAACCACTTTTCGCCTGCTTCCCATACCGGCGCATCTGTCGGAATGAATACCGGCCGGATCGTCTGCGGAGTTTCAAAATACGCTCTCCACTGAGTATCTCTGCTTAAGAAAGCTCCCTGTGTTTCAGAGTACCAGCCTTCCAGCTTATATCCGCCTGCCGGCTGTGCAGTGAGCAGATAGGATTCCGTGGAATTCCGCGTGATCTGCTTTGTTTCCGTGATCGTTTCCGAATCGACCTGATACGTACCGTTTGCCTCTGCCGGCCGGAATGTTGTCGTTACAGACGCCGATGTGATCAGGGAAATATTGGTAAGACTGACAGATGAGGTGTACGCACCGGCATTTCCGGAAAGAATGACCACTGTTACAGATCCCCCGGCCGGGATCTCACGGACAAAGCTGCCGGCCGCGGTAACCGCCGTACCGTCGATCTTCACCGAGCCTCCCGCAGCCAGGACCGGTTTGGAATAATCAAAAGAAAGCTGTGCCGCGGACGATCTGCGGTTTGTCAGGGTCAGTGTCGAAGTCTGCGATGCGGCGTCATCACATGTTCCTTTCGCCTTTCCGGTCGCCGATCCGCTGAGACTGTTTCCGGCAGCGCTCCAGGAACCGCTGTCATAACTCACGGAAAGACCGGATATGCCGACATCCAGGTCAGCTGCCAGGACAGGAACTGCCGAAGCAGGCAGATACGCAATGAACATCACACTGATGATCACCAGTTTCAAAAACCTTCTGACAATACTTCTCAACATAAATGATCCCCCTGTTTTTTATGTTTTCGAATCTCAATATAGATGCTGTAGCCAATCAGAACACTGATCAGAGACCACAGATGTGCCAGATGAAACAGTGTGTTTCCTTCCCGGAAGAACTCCTCCGCAAAGCGGAATACTCCGTAGCTCATCATCAGGACCGGAAACAGTTCGCCGGTAAATCCTCCGTTCTTTCTGAACGTCTTCATCAGAACAAACAGCATGACCGCATAAAACAGCAGTTCCGCTTCCCGTACCGGCCAGTGCAGACCGGTACTGCCAATTGGCGTTCCCCCGCAGCATCCGTTCATCAGACAGCGTATTCTCTGCAGAAACTGTGAAGGAATGACATAGACCGCATAGGAATCGAAGATACAGCGCCGGTCCTGCCGGTATACTGCGTACAGCAGGCATGGCGCAAACAGATAGACTCCGTATGTACTGACTGCACCAATTGAGAATCCCCGCCCGGATACCGCCTTCTCAAATGACGCGAATAAAAGTACGGAGATCACACTGAGTGCCGAAAAAACAGCACAGCGGAACAGCGCCGCTGCGGTCTGCCGCCGCTGCATATACTGCATCAGCGGGTATCCGGCCTGGATCCCCAGAATTACAGCACCGTAAACAGAGTATTTCATTAATAAGTCGATCATTTTGTCTTCCCCGGAGAAAACGCTTTTTTCTATCTGCATTCACGATTATAGCACCTGCCTGTCCGTTCGGAAAACCGTTTATACGCGACACGGACGACAGACACGACAGCTCTTCGGAAAACGAAAAAAGACGTCCTGCATATTATGCATAAACGTCTTTCACAATCGATTATTCCTGCGGCTGTTCCGGGGTCGGTTCCGGCTGCGGTTCCGGTTCGGGTTCCGGCTGCGGCTCCGGCTCAGGTTCCGGCTCCGGCTCAGGTTCCGGTTCGGGTTCCGGTTCCGGAACAGGTGTCGGCTCCGGTGTCGGTACCGGCGTCGGCTCCGGTGTCGGTACAGGTGTCGGTTCCGGTGTAGCCGTGGAAGCCGCTTCGTTTACCTGGAGGTAATAGGTACCTTCCGGTATCTCTTCCTGTTCCACGATATCGCCCTCAACGACCTTCCGGATAACATCGGCACAGAACTCGATCTGGTTGGCATACGGGAATACGACAGACAGATCCATACCTGTCGCCGATGCGCACGTTGCCATGCCTACGCCGCCTTCCACACGGTAGTTAACAATATTCCAGTGAATATTCTCAGACAGCTGTTTCTGACACAGCGCATAGATGGATGACTCGGACAGGTTGGTCAGGAACGTTCCCTTCATCGCTGTCAGCACATCGTCAAAGTGCGAAATGACCGCTGCGCTTGTCAGCTTCTGGATGATCGCCTTCATGACCAGCTGCTGGTGCATGTTTCTGCCGAAATCTCCGTCCGGCAGTGTTTTTCTCTCACGCACATAGTGGAGAGCACGGTTGCCGTCGAGATGCAGAGGACCTTCCTCAAAGTACATCTCCGGGTTGTCCCAGAAATGGAAGGAATACGGGTTATCCACATCTACGCCGCCCAGGGCATCGATGATCTGTTCGTATGTTGTAAAGTTGATCAGCACATAGTTTTCGATCGGTGTGCCGAGCAGATCCGACAGTCCGTTCAGAGTATTGTCCAGACCGTGCATGCCCAGATGCGTCAACTTGTCCGCATAGCCGTACAGTGCCGGGTTCGGGACAAAGGAGTCACGCGGGAACGACACGATGGAGATCTGATGGGAATTCGGGTTTACCGTAACGACCATATCCACGTCCGTACGGCCGACGAGCTTCAGTTCGCCGGTCTCATCATTACCGCCGAAGAAGACACTGAACGGTTCTTTCGTGATCGCTTCCGTGCTGGTAGGAATATTCATGGATACCGGCACCTTTACAGTGCATACGACCCGTGTATCACTTTCAAAATCCTCATATCCTTCGACTTCCGTGACCATCTTCAGGAATGCCGAGTTCATGAGAAGCACGTCGCCTTCGCCGGCATACAGCGCTTCTACAGCTTCCTGAACCGTTGTACGGTCGATCATCAGCAGGTCATCTTTGCCGTATACTTCTTTCAGTTTTGAAACAGCGCCGATGACATTCTTCTGATCCGCTGCGGCGGAGGATACATATACACTGTCCGCGAAGTTCATCAGGTAGGCGTGCATCGCTTCTTCCGAAACGGTTTCTTCCCCTTCCGCTGCCACCGGCATCAGCGGCGCCGGCGTGAACTGCGGGAACATTTCTCTGTGCATTGCCTTGTAATCGTCACTCATGATGTACAGATTCATATCAACTGCCTGTTCCGTAACATCTGTATTCGTCTCGAATACTTCAGTCACTTTATTCTTGTAATAAGGCATATAGACAGAGCCTGTGATCATCAGGATCGACAGCAGGATGTTCACCAGTTTAACAGGTATGTACGATACCCGGGAACGGACCGACCATACCAGCATGCCGAACAGCAGTGCCAGCAGCAGTACGGCAAGGATGATCTTCCATTTCAGAGGGAACATCGGCATCGTCAGGAATACTATATAAAATAGAACTGTTACTACCGTCAGGATCAGCCAAAGAAAGCGGGAGCTGATGTATCTTTTCTTTTTTCTGCGTCTCTGCGGTTTTCTTCTGTTCTGACTCATTGCAAAACTCCTCGTTTCTATATCATAAAGATACTTAATTATGATACTTATTATTACATTTCACTGCAAGAGCAGGATTTTTCTTTTATATCCTGCGTTTCTTCGGGAAAAAGAAAAGGACTTGCGTCCATTACAGCTTATTTATAGCGGATCACATGCACCAGTTCGTCGATCGTCATGCCGAGCGCCTGCGACAGAGCCAGCGCCGTTGCGATCTCCATTCGTCCTATATCTCTCTTCATTCCGTTCAGAAGTGTCGTATAGGGAACATCGGCGAGCTTCGCTGCCCGGTAGGCGGTCAGTCCTTTTTCTGTCAGCAGGATCTGCCAGGCTTTTTTCTGCTGGGAATCATTCCGGATCTCATCCATGCGGTATACCTCACAAGGTATGATACACTGTTTTTCCCCGGAAAGCAATTTTACATGGGAAAAGGCCTGTATATATGGGATATACAGACCTGTATCACTTGGAGTACTTGTCCGCAATGCTGGACGCAGCGTAAGAATCCGGCTTGATCTCGCAGTCGTAGCCCATTGCTTTTACCCAGCCTTCCAGCTCGTTGATGTATTCACGGGTCGGGCCCTGCTTGCCTACATCAATGTGGACAGTCAGATGTACATTGGACTTTTCGTCTGTGATGTCGAAATCCTTCTCCAGCAGTGCTTCCAGCAAAAGTTCTGCGGCATCCAGCGAGATCTGCGTCTCCGTGTGCAGCTTGTACTGAAGCTGTCCTTTGCGGAACGGTTCATGGTACATCGTGCGAACGAAGAAGATACCGCCGTTGTGCAGACGGTGCAGCGTGACAGCCAGTACGATCTTTGTTTCATCGTATGTCTGGGAGTCGGTGCCGATCGCCAGGACGTACTCCTTTTCCGGCTCTTTGCCGATCCAGCTTACGATCTTGTCCGCCATGTCGCGGAATGCCATAACATGTCCGCTGCCGTCACGGAAACGTGTATCCATTGTCAGTTTCAGCTCGCTCATTTCCGGTACCTCCTTTCTTCAGCGGTCCCTGCAGGACTCGAACCTGCAACTTCCGGTTAACGGCCGGGCGTTTTCCCATTGAAACTAAGAAACCATTCGTGTCGGACAGAAGCAGTTCTGTCATCTGTACAGGCCGCGCTGCGGTCTGTTTCCGCCGGGTATGATCCGACATCCCCTGATGATCATCAGGTGTATTAGCCGCTTATACGAAGAAACAAGCTGCACAGAACCATCACCCTCCATCCGGCACAGTGCCTCCCGCCGGGTACGATCCGGCAGTCTCCTGATTACAAGACAGGTGCGTTCTCCATTTCTGCCAGAGAGGCATTTTTTATGATCCGGACAAATGTCCGGAAGTCGACAGGGCGGGATTCGAACCCGCAGACATCTGTTTCTAAGACAGACTGCTTTGCCGGTTTGCTACCTGCCGATGATCGGTGCTGGGCACCGGTAATACATCGTCCCCTCCCGGGGAGTCAGAGTGGAAGGATTTGAACCCTCATATCGCGGTCCCAGGCCGCGGGTCCTGCCATTGGACGACACCCTGATGGTTGCAGCGACGGGATTTGAACCCGCATTGTACGGCTTATGGGGCCGCTTCGGAACCGTTCCGGATACGCTGCGATAAATTACGGTGCTTTTCAGCACCAGTGCCTCCCGCCGGGTACGATCCGGCAATCTCCTGCTTACTGGGCAGCTGCGTTCTCCGTTTGCGCCAGAGAGGCATTTCTTTTATGATCCGGACAAGTGTCCGGAAGTCGACAGGGCGGGATTCGAACCCGCAGACATCTGTTTCTAAGACAGACTGCTTTGCCGGTTTGCTACCTGCCGATATACGGTGCTTTTCAGCACCAGTGCCTCCCGCCGGGTACGATCCGGCAATCTCCTGTTTACGATACAGGTGCGTTCTCCGTTTCTGCCAGAGAGGCATATTTCCCTTCCGGGAAGTCAGAACGAAAGGATTCGAACCTTCATCTCACGGTTCCGGACCGCGGATCCTAAGCCATTGGACGACATTCTGATGGTTGCAGCGACGGGATTCGAACCCGCATTCTACGGTGTATGAGGCCGCTTCGGAGCCGTTCCGAACACGCTGCGATGAAAGACTGTGCTGACAAACTCCTTGTCATATTCACACAGTCAGTACCCGCTGGCGGGGTCGAACCGCCATTGCAGCCTTATCAGGACTGAGTACTGCCTTTATACGAAACGGGTAGAAAAAGGAAAGAGCGGTATACCTGATCCGGTATGCCGCTCTTTCACTGGACGAAATGACGCTCACGCATCATTTCGGACGGGTGCTTTTACGGCATGCGGAAAACATATCACTTCCCATCGGGAGGCTCAGAATCAGTTCAAATGTTCTCGTATTTGTATTCTTCATCTCTGTTCTCCTTTACCACCTTATAAGGTACATTACCTTATAAGGTTTGTCAATCCTTTCTTTGGAAGCTCTTTTTTCTTCCTGTCTGTATAGTACCTCGTCGGCAGAAGCGTTCCTCGGAGGGGGTAAAAAAAAGATCTGTGCTGTTTCACACAGATCTCTGCGGATACTTAGTTCCGGGCAGCTGCTTCCTTCTTTGCCAGTTCCAGGTCATGTTCAGCCATGATCCGGCACAGTTCTTCGTAGGAAGTCTTCAGCGGGTTCCAGCCAAGCACTGTCTTTGCCTTTGTAGGATCGCCCCACAGGTCGACAACGTCGGTCGGACGGTACCACTGCGGATTGACGCATACCAGCATCTTGCCTGTCTTCTTGTCGTAGCCCTTTTCTTCCAGGCCTTCGCCTTCCCATCTCAGATCGATGCCGACATACTTGAATGCGAGTTCTGTGAACTCACGTACGGTATGCTGTACACCGGTAGCGATGACGAAGTCATCCGGCTGTTCCTGCTGAAGGATGAGCCACATGCATTCGACATAGTCCTTGGCATAGCCCCAGTCACGCTTGGAATCCAGGTTGCCGAGTTCCAGATGATCCTGCAGACCGCATGCGATACGGCCGGCTGCCAGTGTGATCTTACGGGTAACGAAGTTGTCGCCGCGGCGCTCAGACTCGTGGTTGAACAGGATGCCGTTGCAAGCGAAGATGCCGTATGCTTCACGGTATTCACGGATCATCCAGAAACCGTACTGCTTGGCAACTGCGTACGGGCTGAACGGATGGAACGGTGTGTTTTCGTTCTGCGGTACTTCTTCGACCTTTCCGTACAGTTCGGAAGTGGATGCCTGGTAAACGCGTGTCTTCTTGTCCAGATGGTTGATATGGACAGCTTCCAGAATACGCAGAACGCCGAGCGCATCTACGTCACCGGTATATTCCGGGGCATCAAAGCTGACGCCGACATGGCTCTGTGCAGCCAGGTTGTAGATCTCATCCGGTTCTACCTGACCGACGATGCGGATCAGAGAAGAGGAATCGGAGAGGTCGCCTTCATGAATGCGCAGTTTGTTTTCTGCCAGAAGGTGATCGATACGCTGTGTTGTCGAGACCGACGAACGGCGGATAATGCCGTGTACTTCATATCCTTTCTCGAGAAGGAATTCTGCGAGGTAGGATCCATCCTGTCCGGTAATTCCGGTGATCAGTGCTTTTTTCATACTGTAGTTTCTCCTTTATATATCTCAGTTATTTATAACAGTTCTGTTCTTCCGTTTTCTTCCAGCTGGGCCATGACGGTCTTGATCTCACCGGCATGTTCCTTATCGCAGATCAGGATCGCGTCCTTCGTATCCACGATAATGATGTTCTCAAGGCCGACTGCTGCGATCAGCTTGTCTTCGCCCTGAATGATGCAGTTCTTCGAGCTGACGGTGATGACATCGCCGGCAACGATACTGCCGTCCGCGTTCTCTTCCTGCAGACGTCCGACGGCCAGCCAGGAACCGACGTCATCCCATCCGAAGTTGCCCGGGATGACATAGATGTTCTCCGCTTTTTCCAGCACGCCGTAGTCGATGGACTGGGACTGCATGGCGCGGAATTCCTTCTGCAGCACACGGTCGTAGTCCTCGGTGGCGATGGCATCGCGGATCGTCATGAGCTTTGCGTATGTATCCGGCATATAGGCTTCCAGATCCTTCAGGATCGTGGATACCTTCCAGACGAACTGGCCGGCGTTCCAGAGATACTGGCCGCTCTTGAGATATTCGCGCGCTTTATCGATATTCGGTTTTTCCACGAAGCGGTCGACGGCGAACGCGGACTTTTTCCGGCTGTCCGGAATGTATTTTATATAGCCATAACCGGTCTCCGGATAGTTCGGCGTAATGCCGATCGTCACGATGCTCTTCGATCCTTCCGCGATCTCGCAGGCATCATTCAGTGTTTCCCGGAAGATATCCGGCATGCGGATCTGGTGGTCGCTCGGAAGAACGATCATGACCGCGTCGTCGTATTTCTGCGCAATGTGCACGGCGCCGAGACCGATGCACGGAGCGGTGTTGCGGCCGACCGGTTCACACAGAATGTTTTCTTCCGGAATGCCCGGCAGCTGCTCTTTCACGAGCTCACGGTAATCTTCGTTTGTGGAGATATAGATATCTTCCATGCGGATGACCGGCAGTAAGCGCTCAACGGTGAGCTGGATCATTGTTTTGCCGTCACCGGTCAGCGACAGGAACTGCTTCGGCAGACTCTTGCGGGAACGCGGCCAGAAGCGGGTGCCTCTTCCGCCTGCCATGATCAGGACTGTTTTTGTTAATTGACTCATAGTTTGACCTCTGTATAATCGTATGAATTATAGCATAAGAACCGTGGTTCTTATACACGGCTTCGCCACCAGTCCAGGGTTTCCTGGATGGTCGTGTCCAGAGAGATCTCCGGCTTCCATCCCGTGCATTCCTGCAGCTTGGTGATATCCGCTTCAATGATCGGCACATCGATCGGACGCAGCTTCTCCGGATCGACGTAGACTTCGATCTCACATTTCGCATGGGAGAGGATCTGATCGAGGATCGAACGGATCTGCACCGCTTTGCCGGAACCGACGTTATAGGTCTCGCCGGCTTTTCCGAGCTTCATCAGGAGCACATAGGCGCGCACAACGTCGCGGACATCGGTAAAGTCGCGCATCGCCGCAAGATTCCCGACGTGGATCACCGGTTCTTTCAGTCCCTTTTCGATCTCTGCGACCTGTTTTGAGAAGTCGGCCGTGACGCCGATCGGCGCCTGGTTCGGTCCGGTGTGATTGAAGGAACGGGTACTCATGATCTCAAGTCCGTATCCCTTCGCATACAGTTTTCCGATCATGTTCTGGCATACCTTTGTAACGGCGTAAATATTGCCGGGACGGGTATTGTTGTCCTCAATGATCGGCACTTCGTCTTCTTTGACGTGACCGTACTCTTCTCCGGATCCGATCAGAAGCACGCGCGGCTTCTTTTCCGCCCGGCACAGCGCATCCAGCAGATTGACGGCACCCTTGATATTGATATCGATGGTCAGCTGGGGATTCTTCCAGGACAGTGCCACGGAGCTCTGCGCTGCCAGATGGAACAGATAGTCCGGCTGTACTTCCTGCAGAAGCGCATCGATCTGTTCCGGTGCCGTAATGTCGAGATCGCATACGGTGATCCCGTCTTTCGCGATGACTTCGCGCGGCATTTTGGTCGCCGTGATCTTCCAGGATGGTTCGTCCCGCTGTATGCAGTCGATCAGGTGTCCGCCGACAAAGCCGGCAGCCCCGATGATCAGTACATTCTTTTCATCCATAGTCATTACCTCTTCTTCTGTATTATACATGACCTTCGATCAGTTCCCGAATCTGTTTCAGCACCGTATCCCAGGAATACCGCTCCGAGACGTATTTCTGCCCGGCCAGGCCGATCATCTTCCGTTCTTCCGGACGTTCCTGAAGACGGTTGAGGATCCCTTCAAATTCGAAGTAATCCCGGTAGTAAAGGCCGCCGTTGGACAGGACGCAGTGATCCCGGGTCACTTCGCACGCTGCGTTCACCACCGCCGGCACGCCGAGCGCCATCGATTCCAGTACGACCATCGACAGGCTTTCGAACCGGGACGGCAGCACCAGGCACAGCGCGCCGGCCATGACATCGTATTTTTCCTGCTCCGGCACAAAGCCCAGCGATACGATATGTTCGCTCTTTTTCAGTTTGATCGATTCCCGACCGCACAGCACCAGTTTCAGATCCGACGCATTGCGTTTCTTATATTCCTCAAAGTATTTCACCAGCACCGGCACGAGTTTTCCTTCGTCCACCCGTCCGACATAGGTAATATAATTTCCCAGGTCATATTTTTCCCGGGTGCCCTCCGCATCCGTAACGGCAGGCACTTCGATCCCGCAGCCGCCCACGACATGCGGCACGTCGCCGTTGTGGAAGATGCGCTCACAGAGGCGGCGCTCCGCTTCCGTGAGATAGATGATCCCGGCACATTCCCGGAATATCTTCTGCAGGCTTTTCATGAATATATACTGCTCATCATGCGCGGTCGGCACCAGGATGGCTTTGTCCGCCACTTCCGGCAGTCCCGCCACGGTCGTCCAGTACAGATACGTGAAGAAGATAAATGCGTCGTAGCTGTCTTTTTCCCGTTTCAGAGCCTCCGCAAGATCCGGACAGTACGGTCCCTGGGCGATCAGCCATTCAGTCTCCTTTGCTTCGTTTCCGCACACTTCCTTGCGGAATACCGCATTGAGCGGATCGGTCTTCTTCCGGTCACGCTCCTGAACAGCAGAAAAACGGTATACGCGGATACCGTTGATCACCTCTTCATTTGCCGTATATTCATTCTTCCAGGTGATATAGTCTTTTGCCCTGGATGTCATGACGCTGACATCATAGTACCGGGACAGATGTTCTGCCATTTCCCGGCACAGCAGCTCCGCACCGCCGTTGACTTCCTTCCCGTATCGCTGGATGACAAAGCAGATCTTTTTCTTCATATCACTTTCCCGAAGCGATGAAATTCCTCAGATAGGTCATGAACTGGTCCATGATCACTGCATTGTCGAAATCCTTCAGACGGGCGTCCTGACCGGCGATGATGGTCCGGCGCAGTTCTTCGTCCTTTACGACCCGGTCGATGAGACCTGCGACTTCCAGCATATTCTTTTCCTGGAACAGGATGCCGCTGCCGCCGAGCGTCGACGGAATGGCCGTGGAATCATACGCGATGATCGGAACATGAAAAAACATGGATTCCGCAAGCGGAACACAGAAGCCTTCATGTTCGCTCATGCACAGGAATACATCGGCGATGGTGTAGTACGCCAGGATCTCCGTGAACTTGATGTGGCCCATGAGATAGACGTCTTCCACACCGATGCTTTTGATGTAGCTGCTCAGCCGGCGGTAATAGATATCCGTATCGAAATATTTGCCGATGAGGAACAGCCGCGCGTCCTTGTCATAGTATTTCTTGTACAGCGCAAACGCGTGGATGATATCTTCCTGCTTCTTGTTCGGCGCCACACGGCCGACGAACAGGATATTTGCGCCCGGCTGATTCTTGTATCTCCGGATCACTTTTCTGTCCGGTTCTTTTTTATAGTCGTCAAATGCGATCAGGATCGGCAGTACGTCGATCGGACATGTAAAGCCGTAGGAGATCAGATCCTGTTTATTGAATTCCGAGTCTGCCAGGCAGTAGTCGAAAAGATCGGCGCATGTCTTCAGTTCCGCAAGACCGTTCTTGCAGTTGTTGTATACAGCCGCGTCATAGTCCTTGAAGAAATGGCTCGGCGTAATGTTGTGATAGATGCAGATCTTTTTGCATTTCGCTTTGCGGATATTCGGCAGGAATCTCCAGCCGATGGAAAAATGATAGATAATGACGTCATCTTTCGCCGGCTCTTCCCACTCTTTGATCGTTTTGGAATCGGTGCTTTCCAGTCTGTAATCCAGTATTTCCGCATAGATCACGGACTTATAGCCGTTGCTCTTCAGCGCCCGGTCGATCGCGATCACTTCGTTGCCGATCGCATCGCCGTGGGTCAGGCAAGGCAGCATCTGTATGATTTTCATATAACCCTCCTCTTAGTAAGGACTGTTCATTTATTCGTATTGTATGAAGCTGCGCTTACTCTGTTATTTCTTTTCCAGTTCGCTGATCTTTTCTTCCAGCTGCGCGATCCTCTGCGTCAGTGCCTCCACGGTATCCATCAGATCCATGTTCTTCTCGAGAAGACTGTTGACAGACTGCAGTTCCTCTTCCATTTCGGCAACTTTCTTATCGTTGTCGTTGATATAGTTGCGGACCTGGTTCGCGCTCTTTGCCGTCATCATATTGAAATCGTTCTGATCGCTTACGATCGGATCGATAAAGAAGCGGATCAGCTTCCGGATCACGCGCTTAATAAAGACGACCAGAAAACCAAGTACGCCTGTGCCCTGGATCGGATGCCAGACCTGTACCTGGAAACAGCGGTTCATATAGTCATTCGCGTCCGCCAGCGCGTCGGAATTAAACGGTCCCAGATCATTGGATAAAACAGCCACACTTTCCGGCATCGGAATATCCTCGAAGGATAATACTTCGTCCCGCAGTCCCCGGTTATCGATATCGGCGCGGATCTCCTCCATGATTTTTGTGACATCAACATTTATCTCTTTATTGTTTTCCATAAGCAGTGATATTTCTCCTTTCCTGCTGACGATCGAAACATGCTTCGTCAGGACTCGTTTTTTATTCCCGGGTCAGTTCTGAAAAAAACGACATGAGTTTTTCAACGATCCTGTTCCAGCTGAAATTGCTCAGAACATACTCTCTTCCGTTTTCTCCCATCGTCCGGGCAATGTCTTCGTGCGTCAGAATATAGTCCAGGCCTCCTTCGAATTCGAAGTAGTCTTTGAACCACAGACCGCCGTTGGTTTCCCGGCAGAAGTTCTTCGTGACGGCACAGTCTTCGTGGACCATGACCGGACGTTTTCCAAGCCAGCTTTCCATGATCACGATGGAAAAGCTCTCATGCACGGACGGATTGCACAGCAGGGACGCTGCGGCGCAGGCATCGTGCTTATCCTGCAGATCCACAAATCCGAGATCGATGATCCTGTCCTTCAGACGCTCCGGGATCGTGACGTCGCCGCCGCCGATCAGCACGAGCTTCAGATCACTCTCCGGGTGACGCTTGATATACATCGCGTAATACTGGATCAGCAGATAGATATTCTTTCCGACATCCTTGCGTCCCGCATACAGGATGAACGGTTCGCGGATATTGTACTTTTCGCGGAAATGTTCCGGATACGATTCAAATTCCGTATCCACGCCGGCGCCGGCAATGATCTGTTTTGCCTTCGACAGATCGAAGACCTGATTGGCAAGATCGTGTTCCGGCTTCGAAAGATAGATCATTCCCCGGACGCTCTCAAATGCCTTCCGGTATATATCCATGTGAATATACGCTTCCTCGTGGAAGCACGGGATCAGTACGCTCTTTTCCGGACATGCCAGGATACCGTAATAATTCGTCGAGAACATATACGGGATATAGATGAACAATGCGTATTCATCTTTATGCGCTTTGATGTATTTATACAGAAGAGGACTATTGACGAACTCTTCCATGAATGTCTTTTCTTCTGCCGCAGAGACCTGCTGGTTGTTCATGAGACGGATATTGATCGCGTCAAACTTCGCCGCGTCTCTCTTGCGCACCGGAAAACGTCGGACAGTCACGCCGTTGATGACCTCGATCCCTTCCGGATAGAAATTCTCACCCCAGTCGCTGTTGAACTGCTTCACACAGGTCGTCAGTACTTCCAGATCCACGCCTGCCTTTGTCAGGTGGGTGACGATCCCGCGCAGTTCACTTTCAGCACCGCCGGTTATATTCGCTGCGTACCAGGGTATAACAAATGCCAGTTTCTTCATATTTATTACCTGTTACTGCTCATACCATTTTGTTTCGTAATGGATGATTCCAGCTTCGTTCCACCGTTTCACAACGGTGATCTTCATATATTCATTGTAGTAATCGCACGGCGTGGTGTCCGCTTCTATGATCGAACACTGCAGGATATATTCGCCGCCCATCAGCCACAGCGGATTGCTTTCAAAGTATACAGTTCCCTCTGTTTTGCCTTTGGTATTAACCTTCACGTCGCATAACCGTGTATTTGTACCGAAGATCCACAGACCGTCCAGGGTATAGATACCCATGCCGAAGATCAGTTCATCCATAGGCTCATTGATCTGATAGTCGAACCGGAGATAGAATTTCTCTTCCGGATACAGCGCGTCGACCGGCTTCAGTTCATGGTTCAGCAGTTCGCAGCTGCGGATCACCGCCTTCTGGTTGCCGAAATGCTTCGCGGTCGGATCCATTGTGACCGGATCCTTTCTTTCTGCCGGATCGTTTTTCTTCACACCGTCCGCAGGCAGACCTGCCAGTTCCATCTGACGGCGGCGTTCTTCGTTGATCGCCAGGATCCGCTGGTTGTTCATATACGCCAGATATGTGTCAACGACATCCGAGCTCTTGCCCTGGGTGACGATCTTTCCCTTATTGATCCAGATCGCTTTGGAGCAGAACGATTTCACGGTATTCATATCGTGCGTGACCAGAACGATCGTCACGCCGCTCCGCTTCAGTTCCTGCATCCTTCCGTAGCACTTCGCCTGGAAATTCGCGTCACCAACGGCAAGGATCTCGTCGATCAGCAGGATATCGGCATTGACATTGATCGCAATGGCAAATGCCAGACGCATATACATACCGGACGAATAGGTACGCACCGGGTTGTCAATAAAGTCCCACAGTTCCGAGAAATTGATAATGTCATCCAGACGGTCATCGATCTCTTTCTTTGTCAGTCCGAAGATCGAGGCGTTGATGTAGATATTCTCTCTGCCGCTCATGTCCGGGTGGAACCCGGCGCCCAGTTCGATCAGCGAGGATACTCTGCCGCGCATTTCGATCGTTCCGCTGTCGGGATACATGATCTTCGTAAGCAGTTTTAAAGTCGTTGACTTTCCGCAGCCGTTGTGGCCGATCAGGGCAACGGCTTCACCGATCTCAACATCAAAGGAGATCCCGTCCAGGACTACTCTGTTCGTGCTTTTTCTGCGCTTTGAAAACAAAGCCAGTTCTTTTAATGTTCTGCCTTTATCCAGATAGACTTTAAAAGACTTCGTTACGTCTTTTACTTCGATTGCATTTTCTGGCTTCATTTATAACTCCTCCGCAAAATGTACTTTTAATCTGGAGAAGGTCTGGTATCCGACAAACAGAATGACGATGCCGAAGATCACAGCACTGATCAGCGTTTCCAGCTGAGGAACCCGTCCGTAATACAGAATATCCCTGTAGGCAACAATGATCGGCGTCATGGGATTCAGCCGGAACAGCGGGACCAGTTTTTCCGGGACATTTTCCAGACCGTACATGACCGGTGTCGCAAACTGCCATGCCATGACGATGATTCCCATAAAGTACTCAACGTCACGCCAGTACACCGTAACACTGCTTACGAGCAGCGCCGAGCCCAGCGCAACAAAGTATTCGATGATCATGACCAGCGGCATCCAGACCAGCGCTTCGAAGCGGATCGGATAACCGGCGATCAGCAGGACCGCCAGGACGACGATCATACTGAGGCACATATTGACAAACTGACTGGTCACGAAAGATACCGGTATGACTTCCCGGGGGAAATAGATCTTCTTCAGCATATCTCCCTGGGCCCGGATACAGCCGGCTCCGGCTGAGACACATGAGCTAAAAAAAATCCACGGCACAAGGGCAACAAACAAAAACAGATAAAAGTCTTTGATGCCGTTTCTTAAAATGATCGAAAAGACCATTGTATACACCATCAGCTGCAGCAGCGGGTTTATAAATGTCCATGCAAATCCGAGAACCGAGCCTTTGTATCTTCCGCGCAGATCGCGGTGCACCAGAGACCGGATCATTTCTCTGTATGCATAAAGTTCATTAATGATCTTCATATATACTCTCCACTGTGGTTTTCCATAATGCACTGACTTCTTCGATGCGCGCATCGGAATTCATATATTCATACGCATTTCTGCGGATCGTGTCGTAGAAGTCTCTGTCCTCATACAGATGCCGGAGCGCTTCGCCGGCACAGTCCGTATCCGGTACTGCCCAGAAGTAATTCTTCTTGTATGGATACAGGTTCTTTCCGATCTCCCGCAGGACATACGGGATCATGCAGGCGCGCGTTTCATCTTGGAACTCCGTATTGGCCGAATAATTCGTCGCAACGGTAGGAACGCCCAGCTTCATCGCTTCCGCAAGCACCAGTCCGTACCCTTCCGAACGATGCAGGGACACATATACGTCACAGCATCTGATCAGACTGTTCACTTCCTTCTTCGGCAGCATTTCCCGCACAAAGTAGATCTCATAGCCTTCCAGATCCTTCTTCAGCGCATCCAGTTCTTTGTCCGACGCGTTGCCGATCTTGATGACAAGAGCGGTTTTGTCCTCTGCCGTAAAGGCTTTCTTATACGCTTCGATCACGCCGTACGGATTCTTCCGTTCCGAGATCGAATTGGAATCAAACAGCATCAGCACGAGAAAACGGTCCTCCGGCAGGCCGAAGTGCTCTCTGCCGCATGTCTCGTCATACGGCGCTTCCACCGCGTACGGGATCGTGCGGACCGGTTTGTCCGTCACCCGGCGGACAGCTTCGGAAACGAATTCCGCCGGTGTCCAGATCTCATCGAGCTGAGCGATCATCGGCACCCACTCCTCCGGGAACTCCTGCATTTCCCACAGCCAGTACGCGACGTTGTAATGTCCCTGCCAGACGTTCCGGTCAAGGATCTGCCACGCTTTGTGGAACTCATGCATATTGATATGGAACAGGTTGATGCCGTATTTGTATTCCGTGCTGAGACGGTCGTCGAACTCATGGTTGTCCCGGTTCAGCTGGGCAGTCGGCGCAAAATCGATAAACGCATGCGGAATGCCTGCACGCTCGATCGCCTTCGCCGTCAGACGGCAGCTCTGTCCGAGACCGGATTCCTGCGAAAAACTTCCGATAAGATTAATTCCCATCGGAAAATCGTTTCTGCAGAACGGGACGCGCTCGGTAGCTTCCATCGTCCGGATCACTCTCTGGTTCAGAACAGACCGTACGTTGCGGATCACATTTGCCGGTACAACTTTTTTAATCGCCTTCTTTATATTTGCGTTCATAATCCTTTTTTACACACCGGTCAAGAAACTCGCAGTACCCTTTCGCTATCGTTTCCTCACTGTAGCGATCGACAACTGCCTGTGCTTCCGCCGGGTCTCTCTCCGGTATTTCTTCCAGCATCTTTTCGGCAAGTCTTACAGCCGCTTCCCAGTAAGATGTATGGACCGGAGTATATGTTACAGCGCTGCCGACGATCTCTCTCAGCGTTTCGAGATCTCCGGCAATTACTGGTTTATTATAATTCATCACTTCCACAATTGGAATGCCGAAGCCTTCCGCTCTGGACGGGAAGACGAAGCACGAACAGGCCGCATATTCCGCTGCTTTCTCTTCTTCGCTGATATAGCCGAGATACTGAATTCCCTCGGTCGTTTTCTGCAGTTCTTCCAGCTGCTTCAGAATGCCGTCTTCCCGGATCTTGCCGGCAAGACGCAGCCCTTTCTGACCGCCGCGCTCGCGGTAGATGCGGTACGCTTCCAGCAGAATATCGGTTCCCTTGCGGGTCTCCATATTGCCGATATACAGGAAGCTGTCGTTATCCGTGACCGGCAGTTCCGGCAGACGCGGCACAACGATGTAGCCGACAAAGTGCGGTATCGCCCGCATCTTCGGGAAATACCGGAATGTCTGTTCCTGTGTATCCACGGAGTTGAATACAAAGGCATCGAAGTACTTCATCGACTGCTGGATGCCGAAGCGGAAATAATGCGGATACACTTTTCCGAAGTGCTCCGGATCGGAAAGCGGAAACATATCGTGGATCGTAGCGATCATCACGCCGTACGGATTCTCCGTTCTGACCGGGATCATCGTATTGCCTTCCCAGAAAACGTCCGGGCGGACGGAATGGATGCATTCCTGTACAAACCGGTAATAGCCCAGCAGAGCCGTGTTTTTGGAGACCGGCTGTCCGTATTCGTAGATCACGGCTCCGGCCTTCTGCAGTTCCTTCATCTGGTCTGACACACAGACATCGGTAACGATCGATACCGCATAGTCTTTATTGGGCATGATTGCTTTAAGAAGCGTGTAGATATAGATGCCGATCCCGCTCGGCTTCGTGCCGAGCGCACGTCCGTCCATCAGTATTTTCATGCTTTTCTCAGCCTCCTGTATGCCGCGCTGCGCAGTCCGTCCGGCAGCCGCGTCATAATAAATGTCAGTGTCAGAGCCTTCACATATTCCGCTTCCGACAGATACCCGAGTTCCTTCTGCAGACGGCGCAGTTTGCGGTACTGCTGGAAATAGCGCTTTCCGCCTCTGCGCGCCGCAAAGTTCTGCCCAAGCCGCATCTGTACGAACACTTCCGGTATATTCTCTATTTTCATTCCCATTGCCAGCATGCGGCTCCAGAGATCATAGTCTTCCAGCCAGGGAAAATGGCGGTATCCGCCTGCCTTGCGGACGGCGTCCGTACGGAACATCACCGTCATATGGTTGAGAGGATTCCGTACCTTGCCGTATTCATATACTTCTTCGTACGAAGACGGCATATGCTTTCGCCGCAGGATCACGCCTTCTTCTTCAAATTCCTCGATATCGCCGCCGACCGCTGCCGTATCCGGATGTTCTTTCAGGTATGTATATTCCTTTTCCAGCCGGTCCGGGCACGCGATATCATCCGCGTCCATGCGGGCGGTGAATTCCTGCGAACAGTGCTTCAGGCCTTCCAGCAGAGCGATGCCGAGACCGTTGTTCTTCTGCAGCGGAACGCGCACGATCGGAACGCTGCAGGTCTTCTGC
The DNA here is from genome assembly GCA_017510405.1 of Solobacterium sp. GTDB lineage: Bacteria > Bacillota_I > Bacilli_A > Erysipelotrichales > Erysipelotrichaceae > Bulleidia. Next base: position 52,944 of record JAFWNG010000008.1, read on the forward strand.
AGCTGTTCCAGCAGAGCATACAGTTCTTCGGTCAGAGGTCCGTCCTCGACAATGACGATCTCATCCGCTTTCATTGTCTGTTCGGCTATGCTCTGTACCGCTTTCTCCACATATGCCGGCACTTCTTTTGCATATAAACTCATTAATACCGAAATACCCATTCAGCCTCCGCAGACCTCTTCGATCAGGTCTGATAATTTCAGCATGATCGTTTCCCACTGGTAGTTTTCCCGGACATATGCCCGGCCGTTCCTGCCCATTTCTCTGCGTACATCCGGATTCTTTTCCAGGTAGTACAGATGCTTGAAGAACTCTTTGCGGTCTAGGTACGCAAGACCGCCGTGGGAATGATCACAGTGCGCTTTCAGCACTTCGCACTGGCCGTTGACCAGTACCGGCTTATCCATTTTGAAGGCTTCCAGTACGACCATGGAAAGACTCTCGTACTTCGAAGGAAGCACCAGCAGGTCACATGCGGCAAGGCCGTCGAATTTATCCTGCTCGTCCACAAAGCCGAGGGATACCACGTCATCTCTCTTCGGCACTTCGATCACTTCTTTTCCCATCAGAACGAGCTTCAGAGAGGAAGGATACTCTTCCTTATAGATCGAGAAGTCCTCAAACAGTTCTTCACAGTTCTTGCCGGCGTCAATGCGTCCGACATACAGGATGAAATTTTTCAGCCCGTATTTCTTCTCAAACCGTTCCGCCGATACGTCGGAAGGCACAGTAACGCCTGCCCCGCCGATCAGGCACGGGATATTGTAGTTTTCAAACTTCATCCGGATGAGCTGCCGTTCTTCCTGGGTGGAGAACAGGATCGCCCGCGGTGATTCAAACAGCCGGCGGTACGCACTCATGCTCAGGAACGGTTCATCGTGGGCAAACGGGATCAGGATTGCCTTGTCCTTCACTTCCGGCAGACCGATCACCGTCGGATAGTACAGATAGGTGAAAAACAGGAAGCACTCAAAATCATCGTAATGTTCCTTCAGCCACCGGATCATACCCGGTACATACGGTCCCTGGCTGTCGATCCATTCCGGTTCCTCGTCTTCTTCCATATCCATCTGCATGAACCGGTCATTGATCTCCTGGAACGCATCCATGTCTTTTTCCCGCTCCAGAGAGAACCGGCGCACTTTTACGCCGTTGATCGTTTCTTCGTCAGCGGTATACCAGTCTTCCCATGTCATATAGTCCAGAGCTTTGGTGGTAACGACCAGCACGTCGTACCAGTCCTTCAGCCGCTCGGCATACATCCGCGTCAGCGCTTCGGCACCGCCGTTTACTTCCAGTCCGTAGCGCTGCACAACAATACAGATCTTACGCTTCTTCATTGCTGTTTTCACTCTTATTCAGCTGTTCTCTGAGTTCGCGTACTTCCTGTTCAAGACGGATGATCCTGGTCATCATCCGTTCGGTACGGACATCATTGGCTTCCATCGCCGATCTGACCTTGGCTACATCTTTCTCCGGATATATGACAGCTTTATTCACATTGCCCTCGATCATGCGCTTGATCTGGACATCATGTCTGTTGATCTTCGCTTCCGAGTCCCAGACGAACTGCGTGATCTGGTTTACAGTCCTTACAGTATCCGCGTTAAAGCGCATCTGCTGTTCAATGACGCCGCGCATTGCAAAGCCGAACAGACGGATCATGACTCTGTAAAAAAACCCACGGATCCCCTTTGAAGATACCTGTGGAATGACGATCACATAGTCCCTGTTCATCTCATCGTTCTGTTTGCGCATTTCTCTGCTGCTGTATACTCGCGCCTTGCGGCTCTTCTTTTCGCTTACTTCTTTATCCATAGCTTCCTCCGGTCGATCTCTTATCGATCCAATCGCTTCAGCCCGGTCCCCGGGTCAAAACTATCGTTGATATCATATAATTTAATATTCTCAATAGCAATAGCACAGCCGCCGGAAAACCCTGCCTGTGCCTTCCCTGCCTACGGAAAACAGCCTGCCGGAGTATGCTCTGACAGGCTGTGTATTCTGTTTTATGCAGCAGTGGATCAGCTCATGAACTGTTCGAGATAGCCGCTGATGCGCTTCTCCAGTTCTTCCGCGGCTTCTCTGTTTTCCGCTGTGATCGAGATATAGGTCTTGAGCTTCGGCTCGGTGCCGCTCGGACGGACAACGACCGAGCATCCGTCGGCGAGAAGGAATTTCAGGACGTCGCTCTTCGGCAGACCGTCCAGTCCCTGCGCGTAGTCGAGGCAGGTCTGTACCGCTTTTCCGCCGAACTCCGCCGGTGTATCCCGGAAGGACTTCATGATCTTCTGCATCTTCGCGAAGCCTGCCGATCCGTCGAATTCATAGGAATGCAGGGTGTTGAGGCAGTAGCCGTATTCCGCATACAGTTCCTTCAGCTTATCCAGCATGGAAATACCCTGTGTCTTGTACCATGCGAACATTTCCGCGATCATGAACGCCGCGTCGACTGCGTCTTTGTCGCGTACATATGTACCGGTCAGATAGCCGTAGCTCTCTTCAAAGCCGCAGATATAGTCGCTTTCATGTCCCTGTGCTTCCAGTCTGCCGATCTGTTCGCCGATGAACTTGAAGCCGGTCAGGACGTTGATCGTCCGCACGCCGTAGTGCTCGGCGATCTTTTCCGCCAGATCCATCGTGACGATCGTTTTGACGAATACCGGTGTCTCCGGCATTTTGCCGAGGGCGATGCGTCTGGAACAGATGTAGTCCAGCAGAAGCAGGCCGGTCTCGTTGCCGCTCAGCAGTACATATTCGCCTTCGCTGTTGCGCACCGCAATGCCGCACCGGTCGCAGTCCGGATCGGTCGCCATTAATAGGTCTGCGTTGTATTCCTTCGCATATTTCATGCCAAGCGCCATCGCTTCGCGGATCTCCGGATTCGGATACGGGCAGGTCGGGAAGTTTCCGTCCGGCTGTTCCTGTTCCTTAACGACCGTAATGTTCGTATATCCGCTTTCCTTCAGCGTACGCAGTACAGGCTTGAGGCCGGTTCCGTTCAGCGGGGAATACACGATTGCGACATCCTTATTGATCTTTGTATCGCCGACAAGAGACTGTGCTTTGACTTCTTCCACGAATGCCGTATACACATCTGCGCCGATATATTCGATCATGCCGGCCTTCATGCCGTCTTCGAAACTTACTTTACGGACATCTTTGAATGTATCGATCGCTTCGATCTCTTTCAGGATCTCAGCCGCGGCTTCCGTCGTGATCTGGCAGCCGTCGCTTCCGTACACTTTGTATCCGTTGTATTTCGACGGGTTGTGGGACGCCGTTACCATAATGCCGGCGGCGCACTTCAGTGCCCGCACAGCAAAGGACAGACACGGTGTCGGCATCAGTTCGTCGTAGATATACACATGGATGCCGTTTGCCGCAAAGACGCCGGAAGCCACCTGCGAGAACAGATCGGATTTAATGCGGGAATCGTAGCTCACCGCGATCTTCCGGTCTTCTTCCGCGAAGTTCTTAATTACATAATTGGCAAGTCCCTGGGATGCTTTGGCTACGGTATAGATATTCATCCGGTTCGTACCGGCACCGATCACACCGCGCAGTCCGCCGGTTCCGAAAGCGAGATCCCGGTAGAACGCATCTTCCATTTTCACCGGATCATCTTTCATGCTTTCCAGTTCACGGACAACATCCGCGTCTTCTGAGGCATTCGCCGCCCAGATCTCATACAATGCTTTTACATCACTCATTTTCTTATCTCCTGTCTGTTAACAATTCACTTTCAGAAACTGTGCTCTTCCGTGGATCCGGATCCCGGTACTGTCTGCCGGGATAAAGATCGTATCACCGCGGAAGAAATTCAGCTGTTCTCCGTCTTCCGGGATCAGCACGCCGCATCCGTCGATGCACATGAGCACTTCGAAGGAATTGTGTCCGGTCGCAAACCGGTACATATTCCGCAGGCGCTCGGTATTGATCAGAAGACGCTCCACCTGGAAGTATTTGCAGCGGGAAAGCAGCTCGGACGCATATCCCGGCTGGTAGCGCAGTACGCGCATCGGCTGGGTAGGCTTACTGCTGCTTTTCAGATTTGCCACTTCCAGCGCCTTGGCGATATGCAGCGGCCGCTTGTTGCCGTGCTTATCGGTGCGGTTGTAATCGTAAAGACGATAGGTCAGGTTGGAACTTTCCTGGATCTCCGCGATCAGTGCGCCGGCTCCGATGGCATGTACCGTGCCGGGAGTGATGAAGAATACGTCGTTCTTCTTCACGTCCACTGTCTGCAGATACTTTTCGATCGTACCGTCTTCCAGGTATTTCGCCAGCGACTCTTTTTCGATGTCGCGGTGGAAGCCGTACACAAGCTTCGCGCCCGGCAGAGCATCCACAACGTACCACATCTCGGTCTTGCCGAGCTGTCCGTTCTCATATTTCATGGCATATTCATCGTCCGGATGTACCTGTACCGACAGATTCTTCTTGGCATCGATGAATTTGATCAGGATCGGCAGTCCGCCGTCGGCGCTGACAGGGTGCGTACCGATAAATTCCGGATGTTCGTGCAGAACGTCGATCAGCTTTTTCCCGGTAAATTCACCGGAAGCCACGGTACTCGGTCCGTCCGGATGCGTCGAGCATTCCCAGGACTCCGCAAAGGGATCCAGATCGATATTCTTGGAAAAGTCATCCCTCAGACGCGTACCGCCCCACAGGTAGTCCTGTCCGTACGGCTGCAGTAAAAACGGCTGGTTCTTCACGTTCTACTCCAGTTCAAACTTTCGTTTGTCACTTGTTGTGATCTCATCGCCGCACTGGATCTCGATCACATCCAGCGTCGTAATCGCAATGATCGTATGCCGGCATCCCGCCTGCATCGTGATCACGTCGCCTGCCTGCACCGGCTGTTCCATGCCGTCGACGATCGTCCGTCCCCATCCGGAGACGACAGCCCAGATCTCATCGCGGTGTTCGTGGGAATGGTAGCTCATCCGCTTGCCGGCATGAATGGTCAGCTTGATCGTCATGGAGCCGTCGCTGACGTCCAGTACCTTGAAGTTGCCCCAGGATTTCTCCGCGAACATGACTTTTTCATTGATCTGATCGACATACGGACGGATATCTTCCGCGCTGTCTCTCGAAGTAACGAGGATACCCTGCTGGGATGCCGAAATAACAACGTCCTTCACCCCTGCCGCAAGCACCGGAATATCCATATCGTTGATGATATTCACATTCTCACATGCCGGCGTCACGATGCCGTTTCCGATGATCGTCTGTTCCGTAGCTTTGCTCAATGCGTTCCACGTTCCCAGGTCATCCAGCTTTGTATCGCTGCGAAGCACTGCCACGTACGGATTGTTTTCCAGCACCGCATGATCAAAGCTGATCGGCGTCAGCTGCGCGTATTTGTTGTACAGATCGTCGTAGTCTTCATAGTCGATCCGCTCATGCGCAAGATGCAGCACATAACTCATACGGAACGCAAAGATGCCCGCATTCCAGAGTGCGCCTTCTTCGATGTATTTCCGGGCGGATTCTTCATCCGGCTTCTCGCGGAATGCCTTTACCGTACTGATGCGGTCATCGGTATGAGGCAGGATATAGCCGTACTGCGTGCTCGGACCGGTCGGCTCCGTTCCCAATAACATGATTCCGGGACCGTTCACCACTTCCCTGCTCAGTTCTTCCAGTGCATGAAAAAAGCTGTCATCGGTAAACAGGTCTACCGGACATACTACGACCGGTTCGGAAGGATCCACTCTGCGTACATCCTTCAGATACTCCAGTGCCAGCACGACGGCCGGGAATGTATCCCTGCGCATCGGCTCTGCGGAAAGACCGATCGTATGTCCAAGCTGATTGAACAGCGTCGAAGCCTGCGAACGCGACGTAGCCACGGTGATCAGCGCATCCGGGTCAATTGCCCGTATCTGCCTGTAAATTCTCTGGATCATGGACTCATTTTGTCCGATCTTATTCTGAAATAGTTTTATAAACTGTTTGGAGCGTACGTCATTGGAAAGAGGCCACAGATTCTTTCCCGACCCTCCGGACAACAGAATGATATTCATACCTGCCTACCTCCGGTTTCTTCATTAATGATAAAGCATATTGCGGTTTTTTTAAAGGATGCCGGTGGATGTGCTTCGTCCGCTCAGCCGTAAGAAAGGATCTGCACTGATCCTGCAGATCCTCTCCGTTATTTATAAAACGCATAGCTTACATAGCCGCCGCGCAGATCGTATTCATCCGTACTGAGCTGGCTGAAGATGTTTTCAATGGAATACTTTCCGGTCGTCCCGAGCGGATCGTATACATTGCAGGCGCCTGCCGAAGATCCCCAGAGCACGATCTCATGCGTCTTTCCCGGTGTTGCGACAAAGTAGCCCAGGCCGACGATGACTGTAACGATATAGCCTTTGGACAGTGCATCGTTCAGCTTCTGCAGCGTATTGATCCCGTAGCATTTCACGCCCCAGTGATCCGCCGCGTACTTATTCGCTGCCCCGCTGCCGCCGTGCGCCAGCCGGCCGAACTCATTGGTATTGGCATACAGCCACTGCGCCACTGCCGGCGGCAGGATCTCTTTGTCCAGTATGCCGCTCAGCGTCATGGCAATGGACGTCGGCACACACCCGGTCGCACCCAGGCTGTACCCGTTGAACGTCATATCTGCCCAGCGGGAATCCTTCTGCAGATAGTGCACCGGCTGATACTGTGTGACCGTCTGTGACGCAGGCACTTCTTTCAGGATGCCGAGTGTATCGCACCGTTTCAGGAACTCTGCCGAATACAGGAACTCATTCAAAACAGTTTTCCGGGTCATTCCGTTTTCCAGATGGGTGATCCAGGAACTGCCGACGGAAGAGTCCTTCCGCTTTCTTCCCAGCACACATTCATACAGAACGCTGATATAGTCCTGGTTATTCAGGTTCCGGTTTGTAAATTCCGGCGAATTAATAAAATACCGCGCATACTGGGCACCGGACATCTGCTTCTTTACCAGCGTTTCGACTTTCTTTTCCAGTTCATCCTGCTTGAAGCCGCGGCCGAGGGCAATCCGGTAGAAGGAAGACGCAAAGCACGTGATCGAATAGTATTTATCCACATACCAGGAAGACGTATAGGAGCCCGGCTTCACACCCATTTCCTCGCACGCTTCTTTGAATTCTTTTGAACCGATAAATCCCTGCATCATCGCCCGGTACGTCTGGCCGTTGTTCATCCGTTCCGCCCAGGAACTGACCTCCTCCGGTTTGCCGTCCCGCATCAGGATAGCTCTATACAGCATGCGGACAAAGTTTTCGTTGGCAGGCATCTTCTTCTGGAACTCCTGACTGCCGAGAATGCCGGTGATGATCTCCGTCGCCGCAGTTCCGCTGAGCAGTTTTCCTACCCAGCCTTCCAGACCTTTGAATTCTGCGTCGCGGTTCAGGAAGATCCGGTACAGTCCCATGACGAACTTTGTGACCGCCCGGTTCACATCCACTTTGTACGTTGACCGGTAAGTACCGCGTTCGATTCCGATCGCCTGACATTTCCTGCCGAATTCCGCGGAATTCAGGAATCCGCTCATGACCAGCCGATAGGTCTGGCCGTCGTCCATCTTCGCCGCCCAGCCTTCGATCTCTTTATCGCTGCCGGTCCTTCCCAGGACCGCTTTGTACATGATCTGCACAAATGTACGATGATCCGGGAAAGCCGACTGGAATTCTTTGCTTTCAACGAAACTGCTTACGATCTGGGCACCGGTCATCCCCTTTGTCAGGGCAGTGATCCAGTTTTCCAGACCCGGCGCGTCACAGCCGCGGCGCAGAACGTTCATGTATATATCCGCGACAAACGACGCGATCGCCGGATGCCGGTCAGCCATCAGATCCGATACGAACCTGCCGGGCGTGATGCCGATGGAAGTGCATCTTGCCTTGAACTCCGGCGATCCGATAAATCCCTGTATGATCTTGCCGTACGATACTCCGGAATTCAGCCGGTTTGTCCAGGACGTCACTTCCGCTTCGCTTCCCGGCCGGCCGAGGATCGCGCGGTACATCATTGCCGCAAACGATTTATTGTTTGGGAAATGATTCTGGAATTCATCCGAGAATATGATCGAAGAAATGATATCCGCTGCGGCAGTGCCTTCCTGCACCTGCGCCGTCCACTTTGCCAGTTCTTCTTCCGCCGGTTCGCGGGACAGCGTGACGCTGTACAGACTTTTCAGGAAACCGTCCAGTTCGTTGGCGCCTTCTGCTGTTTCCGCAGTTTCTCCGGCTTCTTCCGGTTCTTCGTCACCCGGTGTCTCTTCCGGTTTCGGATCCTCTTCGGAAGGTTCTTCCGGTTCCGGCGTCTCTTCCGGTACCGGTGTTTCTTCAGGAACCGGTTCCTCCTCCGGTTCAGGAACCTCTTCCGGTTCCGGTGTTTCCTCAGGTTCCGGCGTCTCCTCCGGTACCGGTGTTTCTTCAGGCTCCGTTATTTCTTCTGTGTCCGGGGTCTCCTCCGGTGTTTCTTCCGGTTCTTCCTCAGAAGCTTCCTCTTCTTCGGGGAGTTCTTCCTCTTCCGGGATTATTTCTTCCGCTGTTCCGTCATCCTTTTCCGGTGTTTCTTCAGCATGCAGATAAATGCTTTGATTCCATACCAGTGAAACACTCAGCAGTATCTTCAGAATTCGATGCATCATTTCACCCTCCCCATATCGATCCGTAAAGCCGTTATCCCGCTTTCAGATCATTTGTTCTGCAGCGTTACTGGCGGCAGTCCTTCCGCAAGAACCCGGAGTTCTGCCCGTTCCTCTTCCCGCACATCCTTGTTGTTGCCATTTATAACAGTATCATAATTTCCGTTCAGAATACCTGTCGTTACCAATACAAAACCGTTCATTCGATCCGTGACCATTCCGCCTTTGATAACACCTTCCTGTCCTTCCGGAAGAATCGTATAAGTGATCAGTGAAAATCCGTCGGTCACCGCATAATTTTTATTCATCCAGTAAACTCCGTACCGGCTGTTCTCCGCCTTGACTGGATACGTCAGGATCTCATTCGCAATCTTCAGGTCAATACTGATCCGCGAATCGTTTCCTTCCATCCATCCGGTGATCTGCGGTACTGTATCCGGAAGAAGCGTCCGGATCCGGAATACGATGTCTTCGTTTTTTAACGTATCACGGATCGTGAAACATGTATACCCGGAGTCCTCTTTCACTGCCTTCACAAAGACCAGGTGCGGATCCAGACGTTCCCGGCTGACATCCTCACCACCAACGGAATAATGGTACAGAGATTTGACCACTTTTTCATCCGCCACAGTATAATACGTACCGTTTTCCCAATACTGTTCCATTGTGATTTCTTCGGTCTGTTCCTCCTGCGAATCGTTTTCCTGCGTGTCATCTCTATCCGGTTCTTCCGGAACCGGTATCAGCGACTGCGCTGTACAGCCTGTCAGAAACAGCGCTACCGCCAGGATCCATTTATTTCTGCACATGTATTTTCTCCTCCATTTCTGTATCCTTCCTGCGTTTCCGTTCCAGGATACAACATTCAAAGATTACCAGCGTCACGATACATACTGTCTGGATCATCCGTAAGATCCGGGAAAAGATATCTGCCCTGGGTGCCCACTGCAGAAATGCATTCCCTTCCAGAAGTCTGAGTTCATTCAAATCACCGCTGATGGATGCCGCACTATCAGCGCAGTACAGCAGCCCGCAGAGGCAAAGCAGTCCGATCATACAGGCTGCCCTGCTTTCTTTTCTTCCTGGTACCGCAAATGCATACAATACCAGCAGCGCAGAGACGATCGTCAGCCCGTCGCTGAACAGCGGCCAGATACGCTGCAGACCCTGCAGATCTGCATAGTGTTCCATCAGTGCCTGCAGTACCTGCGGGTCCAGGCAGATCTCGATCTCCGACAGAACAAAACAGAAGAAGATAAACCCTGCCGCTTTTGGCGCTGCCTTTTCTTTCAGACTTAAAATCAGTCCGGTGACCGACGTGATCACGACAAGTATGTCGCCTGCTCCAAGCTGATTCATCGCTGACGTTCCTGTTCCGAAGAGCACCAGTTTGAATATCATCTGCAGCAATGCCACTGCGGCAGCCACAGAAAACAGAACGATCTCCGTTTTCCGGTGGGCATCTTCCCGTGTGATCTGTGTGCTTTCCGTATGGATCCTGTAATCTTCATCGGAAAGAAGTTCATTGTAACTCATGCCAAGTGTTTCGGACAGGATACGCAGACTGGAGATATCCGGGATTCTCCTTCCTGCTTCCCAGTTGGACAATGTGCCTGCAGTGACACCGAGCTGTTTTGCAAGTACTTCCTGTTTGATCTGATGAGATATCCTGTACTCCCTCAGTTTTTCTCCGATCCTCATGTCCGTTCCTCCTGACTGCAACATAATCTGTCTTCTCAGTATTCTCAAGAATTTGAAGTTTTCCAAATGAAAAGTACAGAAAACGCAGTACTTTTCGCGCTGTAATGCACCACCGGAAGCACTGCGGTCTCTTTCATGCCCGGAAAAAACGGCAGATCATCATCACCTCTGAACAGTAAGACGCAGTCTGCCGCAAAAAAGTCACATATTATTTATAAATTGCATAGAAAACATAGCCGCCGCGCAGATCATAGCTGTCAAAGCTTCGCTGCGACCATATGGAAGAGATCGAATATTTGCCGGTCTTTCCAAGCGGATCGTATACATTGCAGGATCCTGCGGACGATCCCCACAGAACGATCTCATGGGTCGTACCCGACCCGGTAAACGTACCCGGTCCGACAATGGCGGTAACGATATATCCTCTGGCCAGCGCATTTGTGAGCGCTGACGCGGAATCGATGCCGTAAGCGGACGCATTCCATGCTTTTGCGGCATACAGATTGGCTGCGCCGCTGCCGCCGTGCATGATCCGGTTGTATTCCTGCGTATTGTTATAGAGCCAGCGGGCAACGGTATCCGGATAGATCGATGTGTTGAAGATCCCGCTCAGCGCCATGGCGATCGACGTCGGAACACATCCGGTCCTTGCGATGGTATAGCTGCCGATCCTTACGCTTCCCCAGCGGGAATCCCCCTGCAGATAGCGCCACGGCGTATACTGCGTGACAGCTGTGCTCTGGACAGTGTCCCACAGGATCCCCAGTTTCTGGCACCGTGTCTTGAATTCTGCCGATGCCAGGAGTTTGTTCAGAACCGCCGGTCGGGTGGTTCCCTGGTTCAGCAGCTTCACCCAGCTCGAGCCGACGGAGGCATCTCCCCGCGCTCTTCCCAGAACCGTGATATACAGCATCGAAACATAATTCTCATTGCTGAGATTTCTGTTTTTGCATTCAGCCGAGTTGAGGAAGATGCGCACCACTGCGGCGCCGGTCAGTGCTTTTGTAAGCAGCTGCTTTGTACGGTTCTCAATATCGCTTTCTGATCCGTTTCTTCCCAGTCCGCTGCGGAACAGTGTTGTCACAAAGAGCGTGACATTATAGTTCATGTCGGCGTAGCGCGGCGATTTATACGTACCCGGCTGGATGCCGATGTCCGCACATCTCTTTTTGAATTCCTGCGAATTGATGAATCCCTGCATCATTGCCCGGTATGTCTGCCCGTTGTTCATCTTCACAGCCCATCCGGACACTTCGGAGGAACTGCCTTCTCTTCCCAGAACTGCCTGATACAGCATCGTCACATATTCTTCATTGGAAGGGATCTTTGTCTGAAACTCCGCACTGTCCAGAATACTGCATATGACGACCGATCCGGTCATGCCGGTGAGCAGCCGCTTCGTCCATCCCTCCAGACCGCCGAATTCCGCATCTCTTTTCAGCAGGATGCGGTACAGAGACATGACGAAACGGGTGGCTTTGATATTCTTGTCAACGTAATACGGAGAAGCATAGGAACCCGGCTTCAGTTCATACGACGCACAGCGGCTGTGGAATTCCGGTGAACCGATAAATCCCTGCAGGAGCGCATGGTATGTCTGCCCGTCACTGAGGCGGGATGCCCAGGAAGCCGCTTCACTGTCGGAACCTTCCCGGCCAAGGATCCCCCGGTAAAGACTCTTTACCAGTTCCACCGGCTGATCCACCATGTTCTGGAACTCTTCGCTGTTCGTAAACTGTTTAATGACTTCCGACGCCTCGGTACCGTCCAGAAGCACCTTTACCCAGGTCTTCCAGCCTTCCTGATCCGGTTCACGATCCAGTATTCCCGTATACAGCTGATGAACAAACGTTACCGTACCCTGCGGTGCTGTCTGCAGGATCGAATCTGCCGGCTCAACGGCCGGCTCTGTCTCTGCCGGTTCTTCAGCATTCTCTTCCGGAATACTGTCCTGTACAGGATCTTCTTCCGGCTGTTCCGGTTCTTCTATTTCTTCCGTTTCCGGTGTTTCTTCCGGCTCCGTTATTTCTTCTGTTTCCGGTGTTTCTTCCGGCTGTTCCTCACCGGCTTCCGCATCATTTTCTTCTTCTGCGGCTTCTTCTGCCGGCTGTTCTTCTTCCGGTTCCTCCGGTGTCTCTTCACCGGTCTCTTCTGTTTCTTCTTCCGGCAGTTCTTCCGCCGCTGTTTCTTCTGTGATTATATCCGGCTGTTCCGGCTTTTCTTCCGCACGCACGCTTAAAACGCTGCTGAACGCCAGCATCAGACAGAGAGTCCCCTTTACGATCCCCTTCATCGCATACATCCCTTCTAAATCTGTATTCCTATTATAATCCTATCCGCTCGTTCATAACCGGAAAAAAAGCCGTACCGTGCATACTGCACGATACAGCTTTCATTCGTATTGGATGGGCTCAGAGCTTTACATAGATGCTCGAAGCCTTGGTGCGGTCGATCGCATCCCAGTACTTCATGCCCGCACCCGGGTCATCAAACCGTCTGCCGTAGAAGTTTAGTCCGCTGTGCAGAGCAGCCTCCGGATCATAGATCAGACCGTTGATCTCTGTCCAGCCGTGTCCCCAGGAGTTGCAGCAGTAGATATTCTCTACGCCCAGTACCTGCGCCATGAGTCCGAAACATGCCGCATAGCTCATGCAGTTGCCGATATGCGTATCGAAGCAGTGGTTGGCATACCGCTCTACCCAGCCTTCGCTGTTGTCATGCGGGATCCACGGATTCTTCTGCGTGAAGTTTCTGAAGATACCGAAGCAGGTGCGCAGTTTCTGTTCATCGGTCATGGAATCATTCGTAATGGAATTGACCAGGGAGATCGCTTTTCCGTAAGCGTCCAGATAGCTGTCATTCTTTTCCCCGATCCAGACGCCTTTGGCATTGAAGCCGTACCGCTTTCCCTTGATCGTCAGGACCTCTTTGGCTGCCATCGTTCCGTCTTCTTTGTAGTAGTACATCTTTCCGCCGACGTTTTTCCATTCCGCCAGGGTAAGCGTTCCTCTTTCAATGCCGTATTTTCTGCAGAGATTTCCGAACTCCGTCGAGTTCACAAATCCTGCCAGTGTTTCTTTTCTCGTCTTTCCGGACGTGATATACGATACCCAGCTGCTGATCTCCTGCGCGCTGCCTTCCCGGTTCAATACCGTCTGATACAGCGTCTTTACATACTGTTCATTGCTGGTGTTCTTATTCGTATATTCCGGACTCAGGAAGAATCCCACTGCCAGATCTGCACCTGTCGCGCCTTCGGTAAACACTTTCCGTGTCCATCCTTCCAGTCCGCCGACTTCTGCGCCTCGGCCCAGTACTTTCGTATATAACCGGTATACGAACGCTGTGATCTGATAGTTCCGGTCACGGTATAGTCCCGTACTTCCTGCATTTCCCTTCGTGACGCCGTATGTGCTGCACAGGTTTTCAAACTCTGCGGAGTTCAGGAATCCGTTGATCACAAACTCCCGTGTCATCAGTACATTCAGACGGTCCGTCCAGTCTTTCAGTCCCGTCGCATCCGCGTCCCGGTTCAACTCCGCTTTGTACAGAAGACGCACGAATGTTTCATTGTCCAGATTCCTGGCATTCATTTCCTTACTCAGGAAGAATCCCTTTACCGCCGTACTGCCGGTGATCGATCCGTCGGTGATTCCTTCTGTCCAGGTCTTATAACCGGAATCGTCCGGTTCCCTTTCCAGAACGACACGGTACAGGCGCACCACGAATCCCCGGATGCTCGCTTCAGTACTGGAGATATCTTCATATTCTTTTTTAACGAGTTCTTCCGGCTGTTCGCCTGTTTCTGTCGGGATCGATTCGACCGTGGTTTCCTCCTGCGGCGTATCTTCTTCGGCAGACACCGGAACTGTCTGTATAAGTCCCGCAGCCATAGCTGCGATAACTGCTTTGCTGATCCATTTCCTGTACTTCATTTCCGTTACCTCTGCTGTTTTCGTTCAAATACAGTGTTTATTGTACCTTTCCTGTTCCGGTCACCGCAAGACGCATTCCGGACGCGCAGAAAAAAAGTGCCTTTCAGCACTTTCTTCTTACCAGTTATCGTCGGATCCTTCATTCGCAGTCACTTCGCCTTCGCCGATTCCTTCGGTGCTTTCCGGCATGAAGATGACTTTGATCGTCCCGAGAATAATACGGAAGTCTGTGGCGATGGACTGCTTGGCGATGTACATCAGGTCCATCTGAAGTTTGTCATACGGACTGGTGTTGTACTTGCCGTGGATCTGCGCATATCCGGTCAGACCGGCCTTCACCTGCAGACGCAGAGAGAATTCCGGCATGGTCTGTTCATACTGCTCAGCGATCTCCGGACGCTCCGGACGCGGACCGACGACGGACATATCGCCTTTGAGAATGTTGATCATCTGCGGCAGCTCATCGATACGGGTCGCACGGATGAACTTGCCGATCGGCGTAATGCGGTCATCGTGTTCCGAAGCAAGACGCGCCACTCCGTCTTTTTCCGCATTGACGCGCATGGAGCGGAACTTGTAGATCTTGAAGCACTTGCCGTCCTTCGTCATACGCTGCTGGGTATACAGCGCCGGACCGCCGTCATATGACTTGATCAGAATCGCAACGATCAGAAGGATCGGGCTCAGAATGATCATCAGCGCAAGCGAGAAGATGATATCGAATAAGCGCTTTACAAACGCATAGCCGGCAGAAGCCGACGCCCGCTGGCACAGCATGACCGGCAGAGACGCCATCTGCAGCTGCTTGGAAGAGTTCACGATATAGTCGCCGATATTCGGCCGGATATATACATAGATGCCGTTCGAGATACAGTACTTCAGAACGTCATTCCGCTGGCTTGAGTGAATGCCGCACAGCATGACCGCTTCGGCTTTGTTGTCCTCAATGCACTTGATGACCGATTCGTATCCCTCGGTAGCCCGGATCTTTTCAATGACTCTGAACTTCCAGTCCGCCCACTTCGTGATCGCGTCGCCCTTGCGGAAGGCAGCCTTGTTGTCATAGATGATGACGGTGCGTGCCGGCGGATAGATCCGGCGCATAATGAGGTTGGCAGGCTTTGCCCATGAGGCAGCCGTCAATACCAGCAGCGCCATTAACATGAGGATCGGCGGGATCGCCGGAATATAGCGGATCAGCAGCCAGATGAGCACATACAGCGTCATACCGCTCATGACCGTCGCAATGGCATGGTTGTACAGCAGTTCCGAAGCCGTATTCGCCTTCAGGTCAAAGCCTCCGTACAGCTGCGCAAACATTGCATATACAAGCGTAAACACAAGTACGACCGCAATATTTCCCTTCATCCAGAACGGGATGTATACCGCCTCCGCGTAGAAATGATACCAGATGTACTGGAACCACAATGTATCGATAACCAGAAGAACCGCATTGCACAGAAACAGTGCAAAATCTCTGGCCTGATCAGTCTTAATCATAAACACTCCTTGTTTATATCTTATTCATTCTATCACAGAAAAAGCCTGTATGACCTGCATACAGACTTTCAGACATTAATCGTTTTCGCCTTCGTATTCGTCGACTTCAACAACTTCCACCCTGTCAAGGTCTCTCGCTGATCCGTAGAACTTATATAAAGCGTAATCTTTCGCCATGACCCACGGGTTGTCTCCGTACATCTTGGAACCAAGGACACGTGTCGCGGTATGGTACCGCTCCGGATTGTCTTCCATTGTTACTTCATCTGCAGCCTTGCCGTACTCTTCTGTCATCTCTTCCGGGTTCAGCAGCGACTTGGCAATCGTAGCACGAACGTTCTGGAAGATGATCGGCGCGTCGTTTGTCACGATGAAATCATGTGTTTCACCCGGCTTCTTGATCAGAACCGTCGGATTCTGGTACAGCTGGATGCCGCCGTGGTCTGCCAGGACGATGAATGTGCTGTTGTCATAGACACCCAGTTCCTTCATCTGCGTCATAACATCGTGGATAATATTCAGACAGCCTCTGATCTGTTCTCTTTGTGCATTCGGTTCCAGAGAATCCGGAACACGTTCGCCTTCCGCATTCATACGGTACGGTCCGTGCGCGCCGAACATATGGTAGTACACGAACAGGTCTTCATTCATGTTTGCCGTCACGCCGGAGTTGTCCAGATCGATCCGCATCTGCGGGTCATCTTCCGTAAACATCGGGTTGTCGTTATTGACTGCCGCAGCCAGCTTGTTGAAGCCGGAGCTGTCCATCCAGAAGTTCTTCTTCAGCTGCATCGGCATGGCGAAGAACGCAGTCAGCTGATACAGCTGTTCGGCGAATTTCAGGTCATCACCGATGACGAAATTCGTCTGGGACTCGACGTTCTCGATGTTTTCCAGATCGGCAAATCCGATATATTCATACGGGACATAGAGCTTGACTTTATCACCCGACGCCACGAGGTCGCGGAACAGATGCGACTCCTGGTACGCTTCCTGATAATAGTCTGTACGCGGTTTATCCGACATGTAATTGCGGCCGGTAAACAGCAGCGGCACGCCCAGCAGAGTCGGTGCTCCGCCGCCCACGCAGTCGCTGTAATAGGTAAAGTCTTTGAAATAGTCAACATAATCCGGGTCCGACATGACATAGCTTTCAAACCATGCCGCGTCCAGCGTATCGACCAGGAATACGACGGTATTGTTGTGTTTGGACAGATCCCATTCTCCGACCTTTGTAACAAATACATCGGAGGACAGCGTCTTCTTTGTGCTCATATCCATGTAGAACAGCGAAGTGATCTGCACAGCCGCAAGGAACAGGCTGATGCCGGTGCGCGCCACCCGTCCCGCTTTTGTCTTCCACAGGATCAGGACCAGCGGAATGATGAACAGCAGCGACCATACGATCGTTCCCGTCGTCTGGTAGGAAGCGTATTTCGCCCATTCAATGGCTGTACCGTTCAGGTATGTGAACTTCGGGTTCAGGAAGTTGCCCTGGATGTAGAAGCCGAGGCCGATGCTGAATACCAGTGAAGACAGGATCAGATACAGTCTGCCCGGGAATATGGACAGAAGCAGTTCCAGCGCCACAAAGCCGACGCACGCTGCCGACAGGATGATCGGAAGAACATCCTTGGCATAGTCAAAGATGAATTCGTTGACGTTTCCAAGATACAGGGACGACGGCATGAATACGCCGAATGTCACCGCAAGCATCAGAACGATCGGTACGACATCGCCGATCCTCTCCGCCCATGTAAGCTTATGCGGCGGACGGGCATCCTTGAGGCGTATCTCAACATCTGCCTTTTCACCGTTGTTGAAGCGGATCGGTCCCTCATACGGGATATCTTCCGGCGTCATCGAGATACCGGGGTTTTCCGGATCAAGGAACTCCAGCGCATCGCTTTCAAACTGATGATATTTGCTTTCCCTGACGGTCTTTCCGCCCATAAGACGGCGGCGCATCTTGCGCCAGAAGATGCCGAGGAACGTTCCCGAAGCGATCACCAGACCGGCGACTGCCTGGATGGCATACGTCATGACCGAGGGATCGATATATGCATGCGCAGGTGTAATAAAAAGAAGAGCAAAACCCACGACATACAGAATATATTCCATTCCGTGCAGCGCTTTTAATACCCGCACTTCTTTTCCATATCCCTGTTTCTTCGTGAAATCTTTTCTCTTCCTCATAGAATACTTACCTCGGTTCGTTCTGCGAACTTTAATATAGTATCCCAAAGACTCCCATAAAACAAGATTTCAAATCTGAATTCTTCGGCGTCAGTGACTCAGGAAGATATCCCTCTGTCCCCTGAGCACATCATGCGGTGTATGACCGTTGCACAGCAGCATTCTCGTCACATCCCACACGTCCCCGAGCAGGGGCTTCATTTTTACTTTCGCCGTCTCCGGGATCGGTATCGCCTGCATCTCCATCACCTTCATCACTTCCGAATAGGTGTTTCCGCTCGACAGAAGCTTCCAGATCAGCTCCAGTACCGCTTCGGCATAATCCTCGCGCACGAGCGTCTCCCGGACCAGGAATTTCTTCAGGGTCCAGTATTCCTTCACTTTGGACGGATAGCCCCGCTGCAGAATATCCTTCATCTCGCTGTACGACGGAATGCCCGCCGGCACCTGTTCATGATGGATGCGCAGCTTCTTTTCGTGACCAGTCTCCGCCAGTCCGTTTACGATGAACTCCGCTCCCTTCTGCTCCATGGGGCATTCGGGCGAGCCCTTGACATGCCGCATCAGAGTGAATACCAGCTCCTCATTCGGTTCGTTCCGGTCGGGATGACGGCGGTACATCGTACCGAGATCCGATATGGAGATAATGCCGTGGATCTGCGCCGAGATCTTCAGACAGTCGAGAAGCCACGATACTTTCTGACGCAGTTCATGGAACTCCGGCGTATCGATTGCAGCATAAGCTGCAGGCAGTTCATCCGCCAGTTCCAGCGTCACAGATCCCCTGCGTACAAACGCCGCGTCGATATTGCGCAGACGGTCCGCCGAGGCATAGTTTGCCTTTGCGGGCAGTACTTTGCCGCCGCTGCGGATGACATAGTTCAGGAAGCTGATATCTTCATCATGCAGGGTAAGCATGCGTTCGCTCAGCACATCCGGCGACAGCAGGAGTCCCGCAGTTTCCTGCGCGATCTCATTCAGTTCTCCTTCGCCGGAAAGACCGCCGTTCTTTGCTGTCATGCGGATCCATTCCCCGCCCCGTGTTTCGATCAATGCATCTTTCAGCCGCATACTTCCTCATTTCCGCATCCGAAGTATACGAACAGCATACGGTCTTTGCCGTTCATATCTTTCAGGATCTCATAGTTCGCTTCCGGCAGGCTGCTCTCCACCAGAGCGCTCATCGCCTCCCGCTGATCCCAGCCCATCTCAAAAGCCATGAATGCTTTCTCTTTTAATACCTGACGGCAGTCCCGGAAGATCTGCCGGTAGAATTTCAGTCCGTCTTCCCCGCCAAACAGCGCAACATGGGGTTCAAAGTCCACAACGGACCGCTCCATCTGCTCTTCCCTGGGAATATACGGAGGATTACTGATGAGGACATCCAGTTTCTTTCCGGCTTCGATCAGCGGCTTCACCATGTCGCCGCACAGGAATTCCACATCCGCTCCGTTGACCGCCGCGTTTCTCTTCGCGACTGCCAGCGCTTCCTCGCTGATGTCCGTCGCCGTCATGGTGACTTTCGGTTCTTCCAGTTTGACCGTGATGGCAATGGCACCGCTGCCGGTGCCTACGTCCGCGGTCACGATCTCATCTCTGTCCGGGAAGATCTCATCCATCCGGGCCAGGATCTGCGCGCACAGTTCCTCCGTTTCCACCCGCGGGATCAGAACATCCGGATTCACTTCCATCTTATATCCGTAGAACCACGAATAGCCGAGTACATGCGACATCGGTTCCTGGTTCAGGATGCGTTTCATGCCTTTTTCAAACTCATCCGCCAGTTCTGCCGGCATGTCTTCCTCAAAATGAACATACAGGTCGTAACGCTCTCTCTGGCTCAATTCCACCAGGTATGCCATGACCGTTTCCGCCGGCACATCATTCTCTTCACAGAGTCTTTCGTACCTGCGCACTGTCTCGGAGAAGATCATACTTTGCTTTCCTCCAGCTTTCTGCGCTCTTCTTCCGCCAGCAGACCGTCGATAATGCCGTCCAGTCTGCCTTCCATGATGCGGTCAAGCTGGGTAATGGTCAGGCCGATCCGGTGATCGGTGACACGGTTCTGCGGATAGTTATACGTACGTATTTTTTCGGAACGGTCACCGGTGCCGATCTTAGCCCGGCGGATCTTTCCTTCTTCCTCTTCTCTTCTGCGGCGGTATTCCTCATAGACGCGGGCACGGATGAGACGCATGGCGGTCTCCCGGTTCTCGATCTGGCTCCGCCCTTCCTGACAGTTGACGGTGATCCCGGTAGGCAGATGCACGATGCGCACGGCACTGTCGGTCTTGTTGATATGCTGGCCGCCGGCGCCGGAAGCACGGTGAGTCTCAATGGTAAGGTCTTTTTCGTCGATCTCAACGTCTGCTTCCTCCGCTTCCGGCTGACAGAGTACGGTCGCGGTCGACGTATGGATGCGTCCCTGCGCTTCGGTCTTGGGAACACGCTGGACCCGGTGCACGCCGGACTCATATTTCAGCTGTCCGTATACATCGTTCCCCTTCACCGAGAAAATGATCTGGGAAAAACCGCCCGCTTCACTGACGGAAGCTTCCATGACCTGGATCTTCCAGCCTCTGCTTTCCGCGAACTTTGTATACATGCGGTACAGATCGCCGGCAAAGATATTCCCTTCATCGCCGCCTGCACCGCCGCGGATCTCCATGATCACGTCATGATCGTCGTCCGGATCCTTCGGTATCAGCAGTTTCTGGATGTGCAGAAGCAGTTCTTCCCGCTCCGGAACACACTCTTCCAGTTCCATTTCCGCCATTTCTTTCATTTCCGGATCTTCTTCCTGCTGCAGTTCCTCGGCCTGGGCGATCCTCTCGTCCAGTTCCTTCAGTTTCCGGTACGCTTCCACCGGTGCAGAAAGACGCGCCTGTTCTTTGGACAGACGTGTCAATTGCTTCGGATCGGAAACGATGTCTTCCTGCATCAGTTTTCTGTTGATCTCTTCGTATTCACTTTCGATTTCGGCAAGCTTGGTTCTTACCGCATCCATACGCAGTTCCTCCTTAGTCTTTCAGGTCTTTGAACTCCTGTTTGTTCGCCAGGATGTGATGAAGCCGGCGGATCGCCTTGGCTTCGATCTGGCGTATCCTCTCACGCGTTACATGACATTCCTCGCCGACGACCTGCAGTGTCTTCGGTTCGCCGCCGTCCAGTCCGTAACGCATGCGAATGATCTTTTCCTCCCGTTCCGGCAGTTCCTTCAGGACCCGGTCGATCTGTTCTTTCAGCACGTTGTCTTTGGCATACCGTGCCGGATCGATCGCACTGTCATCCGGAATAAAATCACTCACTGTAGAGGCATTATCATCGTCGCTTGTTGTATTGTCAAGAGATACCGTCGCCACATTGACGCGGTCGATCTCTTCGATTCTCTCTTTTGCCAGCCCGGTCGCTTCGGCGAGCTCCTCATAGGTCGGTTCCCGGTTCAGTTCCTGGGTCAGATGTTTCCGGGCGCGGTTGATCTTCGTGATCTCTTCGTTGAGATGCACAGGCAGACGGATATCGCGGGAATGTTCCGCAATTGCCCGGTTGACCGCCTGGCGGATCCACCATGTCGCGTACGTGCTGAAACGGTTGCCCTTCGTGTAGTCAAACTTTTCCACGGCACGGATCAGACCGATGTTTCCTTCCTGGATCAGATCCAGCAGATTCAGTCCCCGGTTCGTATAGTTCTTTGCCACGGACACGACAAGGCGCAGATTACTGATGATCATCTTCTGTTTGGCTTCCGGATCTCCCTCAGCGACCTTCTTCGCCGTCTCCAGTTCTTCTTCTTTTGTGAGAAGCGGATAACTGCCGATCTCTTTCAGATACTGCTTGACGGCATCCGAAGCACCGGCGCTCTTTCCGCCGCCGGCAGACGGCAGGATATCTCCGTCATTCCGGGATTCCTCTTCCCCGCCGTCCTCATAGTATTCGTTTTCCGGATTCTCTTCTTCGTCCGCGAAGAACTCATCGTCTGTTTCTTCTTCCGTGATCAGAAGAGAGTCTTCCAGAACGTCAAAAAGAATTTCGGTTTCTTCCTCACTCAGTCCCTGCTTCTCTGCTTCCCTGCGCAGCTCTTCGGATGTGATCTCTTCTCCGTTTTCGGCTTTTTTGCTGAATAAATCAAGAATACTCTTAAGATGTTCACTGTAGCTGTTCTCAGACATACTGTGCCTCCTCTGATCTATGGATTATATGTATCGAATTCTGTTCTCCTATACTTTACCATAAACAAAGAAAAAAGGTCACGTATGACCTTTTTACTTAAGTCCGTATTTTCTGTTGAACTTCTCTACACGGCCCTGTGCCTGTGCGAATCTCTGACGACCCGTATAGAACGGATGGCAGTTCGAGCAGGTGTCTACCTTGATCTCTTTCACTGTGGAGCCTGTTTCGAATTCAGAACCGCAGCTTGTGCAGACGACTTTTGCCTTGTAGTACTTCGGATGGATGTTGTTCTTCATTTCTTTTCTCCCTTCTGCCTTAGACCTCTGTACGTGTCTAAAGAAAGTGCTCATTTATACTAACACAGGCGCACTTTGAAATGCAAGGAAATTCCTGCGTTTATGCATTGTCCTTCGGCTTTTTCCGTCCGGGCAGCCGGACTTTGATGCCGAGTTTCCGGAAGATCAGCACGCATGCCAGGATCAGCAGGATGTACGGGCTGAGATACAGGATGCCGACGGCTGTGCCTTCGATCACATTCAGGAAGCTCTTCCAGCCGTCCGTGAAGCCCTGTACCAGTCTGCCGCCGAAGTCTTCATGGACTTCCGTGTACTCTTTTACTTCATCGATCGTCAATGTCACGGTGGAATATTCCACATCGGTGTCCATGTTTTCTTTCCGCGTCATCAGAAGATTCAGATCGGTCTGTACTTCCGTCAGTCTCTTTTCCACCAGGATCATATCTTCGATGGTCTCTGCCTTATCCATCATTTCCAGCAGGCGCGTTTCCTGCTTCTGCAGCGCTTCGATCTGGATGGTGGTGTCATTGTACTGACGCGTGATATTATCCGCGGACGTATTGCGGGAGACCACTCTTCCCACACTGTCCATGGATTCCAGGAATGTCTGGAAGTCTTTTGCCGGTATGCGCACGGTGACGTCCAGGTGCATCGTACCTTTCTGTTTCTCATACTTCCAGCTGTAGCCGGTCTCATACTGGTACTCGTATACGAAGAATCCCTGGTACTGCTTTACCGCTTCCCGCAGCTTCGCAACGGTCTCGTCGTATTTCCGCGTCTCGACTCTGAGGTCTGCCCGGTAGACCAGTTTTTCCTGCTGGTCCGCCGTCATTTCCGGGTCGATCAGCGCATCCGGGGCAGCGGCCGGACTGGTCTCATACTTTTCGTCATACGCACCGCCGCCGACAGCCGCCTCTTCATTGGTATACTGCGGCTTTCCCGCTGCACTGCCGCATCCTGCCAGCAGTACTGCCAGTACCGCTGCCGTCATCCATTTCCGTTTCATTTTTCCTCCCTGACTGCTTCAAAATACAGTGTATACTCTTCCGGCCATACGATCCTGCCAAGATCAGCCGCGTTCATCTCCGCCTGTAGCCCCGCTTCTGTTATTTCCGCGGAAATACCGGCTTCTTTCAGTATTCCATACAGTGTTTCATATGCCTGTCCCGCATTTTCTGTCACAGTGATCCGGATCATGACCGTCTTTCCGTCTTCCAGCATCCCGGTCAGTTCATCCGTAAAGATACAGTTTGTGCTCGCCGCAGCCGTCTCATAGGCAGAGTCCTCATATTTCGCATCCTGTGCCCCGGAAGCGGGTGCCCCCATCCCGTGCAGGTGCGGGATCAGAACCAGGCAGAACACCAGCACCAGCAGGCCGGCTGCCTGTGCCCAGTGCAGCGCAAAGCTTCTCTGCGGACGCTCGCTGTGTTCCAGCATTTTCTCATCGATGCCGCTCAGGGCATCAAATACCGCTACGTGCAGTTTCATACATATCCTTCCTTACGCAGTGTTTCTTTCAGTTTTTCCCGTGTCCGCGACAGACGCAGGCTGACCGCGTTTTCCCGCATCCCGTATCGTTCCGCGATCTCTTTCACCGGCTCTGCGTAGAAATACCGGCGGATAAACAGATCCCGGTCCTGTGCTTTCTGCATCTTCAGGAACCGGTTCAGCACCCGGATCAGCTCGTTCCGGTCATATTCCTTCTCCGGATCGTTCCCGTCACTCAGGACCGCTTCCAGTTCTTCCAGGGCAATGTCCGCTTCATTTCCGCCCCGCTTCTGCCGCGTGCGCGTACGAAGCCGGTTCACTGCAAAATACCGCGTGATCTTCGCCAGGTAGTATTTCAGCAGGGACGGACGCTGCGGTGGGATGGTATTCCATGCCTGAAGCCACGTATCACTGACGCATTCCTCACTGTCCCGGTTTTCATACAGGATCCGGTACGCCACGGTAAAACAGTACTGTCCGTACTTCTGTTCCGTTTCGCGGATCGCCTGTTCATCTCTCTTAAAATACAGATCAACGATCTCTTTATCTTCCATTTCAGGTACCTTCAACACTACAAGTGTACAATTCCTTCCGCATCTTTCACAAAAAAAGAAAAAATATATGACATTGCATCATATATTTCTTCCGCAGCCCCGCTTTGAATCGAACAAAGATCTGCAGGTTCAGAGCCTGCCATACTGAAGCCGTTGTACGACAGGGCCGTGAGCGCCGACACTGCGACTCGAACGCAGAATACAGAATGTACACGGTTTAGCAAACCGCTTCGTTACCATTACGATATGTCGGCATAGGCGCCGGAAGGAGGTGTCGATCCCCATTCCGTTAAGAACGATCCGCTTTCTGGGCGGTGCAGAAGGCCGCTTCTGCATCATCCGGCGTATGGTACTGCCAGGGAGAATTGAACTCCTCGTTTCCCGGGTGAGAACCGGGTTTCCTGACCGTTGGAAGATGGCAGCACGAAGTGGATCCGGCTGGAGTCGAACCAGCAACGCGCAGGTCTTCAGCCTGCCGCTCTACCTTCTGAGCTTCAGATCCATATGGCGTCCCTGCAGGGATTCGAACCCCGTTCACGGGTTTAGAAGACCCGTGCACTATCCAATTGTGCTACAGAGACATATGGCTCCTCGTACAGGATTCGAACCTGCCCCCTTCCGGTTCGCGGCCGGGTGCGCTTTCCAACTGCGCCAACGAGGCATATAGAATATGCCGATACAAGTCCATCGATCTTTCGGCTTTTCATTTTCCTTCACCGGTGCCGCGTACACGCTCGGAAGGAACATTGACTGCATGCCTCGCGGCGGCATGCAGAGGACTGTAAGTACGATCAGCGGGGATCGAACCCGCATTGCAGGATTGAAAATCCCGTGTGTTCACCATTTCACCATGACCGCACAGTCAGCGTGGAGAGAATCGAACTCTGCCCTGCCGGGGCCACAACCCGGCGTCCTGCCACTGGACTACACGCTGAATATAAAACAGGAGATGCCTTTTACGTGTGCATCTCCTGTCGGAATAAACGGATATTACAGATTCCCGGTCAGGAACCGGGCATTCTCTTCTCCCTCATGCACACATAAAACACATACGAATGACTGCGCTGGTATTCGCTGCGGAACGATTCGATCTCATGTCTTCTTGCGATTTCCTTCATCATGTGTTTCTCCTTCTGTTCTGAAGCAGGTTCCCCTGCCTGTACCTGTATTCTACGACCTGTTTCATTTCCCCTCATAACGGGGTGTGATTTTCTGCAGGAGGAGTGCCGATACAAGTCCATCGATCTTTCGGCGGTATTTTCCTTCCTCTGTGCCGCGTCCGCATCGGGAAGGAACGTTGACCGTATGCCTCGCGGCGGCATACGGAGGACTGAATGCGTCCTGCACGCAAAAACAGGAGATGCATTCCCTGCATCCCCTGCTGTCTGTTAAGGATCATAGCGGAAAAGACTGCTTCTTTTCCCTGTTATTCCTCTCTGAAGACACCGCGGAAACACAGGCATGCACAAAATACGAATGGCTGATCGAAGCATTCGTGACTGCGCCGGTAGTTTTTAATGCCTGTTGTTTTCAGCATAGGTCTTCTCCTTTACGCTTACTATCATACATAGTACCTTATGAGGTGTCAAGCGTTTTTCCTGAACACAGAATTCTGCATTCTCCAAAAAAAACTGTCAGCGGATCATCCAGTAGAACGGCTTTTCGTCAATGATCATTCCGCATGCCCGCTGCAGCGCGAACGACGCTTCATTTCCTTCCGCCACATGGACATAGGCAAGCCGTCCCGCTGCCTGTGTCTTTTCAATCAGATGTGTTTCCAGTGCCAGGGCAATGCCTCTGTGCCGGTATTCTTCCCGCACATACAGGAATCCGATCGTACCTTCTTCGTGCCAGCCGGCAAAGCCGCACAGTTCACTGCCTTCGTAAGCGCCGGTCATCCCGTCCCGGATACTGTGCAGGATCTCTTCATCGGAGACGTGGACATAGCTTTTGTACCAGTACCGTATCGCCGCAAAATCCGCCGGTGTCATCGCCCGCAATGCGATGCCGTCCGGTACCGGTGCAGCTTTTACCGGTTCCGGCGCATATGCCATTCTGCACGGAAAGAAATCCGTGAACTGCTTTTCTTCCAGCAGCCGGTCCCGCTCTTCTTCCGTATCCACCATCATCAGGCGGCACGGACACGGCTGAATGCCGCTTCCTGCCCCATAGGCAATTCCGCTGTCTTTCTGCAGAAGCACCAGCGCATCGTCATCGCTCTGCAGGACTTCTGCGCCGTATGCCGCAAAATCCGCTAAGTACGCGTATCTCGCCGGATCCCTGAGGATCCACTTCTGTATATCGTTATTCATGCATTTTCCTTCTTTTCTTCCAGTACGATCTTGCGGGAAATGAAGTTATATACCATCACCACACCGGTCGCGCACAGCTTGGCAATGCGTTCCGCGATCTCCCGGGGCACGGACAAAGGCAATACCGGATATACCGCCTCCATCAGAAGCCACAGTACTGCTTCATGGATGAGCAGGCCGAACACACTCATGATCAGAAACAGCGCGAACTGTTTCCGCACGGACATATCTGCACGCGGCACAAAGACATAGCGCATGCTGAGGAAGTAGTTAATGGTCACGCTGACGGTAAAGCCGATCACGCCGGCCGCAAGATACGGTACGCCCAGCCGCAGACACACACTGTAGCAGACATAGTCGATCAGCGTGCACAGAACGCCGGTCAGAGAGAATTTCACGATCTGATCCCGCAGTGTATGCATAGCCTTCCTCCTTTGCGATGGTCTTATTATACATTGCCGGATACGAAAAAACAGACCGTGTCCGGTCTGTTCGTTCTTACGCTGCGGCAGTTTTCTGCTTTCTGCCTTTGCGCTTTTTCTTTTCTGCTTCTTTTTTCTCTTCTTCCACACGTCCGCGTGCCTGACGCATGACAGCGTTGATAATGTAGCGGGCACTTGCCTCGCCGCTGTCACCGACGTGATAGCAGTATTCATCCACGGTCTTACGGATGATATCCTGGTATTCATCTTTATGCGTGAGCAGGTATTCCACTTTCTCTGCGGCTTCCGTGCTGACGTTCTCCGGTGCGATGGATGCGCCGAGGATATCACGCATATAGATGTTGAACGGCTCAATACCGATCTTTTCATATTCCGGGTTCATGATCTTCATCGGCGTGTTGATGAACAGGACCGGCTTCAGTGTCGTATATGCATATTCATACGCGATACCCGACCAGTCGGTGATCATCATGTCGGCTTCGAAGACCGTGCTGTTGGATGTGAAGTCGGTCTGGATCTCCACCATGTCGTCATCGGCGAAGCGCTGTTTCAGCTGTTCCATGCGTTCCGGCATATGGCGTACGTGCTGCGGATGCGGACGGACGATGATCTTGTAGTCATGTCCTTTGAGGGCATCCAGCAGAGCATCGAGACAGCTGTCCACGATGTTGTCCTTCTGCCACGACGGTGCGATCAGTACGGTGCGTACCGGCGGGATCTCTACCGTCTCGGTCGTTGTGACCGTGCTCGTTTCTGTTGTGCATACCCAGTCATTGGTCAGCTCACGCATCTTGCCGTGCATATGACGGGCTACGGAACGGATGCCGCGCATAGAGCTGTTCTGACGGCCTGCCTTGCGCAGGTGACGCGTGACGGATACGACTTCTCTGGTATGTTCGATCGTTTTTGTCTCCGGCACCTTTTCCACTGCCTGCGATTCCTGATACGAAGCGATCATGTCATCCAGCAGCGGATAGCCTGCTTCGACGAGGATCTTCGGCTGAAGTCCGTAGACTTCTTCCGTCTTGCGGATCTCTTCCAGCTGATGCTTGCCGGTGCACAGTACCGAGTCAAAGTGGTCCGTGCATCCCTTGCGCATCGTCAGGTTCAGCGAGTTCATGCAGTGCGGGATATATACATATTCGATATCCTTGCGGACATAGCTTCTCTTGATCTGGTAGGTTTCAAGATCCGGCATCGTCATGACGACGACATCCGCGTCCATCTTCATCATCAGAGTGATCAGACTCTGGTCATCGATGTAATACGGAATGATCTGCGGATTTTCCTTTGCCATCTCGAAGATCTGATCGTTCGGATCGCTTGTGATGTAGTGCAGCGGGATATTCGTATACTTCAGGATGAAGTCGATCGTTCCCGCATAGTACTTATAGAAACCGTTGCTTTCGGAATAGAAGACAAGATGCTTGTTTCCGACGGAGAAGAACCGTTTGTAGTCCGCCTTGGCGCGCTTCACCAGCGGGTCATTGCGCTTTCTCTTGTTCTTCTTACTGTTGGCATTGTACTGTGCCAGTTCCTTCGTTGTTTCTTCCAGCGCTGCATAATCGACGTATTTCTTCGGGTTGATCACCTTGTTCAGAATATACTGCTGTAAGATCGTGAACAGGTTGGAGAATACCCAGTATACCGCAACGCCTACCGGTACGAAGAAGCCCAGATACAGCGAGATGCCTACGGAGAACGCCATTGTACCGAACTGGCTCATCTTTCCCTGTGCCGACTGCAGTACGTTCATCCGGTTCTGACAGAAGCTTAATAACCAGGCGGACAATCCCGCTAAGAACGGTGCCAGGATGGAGATGCCGCCGTCTTTGGAGGCGGTCCTGCCAAGGTCGAATCCGAGGAAGTTCATCTTCATCGCATCGATCTCCTGTATTACAGCATTGACGTCGGTCTCACTGTGACGCTGCACCACTTCCTGCAGTGCCGCGCTGCTGGGATCGTTCTGAACATATTCCACAACTGCCAGCTGCAGGGAATTGGACTCCGGATTGAGTCCTTCGACCTGTGTCAGAGTGACATCGGTCAGTTCCTTCGAGACCGTCTTGTCCACGCCGAGGACATAATCCAGCGGATGGTAGATAACGGAGATAACGCCTAACAGCAGGGTGATCTGCAGCACGAGCGGAACGATGGAAGCCAGTGCGGAATACTTGTTTTTCTTGTACAGCTTCGACGTCTCATCGGCGATGGTGTCCTTGTCGCCGAAGTGGCGGATCTTGATGCGGTTGAGTTCCGGCATCATACGCACCATCTTGATAGAGTTTCTCTGTACCCATATCGTGACCGGCAAAAGAACGACCTTTGAGAAGAAGGTAAAAAGTACGATCGCCAGTCCGTAGTTGCGGACCAGACCGTAACACCATTTCATTACTGCACCAAGTGCACCTGCCAATATATTCATACGCTCAATTCTCCTGCCATTTTTTCCTTCCATACCATACCACACGTACGGCATGGCAAGGTCAGTGCTGCTTCAGATATTCCATGAAGTTCTGTTTATTTTCCAATGCGGTGGTCGTCGGACGGCCAAGATCATCTCTTGCGCCGATCGCGCATTCCACTTCGATCAGGGACAGTTCGCCGCGTTCTTTCGCCAGACGCAGTTCTTTGTCCAGATCTTCAAAATTCGTGACACGTACCGTGTACGGATAGCCGCATGTCTTCGCCGCTTCGGCAACGCTGATGCCTTTCAGCACGGTCGGCTGCCCGCCCACCGTCTCATGCGCACCGTTATTGATGACGATGTGCACCAGGTTCTTCGGCGCACAGTCCGCAATGACTGCGAGCGCACCCATGTGCATGAGCGCTGCCCCGTCGCCGTCGATGCACCAGAACCGGGTATCCGGCTTCTGCACAGCTGCCCCAAGCGCGATGGATGAACAGTGTCCCATCGATCCGACGGTCAGGAAGTCCGATCCGTGTGTCTGTCCGTTCGCCGTGCGGATCTCGAACAGTTCGCGGCTGGCCTTGCCGGTCGTGGAAATGATCGGATCACTGCCGGACACTTCCGTAATATGACGGATGATGTCTTCGCGCTTCATCGTGTAATCGTTTGTGTAGGAAACTTTTTCACCGTAGCTCAGAGCACCCTTGCGGATGACATACGCCGCGTCTTTTCCTTCCGCCAGTACTTTCCGGAACTCTTCTGCCTTTGCCTGCAGTTCTTCCACAGTCGTATCCGGCGATACGATCGTATACGCAATGCCCATGTCTTCCAGCAGACGGCAGGTCACTTCGCCCTGGTAGATATGCTGGGGTTCATCGTGAACGCCCGGTTCGCCGCGCCATCCGATCACGAAGATCACCGGAATGGCATAGACTTTGTCATTGAGCAGCGAAGCCACCGGATTGATGATATTGCCTTCGCCGCTGTTCTGCATATAGACGACCGGCGTCTTTCCGGTCGCCAGATGGTAGCCGGCCGCGATCGCTGTGCAGTTTCCTTCGTTGGCTGCGATCACGTGGTGTTTCGGATCGATGCCGTATGTATGCATCAGATAGTTGCACAGTGCCTTGAGCTGGGAATCCGGTACACCGGTAAAGAAGTCACTGTCCAGTATCTTTACAAATTCTTCAACTTTCATTTCGATTCTCCTGACAGGATCTGACGGTACAGACTGTCGATCGTTTCTTCATCCAGACGGATGGGATGGTTCTTCAGACGCACCGGATTGACGGAGGTCGTCAGGATCCGGATGTCTTCTTCGCTCACATTCTGCGGAACGGGCATACACAGACGGTCATAGACGATGGAGCGCAGCTTTTCCGCCGCTTCCTTCGGCGTCCGGCAGTCATAGGCATATGCGATCTGCATGAATGTCTCTTTCAGATACGCTTCGCCGCGTGCATCGATGCATCGGCCGGTATGTTCGATCATGTACGGGAATAATGCCGCGTCGCATAACGCCGCCGCATGCCCGTGGGCAATATGGAACAGCGATGTCAGCTTATAGCACATGGCATGTCCCGCCGTTGTCTGCGTGACATTGATCGCCTTGCCCGCTTTGTGGGACGCTTCCAGCATACCGGCATTGCCTTCGTCGGTATTGGCCAGATAGCCTTCCATGTTTGCCAGGATCCCGCGGATGGCCGCGATGGAATCCACTTTGGAATCATCGGTGGAATTCACCGACCAGAATGACTCTGTCGCATGGCAGAGCGCATCGAGCATCGTGGATTTCTTCTGGTATTCCGGCAGAGTCTTCAGCACACCCGGATCCATCAGTACGGCATCGGGAATGCACGATACATGGCTGATCGACTGCTTTTCTCCTTTATAGTAGATGACCGCATAGCGGGTGGCTTCCGAACCGGTGCCCGCTGTTGTCGGCACCGCCAGGAACGGAATGTCATTCGGAACAATAAGCTGATCGAGATAGTTCTGTCCCGGATCCATATTGGCATACAGCTTGATGCACTTGGCAACGTCCATGGCACTGCCGCCGC
>JAFWNG010000002.1 GCA_017510405.1 Solobacterium sp.
AATACTATTGCAATGGGGTTGTAGCTCACCTGGGAGAGCGCATCGCTGGCAGCGATGAGGTAGCGAGTTCGAGTCTCGTCAGCTCCACGTTCATCAGGCAGGACTGTTGAAGTCCTGTTTTTGTTTCATGAAATCAATAAAGGATGATAAGGTGCAGTATGCTGAAAGAACTGATCGGATCTGTCATACAGGTTCTGCGGTTCAGGCTGATTGCAAAGAATGCAAAGGTTCGATCGCAACAGGCTGTCAGCTGTACTCTCATTGTGAGGCAGACTTTGTATTCAGCGAAGATAAAAGACAGACTGTGCGCAATGAAACGATCCTGCGATGTCTGGAAGATGAAACATTCTCCTCCTACTATATAGGTACATGGTGTAATACCTGACAGCCAGCCAGGTCTACATCCTCTCATTGTTGAAACT
Organism: Solobacterium sp.; assembly: GCA_017510405.1. Taxonomy (GTDB): domain Bacteria; phylum Bacillota_I; class Bacilli_A; order Erysipelotrichales; family Erysipelotrichaceae; genus Bulleidia. The sequence continues at coordinate 423 of JAFWNG010000002.1, forward strand.
GTTAGAATGGGATGGCATTGGTGTGACGCTATTCTCCTTGGACCATATTGCGTCCGTCGAAAAGCCAGTCAGCCGGCCACTCATTCGCAGTTGTTCGATTTAAGCAGGTTGAACCGTATTCCGAATATGCGTTCGTGTGATACCCCAGGAGATTGAATAAGCAATGAGGATTGGTTTTCTTATAAAGATATTCTTTCAGCAGATGGTCCTTTTCGTGCATTGATTTGCCGCACCAACAGCACACATCCGCATCTGCGTCATTTTCCGCACCGCAGAATATTCAGTATTTCTTTTCTTCCGTACCACTGATTTTATACGTACAGAACTGATATAACAACGAATAAAAAACATCATGGATCTGCCGGGCAGGCATGTTTCTTCTGCAGGCTGATCCGATGATGTTATATTATCCGATTCGTTTTTTGCCGTATGCCGCTATGCCTGATGATCCGCACCGGAGATCTGTTTTATTATCCGGATTGTTTCCAGGATGATTTCCTTCTCCGGATTATTCCCGGCATATCCGTAATAGTATTTGCGTGTCTGCTTCATATCCGGCAGTGTGCAGTAGACGACATTGGATCTTTGATCCGGCTGAAGGAATTTTACAAGCTCCTCATTTCCGAGCATGTATCCGAGTCCTTCCGCTACCATCTGCACGCCGGAGATCGTATTGTTTGTCTGGATCAGCGAATCCGGCGTAATGCTGTAATGTTTCCAGAGCAGCTGCACGTTCAGATTCAGTCCCATGGAATTCCCCGGGATAATCATCCGCATTTTCTCCAGCAGTTCCGGTCTGATTTCAACCGGGCAGGAAGGATCCGGATTTTCCGGAGCATCAGGAACATATTTTCGCGGTACCAGCAGAACAATCCGCTCCTCCATCAGTTCACCGAATACGAAGCTGACCGGATCGATTTCCGCATGTCCGAAGAAGACATCGATTTCATTTTTGCGCAGCTCCGAGATCATTCTGGCTTCCTGACCTTCATGAAACTGAATATCCAGCTGCGGATATATATTGAGCAGTCTGGCAGCCAGGCGCTGTGCCCACATGGTGCTGTGGGCGTAGCCGATCCCGATGCGGATGCGTCTGCGGTCGGAGTCATGATATTTCAGTTCTTCTTTCAGCTGCTGCTCTGCCAGAAGAATCTCCCTCATTTTCTTTATATACAGTTCACCGTTGTCTGTCAGTCTGACGGGATTGCGGGTACGGTCAAACAGCTTTGTACCGAGTTCTTTTTCGAGTTTTGTAATAAAAGTAGTCAGTGTTGGCTGGGTAATATAAAGCCTCTGTGCCGCACGTGTTACATTCTGTTCCTCTGCAAGGACAAGAAGATAATTTAACTGGTCGAGTGTCATCCGATATACCTCTCTGCAGTCTCTGCACCTGTTCCTCTGATTCAGTATATCCTCATTCCGAAAGCGTTTCCAATTGCTGTTTATCAATGATTTCATTTGTTTTTTCCAATTTTACTCCCCGTGAAATCGGGATTATTTTTTGGGTGTAAGAAAAGCAGAAAATGATGAGGAGGAAAAGTCAGATGATTATTACCGATGTACAGGTTATCCGTGCAAACCGCTGCGTCTTCGCAAAAGTCATTACGGATGAAGGTATTTACGGAATCGGTGAAGCAGGAGCCTGGGGACTTCTGGCAGCCAGCGCTACCGCAATCGAAATGTTCAAAGGATATCTGGTAGGAAAAGATCCGCTGGATATCGAACACCACTGGCAGTACATGCAGCGCTACGGACACTTCCGGGGAGCAGCCATCATGGCAGCGATCTCCGCAATCGACGTGGCACTGTACGATATCGCCGGCAAATACTACAAGGTTCCGGTTTACCGTCTGCTGGGCGGAAAATGCCGCGACAAAATACGCGTCTACAATCATACCGCCGGTCAGACAGAGGATCAGCTCGTTGAAAATGCAGTCCGCGGCAAGGAAGAAGGATTTACCGCGCTCGGCCATCTCAATCTGTTCCTGGATGAACCGCGCAGCATGCCGTTCCATGAAAACAATACCGAGCTTCTCTACAATGCCGAACGCCGCCTTGCCCGTGTCCGTGAAGCGGTCGGAGATGACATCGATCTCTGCATTGAGATGCACCGCCGCCTGGAACCGGGACTTGCAGTACAGCTGAGCCACCGCCTGGAACCGTACAATCCGATGTTCCTGGAGGATCCGATCCGTCCGGACAACTACGATGAGATGGCAAGAGTCGCTTCCAAAACAAATATTCCGATCGCTACCGGCGAGCGGATCACAAGTTTCTTCGACTTCGCAATGCTGATTGAACGCGGGGCGTGCAGCTATGTGCGCATGTCGCTGGCTGTCTGCGGCGGTTTCACCGGTGCGAAAAAGATTGCGACGCTTGCGGAAGCGCATCACTGCTCACTGGTACCCCATAATCCGCTCAGCCCGGTGACAACAAATGCAATTCTGCAGTTCGCAGCAGCAACCGAAAATATCGCCATCACGGAATACCCGGATCCCTACAAGGCATCCACGGCGGACAATCTGCTCAACACCGGCGTCAAACTCCGTCAGGTTGATATGGTAAATCACATTCCCGAATTCAAAGACGGTTACCTGATGGTTCCGGAAGAGCCCGGTATCGGCATCGATCTGGTTCCCGATGTGGAAGAACGGTTCCCGTTCCGTCCTCATGAAGTCTCCATGCGTCTGAACCTGGACGGTTCGGTCTGCGACCAGTAACAGGAAGAGAGGAAAAGTTATATGAACAATCAGCTTATCATCTGCATTATCATCTTCGTTGCCTCACTGATTCTCTACGGCACGAACAAACTCCCCATGGGTGTTGTCGGTATGTCCACCATCGTCGCCCTCGTCATGACAGGATGCCTCGATGCCAAGACAGCACTCTCCTACTTCGGAAACAATAACGTCGTCATGATGGCGGCCATGTTCGTTGTATCAGCCGGTCTCAGCCGGACAAGCCTGGTCGACAAGTTCTCGAAGGCTGTCGTCAAACTGACCGGCGGATCCTTCAAGCGGACATATCTGGTATATCTTCTGCTGGCTGCCCTGCTCACCAATGTGATGAACAGCCCCGGTGCATGCTACTGCATCGTCTTCCCGCTTGCGCTTCAGATGTGCCGTGAATACAACGTTTCCCCTTCCAAGGTCATGTTCCCGCTCGGCATGGTATGCGTCGCCTGCTGCTGCATTCTTCCTTCCGGTGCCGCAATTCAGGAATCCGGTATCTTCAGCGGCTTCCTCGAGACATATGAATCCGAATACACATTCAACGCGATCGACTTCACACTGGGCCGCTGGCCGATGCTGATCATCGCTCCGCTCTGGGCATGGACGATGGGTTATAAGATTGCTCCGGAAAACCCGCCGGTTCCCCTCCAGGATGTCGCTGTTGCAAAGCAGAAGACCCCGCTGAAGCCCTTCGCTGACTGGGCGGGCGTCATCATCTTCTTCATGGTTATCATTCTCTTCTTCACCGGCAGCAGATTCGGTCTTGCCGCATGGGAAGTCTGCCTGCTCGGCGCTGTTCTTACCGTTATCTGCGGAACACTGACCGGAAAGGAAGCGATTGCTGCGCTCCCTGTTGACATTGCGTTCATGCTCATCGGTGCCCTCGCCATGGCAGGTGCCATGACAGCAACCGGTGCCGGGGAAGTCATCGGAAACGCTCTTGCTTCCGTTGTCGGAAACATTCATAACGGATATGTCCTCGGACTGATCTTCTTCCTGATTCCGTTTGTACTCACCCAGTTCATGCAGAACCAGGCAGTCATCAATATCTTCGCCCCGATCGTCATCCTGACATGCCAGGCAATCGGCGCCAATCCGATCGGCCTTCTGGTCATCATCACCGCTGCCGGTCTGACAGCTTACATGACACCGATGGCTACCAGCGCAATTCCGATTGTTATGGGTGTCGGCGGCTACGATATCAAATCACTCGTAAAGCAGAGCTGGCTTGTGTCCATTGTATTCGGTGTCTTCTATGTACTGTACGTCATGACAGTGCTCCCCTGCTTCTGATATAAATGTATTCAGGAGAACTCATTATGAAAATCACAAAAGTCTATACAGAAAAGTATAAATGGCCCAAGGATAAGCCGATTCAGAACGGGAAAACAACATTCACGCACAATTCCCTCAATCTTGTATGCATTGAAACCGATGAAGGAATCACCGGCTACGGCACATCTTATGAACTCAATTTCGTTGACCGTCTCGGACAGCTGCTGATCGGGGAAAACCCGCTCAACAATGAGAAGCTCTGGAAACGCATGTATGTGCCGAAGTTTCTCGGCCGCAGAGGAAACAGCCTCTGGAGCATTTCCGCGATAGATATCGCCCTCTGGGATATCCGTTCCAAGGCAGCGAACATTCCCCTCTATCAGCTGCTGGGCGGATCGAGAGAAAGCGTTCCCTACTATATTGCCGGCGGTTACTATGCTCCGGGAAAAGGAATTAAGGAACTGCAGGAAGAGATGGAGGAATACCTCAGCTGGGGTGCAAAGGCTGTCAAGATGAAGGTCGGCGTGCTCTCTCTGGAAGAAGACGCTGCACGCGTGAAAGCAGTACGCGAAGTCATCGGCGATGATGTAAAGCTGATGATGGACGCAAACTGCGCATACAAGGCATATGAGGCGGTTGAATTTTCAAAGATGGTTGAAGAATATCATCCTTACTGGTTCGAGGAACCGGTGGACGCAGATGATTACGACGGATACCGCAAGATCTCCGAAAAAACAATCATTCCGCTGGCTGCCGGCGAAAATGAAATGACCCGCTTCGGCTTCCGCGATCTGTTCGCGACCCGCGCCGTGGATATTCTGAATCCGGACGCAGCCTGCTGCGGAGGAATTACCGAGTATATGAAGATTGCCTCCATGGCGGATGCCAACGGAATTGTCATGAGTCCGCACGGCCAGCAGCAGGTACATGTACATCTGGACTGTGCGATCCCCAACGTCATCATGGCTGAATTCTATCCGCCGCAGTATGACGCGAAGATCTACGAAGCGTTCAAAAACCCGGTACGTCTGAATCCGGACGGAACAGTCAGCCCCAGCAGCGAACCGGGTGTCGGACTCGACATCAACCGTGAGGTCCTGAAAGACTACATGGTGGAAGACTCATCCTACGCACTGTAATAACTGCACACATGAAACAGCATTGTACTCTGCAAAGAGAGGATACGATGCTGTTTTCTGCAATCATAAGCAGTATCAGGCCGGCTGACAGAGCCAGGCGCATTTGCGGTCATACGCCGCAAGCCTGTCCGTAATCTCTTTCAGTTCGGATGCCGGCACCGTTCCGGAATATCTGAGAGGAGTGTTTCCGGTAATCCGGCGGAGCACCGGAATCGGTTCAGCGCTCTGCATCAGGTCCATGCCGTATCTTCTTCCGTGACTGGAAAAAAGGTAGATATAGTTCCGTTCCCCGTTGAAAAGCAATGTTCCAGCAGGAACCGCTGTCTTCGGACTGACATAGTAAAGCTTTCCTTTATAGTTGACCGGAATATTACCGGTGCTGTTCAGTCTCAGCAGGGTCATCCCGGTACCCTGTACATGCCAGACATAGTAGAAAGATTTTCCTTTCCGTACAACCGTATGCGGCTGATATTCCACCCTCAAAAGAAACCGGCAGAAATATGACGGAGACAGATTTGCGGAAGAAAGACGGCTTTTGATCTGAAGCTGGTGCGTAATGCTCAGATGGTCCATAATCCGGATCACATGGGAAGCAGGCAGCTTTTTCATATCATTCAGTGCCAGGATGCCGTCTTTCCAGAGATTGTATTCACCCTGCTCCAGAGGAAATGACAGACTGGAAGGAACATAGTTCTGATTGGGCGTTCCCTGATATGTATACAGGAAATCGGATTCCTTCCGGACAACGACATACGGACGCACCCTGTGATCCGCATCAATCTGCCCCAGCAGCTCCGCCGGAACCGGCAATGCCGCAAGGATAATGTCACCTTCCCGGATGGCGGAGAATACCTGCCGGCTGTCAGTCTCCTTCAGCCGGGGAACCGCGTCAGACAGCTGATATTCCCCGGTGCTTTCTGAGATTTCTGCATTGCGGCATTTTCTTTTTGGTCTTCTGTCCATCATTCCGCAGATCCATGCATCAAGCCGGTTTCTGATACGCATCATCATTTTCAGCAATAATCTCTTCATCTTTCCCAGTATCCTCCTACTTATTACCATCAGGCCGTTAAATCGGTCTTTTCATCATGGCTCCTACCACATCACCGTCCTTCCTGAAAGTTTCTGCTAATTTACCTTTGACTTTTTATTAGCAGGCTTTTTGTCTGCAATTATTTTCATTTCTGAATTAATTTTCAAAAAACATACGCGCAATGAATGTATGAGAAACACTGTACTGATAAAATATGGATAACGTATTAAAACATGAGGTGATCATTATGTTAGACAGCAAGATCTTCAAAGAGGCAGTTTCCGAAAAACGGCTGCTGAATGTCGTAAAAGAAGTGTCGAACCATCACAGGATCCAGGCATCGACCATGTTCCGTGAAGCAGCGGAACATGTGAGATCCATCTGTGATCGTTA
>JAFWNG010000003.1 GCA_017510405.1 Solobacterium sp.
AACAGTATCTCTTGAAGCATTACGCGAAAAGATTATTAAGTAACAGCTGATATGCTGGACTATTGCGTTGGCCGATTTAACTTGGCTGTAAATGGTTGATTTATTCTGGCGCAAAATGGTTAAAATGACCTGGCGCTAACAACTGACGCTGGCCTTGATCCTGGCGATGCTGCCGGTACATGTACATGCTGAAGAAGAAACATTTGGGGATTTCCGCTACACTGTCTCAGACGGGGAAGTGACGATAACCGGATATGACGGACAGGGTCCCGAAGTAGTTGTCCCAAATGAAATCAACGGGCAGCCGGTAACCGTGATCGGTCCGTATGCTTTTAACAGTATCTACAGTTCAAGGATCTATAGTATTACTCTGCCGGAACATCTTAAGCGTATCGAAGAAGCCGCGTTTTCAATGTGCATCATTACTTCTTTAACCATACCGGAAGGCTGTGTCAGTATCGGCAAGTGGCCGTTTTACGACTGCACCCAGCTTCGGAATCTGAAGATCCCGTCAACGGTATCTGAGATCCATCCCGAAGCATTCCGGGCCTGTTCCAGTTTCAGTTCGATTACTGTTAATGAGAACTCAAACTGGTACAGCTCAGAGGACGGTGTCCTGTTTAATAAGGATAAAACAGAACTGATCAAATATCCGACCTCCAACAACAGACAAAAATATACTGTTCCGGCTACGGTACAGATTCTTCGTTCCTATTCTTTTGAACATGCAGTGAGCATTAGGGAACTGGTTCTGCCGGTCTCGGTAAAGCGTATCGAAGACTATGCGTATACCGATCCTTATTCGAATCTGATTGTGAATTACCGCGGTACTAAAACCCAATGGAGCGAAGTGACGATTGGTGAGGGCGTACGGTTTGATCAGGTGGATTTCGTAGATGTATTCAATAACCATTTTTCAGTGACTACAAAACCATTTGGTGTCGTTCATCCTCATGACAATGTTACTTTCCGGACAGAAGTGTCCGGCGATGATCTTACCGGTGTAACTTATGAATGGTTTCGCGGCTGGGATGTAGAAACACGGGTAAAATTGCCGGAAACAGGAAGCTCACTGTATGTGGAAGACATCAGAGATATTGTCCGCTATGTATGTGTAGCACATGATCGGTACGGTTCAACGTCTGAATGCGTATTTCATGTGTTTCCGAAAAATGATCTGAAAGCAGTACTTGTTTCCGAGAGGGACCAGCTGGTACATTACGGAGAACCGGCGGATATCATAGTAAAGGCGGAAGGATATGATACGGAAGGTCTTACATATGAGTGGAAAGAATTTGCCAATCACAAGGAACGGCAGCTGAGCGGAGGCCAGAACGGGATCCTTCACATTGATGCTGTCCAGTATAATGCATCCTATTACTGCACGATAAGAGACCGATTCGATTCTGTGGCGACTGAATACTGTTCTATTACAGTCGACAATGAACTGAAGATAGAGGCGGTCACGCCGGAACAATTCCGCGTGCATCCGGGAGATCCTGCAGTACTGAAGGCAAAGGCATCTGCTATTGATGAAACAGGATTTGAATACGGCTGGGGATATGTGATCTATACGCCGCGGCAGGGCTTCGCCGGTATTGAATGCCATACAGATACACTGGTCGTCGACGCTGTGAATGAAGAGCGGACGTATATGTGCTTTGTTACGGATCGCTTTGGAAATACGGATGGCGTGAGTTTTGAAGTACTGTTCTATGACCCGATCGAATCGATCACCCTGGATATAGGAGAAACAAAACTGGTTTCCGGCGAACCGCTGCAGATCCACGCTTCTGTACTGCCGGATACAGCTGATGCGGATTCTGTCGTCTGGACTTCTTCCGACGAAAGCATTGCGGAAGTCGATGCCCACGGAAATGTGACCGGACATAAAAAAGGAACAGTTACGATCACCGCCGCTGATCCCGAAGGAAAAGTGAGTGCGTCCTGTACCGTAGATGTTTCCAGATCCTACTATACGGAACTGGCGCCGAAAGCGGAGTCCTCCGATGATACTGTTCCGGATGAAGTTATTGAGAATATCTCTTCCGAAACAGATCACGGTGTACAGGAGGCTATGGAAATTTCTGCAGATGCGGTCGAGATTCCGGACGAAGTATTTGATTCCCTGGATCCGGATGAAAAGATCGTGGTGCAGGTCCAGCTTGAAGTCACTGCCTCCGAATACAAAACAGAAGATGATATGGCTTCCATCGTCCTGGATATCACACCTACATACAAAGCCGTCAAAATGTCAAAATCAGAAGATAATCAGAGCGAAGGAGAGGAGATCGGCTATTCCGGCGAACTGATGATCACGGAACCGGTGGAGATCTCTCTGCCGATCGCCGACCTGTTCCCCGGAGACACCGCTGTATGGATCCATCACCGGAAAGAAGACGGAACAGTTTACACATACCGCGCCGTGAAAGACGGAGAGTATATCCGCTTTACGAATCCGGACGGTTTTTCCTCGTTTGAATTCTATGAAGTTCCGTTTGTGCATGTACAGGATATCCGGCTGAGTGAAGAAACACTGACACTTCACAAAGATGAGACGCATACCCTGCATGCAGTGATCGAACCGGAAAACGCCGATGATCCGACAGTAGAATGGAGCAGCAGTGATGAATCCGTCGTCAGCGTGGACAGCGAAGGCAATTTGAAGGCAAATAAGAGCGGTACGGCTGAGATCACGGTCAGAACGGCGGACGGCGGACATACAGCATCCTGCACTGTAACGGTGATCAATCCGCTGCAGAGAATTGAACTGAGTAAAGAACTCGTTCTGGAAAAGGGAATAACAGAAAAGCTGAGTGTCTCTGTTTACCCGGAAGATGCGGATGACCGGTCAATTGTGTGGAGCAGTTCGGATCCTTCTGTCGCTTCCGTAAATGAAAACGGAGAAGTCACCGGCAATGAAATTGGCACAGCAGTAATTACTGCTTTGAATGAAGCCACAGGTGTCTCGGCAGAGTGCCGCGTCACAGTTACCATTTTTACAAACAGAATTCTTGTGGAACCGGATTCCGTGACACTGGAAAAAGGGGATCAGGCGGTATTGAAAGCAACTGTTCTGCCGAATAATGCATTAGACAAGACATATATATGGAAAAGTGAAGACGAATCGATTGCGAAAGTAGACGAAGACGGAACTGTTACAGCAGTTAAGAGCGGTACGACCGTGATCCGGGCAGAGGCAAATGACGGGCATTCCTTCGGAACATGCACGGTAACAGTTGTTACAACCGTAACCGGTATTAAACTTGAACAGGAAGCGATGACGCTTCGTGTCGGAACCAGCGAAACGCTGCAGGTCTCTGTTCTTCCGGAAGACGCAGACAATAAAAATGTGACCTGGTCCAGCAGTGATCCGAGTGCTGTAACAGTGGATCAGAACGGCAGAGTGACGGCGGTGGCGGATCACGGTATCGAAGAACCGTCACAGGCAGTCATCACTGTCACAACAAAGGACGGCGGCTATACCGCTTCCTGTACCGTGACTGTGGAAGACCCGATCAACGCGTTCGTAAGACGTCTGTATCTGCTCTGCTTCGGCCGTAAAGCGGAAGAAGAAGGACTCAATACCTGGACGACAGTTCTGAAGAACAGATCGTTTACGGCAGCGCAGGTCGTCGTGGGCTTCTTCCTGAGCAAGGAGATGAAGGCCCTCGATCTCACGCCGAAAGAGTTCGTCGAGAGATGTTATCTGGTTATGATGGACCGTGAAGGGGAAGAAGAGGGAATGAAGACATGGATGGACTGCCTGGATGCAGGCATGTCTGAACTGTTTATACTGTCCGGCTTCGTCGGCAGCGGCGAGTTCAAACAGATCTGTGCAGACACCGGCATCGAAGTCGGAAAGATCGTACCGACAGAGGCAAGAGACAGGAACTATGGCATCACGGCATTCGTATCGAGATGCTATACGGAAGTGCTGGAAAGAACAGCAGAAGCGGAAGGACTGAATACCTGGTGCGGATACATCTTCAAGGATGCCAACCGGAAAAAGAATGCGATCTGGGTAGCATCAAACGGCTTCTTCCACAGTCCGGAATACGTGAACAAGCACACAGGCAATGAGCAGTATATCCGTACGCTGTACCGGACATTCCTCGGCCGTGAAGCGGAGGATGCGGGCTATAAGTTCTGGGCAGACCAGATGACTAAGGGAATGAGCCGTGACCAGGTCATGAGCGGATTCTCCAACAGTAACGAGTTCAACAAGATCATGGAGTCGTACGGAATCCGCTGATTCTCTATAATCAAACATATGCATTAACACGAAAGGGACTGATTTCGACGATCTGCCGGGATCAGTCCCTTTCATTCATTTGTGAAGCAGGCGCAAACATGGTAACATTCGTACGTACAAAAACGGAGTAAGTGTATGAAACAGGAAAGACAGTATCCAACAGTTGTTGTGACAAAGAAACAGGAGAAACGGATCCGTGCCGGGCATCCGTGGGTATATGCGGATGAGATCACGGAAATGCCGGAAGAGATGGAAAACGGATGTCTTGCGGACGTGCGGGACAGCAGGGGACATTATCTGGGAACCGGGCTATACAGCGAAGCCTCCAAGATCAAAGTGCGTATTCTGGATAATAACGCAAATGAGACGTTCGGAGAAAGCTTCTTTGAGCGCCGGGTAAGGTACGCCGTTCAGTACCGCAAAGACGTCATGAAAGGACATGAATCGTGCATGCGGATCATTCACGGCGAAGCGGACGGCCTGCCCGGTGTGACCGCGGACCACTATGACGGGATCCTGGTCACGGAGATCGCGTGCTACGGTATGGAAATGCGCAGGGACATCCTGTACAAAGCTCTGATCAGTGAAATGGAGAAGGCAGGTATGCCGCTGAAAGGCATCTATGAGCGCAATGAGAATGAGCTGCGCCGGAAAGAAGGGCTGACGCTGTATTCCGGCTGGTATGAGGGATACTTCCATCCCGATTACACCGAGACTGCGATCACGGAAAACGGGATCGTCTACAACGTGGATTTCGCGGACGGACAGAAGACGGGCTTCTTTCTTGATCAGAAGTTCAACCGGCTCGCTGTGCGCGCTCTGGCGGCCGGAAAGAGCGTTCTGGACTGCTGTACGCACACCGGTTCGTTCGCATTGAATATGCTTGCAGGCGGAGCGGTTTCGGTCACGGCTGCGGACATCTCCGCGTCGGCGCTGGAAATGACCCGGCGCAACGCTGAGGCGAATCACATGGAAGACCGTCTTGTGACCGAGGAGGGCGACGTCTTTGAACTTTTGCCGAAGTGGCGCAGTGAACACCGGCATTTTGATCTGATCGTACTCGATCCGCCGGCATTTACGAAAAGCCGCCGCACCGTGCACAACGCGCACCAGGGCTACCGGACGATCAACGCCGAAGCAATGAAGCTGCTGAAGCGGGGAAGCTATCTCTGCACCTGTTCCTGCTCGCATTTCATGTCCACGGAAGAGTTCAGGGAGATGCTGAATGAAGCAGCCGCAGATGCCGGTGTACGCCTGCGCATCGTGGAGGAGAGACATGCTTCGCCAGACCACCCTGTGCTTGCGGCTGTACCGGAAACGGACTACCTCAAATGTTTCCTGCTTCAGATTCTTTAAGATTCAAAAAAGTGGCTTAAGTAAGCGGTTTCAGAGCATTTTCAGGGGGTCGGCGACCCTTACGAAGGGGTCAAAAATCTGCTATAATAATGTAAAGAAACGGAGGTGCAGCACATGTACAAAGTAGATGATATCGTCGTTTACAAGAGAGACGTCTGCCGTGTGATCGGCAAGAAACGCAGTGACTTTACGAATGAGATGTGCTACGTACTGGTTCCTTATGACAAACAGGACGGCTCCGTGAAAATGCAGGTTCCGGTGTCCAACAAAGGCGGACATATCAGGAACGTTGTTACCAGAGAGGAAGTTCAGAGACTGATCGAAGAAACTCCCGGAATAGAGATGCTGGAAAGCAAGCCGGCTAATATGAAGAGTCAGTATGCGGCAGTATTGAAAGGGGAATCTCTTTCCGACCTGGTCTGCATTATCAAGACCTCCTTTTCCAGGAACAAAGAACGTATGGAACAGCACAAGAAACTTGCGTCGATCGATGATGAATATCTGCAGAAGGCAGAATACTATCTGTTCACAGAATTATCGGTCGCACTTGGCATGTCGTTTGATGACGCAAAGCGCTACTTTGACGAAGAGGTCGGAAAAGCAGCCGCCAACGCATAACGGCATCGGCATTACCGGAAACAAATAAAAACGGCAGAGATGCCGTTTTTATTGTGAAGCAAGTATCGAAGTGGATCAGAGCGACTCTTCATCCGATTCCGCTTTTGACGGAATGTATTCTACGATATCGCTGAGGTCACACTGCAAAATGTTACATAACCTGTCCAGCGTGTGCGTTGTGACACTTTCATTTCTGTGAAGACGTGTCAGCTGACCGGGGCTGATCTGATAGGTGTTGATCAGCTTGTACTGGGAGATGCCTCTCTTTTCCAGTGTTTTCCATAATTTGTTGTAAATGATCATGATGAAACCTTTAAAACCTTTTTAAAACCATATACAAGACTACGTAGGAAATATTAACTAATCACACTGTAAAAGATTTTACATACTAACTGCAATAACCGAAAAATATTATGGAACAAACATTTGCATCAGGGTACGTGATCACACGTGAAGTTTCGGGATCACATTTGCGAAAGTGTCCTGAACAAGTAAGTCCGCACTGCTGTCATACGGTGTTACATCACGGTTGATCAGCACCAGTTTACTGCCGCGGAAATAGCGGATCAGCCCGGCTGCGGGGTAGACGACCAGCGATGTGCCCAGTACGACAAGAACATCTGCACTTGCGATCGCGTTCACGGCGCCGTTGAGAACATTGCTGTCGAGACCTTCTTCATACAGAACGACGTCGGGCTTGATAATGCCGCCGCATTCACAGCGGGGAATGCCGGTGGAATGTTTGATTTTTTCAACACTGTGGAACTTGCCGCACTTCAGGCAGTAATTGCGAAGAACGGAGCCGTGCAGCTCATAGACTTTCTTACTGCCGGCGGCGGTATGCAGACCGTCGATGTTCTGGGTGACGACGCCGAGGCTGCGGCCTGCCTTTTCCAGATCTGCGATCAGTTTGTGGGTGTAGTTGGGCTTCGCGTCGAGGAAGAGCATCTTGTTCCGGTAGAAGCGGTAGAACTCTTCCGGATCGCGTTCAAAGAAACTGTGGGAGATGATCATCTCCGGCGGATAGCGGTACTCCTGATTGTAAAGGCCGTCCTGGGAACGGAAGTCCGGAATGCCGCTGTCTGTGGATATACCGGCACAGGTGAAGAAGACGATGCGTTTTCCGTTGTCGAGAATAGACTGAAGCTGTTCGATTTTGTCACTCATAATGATTGTCCTCCTTCGTATAGGTATGCCGGATCGTATCGACAATATGGGTGAGCTGTGTGATCAGTTCCGCCGGTTCCAGCACCGTGCAGCGGTCATAATACTGCAGAAGCCAGCTGATCAGCGTCGGCGTCAGGGCAGTAGCGGCGGAAGCGGTAAATGTTCTGTCATCGATCTCCCGGATCACCAGGCCGTCGCCGAAGGCATCGCGCACATACTCGGAGAGCGACAGATCGAAGCGCACGGTGATCGTACGCAGGTCGCCCCGGTACATGTCAAAAGACGCCCGGCAGTATGCCTCAAGGTCGAACGGCACCGGATCGTATACGGCGTCGCTGACGGTAATATGGTCCATGCGGTCCACCCGGTAGCTGGCGAAGTTGCCGTGGCGTTCGGAATAGCAGACGGCATAGCAGCGTCCCTGGTGCAGAATGACCGCATAGGGGATCTGGGTGTAGCGGTGACGGTCACCGCGGTAGTTCTTCTCTTTTGTAACAGTAAGATCGTAGTAGTGAAACTGTACGGCATGGCGTCCGGAGACTGCCTCCAGGATGAGCTCGCAGTTTTTCAGTACATTCTCATTGTCGGTCTTTGAAACATTGACCAGAGGGACTTCCACAGCGTCCTTCTGCGGCTCGCTGACGAGAAGTCCGATCCGTTCCGCGATATCTTCGCTGACCGCTGCGGAAACGCCCGCTGCCTGCTGTACAAGGCTGCTCAGGAAGAGAACTTCGCTCTGGCTGAACAGATGATCAATGTAGTAGCCCTGCTTCCTGGCGCGCGTAAAATGGACCGGACAGATCGTATCGCCGATCGCCCTCAGAGCATGGCTTACCGTTCTGCGGTCTGCCTGGATGCCTTCTTCCTCCAGCATGGCCTGCAGCTCCGGCATGGAGATATGATGCGAGGCATCGCTGTATTTCCATAACAGAGCCAGAAGCATAAGGGGAAGTTTATATGTCGTACCGTCTTTCATCTTTTTACATTGTACATGTATACGTACAGTGCTGTCAAAGAATCCATCTACAATACAGACAGATGAGGAGGTACAGATATGGACAGAAACACATTCTTCATGATCGATACAGGGATCCTGTGGTTCGCATTCGGCTACGCATTGAAGGGACTCGACGCAGCGGCAGTTTTCTTCGCAGTATTCGCGGCGGTACTAGCATGGATGGTCAATACCCGCATCCCGGGCCGGAAAAAGGCTCTTGACGGAATTCTGCCGGTGTTCACCGGGCTGATCCTGCTGCACATCAGCGGGCTGAAAGATCTGTTCGGCTCTCTGCCGGCTGTCGTCATCTGCAACATCCTCACCTGCAGATGGTTCCTGCTGCAGGGAACGAGCGATCTCAGGATGGGACTGCGGATCGAATTCTACGTCATGCTGGGAATGCTGGTGCTGGCACTGGCGGTACCGACGAATATCATCGCCGAGATGATCCCCGACGGAAGAAGAGCGTTTGCGGACCTCATACTCCTGCTCGGCCTGATCTTCGTGCCCGGCATGTCCGTCTATGTACGCGAAGGTGTGCGCAGATCGGACTTCACGGTCTCCCTTGTACACCGCAGAACCATGGATCAGTAGTTCTGCACCTGCAGCTTTCGATACCCCGGTGCATGCCGGAAACAGGTCTGTGTGAATGCACAGACTTTTTTTGACAAACAGCAGGCATATGTGCTGCTTCTCTTCAGCAGTGACATAAGAAAAGACCAGATCTGTGCGATCTGGCCTTTCAAACTCATTATTTTGCCGAACGGATCAGAAGCTCTGTGATCTTGCGGGCATATTCTGCCGGGTTCTCGATCGGGAGTCCCTGGATCAGCAGCGCCTGGTCATAGAGGATCTCCGCGTCTTCATTGATCGAAGACGGATCGTTCTCGTATTTCTTCTGCAGGGCTTCGAATACCGGATGAGCGGCGTTGATCTCGAGGATCTTGGTTGCCTTTACGGCATTACGGTTCATCGGATCGTTGGCGAGATATTTCTCCAGTTCGATGGAAGGACCGTTCTCGTCGGATACGAGGCATACCGGGTCATCCACCAGACGGGCGGAGAGGCGTACTTCCTTGACTCTGGAACCGAGAGCGCTTCCCATCGCTTCCAGCAGGGCTTTGTTTTCTTCTGCCTTTTCTTCTCTGGCTTTCTTTTCCTCATCGCTTTCGAGGTCAAGATCGCCCTGGTTGACAGAACGGAAACTGTGGCCGTCATACTCACGCATGATGCCGGTGACGAACTCATCGCGCTCATCGAGGAAGTAGAGCACTTCGTAGTCCTTCTCGTGAAGCTTGGCCATGACCGGGAGCTTCTCGATCTCATCGACGCTGCTTCCGCATGCGTAATAGATGTCCTTCTGACCTTCCTTCATGCGTTCCGTGTATTCCTTCAGCGTGGTGTATTTGCCTTCGTTTGTGGAACGGAACAGGATCAGATCCTGGAGCTGGTCTTTATTGACGCCGTAGTCTTTGTAGATGCCGTACTTGAGATTGAGGCCGAAGTTGTCGAAGAACTTCTCATAGGCTTCGCGCTCATCCTTCAGCATATCTTCCAGACTGGAGTGGATCTTCTTTTCGATCGATCTGGCAAGCAGACGCACCTGGCGGTCCTGCTGGAGCATCTCTCTGGAGATGTTCAGATTCAGATCGTCGCTGTCCACGAGACCGGTGACGAAGCGGTAGTGATCCGGAATGAGATCCTTTGCCTTATCCAGGATGAATACACCCTTGGAATACAGCTGGATGCCCGGTTCAAAGTCGGAATAATAGAAGTTGTACGGCGTGCGTCCCGGGATAAACAGCAGGGCTGTATAGGACAGGTTGCCTTCCACGTTGTAGTGGATGACCTTGGCCGGGTCTTCCCAGTCATTGAACTTCGTCTTATAGAATTCGTTGTATTCCTCGTCCTTGATCTTGGATTTCTGCTTCTTCCAGAGCGGGACCATGGAGTTCATAGTCTCCATTTCCTGCGTTTCGATGTATTTGCCTTCCTCGGTCGGATCCGGTACGGACTTGGTCACTTCCATGTTGATCGGATAGCGGACATAGTCCGAATACTTCTTGACCAGATCGCGGATCTTGTACTCTGTCAGATATTCGGAGTACTTCTCATCCTCGGTGTCTGCCTTGAGCAGCAGGGTGATCTTCGTGCCTGGCGCTGCCATGTCGCTTTCACTGATCGTGTAGCCGTCTTCACCGGTGGATGTCCAGATATGTCCGGTCTCCTCATGGATCGAACGGGATTCGACGGTTACCTTGCGGGCAACCATGAACGCGCTGTAGAAGCCGACGCCGAACTGACCGATGATATCGATCTTGTCGGTGCCTTTTTCCAGCTGTTCGCGGAATTCACGGGATCCGCTGCGGGCGATCGTGCCGAGGTTCTTCTCCAGTTCCTCTGCTGTCATACCGATACCGGTATCTTCAATGATCAGAGTATCTTCATCCGGAAGACGGGTGATCGTGATCGTGAGATCCTTCTTCGCGACCTTCTGTGCCGGATCGGTGAGGGAAATGTAATACCGTTTATCCAGGGCATCGCTTGCGTTGGAGATCAGTTCACGTAAGAAAATGTCTTTGTTTGTATAGATCGAATTGATCATCAGTTCCAGCAAACGTCTGGATTCCGCTTTAAACTGTTTCTTTGCCATCGTTGGTACCTCCTTAGCACTCTAAAGTTATGACTGCTAAATCATAGTAGCACTCCTTTGTCAGGAATGCAAACATAAGAATGATCCTGTAGACCAATAATGATGCGTACAGATAAAATATGTACGTACAATTCAAATTCAAGGGGGGTTATTCTGAAATGCACTGGAATGAGGAGGAGGGATTGCGAAACCGTATTCGCTATGAACTTCGCAGACTGCGGCGTGAGCGCAGATATACTCAGGAACAGCTTGCAGGTCTTTTGCACGTGTCGAAGTCGACCGTCAGTGACTATGAATGCGGCACGATTCCGGATGTATACGTGCTCATGGATTACTGCCGGATCTTTCATACGGACCTGAATACGATCACCGGTCTGTTTCCTTCGCAGCTGCGCAGGTATCTGAGCGAAGAAGAATATGAACTGATCCGGAAGTACCGGGCCAGTCCGGACTGGGTGCGGGAAATGATCGATACAGTGACGGATTGCTGCAGCGGGAGGCAATGCGCACCATGTCATGATAGAATAGAAGCATATGAGAGAAATTAACGTAAAAGAAGCAGAAGAACATATTTACAGAGCCTGTGCGAAGATCGCACATATCTATGCACCGGACATCCGCAGGGCACTGGACAGAGGCTGTCAACAGGAGGAGGATGAACGCTCCATTGCCGCCATGAAGATGTTGCTGGATAATGCAGAGATCGCAGAGAAGCGGCAGATCCCGATCTGCCAGGATACCGGTCTTGTGACGGTATATATCCATGCCGGACAGGAAGTGCATTTCACCGGCGGATCGCTGAAGGAAGCGGTGCAGAATGGCGTTCGCAGAGCGTATAAGGACTATTACCTGCGGGCGTCGGTCGTGGATGATCCGCTGTTTGAACGGGTCAATACGAAGGACAATACCCCGGCAGTGATCTACTGCGATATCACCGAGGGGGATCAGGTGGAGATCGAAGTGACCGCCAAGGGCTTCGGCTCCGAGAATATGTCCGCCTCGGCGATGCTGAAGCCGGCCCAGGGCATTGAGGGCGTAAAGGAATTCATCCTGGATACGATCCGGAAAGCAGGGCCGAACGCCTGTCCGCCGATGATCGTCGGCGTGGGCATCGGCGGAACATTTGACTACAGTGCGGTCATGGCAAAAAGAGCGCTGCTGCGGTCGATCGAAGAGCGCAGTGCGGATCCCCGCTATGCGGCGCTGGAAGAAGAACTGATCGAAGAAGCGAACAAGCTTAAGATCGGACCGATGGGACTGCATGGAAAGACGACGGTGCTTGGCATACAGATCGAAACGGCACCGACGCATATCGCCGGGCTGCCGGTGGCAGTGAATATCTGCTGTCACGCGTGCCGGCATGAAAGGATGGTGCTGTGATGAGAAAGATCACACTGCCGATGGACATCGAGACGCGCGACAGTCTGAAGGCAGGCGACAGCGTGCTTCTGTCCGGAACGGTATATACCGCAAGAGACGCGGCGCATAAACGCATGATCACGATGCTGGACGAAGGCAAGGAACTGCCCATGGATATCAATGGGGCAGTGATCTACTACGTGGGACCGACACCGGCTAAGCCGGGGGAAGTCATAGGCTCTGCCGGACCGACCACAGCATCCCGCATGGACGCCTACACCCCCCGTCTTCTTGATCTGGGCATGCAGGCTATGATAGGTAAGGGAAGACGTTCGGAAGCAGTCAAAGAAGCGATCGTGCGCAATCACGCGGTATACTTCATTGCCTGCGGCGGCGCGGGAGCACTCATCGCCGACAGTATCAAAGCAGCAGAACCCGTCGCATTCCCGGATCTGCTCGCCGAAGCGATCGTCAGGCTGGAAGTCGAAGACTTCCCATGTTTCGTAGGAATCGATACGTCGGGCAGAGATATCTATGATCCTGATTAGTGCATGTCTTGCCGGCGAAAACTGCAAGTACAGCGGCGGAAATAATCTCGTCGAAGAGATCCGGGAACTGTATGAACGCGGCGAAGCCGTATGCGTCTGTCCGGAACGGGACGGAGGACTTCCGGTGCCCCGCGATCCGGCGGAGATCATCAACGGACGCGTGATCAGTATTCACGGCAGGGACGTAACGGACTATTACGTGCGCGGCGCGGAAGCCGGCATGGAAGTATGCCGCAGATACGGGTGTATAAAAGCCGTTCTGAAGGCCAACAGTCCGTCCTGCGGGCCGCATGCAGTCTATGACGGAACGTTCTCCCACAGACTTGTAAACGGACAGTGCGGCATCTTTGCGGCCATGTTAAAGGAAGCAGGGGTGCAGTGCATGGATGAGAACGAATATGTACAGAGCGTTACAGGAGGAAGTAAATGAATTGTACGACAACAGTAAAACAGGTACAGCTCTACCGCAGCGGATGCACCGTGAAGCGAACCGGTACCGTTCATCTGGAAAAAGGAACGACACATGTGATCATTGAGGGAATGACGCAGTCTGCAGAAGGAAACTCCTTCTCCCTGCATTTCCCCGACAGCATCACCGGTTCCGCCATCCGGCTTGAGACTGCGGTATTTGATCGTTGGGAAGAAAAGGAATCCGACCGCAAGGCAGAGGAACTGAGGATCGTTGATGAACAGATCAGTGTTCTTCAGGAACAGGCGCGACTGTACCGGCAGATCCTCTCACCGGAAGGCGGAGAGATGAAGGAAAAGGCTTCTTTCCTGCGTGAGTATCCGGCTGTCATGGCGGAAAATGCCGCGGCGGTAAGAGAACTGAACAAGCAGAGAAAAAAGCTGAACGACGAGCTCAATGAACTGCGCAGGGACGAAAACAGTCCGAAGATCCATATTCATCTGACGGCAGCGGAAGCAGGCGATTATCCGTTCATGCTGGAATACCGTGAGACGGCAGCCAACTGGCGTCCGCTTTATGAGATCCGTACGGAAGGCGAAGGGGAACCCGTCCAGTTCCGCGTACGTGCACAGGCGTACCAGACCACAGATGAAGACTGGGACAATATCGAACTGTCCCTGATGACGGGCAATCCGGCATTCACATCTTCTGTGCCGGTACTCGGTCCGAGTCTGATCACATTCTATACAGCACCGTCGTACTCCTATGGCAGCGCACGCAGCGGCATGAAATACAGCAGACTGGCCAACTATCTGATGGAACCGTCTGTTGCGGAAGAGGACGAAGCTGCGACCGACTGTTACGATATGGATAGTACGGTCCTCATGAAAGGCGATACGACGCAGCTTTCCCCGATCGTGACACCGGAAGCGGAAGTTATTTCCGATACAGTGACCGAATATAAGATCGGCGGTACGCGTGACTTCCCGAAAGGCTCAGACGGCATCCTGGTCGATCTGCAGTCCTTCTCGGTCGACGCGGAATACCGGGTCATCACCGTACCGTGCGTCGATACGAGCGCGTATCTCTGTGCGACTGTCAAGACGGCGGATCTTCCGATCGTCATGAATGACGGCGCGATGGTCTATCTGAAGGGAAACTATGTCGGAAAGATCTATATTTCTCCGGATATGACGGAAGAGACATTCGACATCACCCTCGGCAAGGAGGACCGCATCAGTGTCGTACGCAAGCAGCTGAAACGCAGAACGACCGAATCCAAGCTGCGCGGCACCAAGACGCGTGAATACGAATACGAGACGAAGATCACGTCATCCCGTCCGGAACCGATCACCGTCATCCTGAAGGATCAGGTACCGCTTTCGCAGGAGAAATCCATCAATGTGGAAGTCGTGCAGCTTTCCGGCGGCAAACGCAGTGAAGATACGGGTATCGTGGAATGGACACTGAACGCAGTGCCGCACGAGACAGCAGTAAAGAAAATTGCCTACAACATCACCTGGCCGAAGGACAAAACGATCACCGGCTACTGATGCAGACAGAGATTGCCTGTCCGGGGGCACCGGACAGGCAATTCTTATGAGAAGAAGGAGGGCAGCAGATGACAGAACAGGACCATCGTTTCCGCAGCAGATATACAAAGATCAGTGACCGTGCACTGTACGAAAAGCGCCTGTGCAGGATCCTGAACGAAACCGGCATGGTGAAGCTGAAAGAAGTAACGCTGGACGGACGCCGCTTTACCGTGGCAGAACGGTATCAGTTGGGAGAGTATCCCGAACTGTGGTACTGCTATTACAACGAAGACATGAAACCGGAGAACTTCGATCCGGAAAACCGCAGTATGACGGTAGGCGGCAGGACCATCAATACAGTGAAACTTGCTGTTCTGAATCTGGAATCCATTATGACCGAAGAAGGCATTGTCATCCCGAACCACAACGGCAGTTTTCATCTCAGGCCGAGAGCCTCCCGCTGGCTCACAACACTGTTTAATGAACCGCTCACCCTGGATACGCACATCTGGGATATCTTTTTGCATCTGTGCCGGGAATACGCCGGTGCGGACGGCATGGATGATGTTGCCAGGAAAGCATTCCTTGACTCGACAACATGGACCGAGACAGTCCTCTCGCATGGCGGCTTCGGTCAGGTCATCGGTATCTTATCTGTGCTGAACGGCACGGAACCGGTGGAACAGGGCGTTGAAGATGAGGAACTCCTAGACGAAGATGGTGAGCTTTCCCGCCTCGGTGAGATCCGCCGCTTCCTGACGCAGCTCGCTAAGTACCATGCCTCCTCAGAGAAGTCCGATGAAGAACAGTTCAATGCGCTCATCCAGGCACTCTGCAGCATGTATCGGTTCGGCACGCCTCCGGCAGACGGTACACTGGCTAAGATCCTGGTGCCGGCAGCGGTCGCCAATATTCCCGAATTCGCAGTCAAAAAAATCTGCGATGTCTACGGACGAAGTTTCTGGAAGACCTGGGAAAGAGTGCATGAGCAGGGCGTTAAAAGCCAGCCAATGAAGACTCTGATGGACTTCAGACCGCTAACGACCAATGAATATCTTGACTTCATCCCGGATAATATGCTTCTGATTTATAAATCCGGTGATATGGAAAAACTGTCACCCGATGTTCAGGCGATGTTCCGTCGTCTGCGTTCATGGGGCAGCGAACTGGAGTTTGACATCGAAGAGATCACGCTCCGTGATATCGCTGACATCATGGAATATGCAGAAAACCATTATTACCGTATTTATACTTTTTCTGGATTTCTGTATCATACGGTCTCTCATCTTCATGATCCGGATGTACAGATTCTCTGGAAACTCTACCGCAGGCTCCTTCATCAGCCCGACCTGCTCAAGTCAGCATCCGTTCTGTTTGACGATGACGGTAAACTGAAACGTCAGCTTCGGTACTGTCCGCCGGATATGCGAATGAACACGGGAAGAGCAGCAATTAAGCGCTTCAATATGATGCTGGCAAACCCGGCCCTGCTGAAGGATGTTATGGATATCCAGCTTGAACTGTAAAAAACTCCGATGATCCCGCGGTCATTCCGCGTCGCTGTCATCGGAGTTTTCTGTTGATTCGGGGCGGTCATCGAATTCTGTTTCTTCCCAAATTATGATTTCTTCTGGACTTTTAAAGATTCGATATCATACTGTTCTGCCTGTGTCTGCAGTTCTCCGGATCGTCCTGAGAATGTTTTCAAAAACAGAATTGGATTGCAAGTAAACAAATAAAGAGAAACAGAGATTTTTATCGAATTCTATTTTATTTATATATGTTTCTGAACGGTATTCCGGTGACTATATAATAAGGATATAAATACATACTGTTTGATTCTGTACGTTTTCTCTCAGTTTGTTTTTATCGGAAAGAATCTGTATTATTTTAGTGTGATGCAATCTATCAGATATGAGGTTTTCAACGGCGTTGAAAGATGTTGTCATAAACTGTAAAGATCGAATTAATGACTGCCGTTCTGCGTTATGATTTGAATCGATAATATACCAGAGAAAGAGAAAGCAAGAGTTCATGAATGACCTGAAAGTATTCACAGCCTATCAAAACAATTTGAATCTGGAAAGGTTCTCTTTAATGCTGGATAATAACGCACAGTGTTATAAGTTCTACTGGCTGGAGGCTCTGGTCAATCTTCTGGTCAAAGACGGAAAAATGATTGTTTCTTTTGATGATGCCGCTGTTGAAATGGTTTTGGAAGCCTGGTATACGATTTCTGAATACCATCTTCATATGGGAAGTATGTACGGGAGTGAATCCAAAAATGCTATCGAAAGAGCAGTGAATTATATTCAGTCAGCTTCAGGCTTAAGCAGTTCTGCCGGAAGAGACAGAATAACTGCTGCGATTGACCGTGTTAAAAATGAACCGGAGTTCCGGAAGATCCTGCTGCAGATGACGGATGACGTACCGTACAGACTTCTTTCACCATTTGTTCCTGAACTGAAAGGGAATGACAGGCTCTGGCATTCAGACAGAAAGCTGATTGAATACTTCAGACTGATCAACCAGACAACATGCCTGCCATATTATATGGAATATGAATCGCATATAAATAAATACGTTCACTGGAATGATTCGTGGGCAGACATGGTAAGAGATAATTACATTATTATTCTGGAATGGATCCGGGCCAAAAAGATACGGTATCTGCAGGATCGAAATCCCGGTGTACCGGGAATTGTATATAAACTGGATATTTCATCCGCAAGAAAACTTGGTGAAGTTCATCATCTGTGGGATGCGGTAATGGAAAAAGAGGATGTAATTGATATATATTCCCGAACTGTTCTGAATGGAAGACGCTACGATATAGACCATTTTATTCCGTGGTCTTATGTGACGACAGATGAACTGTGGAATCTGACACCTTCGGAAAAGAAAGTAAACATCATGAAATCCAATCATCTTCCAGACTGGGATACATACTTTAACTCTTTTGTGGACAATCAGATCCAGCTTCACAGTCATATAAAAAATGATGCTTATATACGGAATTTATTTGAAAAATGCAGAAATAAAAATCTGAATACATTATGGGCATCTGATCTGTATAACATTGATTCACAGGAACAATTCAGAGCACTGCTTAATGAAAATATGAAACCTGTTTACAATGCCGCAAAACTGCAGGGTTACAGTCTGTGGTCTATATGATTTAAGTATATTGATTGTATTTAACGAGGTGAAAAATGACAGACAAAACCAAAATCACCACTATCAACGGTGATATTACGAAGATCGATACTGTAGAAGCGATCGTTAATGCTGCGAATAATTCACTGCTGGGAGGCGGCGGTGTGGATGGTGCCATTCACAGAGCTGCGGGACCAAAGCTGCTGGAGGAATGCAGGACATTGAACGGTTGTGAGACCGGGGAAGCGAAGATCACCGGTGCGTATAATCTGCCCTGTAAATACGTCATCCATACAGTAGGACCGGTATGGCGGGGCGGCAGATACAAGGAAGAAGAAAAACTGAAAAACTGCTACAGGAATTCGCTGAAAGTGGCTATGGAACACGGGATCCGTACGATCGCGTTTCCTTCGATCTCTACCGGTGTATACAGCTATCCGGTGGAACAGGCGGCCAGAGCGGCAGTGCAGGCCGTGAAGGAATTCCTGGAAGAGAATCCGGGATCGTTCGATGAAGTGGTCTGGGTGCTGTTCGGCGCACGGACAAAGCACGTTTACGATTATGCGGTAGAAAAGATATTCGGAAAGCAGTAAATGTATGAATGTCTGTAAGGAAGTCGATCAGTATATCCTGGAACAGGAAGAGGCGATACAGCCGCTTCTCAATGACGTACGCAAAGTGATCCGGGAAACGATACCGGAGGCGGAGGAACGCTTCTCCTGGGGGATGCCGACATACTGGAAAAACCACAATATCATTCATTTTGCGCCGGCGAAGAAACATCTTGGCATCTATCCGGGACCGGAGGCAGTGGTGTATTTTGCTGATGTGCTGAAAGAAAAGGGATACGGGTCGTCCAAAGGGGCAATACGGATGCCCTATAAAGCAGCTGACCTGGTGTTTCTGAAGGAACTGACGGAATACTGCTGGAAGGTGAATCAATAACACCTCCCGTCGGAGAAGACATTTTCTGTCTCTGTATACTCAAAGTGGAGGACATGCCATGAAAGACAGAAGACAGAATGAACTGAATGATACATTCACAGTATTTAATAATTCCTATACATTGACTGCGGAAAAGCAGGAAAGCCCGCTGGGTACGATCCTGAAAAGAGCATGGGAAGAAGACTGGATCATGCATCAGGAGACCGGTTCCGAGGAAGAATCCCTGTTTTGGGAGATCAATGAGAATATCCGGGATCTGCTCGCGGAAGAGCAGTATGAAGAGGCTGCGAGAGAGACTGCTCTCGCAATTGAAAACGGCGATGAAGAGACGTGGCGAAGCGTGATCGAAATGTATATCGCATTTCTGCGCAGTCATGAGGAAGCCGATGAGGCAGAGCAGCTGGTCAATGACTTCCGAGGTGAGATCACGCAGATCTACAGCCTGGACGACCGGAAATTGTATCTGGAAGAACTGGAAGAGAAAAGAAAACTTCTCCGAAAAGGAGACAGAACAGTCAGGATCCTGGAACAGCTTCATCTTCATCTGTTGTACATATCCGCAAAAGGAAGAGCGGAATACTATCCGGACATCCATGCAGTTCTGCGGCGGAAGGCAGTGGAATATGTGTCACGGAAAGGACATTCCGCCATTGCCTGGGGATCGGAGATCCTTGCGATATACGAATACAAGTCACTGTTTTCGACGTCATACATCCTGTTTACAGATATTGGATTACTGACAAGAGAACTCGGGGAAGTGCTGCCGTACAGCGAGATCCGGGACTGCCGGAAGATCGATGATACGACGCTGCAGCTGACTGCCGGCGGGGAAAGCAGGATATTCCGTGTGCCGGGAAGGACCGGTATCGATGTCATGATGCGTCTGATCCGGAAACTGGCCGAAATCTGAACGATCGAGGAGGTGCGAACATGAGTCTGCTGAAACATAAAATCGTGTGTGAAGACGGATCCGTGTATTACGGATACGTGAACGATCAAAATGAACCTGAAGGCGAAGGCACGCTGACCTATACCAACGGGAATGTCCTGGAGGGCACGTGGCATAAAGGTTCTCCGCACGGACCGGGCGTGATCCGCAAAAGCAGAAAAGATACTTCACAGTATATCGAAGTCACTTTTGATGACGGTTATATGCAGGGGAAGATCATCTTTCATTTCGGTCAGAATACAGTTGAAGGCACGATAAAAAACGGATTCTTTGACGATGAAGGGGAACTGCAGGGACTGGATTACTCCGACGTGAAAATGACGGAATACGATTCCTACAGCGGCAGGTATAATGTCTACCGCGGCGGAATGGACCGTTATTTCAATAAACTTGGAAAAGGAACGCTCCGGTTTGCGGAAGGATTTGTACATTCCGGTACATGGCAGTACAACGGACAATACGATCATAATATTCCCCTGACCTCCATGAGCGGACATGGAAAGCTGGTATCACCGAAAGGAACTGTGATCGAAGGAGAATTCCGGGATGATAATCCGCGCGGAAAGTGCGTGATCCGTTTTGATGATAAAACCAGAAGATACGGAGAACAGGTATTTACCGGTATTATGGACGAAAACGGACTGGCATCCGCGGATTTCAGCAGATGTTTCATCGGAAGAGATCTGGAAGATGATGATAAGTATATCGCCCGTCTGTACGACCAGTTCCGGTCACTTGTCATGGATCAGGGGACGCCGGAAAACATGGGTCTGGATGTGACGTGGGACGGAGAACTGAAGACTGCGGTTCTTCTCGACGGAATGACGCTGTGGTCGGATACCAGAATGACAAGACTGATGGATGTTGTCGTAGACAAAAGCACTGGTACAGGTCATCTCGTTACGTCGAACGGGAAACAGTATTATGAAATAAACCCGGAGGGACCGGGTCGGTGGTTCATTGAAGAAACAGATCATAAGTATTTCTCGGAACAGCTTGTCGTACAGGTGGGAGAAGGCAGATATGTCGTGTATTTCGGACATCTGTTCACACCATGGGAAAAAGTCTCGAATTATGTTGTAGAGAAGGATGCTTTCCATACGGTTATTTATATTGCGGATAATCTGCGCCTTGTGCCGAAGAAGCAGAGCCGCATCAGACAGGCAGAGCCCGTACCGCCCGCAAAGAAAGAGATGCCGGCAGAAAAACCGGTGAAGCCATATACAGAGCATCCGAAATCAGAAAAACTGATCGACCGGTTCAAAGCGCTGCTGGAACAGAATGGTCTGGAGTATACGAAAGTATCTTTGCATATGTACCGGATCACAAAGTGTAATATCGACTTCATGGAGATCCGGGAGATGCTGATGTTCTCGGATCCGGAACAGGGCAATAAGCTTCTTCGTACGACGGTCGATGAATACGAAGGAATGAAATATGTCCGGTCTCTGTGACATGAAGAGGAAAGGAGCGGACTATGGTCGGCAATTATAAAGTCATTACACTGTGCGGAAGCACGCGTTTCCGCGACGCGTTCACGGAAGCGAACAAACGCCTCACGCTGGCCGGCAATATCGTCATCAGCGTCGGTCTCTACGGGCATTCCGGGGATCAGGAAGTATGGGAGAATATGGACGAAGGGACACTCACCCGTACCAAGGAGATGCTGGATGATATGCATAAGCGCAAGATCGATATGGCTGACGAGATCTATGTGATCAATGTCGGCGGCTATATCGGTTCCAGCACCCGCTCGGAGATCGAATACGCCAAGGCGCACGGAAAGACCGTCCGCTATCTGGAAGAACCGGAAGACAACTGAGGAATACATAGAGTTATGAGTAAAAATGCATACAACGATCTGTGGGCGATCCTACAGCAGCTGATCAGCGTTGTCGTCAATAAACTGCCTCCCGCATATATTGAATTCGTGAAGTCGGCGATGGATCCGTCGGAACAATCCGATATTGACCTCAGTATTCCTCTGGATCAGCAGGATATCGCAGCGGACACAAAAGCACTTCTGGGTTCTCTGAATCTGACATACTGGGCACGCGACGTGGAAGACCGCCGCAGCCTTGCGGAGACGATGCACAGAAACGAACAGATCTATCAGGGGAAAGAGCCTTCGGCCATGACCGAAGAGGAATACCAGGAATTTCTGTCCTGTTTTGATGAATGGAACGAACTCTTCGGACCGATCCCTTTCTGGGCGGAAAGCAGAGGCTGGCAGCCGGTGACCGTCTATGAGATCACTGCGGACAAAGAAGGCGCAGGTCCTGTCGTGGATGATATCGCTCTGAAAAAAGTATATGTATCTCCGGATGTCAGAAAAACCATTCTCAGAGAAGCGCAGGAATGGGTGCTCAGAGCAGAAGGCAGGGAAGAAGAGGAACTGTACTGGCATAACGACGATACTTCCCGCTGGACGTATACAAAGGACAATGAAGAGTTCTACAAACGGAATGTCATCATTAAGGACGGACATTTCTACGGCACACTGATCGAAACGATCCATACTTCCGGTATGGGCATGGCCTATTACCGGGATGAAGAATACGGTGTCCTCTGTATTGACGGGAAGACTGCCGGAAGAACGGATGACTACAGCTCCCGCTCAAGCGACGAGACCTCGCACTCAGAAGAGATCGTCTATTCCCTGAAAAGAAAAGCACAGCCTGCGGATGAATGATCCTGCAGGTGTGCTTTCTGCTGACAATAGTAAATAGATTCCAGGAATAGAAGAGGTCAGTCGAAATAGATCTCCCGGAGAAACTGCGGCATAGACGCAAACATCATCTGAATGATCTGTTCAGCAGGAACAGGATCTTCTGTCAGAAGCCATTCCTTTGCCATATGCACTGCGCCGTAGCAGTAAAGACGGATGCTGAAAGCAGTCTGCTCATCCAGTATATCCGTCTTCAGACGGGCCTTTGCGGTCTGTGTATAAACATCTGTGAAGTATTCCGTCATATAGGGCAGAAGGGCATTCTGGGAATTGTCTTCCAGAGCGCGCCGGTATACCAGGACATCCCTGCGGACGCGGCGCATGCTGTCCGCGGCTTCTTTCACATCGGTAACGTTGGTGCGGAAAGCGTCATGATAGAAGATCCATGCGACCAGATCGTATTTATCTTTGAAATGATAATAAAATGTTGACCGTTCGATCTCGGCTGCCTGACAGATCTCCGTAATACGGATCTTGTCCAGCGGCTTTTTTTTCAGGAGTTTTTTCATTGTATCTGAAATCCATATGCGTGTTCTTTCGGCCATGGTGCACCTCGCTTGCTGCAAAAATGCTTATATGTAGTATTTTACTACATATATTGAAAAATGAGGGTAGGAGATCCGAAGGGCTGTGAACATATTAAAAATAGAATATCAGGCAGAAAACCTGTAAGGAGTAGGAAAATGGCATTTGAAAAACTTCTGTCCCCGGTTCGAATCGGTAATGTCACCCTGAAGAACCGCGTCGTGATGGCACCGATGGGTGTCGGTTTTGCACCGGGTGAAAACAAGATCAATGATGCATATGTAAGATATTTTGAGGCAAGAGCGAAGGGCGGTCAGGGACTAATCACGACACCGGTAGCGACCATCGATGATACGACGTGCGGTATTGCGGAACCGGGTGCGTTCAATCTCACAGAACCGGAAGATGCGGAAGGTATCCGCAGGATCGCAGATGCAGTACATTCCTTCGGTGCGAAAGTATCGGTGCAGCTGTGCCATCCGGGACGTCAGTCCATGACATACTGGAATCATGACCAGCAGCCGGTAGCGCCGAGTGCGATCCCGGAAAATGAATACCTGCAGATGCCGCGGGAACTCAGTATTGAAGAGATCCGCTCCATTGTCCGCAAGTTTGCCAGATCTGCTTCGTTCGCGGTAAGCGGCGGGGCTGACGGTATTGAACTTCATGCGGCACACGGCTATCTGATCAACGAGTTCATCAGTCCCCGGGCAAATCACCGGACCGATGAATACGGCGGTTCTTTTGAAAACCGGATGCGTTTTCTGAAAGAAATCATGGCAGCTGTAAAAGCAGTCCTTCCGGAACACTGCTTCCTGGCAGTACGTCTGAATGTTATGGATGATGTGGAAGGCGGCATTACTCTGGAAGAAGGAAAGAAAATCGCCCGTTATGTGGAAAGTCTTGGCGCAGATGCGCTCAGTTTCAGTGCTGGAACCTATTCCTGCAAGTTTACCCTCATTGAACCGCAGCTGTTTGAGGAGGGATGCCGGACAGACTGGCTTTCGGAAATGAAAGGCGTCGTCAGTGTGCCGGTCATCGCGGTAAATCATGTGAAGCGTCCTGCTACAGCGGAATGGATGCTGGACGAAGGGCTGTGCGATCTCGTTGCCCTTGGCAGGCAGATGATGGCAGATCCGGAATGGACCAATAAGACCGCCGCCGGCAAGGCAGACCAGATCCGTTACTGCATTTCCTGCGGTGCATGCATCAACTGTTCCGGACGCGGGGAGATGCTGCGCTGCTCAGTCAATCCGAAAATGTCCAAAGAAACAGTGTATACGGATGAAGCGTTCCTCAGAAACGGAAACGGCAGGAAGGTCATAGTGATCGGCGGCGGACCGGCAGGGCTGGAAGCTGCGACGCTGGCGGCGCAGAAGGGATTTGCAGTCACGCTGTATGAAAAAAGCGGAAGAACGGGTGGCTGTTTCGATCTGCCGCGGACAGTTCCGGGAATGGAAAAGATGGGCTGGTCAGTTGATGCGTTCACTGCCCGGGCTGTGGCAGAAGGCGTTCAGATCCATCTCAATACAGAAATCAGATCTGCAGAAGAGATCCGCCGTATCCATCCGTATGCTGTCATAGTGGCGACCGGAGGAAAGAAAATATCCCTGCGGCTGAAAGGTATTGAGAAGCCGCATGTTGTTCAGGCCGAGGAGGTCTACCTGAATCCGCTGAAATATACCGGCCGCAAAGCAGTTGTGATCGGCTCTGGGTTCACCGGTCTGGAAGCTGCGCACCTTCTGGCAGAAAGAGGAAATGATGTACGCATCTTTGAACTGGATGACGAGATCGGAAAACGTATCAGCGGGGATGGATCCGTCAAAAACAGAAGTGCTCTGCTGGAGCATATGGCTGAGCTGAACGTGAAGATGCATCCATCTATGAACACAAAAGAGATCACCGATACTGAAATAGTTGCGGAGAATCTTGTTTCCCATGAGATGGAGACATATGAAGCGGATCTTGTTGTCCAGGCACTCGGTTATCGTCCGGATAACAGCCTGCTGGATGCATTTGACGGATGCGCGGAAAAAGTCATCGCGATCGGTGACTGCACAGGAATCGGAAATATCATCGGAGCTACATCCGATGCATATGAAGCCGTCTGGAATCTGTGATCAGGAGAGCATATGCTCTCTTTTTCATGTGTCGAAAATCACGATATCGTGATATAATCCCGATAACGTGATTGGAGGAACTATGGGAGTGAATTATACAAAGCTGTTTTACCGGCTCATTGAAAAGAATATGACACCGAAGCAGCTGGCTGACAGAGCAGGGATCAGCCTGAATATTATGACGCGCATCCGCCGCAATGAATACATCTCGCTGGAAAGCGTGGAGAAGATCCTGAACGCACTGGACTGTGAAGTAAATGATATCCTGGAGTTTACCGGCCCGGAGGACGATCATGCCTGAAAAGATCCTCGTTATGGACGACGAGAAGGAGATCTGCGAACTCATCCGGCTGTATCTGGAGAATGAAGGATATACAGTATACACGGCATATACCGGGGAAGAGGCGCTTCGGATCACGGAACGGGAAGACCTGAGCCTGGCGGTGCTCGATATCATGGTGCCGGACATGGACGGCTTCGAGGTATGCCGCAGGATCCGGGAAAAACATTTCTTTCCGATCATCATGGTCACAGCGAAAGTGGAAGATCTAGACAAGATCCGGGGACTGACGATGGGAGCGGACGATTATATCACCAAGCCGTTCAATCCGCTAGAGCTGACTGCCCGCGTAAAGACGCAGCTGCGCCGGTGGACGCGCTATAATATGCATTCTGCCGCCGACAGCGATACGATCGAGATTCGCGGACTGGTGATCTCCCGCAGCGCGCATGCATGTACGCTGAACGGGGAGAAGCTGGAACTGACACCGCTGGAATTCAGTATTCTTCTTTACCTGTGCGAACACCGGGGCAGCGTGGTGTCTTCCGAGCAGCTGTTCGAAGCGGTATGGAAAGAAAAGTATTTCAATTCCAATAATACCGTCATGGTGCATATTGCCCGTCTCAGGGAAAAGATGCATGAACCGGAAAGGAGGCCGAAATATGTCCGTACGGTCTGGGGCATCGGCTACACAGTCGATTAAGAATATCTTCCGAAACTCCTATAACCGGAGACTCGTGCTTCGCTTTGCCCTGCGCAGTACGGCGGAGATCGGCGGGATCCTGCTGCTGTATGTGACGGCGGAATGGCTGGCCGGCAGATATGTATGGTATTACGGCAGAGTGTACCGCATTCTGAAAGAAATACAGAATCTTTCGGTCATCTGGATCCCGCTGCTTGCGGTCATCCTGCTGATCATCAATATGTTCCGGGTACTGCGGGAACCGCTGTCCTATCTGGAAAGCGTCGTGGAAGAAGCGAAAAAACTGGCGGAACCGACGGGAGAAAGGATACAGCTGCCGGGAGACCTGGAAAGTGTGGAATACCACATGAATGTGATCCGGGAAGAAGCCCTGGAAAACCGGCGGAAGGCGGAAGAAGCGGAACAGCGCAAAAACGATCTGATCGTCTATCTTGCGCATGACCTGAAAACACCGCTCACCAGTGTGATCGGCTATCTGTCGCTGCTGCAGGAAGAAAAAGATCTTCCCGCAGCGCAGCGGGAGAAGTTTACGAATGTTGCGCTGGACAAAGCATACCGGCTGGAAGATCTGATCAATGAATTCTTTGATATCACCCGTTTCAATCTCACGAATATCGTTCTGGAGAAATCGCAGCTGGATCTTTCCCGGATGGCGGAGCAGACAGTATTCGAATACCAGCCGGCGCTCGGAGAAAAGCATCTCACCATAGAACAGGACTGTGAGGAAGGGATAATGATCCTCGCGGACAGCGATAAGCTGGAGCGCGTTCTGGACAATCTGCTGCGCAATGCTGTCAGCTACAGTACACCGGATACCGCCATACGCGTCACGCTGCACAGGAAGGAAAGCGATGCGGTATTCACCGTCTCCAACCATGGACGAACGATCCCGCAGGAAAAGCTGGACCGTATTTTCGAACAGTTCTTCCGTCTGGATTCCGCCCGTTCCAGCGGTACCGGAGGCGCCGGTCTCGGGCTGGCCATCGCCAGGGATATCGTAGAACTGCACGGCGGTACGATCACGGCGGAAAGCATGCAGGAGACCATTACATTCACGGTCACTCTGCCGCTGGAAACATCTTCAGAAAATCGTAAGAATTGATTCAGGGAATCGTAAAAACACAGAGCTCTTTCCGTTCTATCGTAAAAACGGCAGACAGGAAGAGCTTTTCTTTCGGAATTGTAAGGTGACGGAATGAAAGTGTAAGACACATCGATTCAGAATGTCACCGGCTGCCGGCTACTTTATAAACGAAGAGGAGGAACGCTATGAAACGCAAACGGCTCACAGAGATATTTCCGGCGCTGATCCCTCTGCGGCAGAAGCAGAGAAGACTGTTCTGGTTTACGAAGATGCGCTTTGACGGAAACCGCTATGCCCATCAAAGATCGGAAGAGATTCTTCCGTACGAACAGTATTCCTATATTTGCACGATGATCAATCCGGACACCGGAAGTGATCTGATCTATCAGTACAACAAGGCAGAAAACCTGAAGATTGCTTCCGCACCGGTGAACGGAACACTCATTCATCCCGGTGAAACGTTCTCCCTGTGTCTGGCCATCCGCGATGCCGACCGCAGGACGCCGTATAAAGAAGCGCTGATCGTTGTCAACGACCGGCTTACGGCAGCGAAGGGAGGCGGACTGTGCCAGCTGTCCAATATGCTGTACTGGACATTTCTCAATTCTCCGCTGACGGTGACGGAGCGGCATCCGCACCGGATGCGGGATTTCCCGGATCCGACCATGAAACTGCTCGGAAGCGATGCAACGATCGTAAGCGGCTGGCTGGATCTGAAGGTAAAGAATACAACGGATCATACGTATCAGATCGTAATAACATTTGCGGGCGAACAGATGTGCACGTCCCTGCGCACGGATGATCCCGAGCCGGTCCGGTATCTCTTCCGCAACGAAGGGACGGTATATACCCGCCTTGACGGACACATATACGAAGATACCGACGTGCTCCGCTATGATACAAAGACAAACACGGAAACACTGCTGTACCGGAATCATACCGAGATCGGCTATCCGCGGCCAGAAGGCACGGTAATACAGGAAAGGAACAGATCATGAAAAAGAACATACTGGTATTGTTCGGCGGTAAGTCGCCGGAGTACGGCGTATCGCTGCAGTCGGCTTATGCCGTGATCACACATATGGATAAAGAGCGGTATGAACCGGTCCTGACCGGCATTGACCGGAGGGGAAACTGGCATCTGTTTACCGGTGATCCGGAATGGATCCGGGAAGATACCTGGCTGCGGGAGGACTGCACAGTACCGGTCATCCTGCCGCTGGATCATGATGCCGTGCACTGCCTGACGGCGGTGAAAGAAGACAGCTGGGAGATGATTCCTGTGGATGCGGCATTCCCGGTAATGCACGGCGCGTACGGGGAAGACGGCCGCCTGCAGGGATCGCTGGAGATGGCCGGCATTCCGGTCATCGGCTGCGGCATGACCGCTTCGGCTGTCTGTATGGACAAACTTATGGCGCACCGCATCGCTGCTTCGGCGGGAATACGGACAGCCCGCGGCGTTACGGTATACGGGTACAATGAAGAAACAGAACACAAGGCAGAGGCAGTCGGGTATCCGCTCTATGTCAAGCCGCTGCGTGCCGGTTCATCTTACGGCATCCACCGTGTAAGCGCGAAAGAACAGCTGCGCGATGCAGTACTGGATGCTCTGCACTATGACGATGCCGTGCTGCTGGAAGAAGAGATACGCGGTACGGAATGCGGCTGCGCAGTACTGGGAAACCGGCAGCTCATGACAGGTGTGCCGGACCGGATCCGCCTGGCTTCCTCCTGGTATGATTATGCGGAAAAATATGCGCCGGTATCGTCCGAGATCCTGTGTCCGGCGGACTTTGATACGGAAATGACGCAGAAGATTACCGCTGCGGCGAAAACGATCTATGAAGTGCTTGGCTGTAAGGGATTCGCCCGGGTGGATCTCTTTGTGACGGAAGAGGGCGAACTGTATTTCAACGAAGTGAATACGATTCCCGGCTTTACTGCTCACAGCCGCTTCCCGAAAATGATGCAGGCGGCCGGCATCGGCTTCGGTGAACTGATTACGATCCTGATCGAGGAGGAACTGGGATAATGACGGAAATACTACAGCAGCCATGCGGCAGAGCATGGATCGAACTGGATGCCGGCGCTCTGTACAAAAACCTGGCATGGTTTCAGAAACGGGCACAGAACAAGCAGATCATACCGGTGCTGAAAGCAAATGCCTACGGCTGCGGCGCCGGTGAGATCCTGGAGATCCTGAAAGATACAGATATACAGATGATCGCATGTGCCTGCACCGGGGAAGCGGTCTTCTTCCGTGCAAAGGGATGGACAAAAGACATCCTGATCCTTGGCGGCACCTTTGCACAGGATCTGCCGCTTCTGGAAGCGTATCACCTGACCCAGGCAGTGGTGGATCACGCCTATGCAGAGATGCTGGAAGAAAGCGGTGTGCGGTGCGACGTGCACATTGCCGTGGATACCGGCATGCACCGGATCGGCTTTGATCCGGAAGATATTACGGAAATCGAAAAAGTATTTGCTTCGACACGCCTTCACGTGACCGGCATGTTCACGCATCTCTGCGTCAGTGACCGCAGGGAAAACAGCAGCTACACCAGGAAGCAGATCTGCCGCATGAACGCGCTGACCGACTGTCTGCGTACATGCGGATACGATCCAGGACTGGTGCATATATCCGCCACATACGGCATCGTCAATTATCCGGATATACGGGAAGACGGAGCGCGGCTCGGCATCGGGCTGTTCGGGGTGCTCAACAACGAAGAAGACTGCCGAAAGTACCGCCGCGTACTTCATCCGGTCCTTTCCCTGCATGCCCGCATCGCTTCTGTACGCAGCCTGCGTGCCGGGGAATATGCCGGTTATGCCATGGCATACCAGGCAGAAAAAGACGAGACCATTGCCGTGATCTCCATCGGCTACGGGGACGGACTGCCGCGGGATTTCTCCAGACACGGCGCCTACGTCCTGGTTCGCGGAATGAAAGCACGGCTGATCGGAAGGATCTGCACGGATCAGGCGCTGATCGATGTGACCGGCATCGGTGCAATGCCCAGTGATACAGTCACCCTGATCGGCAGAGACGAAAGGGAGGAGATCACGGTCGGCATGTGGGCAGAGTGGGAAGATACCATAACGATCGATGTGCTCACCAGGCTGTCCGGCCGTCCGCAGCGCATTATCAAAACTGCAGCAGGAAGGAACTGAATTGACCAATCCGGTCCAAAGCACAGGAAACTGTGCTTTTTTCTTTTCCAAAACTGTGATTTTCTGATTCCGCAGCGGCATATGCATTGTAAAATGTACATAAGGATAACGGAGAACATTACAATGTTTAACAATGTCATAACGATTTACAGAATGATCGGAAGACTCCTCACAATTGCCGGATGCTGGAAGATACTCAAAAAGTGCGGAAAGAAAGGATGGGCTGCCATTCTTCCGGGAATCTGCAACTACCGGTTTGGTGTGATCTGCGGACAGCGGAGGGACGGCATATACGCACTCCTTTTTGGCCTTGTAGCCGACATTTCACAGGTCGCTGTGAGCTATGTGCCGGAAAGATCAGGCTGGTTTTTCTCCCTGACGATCCTGTTCTTTGTGGCAGGAATTGCCGTGATCTTCCTGGAGTACCAGATCATCGCGGGCATGACGCGTGTATTTGACGCTGACAAGAGACTTGCACTGGTCTGGATTCCTGCTTCGTTTATTCCCGCTCTGATGCTCGGCTTCATGGATAAGTACCAGCCGGCGCATCTCGGGGAAGAAGATCCAGGGGAACAGCTTGCCGGAACGACACCGGCAGCCCTGAGCGCTGCCCGGGATATCTCCGGAAATATCGATGGTCTTTCCATTCATCTGAAAGACCGCAGGGTGAGAAATCAGGGCAGATACCGTTTCCTGCTGAAAGATATCTATCTGACCATTCCGAACGGATCCCTTGTGCTGCTGCTCGGCGGATCCGGTGCCGGCAAGACCACGCTTGTCAACGCGGTCA
This sequence comes from Solobacterium sp., assembly GCA_017510405.1. Lineage (GTDB taxonomy): Bacteria > Bacillota_I > Bacilli_A > Erysipelotrichales > Erysipelotrichaceae > Bulleidia. The sequence goes on from JAFWNG010000003.1 coordinate 31,355, forward strand.
TCGGCTATGAGAAAGCAAATGCCGTGATCCGTCTGAACGGGACGGATATCTATAAGAATTATGCGCGGATGAAATACCGGATCGGCTTTGTGCCGCAGCAGGATATCCTGCGCATGAACGATACTGTGGTCTCCACCCTGAACGACGCCGCCCGGCTTCGTCTGCCGAAAGATGTCAAAGCATCGGAACGGAAAAAACGCGTGGACAGTGTAATCGAGACACTCGGCATGAGCGGACGTCAGGATGGTCTTGTCGCGAAGAAATCCGGCGGTCAGAAGAAGCGTATCTCCATCGGCATGGAACTGATCAGCGACCCGGATCTGTTCATTCTGGATGAACCGGATTCCGGTCTCGACGGCGTCATTGCCAGAGAACTGTTTGAGAAACTGCGCATGATCGCCGATACCGGAAAGATCGTCATCGCCATCACGCATACGCCGGACCGTGTGGCGGATCTGTTTGACAAAGTCATCGTCCTGGCCAGAGACTCCGGCAAAGTGGGAAGACTTGCTTTCTACGGTTCGCCGGAAGAAGCGAAGCAGTTCTTTGAGAAAGATTCGATGGAACACATCGTTATGGCGGTAAACAATAAAGAAGCAGGCGGTGAAGGCAGAGCCGATGAGTTTATCCAGAAATTTGCGGAACAGACCGCAGGAAAGGAGGCGGACGGAAATGAGTGAGAAAAAGCACTACAGAGGCCGACTCAGCCAGATCTGGATCTACTTTGGAAAACTCGTGCGTATGTTCATCTTCCAGCGGGACTGGAAAGTACTGCCGATGGCTGCCATCATTGCAGGACTAGTGACATTTGCGGTCGGCACCAATATGTTCAAGACGCAGGAAGGTACTTACAGCGGCTGTTTCGCGCTGATCTGCGTCTGTATCTGGAACGGTTTCTTCAATTCCATACAGGTCATATGCCGGGAACGTCCGATCATCAAGCGGGAACACCGCGCCGGTCTGCATATCACATCGTATATCGCTTCGCATATGCTGTGGCAGATGTTCCTGTGCCTGGCTCAAACCGGCATTACGCTGTTTATCTGCAACCTTGCCGGGATCCAGTTTCCGGAGAAGGGGCTTCTGACAGAATATGGAATGTTCGACTTCGGTCTGTGCATGTTCCTGGTGACGTACACGGCGGATATGCTGTCCCTGGCGATCTCCGCCATCGTGCGTAATACGACCGCAGCCATGACGGTCATGCCGTTCGTGCTGATGTTCCAGCTGGTATTCTCCGGCGGACTGATGCCGCTGAAAGGCGCACCGGCTAAGCTTTCCAACTTCACGATCACCAAATGGGGTCTTAACACTCTGTGTACGCTGGGCGACTACAACAGTCAGCCGCAGGTCACACTGTGGAATACGATGTGGCAGTTCCGTTCCTTCGAAATGGGCGGACAGCAGCCGGTAAAACTATATACCGACTATGTGCGCAAGAACGGCCTGCTGAAAGACTTCCTGCTGGAGTCCGGTAAATACACCATGAGTGCGGACTTTGATTATACGCAGGAAAATCTGATGAAATGCATTCTTATGCTTCTGCTGATGGCCGCCGTGTTCGTCATCGTCGCAACGATCTTCCTGGAGTTTATCGACCGCGATAAGAAGTAAACGTGGAAAAGGGAGTGTCCTGTGGATGGGACACTCCCTTTTCGCGGGGTGGTGCGCAGGCAGATCAGTGTCTGCGGAATTTTTCTTTACATTCCTGGCAGTAGTTGGGGATGTGACTCCAGTTGACGTTGTAGCGGATCGTTTTGCCGCATCCTTTACAGGGCTTTTCCCGATAATCGGCTTTTCTCCGTGCATTTTCAGCTTTCAGGGTATCCAGACGGGAGTGGAATTCTTCGGATGCCTGTTTCTTACGCGCCGAAGCCTGTTTCAGTGTATCCAGGACGCGTTTTTTATCATTGATGATGGAACGTTTCTGATCGATGTATCCCCGGCGGATACTGATTTCACGCTCTTTGGCATTCTGGAAGTCCTGGGCACGATAGCGATGGCTGTCGGCATTGTACCGGTCTCTTGCGGCCTTGCAGATGCGTACAGCTTCGTATTCATTGTCTACGGAGCGCTTCAGATCGTCGATGCGGTAATTGCAGCTGTTGATCGAAGAATCGAGAGCGTCGATCGATGACTGGAGGCGGTCCAGTTCACGTTTTGCGTTATCGATGTCTCTCTGGGCGTCATTCATGCGTGCTCTGCAGCTTTCCAGCTGGGAATCATTACCGTTCATACGGTACCTCCTTCTGCTGCCAATAAAATAGCAGACCGGAATAACGGATCAGAGAGGGGAGGTAAAAACGGAATGCGGCGTTGAAAAAAAACAGCAGTTCCTATACTTTGATTAAGGAGAAACGACAACATATGAGAAAATATGTACTGCTTCTGGCAGCGCTGCTTGTTTCGTGTACAGCAGCACCTTCATCCGAGTCTTTCGCACCGGATCTGTCACCTGTTCCAGAGGTCACGCCGACGCCCGCTCCGACTCCGACACCTACACCAGAGCCGACTCCTGCACCGACACCGACGCCGGACAGCACGATCGTGAAAAAACGTATTGACGTCCCGCAGTCCGTACAGGAAAACGGACACTACTGCGGACCGGCAGTGCTGCAGATGGTGCTGGCATATCACGGCATATACCGTTCCCAGACACAGCTGGCACAGGAACTGAATACTTCCATGGTGACCGGCACGGAATATGCAGATATGGCAAGAGTGCTCAATACCTATCTGTTTGACTGTGAAGTACCGGAAGACGGGCAGCCGGGCTACCGGGTGGAATACCTGACGCCTGGAAATGCGGATGATACGGTCATGCAGCGCTTTGAAGAACGGGTGCTGCGGGATATTGCGACGGATGACCCGGTATTCATCGCCGTCAATATGCATGAACTGTATCCTGATCTTGGAACAGCCAATCATTTTGTTCTTGTGACAGGTTATGCGTTGCAGTACGGCAATATCCTTTACTACTATGTTGTGGATCCGTACGGTGCTGTCCAGCATCCCTCCTACAAGGGACTGAAGATCTTCACTCCGGAGGAACTGCGCAGGGGATTTAATACAAATACTGAGCCGGCATATGTATGGTGAAGCCATGCATAGCCGGTTTTCTTTCCGGCTTCTGTATGATATAGTTAGTTATATCTAACGAATGGGGAGGGTGTTATGGAAAAGTATCACATCGCGGAAAACACGGTACAGGAGACACTGGTCATTCCGCTGTACGGTAGGGCAGTCTGTTCCAGACACTATCCCGATCTGCTGTACGATCCGAAAGCAGAAGAGATCTGTGAAAAGCTGGATTATGATTTTGCGTCGAAACAGAAGAAGATGGAATCGGCGGCGGGACTGTTCGGAGCGATGGAAGCGGCGCAGAGGCATTACGATCTGGCGTGGGAGGTAAAAGACTATCTCTGGAAGTATCCGGAAGCGGCGGTGATCAATCTCGGCTGCGGTCTGGATACGACATTTGCGGAGTGCGATAACGGGACATGCCGCGGCTATAACTTTGATTTTCCCGATGTGATCAAGATCCGGGAAGAGCTCCTTCCGGCACAGGAACGGGAAGTCAATATCGGTGCTGATCTCAATGATCACACATGGATGGAACAGGTGGACGGTACAAAAGGGGCGGTCTTCTTCGCATCCGGTGTGTTCTATTATTTCCGGAGAGAGGACGTCAGAAAGCTTCTGGACGCCATTGCCGAACGTTTCCCGGGTTCTGTCATCGTCTTTGATACATGCAACAGCAAAGGCGCGGCGATGATGATGAAAACATGGCTGAAGGAAGCAGGCATTACCGATGCAGCCGTATATTTCTCCCTGGAGGAAGAAGCGGAACTGAACAGCTTCAGCAGGCATTTTGCGTCAGTGACGTCCCGCAGCTATATGCGCGGCTACCGTGATATCTATCCGAAGATGAATCTGCTGCATAAGCTTCTGACGCGCATGTGCGACAGTCTTGTAAAAATGAAGATCATAAAGATCACTGCTGTCTGATCAGAAAAAAAGCCGCATCACGCGGCTGCTGTCTCTTTGCGGTAGATGCGGATGCGGAATTCGGCAGTGACGGACAGTGTCTCGAGGGAATCGAGACGCTTTTTGTTTTCCTGCGGGGTATGCCAGACATACGGGGTCATGGTAAACAGGTCGGAAAGAACCGCTTTGTCTGCTGTGAATGCTTCGCGGATCATGCGGTCATCGGTCAGTGTCAGCGCGGTATCGATATCCTTCATCGGATTGCGGTAGGGGGTATCGTACAGCACGCTCTTGAACTCAAACAGATGATCCGGTCCCGGCGTGACCAGGACGAAAATGCCGCCCGGTTTCAGGATGCGTTCGATCTCTTCGGACGCGACCGGGGCAAAGCAGGTCAGCACACTGTCGGTGCATGCGTCGGCCAGCGGTACATGGAAGATGGAAGACACGCAGTACTGCGTATCCGGATCGTTTTTCGCGGCATGCATGAGCGCTTTGCGGGCAAGATCAAACGCTGCCCGGTCGCTCTGCGGCATATACGAGGTGTAATAGCCTTCGCCGCAGCCGAGATCCACTAACGACGTACTTCCGTGCGCTTCAAAGATACTTCGAAGTTCACTGCGCAGGAACGCGTACGCGCCGGTATTGAGAAAAGCAGTGCGCGCTTTCACCATGTCCGCGTCATCGCCGTGAACAGTCTTATGGGACAGATACAGATTCAGATAGCCGCTTTTTGCGTAATCATAGGAGTGACCATTGCTGCAGCGGGCTGCGCGGCCCTCCCGCTTCAGTTCTTCACGGCACACCGGACAGATCAGTTTCATGAAACAAGCATAGCACACATGTATTGACTGACGGTCAGTCAGGATGTAAGATACAGACATGGAGGACATATGGCACAGGAAACGAAAGACAGTGAAGAACGCCGCAATGAGTTCGTAGAGGCAGCAGAGAAACTGTTCCGGGAAAATGGAATCATGGAGACGACGATCAATTCGATCGTAAAGGAGATGAATGTCGCCAAAGGTCTCTTCTACTATTATTTCCGTTCCAAGGACGACGTGATCGAGGCAATCAGCGAAAAATACAACGAAGTATTCCGGCAGATGATGGAATACTCCATGGATGCACCGGATTACGCGGACCGTCTGGAACAGTTTGTGGAAAATACCGTCGGTTCCTACCGGGAACTGATGCAGAAACTTCAGACAGACGGTGATGTGGATCTGACCATTCTGAGCACACGTTCGCTGGAAGAGGCAAAGTACAGCGTATCCGAGGGACTGCGCAGCATACTGGATGAAGGCGTTTCGATCGGGTGGCTGCAGATGGATCACACACAGTACTATGCGGATCTGCTGACAGCAGGCATTGAAGAACTGATCCGCAAGAATGAAGCGGATGACGAAGAGATCAAGTTTATTGTATTGGACCTCATTGAGAGGGCAGGAAAGGACTGAATCATATGACAGATGATCTGACAAAACTTTTTACCGATTTCGTGGAACAGGCGGAACGCACTGTAACAGAAGGCAGCAAAAAGATCGCTGACCGGATCGATACGGAAAAGCAGAAAGCGGAGATCCGTTCTGAGATCGGACATCTCTCCCGCGACCTCAGCAAGGCATACGAACTGCTGGGCAGGGAATACTACAACAAAAAAGTAGCCGGTACACCGTTTACGGACGAAGAAGGTCTGCTGGACCGGATCCGCTCCAAAGAGAAGCTCATCGACCTGTACAACGAGAAACTGGACCGGCTGGAAGCGTAGACCGTCTTCCGGTGTTAATGACAGCCTAAGTTGTAGAGACCGAAAACAGGGACTGTTAATTACGCGACAGTTGATGCTAATGTAATGCACGTGTACCGGAGCGGTCCGGTATACCCGGCGAAGAAGAGGTTTTTAGGTCATTGTTTTGCCTCTTCTTCCCCAAGAAAAATACCGGAGGGATCACTGATCCTTCCGGTTTTTACGTTCTTCGTATGAATAGATGCAGCCGCAGTAGTCCTGACGGTAGAAGCCGTATTCTTCGGCCAGTTCCTTTGACCGCTCCTGGCCGCCGCCTTTTTTGAAATCACTGCGGAAATAGCGTACCGACGGAAACAGCTTTGACAGGGAAATGCCGACTTCGTTCATCTTCTGGCTGTCTTTCTGGCGGGAGATGGACATGACGGTGGTGAAGTAGTCATAGCCGTGCTCCGCGGCATACGCATAGGCTTCTTTCATGCGTACGGCATAGCAGAAGAAACAGCGTCCGAAGCCTTCCGGATCGTCCTTCATCGGCTCCAGACGCTTCGTATACGCTTCGTTGTCATAGGGAGTCACGATGAGCTTGACGTCCGGTTCAATGGCGTCGATATAGCGGCGCACTTCCCCGAGGCGGCGTTCATATTCCTCTTCCGGCCAGATGTTGGAGTTGTTGTAATAGATCGTGACATCGAAATGCTCGGACAGAAACTCGATCGGCCACGATGCGCATACCGCACAGCAGGCATGCACGAGGATGCGCGGCTTCCGGTCTGTGAATTCCTGATGGATCCGCTCCAGTTCTTTCAGCGATTCCCGGTAATAGTTGGTCTTCGGCGCCGTTTTCCGGTGACGCAGCACATTGGCGATATCCTGTTTATTCATTGGTAATGAACATGCAGTCGCCGAAGGAGAAGAAACGGTACTTCTTCGCGACGGCATCCCGGTAGGCGTCCAGGACCGTGTCATAGCCGGCAAAGGATGTGATCATCATGAGCAGGGTGGACTTCGGCAGGTGGAAGTTCGTCAGGATGCAGTCGGCGGTATGCCATTCGTATCCCGGATAGATGAACAGCGTCGTTTCCCCCGTGCATGCTTCGAAACGGCCGAAGCGGTTGTATACCGATTCCAGCGTGCGCACCGAAGTGGTTCCTACGGCGATGATGCGGCGTCCTTCTTATTTCGCAAGATTCAGACGTTCTGCCGTATATTCATCCATCTCATAGTATTCACTGTGCATGACATGGTCTTTGACGCGGTCGGTATCCATCGGACGGAAGGTCCCGAGACCGACATGCAGGGTTACGTCCAGTACTTCGACGCCTTTGTCTTTCAGCGCCCGGAAGACGTCATCGGTAAAGTGGAGGCCGGCTGTCGGCGCTGCGGCGGAACCGCGCACTTTTGCGTACACAGTCTGGTAGCGCTCCGGATCGTCCAGCTTCTCGCGGATATACGGCGGCAGGGGAACGTTGCCGAGTACGTCCAGGATCTCTTCGAAGATCCCGTCATAGAGCATCTTCATATAGCGCAGGCCTTTGTCGCCGGTACGCACGCATTCCGCTTTCAGCTCGCCGTTATGGAATGAGATGACCGTTCCCGGTTTGATGACCTTGGCGTTTCCGGCAAGGCATTCCCAAACGTCGTCTTCCATGCGCTTCAGCAGAAGCAGTTCCACATGGGCGCTGGTCACTTCCTTGGTGCCGAAGAGCCGGGCTGGGATGACGCGTGTGTTATTGCGTACGAGCACGTCGCCCCGGTGCAGATATTCGGTAATATCACTGAAGATGCGGTCTTCCCGCGTCCCGTTGTTTTTATGCACGACCATCATGCGGCTCGTGCTTCTTTCTGCCAGAGGCGTCTGTGCGATCAGCTCCTGCGGCAGTTCATAATCAAAATCATCGGTTCTGAGATCGTTGAGGTCCATAGTTTAAAATCCTCTCTCATCAAATTTCATATTTGCCAGCGTTTCCGCCTTGAAGTCGTTATAGCGGTCGTTTTTGATCGCGTCACGGACATCTTCCATCAGTTTCAGCAGGAAGCGGATATTGTGAATGGACATGAGCCGTGAGCCGAAGCCTTCCTTCGCCCTTAACAGGTGATTGATGTAGGCACGGGAGTAGTTCCGGCATGCATAGCAGTCACACTTCGGATCGAGGGGACCAAAGTCTTCTTTGTAGCGGGCTTTGGTGATGCCGATGCGTCCTTCGCTGGTCATCGCGTTGCCATGGCGGGCAAGCCGTGTAGGCAGGACACAGTCGCACATATCGATATTCAGGGATACGGCTTCGAGCAGGTCATTGACCGCGCCGACGCCCATCAGATAGCGCGGTTTGTCCAGCGGCAGGTGACGCTGCGACCAGTCGACCATGCGCACCATCGTTTCCTTGTCTTCGCCCACGCTCGTACCGCCGATCGCGTAGCCGGCAAAAGCCATCTCCACCAGCTTTTCCGCGCAGTATGTACGCAGATCCTCGTAGTCGCCGCCCTGGACGATGCCGAAAATGGCCTGCTCGTCCGGACGCTGGTTGGCGTTCTTTCCGCGCTCTGCCCAGCGCAGCGTGCGTTCCATGCTGGCTTTGGCGTATTCATACGATGCCGGGTAGGGGATGCACTCGTCAAAGGACATCATGATATCGGCACCGATTGCGTTCTGGATCTCAATGGACTTTTCCGGAGACAGGAACAGTCTGTCGCCGTTGCGCAGATTCTTGAAGGCAACGCCTTCCTCGGTGATCTTGCGGGTATCCGCAAGGGAGAATACCTGGAAGCCGCCGCTGTCTGTCAGCATCGGTCCGTCGTAGTTCATGAACTTCTGCACGCCGCCGGCTTTGGCGACGATGTCTTCTCCCGGCATCAGCCACAGATGGTATGTATTCGCCAGTACGACGCCGGCACCGAGTGCATAGAGTTCTTCCGGTGACAGGAACTTGACGGTCGCCTGGGTGCCCACCGGCATGAACATCGGTGTTTCCACGTCGCCGTGCGGTGTATGCAGGATGCCTGTACGGGCACCGGACTGGGCACATACATGTGTGATCTCAAATGTAACTGGATGCTTCATAGGTACCTCCGGAAGAAATAAGCCTATATATCATAGCAGATTACGCATTGGAAGAGACAGGAAATCGGGCTGTGTTATAATAAGCAAGGTATGAAATCTCAGACGATCAAAATACGAAATCTTCCGCATGACCCCACACGGGTCACAAAGACGGTCAATGTGAAGCCGATCTTCCTGCTGATCTTCGTCTTACTGCTGGGTGTGGCAATGGCAGTGTTCCGTCCCTATCTTCTGGCCGGCGGAATCATTCTGGCGGGACTCGCGGTGTTTGCCATCGTGGTAATGCCGGACCGCATCCTGTGTCAGTTTACAGACGATTACCTTGTTCTGTACAATACGCGGGAACGGGATGAATGCAATATCCTGTACTGGGAGGAGATCGTTTCCTGGCAGTATGAATGGCATCCGTCCGCCGACCTGCTTGTCATACAGATGCTGGACGGATCGACAGAGACGCAGGAAATGTACTCCAAGCGCAGCATCGCTTCGATGATGCGCCGCTATGTACCGGGAAAAGAAGTGCGCTCCAGCCGCATCAGAAAGGGGAATGCATGAAGATCATGAACGAAGAAGCGGTCGAACGGTGCCGCAGGCATATGGTCAGTGAACAGGAATACGATGACATGAGTCTTATTTTTGACATGTTCTCCGACAGTACGCGTCTGAAGATCATGAGCGCGCTGTTCGTCAATGAACTGTGTGTGGGCGATCTCGCGGCACTGCTGGAAATGAGCACGAGTGCGATCAGCCACCAGCTGGCTTCGCTGAAGAAGACGAAGCTTGTGCGGACGCGCAAGATCGGCCGCATGGTCTACTATTCCATGGCCGACGACCATATCAAGAATATTTACCGAATGGCATATGAGCACATCCATGAATAACAACAGGGTCACGGCGATCGACTTCGAGACCGCGAACAAGTATCCCGCCAGCGTATGTGCTGTCGGGATCTCTGTCATGGAAGACGGCGCCGTCGGCGAAGGATATTACACGCTCATCAAAGTGGATCCGTCTCTTGGTCCCTGGAGCCGCTGGAATATTGCCGTACACGGCATCCTGCCGGAACAGACGGAAAACGCGCCGGAGTTCCGGGATATCTACCGGGATCTGTGCGACCGCCTGGAAAACGGTCTGGTATGCGCGCACAATGCCCGCTTCGACATGGGCTGTCTCAAAGCCGCCTGTCTGCAGAGCGGCCGCCGCATCCCGTATGTCCGCTGGTTCGATACCGTCGAGCTGTCCCGCAAAGTCTTCCCGGATCTTTCTCACCACCGCCTCAATGACATGTGTGATCTGCTGTCGATCCCGCTGGATCACCACAATGCCGCAAGTGATGCCGAAGGCTGTATCCTGATCGTCGCGAACATCATGGAGCTTACCGGCATCTACGATATCGAAGAACTGCTAAGAACGTATAAAGTTCGCATCCATGAACTCTGAAAGGAATTACTATGATCCGCAATTTTGAAGAGATCCGCTCCCTTGTCCTGTCCCGTGACCGTGTCCGCCGCCTCGGCGTCATCGGTTCCCATGAAACACACGCGCTCGAAGCCGCTGCCCACGCCATGAAAGACGGCATCGTCATCCCTGTCCTCTACGGAAAGAAAGAAGAAACGATCGAAAAATGGGAAGCGCTCGGCACCGGTCTTCCGGTACCGGAGATCGTCGACTGCCAGACCGACGAAGAGATCGCCGAGTGCGCGATCCGCGCCGCGCATGACGGCAAGGTCGACTGCCTGCTGAAAGGCAAGGTATATACACAGGTATTCCTGCGCGCCGTGCTGAACAAAGAGTGGGGACTGCGTACAGGCAGACAGCTTTCCCATGTGCTGCTCATGCAGGTCGGCGCCTACCACAAGATGCTGTTTCTGAGCGATGCGGGCATGGTGCCGTATCCCGATCTCAAAACAAAAAAAGACCTGATCCTCAACGCTTCCGATATCTGCCACAAGCTCGGCTATGAACAGCCGAAAGTGGCAGTGCTTGCCTCGGTGGAGCGCGTCAATCCCAAGATGCCGGAAACGGTCGATGCTCATGCTCTGAAGGAAATGAACCAGAACGGCGAGATCACCGGCTGTGTTGTCGAAGGTCCTATTTCCTTTGACCTTGCCATCTCCAGCGAAAGCGTACAGATCAAGGAATATGAAAGCCCGGTCGCCGGCGATGCGGATATTCTGATCGTTCCGGAGATCACCACCGGCAACGTACTGTTTAAAGCGCTGTCCTATTTCTCCGATATGACCATGGGCGGGATCATTGTCGGCGCCCGTGTTCCGATCTCCATGATCTCCCGTGCCTCCAGCGGAACGGATAAGTATAATTCGATTCTCGTAGCGGCTGCCGTATCGGGAAATGATACGGAATGATCCGAAAGAATGTAAAATATCTTACAAAATTGTAACTGTTTTCAATTTCCCTGAAATCGGTTTACATTCTTGCGCTCACATACTATAATCGTGGTATTGACACAAGGGGTGTACTATGTCGGATTATTCTAACAATGCTTTTTTCTGGCAGAAACTGGATACTCTGTTTCTTTCCAGCGGTGTGAAAGTCACACGAAAGAAGGGTGATATTCATCCAGTATTTCCGAATCTGATCTATCCGACCGATTACGGTCAGATGAAAGATACGAATGCGTCTTTCGGACACGGCGTATCGGTCTACTGCGGATCACAGAACCGCAACCAGATCACCGGACTTGTCGTTGCGGTGGATATCCTGGCAAAGGAACTGGACGTAAAAGTTCTTGCCGGCTGCAGTGAGGAAGAAGTTGACAATGTTCTGCGTTTCCTGAATCAGACAGATTATCAGAAGACTGTCATGATCCGCCGCGGAAAAGAGATCCCGGCATGGGGCTATACTGAAAACTGAATGAACGGAACAGTACCGGTCAGACGACCGGTATTGTTTTTTTTTCGGCAAATGAAAACACTGCACGGGGATGTGCAGTGTCATGGGATCATCGGAAGAACGGATCGGGCTGTCCGGAGAAGTTCCAGCGGAAGTCTTCGTCCGTACGTTTTTCCAGCAGTCTTGCGGCAAGTTCGCAGGCTTCCCCGTAGAGCATCGGGAAGGACTTTGTGCTTGTCTCATCACGGCCGATCATGGCGTATTCCTTGCGGTCCAGATTGAGCGCCGTTGCCTTTTCCTTGTGGTCCAGGATCATGCCGGAGAAGGAATGCGGGATCTTCACAGCGTTTTCGATCCGGTAGATCAGATCGAATTTGAACGAACTGCCCGGCTTCAGCACACGGGTGTAGAACGCGCACTCATACACTGCTCTTTTCAGCCGGGGAAGAGGGATCTCCTGGTGGAAGACTTCCGAAAACATATCGTGATAGAGAACAGCGAGCTTGAGTCCGGAAAGCTGGTCCGGCTTCATGTAGGAATAGACGTCGTAGGAGCGGATGTCGCGTCCGCGCTGGTGCAGGATCCATACGTCGTATTCCGCTTCGATCGTGACGTGTGCTTCGCCTTCGTGGATACCGGTCTCGGCATGCGCCTTGCGGGCAAAGGAGAACACGAGGGGATGCACGGTGGAATCCAGCGCATAGTGGCAGAGATAGCCGTAGAAGTAGCTGCGCAGATCGCTGTCCTCCATGCATCGGCCTTCAAAGAAGCGGATGACATCAAGGACATGTTCATCGTGCATTTTGTTGCCCCATTTCTTCAGCGTCAGCTTCGGAATGGAGGCGCTGGTAAAGAACAGCATATCCGGTCCCTGGGAACCGAGGTAGTACATCGGGAAATTCGTGATCTGGTCGTGGATGTTCTGCGGCAGGGTGCGCAGGACGTCTTTGGCAAATTCCACATGGGTGGTCGCAGCCGGCATAATTAACTCCTTTATTCTGTAAACAGGCACGAACCAAGCCGTACCATCGTACTGCCGCAGGACAGCGCAATCTTATAGTCGCCGCTCATTCCCATGGACAGGGTCGTGATCGTTTCGCTTCCATAGCGCTTCTGCAGTTCTGTGAACAGCGTATGCGCCTTGTCAAAGACTTCCCGGACGCGTGATTCGTCATCGGTATGCGGTCCCATGACCATGATGCCGCACAGATCCAGGTGTTCGTATTTCCGGCATTCGTCAAAGAACGCAAAGGCGTCCGCCGGAGACAGTCCGGTCTTGTTTTCGTCTTCGTCCGCCATGTGGAACTCCGCAAATACCCGCATCGTCTTCTGATGCTTCGCACATTCTTTTTCAATGCATTCCGCCAGGGCGAGGGAATCCAGCGACTGGATGCAGGAAACGCGGCGTACGGTATCGCGTACTTTGTTCTTCTGCAGGTGGCCGATGAAGTGCCACTCGATGTCTTTCGGAAGAAGGTCGTACTTCTCTTTCAGTTCGGTGATGCGGTTCTCGCCGAAGACGCGTTCGCCGGCATCGTAATATGAGAGGATCTGCGCCGGGGTGCGGTGCTTCGTGACGATGCACAGGGAGACCGTATTGCCGAGGGCAGCCTTTACTTCTGTATATGTTCTGTTCATAAGCAGAATTATACAACGGCTCAGCCGATTCCTGTGTGAAAACTATCCTTTCTCACCCCGTTCAGCGCCGGATCACCGCTGTTATATACTGAAAACAGGGAGGACGAAGGGATGAGCAGATCATTTCGCAGACATGCATTCGAAAGAGCCGGAAGAAGACGCCGGGAAATGAAAAATGATCTTCACCGCGGTGCACGCACCAGACTGAACCGTGATCTTGATCTTCCCGGCAATGCCTACGGGAAATTTGACTCCGATCTTGCGTGGGAACTCAATGCCGGCATTCCCGGTCCGTCCTGGGAGGAATACCGCCGCAGACGCCGGGCGGAAGCTCCGAATCTCCCGGAAAAAACACTTCGCTGGGAATACTGGAAAAAGTACCGCCGGAAATGAAAAAAGCAGGAGATGAGATTCTCCTGCAATTTTTTATTTCCAGCGGATCGGCGGTTCGGTCCGGGGCGAGATCAGATCCCGGCGGTTCAGCAGCGGCAGGATCAGGTTGAATACAGCGATCAGCCCGATGATCTCGAGCGGAAGCAGCAGGGTATTCTTGATCAGCGAGTTCGTGAAATAGAACAGATAGCCTTTGGAATAGAGCATGGCGCTCCAGCACGAACCCATCAGGACATTGACCACATAGTTATTGACTGCTTTGGCAAGGATCAGCTTCGGAATGGTGATCTTCTGCCGGTACAGAAACAGCGCGTAGACCAGCGGTCCGGCCATGGCGCTGATGGTGTAGCCGATAAAGAACGCACCGGTCGGAAACATCATATAGCCGACGATGTCACCGATGGCTCCGGTGATCATACCTGCCACCGGTCCCAGGATCGCTCCGGCGACCGACATAAAGAGAAATGACAGAGAGATGCGCAGGTTTTCGGCTACCGGAATAAACAGACCGGATGTTGCAGTCTTGAGTGCTACAAAGACTGCCATGAGAGCCAGATACTTGACGGAATGCATCTTCCTGTACGAAGAAATGAAGTATTCTTTCATACAAACCTCCTGACTCCACTCTGCGAAGCCGGGAATGCATTCACAAAATGGGAACCGGCAGACAACCGCAAGCGAAGCTTTTCGTCCGTGATTTTCCCGGATCACGGCACTTCACGCTGTCTGTCAGATATGCATAAATTACCATACATGCATCCGTTGTCAAGATTAACGCATTATGTACACATGTGCTAAGATAGGAATGTTATGAGACTTACAGCAGAAGCAGAAAACAGAAAACAGGCAGAGCGCTTTCTGGCAGCCGGCGCGGACGAGATCCTCTTTACGCTGGAAGACGGCTGTTTCAGCGCGCCTGCCGGTGTATCCGAAGACCTGATCACAGAAATGTACGAAGAAGGGATGCCGGTGCGTGCCGTCATGGACCGCCTGTTCCATCCCCGTGATATTGAACCGGCGGAAGAGAGCATGATGAGGCTGCTCAGCGCAGGCGTTCCGGTCACCTGCGCGGATCCCGCACTGATCCGGAAAGCTATGCAGAACGGACTGGCGCACCTTGTCACATACCGTCCGCAGACGCTTGCCGTATCGGCTCAGGATGTGTCGTGGTGGCTGTCGTGCGGTCTGCAGAGCGTCTGCGTCTCGCCGCTGCTTACGGAAGAAGAGACGTTGCAGATCCTGCAGGATACCGGCGGTGCGGAAGTGCAGCTGCACGGATATACGGTGCTCAGCGTATCGGGAAGACCGCTTCTTTCCGCCTATGCGGAAAAAGAAGAACTGCCGCAGACACTGCGCGGACGCCGGGACCTCTATATGACAGAGGAACAGCGTGCCGGACGAATGCCGGTCTATGAAAATGAGCATGCTTTTACCGCGTACAGCGATTATGTGCTGGAATCCTTTGCCCAGGTGAAGGCGTTCCGGGATGCCGGCGCCGTCCGCGGCGTCATCTGCACCGCGTATCTGTCAGAAGATTATGTATGCGATACACTGCGCATCTACCGCAGTATTCTTGCCGGGACGGATCCCGCAGAAGCGCTGGCGGAATACTGGAAGAAGTATGCGGAAATACCGATGGAGGAGGGCTACTACCATGAAGGAACGATCCTCTGACTGGAAGAAGCCCGAGCTGCTCGCGCCAGCCGGGGATCTTGATCGCTGCAGGACCGCGATCGACTTCGGCGCCGACGCCGTATATATCGGCGGCCGCAGTTTTTCCCTGCGTTCCCGGGCTTCCAACTTTACCAATGACGATATCAAAGAGGCATGCGCCTATGCAAAAGCGCACGGAGCGGCGATCCACGTCACGGTCAACACGATCCCGCATACCGGTGATTTCGCGGGACTCGAAGACTATCTGAAGCTGCTTGAAACGTATGGCGTTCATGCCGTGATCGTCGCTTCACCGGCGATCATGAAGCTGGCGCGCACGTGTGCGCCGGGTCTTGAAGTGCACTGCTCGACGCAGATGTCCGTGACCAACGCCGAAGCCGCGAAGTTCCTGCATGAACAGCTCGGCATCGACCGCGTCGTTCTGGCACGGGAATGCACGCTGGACGACGTACGCGAGATCACAGCCCGCTGCCCCGTGGATACCGAGGTGTTTATTCACGGCGGCATGTGTGTGAATTATTCGGGAAGATGCACGCTTTCCAACCGCATGACAAAGCGTGATGCCAACCGGGGCGGATGCGCCCAGAGCTGCCGCTGGCAGTACCGCCTGTACGATGAAAACGGCGAACTGTCAGAGGGAAGGGAGCTGTTTACGATGGGTTCCAAAGACCTGTGCGCAGCGGAATATATCGCGGAACTGATGAAACTCGGCGTGTCATCGTTCAAGATCGAAGGCCGCATGAAAACGGAGTATTACGTGGCGTCCATCGTTTCCGCATACCGGCATCTCATCGATGCGGTCTATGAAAACGGCGGCGCACTGGCGGAAGAAGCGTTCCGTGCTTACCGCAGAGAGATCATGAAGGGGGAGAACCGCCTGACGTGGCCTGGCTTCTACCAGGGCGATGCCCGTGACTCCCTGATCACAAAGGTCAACAATGACAGCAATGTCAATCATGATTTCCTCGGCCGCGTGAAGAGCTATGCGGACGGCACGGCGGTGATCGTTTCCCGCAACACGTTCGCGCTCGGCGACGAAGTGGAAGTGCTCTCGCCCGGAACAAGCAACCGTGTGTTCCGCATCGAGAAAATGAAAAATGAAAACGGCGAGTATCTGGAGATATCCCGCCATCCGATGAAAGAGATCGCAGTACAGGTTCCGTTTGAAGTACATCCGGGCGACCTGTTCAGGAGAAACCGCATATGATTCTGGAAGGAAGTCTGTCGGTCAAGGCGGCGATGCTGGCCGGACGGCGCAAAGTGACAAAACTGTACGTTGACCGCAATAAGGACGACAAAGACACGGCATTTATACTGAAAACAGCATCCCGCCGCCATATCCCCGTTGTACGGACGGGACGGGAAGAGATCGATGAACTCGCTTCGGGACGCACGCACGGAGGCATTATCGCCGAAGCAGGCGAACGCCGTCTGCAGACGCTGCGGGAAAGCTTCACGGATGAAAAGCCGTTCTTCGTGCTGGCGGAAGGCGTGGAGGATCCGTTTAATCTCGGCTATATGATGCGCACGCTCTACAGTGCCGGGTGCACCGGGCTTCTTCTGAAGGCGCGCAGCTGGGAAAATGCTGACGCGACGATCCTGAAGTCAAGCGCCGGCGCTTCGGAATATCTGAATGTCATCATGAGCGAGGATCTGCCGAAAGATCTGCGCTGGCTGAAATCGCGTGGCGTACATCTGTATGCGGCGATGCGCAAGGACGCTGTCGTCTATACGGCAGCCGATTATACCGGACCGGTGCTGCTCGCTGTCGGCGGGGAAATGCGCGGTCTGTCCGCCGGTGTGCGCGCGGAGATCGAAGACAACATATTCATTCCGTACGCCAATGATTTTCGGGCTGCCCTCAATGCGGCAAGCGCGACGGCAGTGCTGGCCTATGAGGTCGTGCGGCAGAGAAGAGAGGAACTGTAATGGAACGGATCACATCGCTGCAGAACGCCCGTGTCAAGGCATGGTGCAGACTGCGTCAGAAAAAAGAAAGAGATGTTCAGAAACGGTTCCTGGCAGACGGGGATCATCTGATCGAAGAAGCTTACACGGCCGGGATCCTGGAAACGGTCATAACCGACCGGGAGGAACCGTACCGCGATATTGAGACCGTATTTGTCAATGAAGCAGTCATGCATAAGATCTGCGGCACGGTGTCTACCGTGCATGCCGTGGGTGTCTGTCAGAAGATCGAAACATGGCCTGAGGCCTCCCGCCGGGTGCTGATCCTGGACAATGTGCAGGATCCCGGCAATGTCGGCACCCTGATCCGCACTGCCCGTTCGTTTTCCTATGACGCGGTATACTGCTCGGCGGATTCCTGCGACCTGTATAACGAAAAGACGATCCGGTCCACCCAGGGTGCGATGTTTCATATACCGGTGATCTACTGCGATATTCCACAGCTGATCCGCGAACTGCAGAGAGACGGCTTCACGGTATACAGCGCAGCCCTGGACGCTTCCATACCGCTCAGTGAAGCGGCAGAGAAGGATAAGATGGCTCTGATCCTCGGAAATGAAGGGCAGGGGATCCGCAAAAACGTCCAGGCGGCTTCCAATGCCTGCGTCCGTATAGAAATGGACGGCTTCGAATCGCTGAACGTGGCGGTCGCCGGCGGGATCCTCATGTACCGTTTCCGCGGCTGACTGGTGAAAATTCAGAAAAAATTCACATAGAATTCAGATAATATATCCCGAAATAAGTATATGATTGCATGGTCAGAACCCCCTGGTTCTGGTTCCGTGCATTATGATCCAGGCAACACATGATGCGACGGGAAAGCTGCCGAACCCTTCCCCATAAAGCCGGCAGCTTTTTATTATGCCCGTTTGATCACAGAATATATAAAAAAGAACCGCCCGCAGCGGTTCTTCTGTCAGTATGGGAAAACTATTCGGGATCGGCCGGTTTTTCAGGACTGTCTTCTCCCGGCAGGATCAGTTCCGGTTCTTCCAGCGGCGGCAGTTCCGGTGCGGCCGGTTCTTCTGCAGCAGCCGGTACAGCCGGTTCCTCAGGGATCACCGGAGCAGCCTCAGCCGGCGCAGCCGGTTTCTTCGGGAACATGTCTTTGCCGAGCGCCAGGATCATCAGGGCTGTACCGATCAGCGAAGCGACGACGCCGATGATCAGGACAACGGTAATACTGGTGATATTGAGAAGCTGTCCGCCCAGAAGACTGGCAAGCAGACCGCCGACCGTGACGGTGGCGCCGAAGATCGCCTGGCCTTTGTTGCGGTCTTCTTCCGCAACGTTCTGGTTGGCGTAATAGACAGCACCCGGTACAAGAACGGCATAGGAGAACATCTGCAGGATCATCGCGGCATACAGCATGAGCGTATTCGGGCACAGCAGGATCAGGATGTGCTTGATGGAATAGGCAATGGCTGCGAAGACCAGGATCTTGTTGATATCGATCTTTTTGAGGATCAGCGAGAACAGGAACATGGTCGGCAGTTCCGCCATCGCCTGGATGAACAGGGCGGTTCCCTGTACGCTTTCCACGGCACCGTCCACTGCGGCGGCTTCAGCACCGATGATCTTTCCGATGACTTCGGCTGCGAATGTGTTGACGATCATATGGCAGAAATAGAGCAGGATCATGGACACAGCCGGAATGATCAGGAAACTGTATTTGCGGAAGAACTGTACATAGGACAGTCCGGCTTTCTTTTCGGCGGCCTGTTCATGCTGTACTTTTTCTTCCAGCGCCATATCGGGACTCGGCATGAAACGGATCAGAACGAATGTAATGACGGCGAGAACGAGAATGTAGATCGGCAGGATGCCTTTGCCGAAACGTCCCCACAGCTGTCCGAGCACGGCGGAACCGACTGCGTAGGCAGCGGAGCCGACGCCGCGGCCGAGACCGTAGTTGATGCTCTGGCCGTCTTTTTCATAAATGAACGCCATGGAGTTGAGGAACGGCATCCCGATGGCTGCGCTGGTGAAGCAGATGACGACGAGAACGACCATCAGGATCGACTTGCCCGGCGCAAGCATCAGGAAGGCTGCGAGCAGCGCTGTCAGACACATACTGATCGAAATGAACATCTTTTCATCCAGCCGCTCGGATTTATCGATAATGGATCCGAATACTGTCTGCCCGATGATGCCGCAGACGCTGATCATGGCAATGATAATGCCGACCGTTCCGGAATCAAATCCGTTCTTGGTCAGGAAGTTGTAGGCATAGCCCGCGGTCGCGCACAGCAGCATGAGATATGCGGCATTGACGACTGCATACTTCAGATTCAGATTCTTATATTTCATACGAATGATCTCCTGTTGTCATAACTATATCATTAATCCGGACGGCCGACATACGTGAATGCTTATAAAATGTAAGCGTATTCAAAAAAAGGCTGAAATCAGTATAATAAAAGTAACAGCGGAGGAAATGATAATGATGATGTTTCTGGCAATGGATTTCGGCGGGACTTTTGTGAAGCACTGCCTGATGGATGCGGAAGGAAATATCAGTGAGCGCGGCCAGTTCCCGGCGCCGCTGTCGTTCAGAGAGGAGTTTGTGAACGCGGTAAGCACACTGTATGACAGATACCGCGGACAGGTGCAGGGACTTGCGATATCGATGCCGGGCGTACTGGATTCCGCCAGCGGCTATGCCTATGCGGCCGGCGCGTACTCCGGCATATTGTCCAAAACAAATATATATGAGCTTCTGAAAGACGCGGTCGACGTCCCCGTGAGCATTGAAAACGATGCCAAGGCGGCGATCCTGGCGGAAGCGTGGCTGGGGGCCCTGAAGGGATGCAGCGGCGGCGCGGCGGTGATCATCGGCAGCGGCCTCGGCGGCGGGATCATCATGGACGGAAAGATCCGCAGAGGATCGCATTTCGCCTCCGGTGAGATCAGCGGTCTGATGATGGAATCCGGGAATTTCAGCTTCGACAGCATTGCCGGCAGCCGTGCCGGCATGACCGGCTTTCTGGTGCGCGTCGCGCAGGCAAAGGGAATGAATCCCGCGGACTTCGAGATCAGCGCATTCATCCAGTCGCCGGTGCGGGAAGACCCGACAAAGCCGCGCATTACCGGAAAAGAAGTATTTGAATGGATCGAGGCAGGCGATGAGGAAGCCCTGGCGGCGTACCGTTCCTGGATCGATGATCTGATCATGGTCATCATGAATCTGAAAGCTGTTCTTGATCCGGAGAAGATCGTGATCGGCGGCGGTGTCAGCCGCAATCCGCGTCTCATCAAGGACCTTCAGGAAGAATTCAAAAAGCGCATGGAACCGATGAAAATGTTCGGCATGCCGGACTGTGATCTGGAAGCGTGCCGTTATACAGCAGATGCCAATCTGGCAGGAGCCGTTTACAACTGGATGCAGATGTACGGCAGGGAGTGATTATGGAAAAGTATATTGTACTCGACATTGCAAGAAGTCATGTATCGTATGCGATCGTGACCGAAGACCTGGACTTCCTGGAAAAAGGAAGGATCAACACAGATTATCATGAGAAAAAAGATCTTTTCGACCCGATGATCGAACTGATCCGCCGCTATAAAGATGAGGTCAACGGCGTTTCGATCACCATGCCCGGCGTCATTGACCGGGAGACCGGTTTTGCGTACAGCGGCGGCATGTACAACTGGGTGCGCAATATGGACTATGCCGGAGAAGTGTCAAAGCGCGTGGATCTGCCGGTCGTCATCTGCAACGACGCGAAAGCAGCGTGCATGGCGGAACTGGGCTACGGAAATCTCAAGGGCATCCGCAACGGTCTCATGGTCATGATCCTGAATACCGGCATCGGCGGTGCTGTCGTGGCCGACGGCAAGCTGCTCAACGGCGAGCATTTCGCGGCCGGTGAGTTCTCCTATATGCGCGGCGACTACAAAGAACGCGACGGCGTCAACGATATGTTCGCACTGGCAAATAACCTGGACGGACTGTCCCGCTGCATCGAAGAGGAATCCGGCAAGAAGAATATGAATGCCATGAGGATCTTCGCCAAGCTGCAGATGGGGGATGAAGCAGTCCTGGCAGGCGTGCGCAAATACTGCGATATGCTGGCAACGTATATCTACAACATGCAGTGCATCGTCGATTCCCGGCGTGTCGTCATCGGCGGCAGTATCGCGGATGAAAAGATGATCATCGATCTGATCCGGGAAGCCGTCGACCGCAAGTTCGACAACTTCTCCTACCAGAATATATTCAAGCCTGAGATCATGGAGTGCTGCTTCCACTCCAATGCCCGTATGTACGGTGCCGTGTACAATTACCGCGAAGTCATGAAAAACAGAAAAGCAAAGGAGTCAGAATGAAAAAAGGCGCGATATTCGACATGGACGGCCTGATGTTCGACACGGAAGCCATCTGGCAGAAGTGCTGGACAGAGATTGCAGACGAACGGAACACTGAACTGGATCCGCAGTTCCGCAAGGACATCTGCGGCACAAGCGGAGCACTGATGAACTCCGTCATTGAAAAGTACTATCATGTGGAAGACGGAGCACCGATCGCGGCCGACTGCAAAAGCCGCGTCCATGCGTCGCTGAAAAACTTCGTGCCGGAAAAGCCGGGCGTCCACGAGATCCTGGAATACCTGCACGGGGCAGGCGTGAAGATCGCTGTCGCCAGTTCTTCCCCGTATGAGCAGATCCGCAGCAACCTCCTCATGACCAATACCGAACCATACATCGATGTCATGCTGAGCGGGACGGAGATCGAACACGGCAAACCGGCGCCGGACCTCTTCCTCAAGGCAGCGGAAAAGATCGGTCTGCCGGCGGAAGACTGCTATGTCTTCGAAGATGCCTACAACGGCGTCCGTGCCGGGCACGCTTCCGGCGCGTTCACGATCATGATCCCGGATACCCAGGAACCGGACGATGAGATGCGAAAGATCGCCGATGTGATCTGCGTCAGTCTTCTGGAAGCGCTGGACGGGATCAGAAACGGCAGATTCTGAACACATCACGACAGGAAAAGGCTCTTCGGAGTCTTTTTTGCGGAAAAACTGCAGTAATGTATTGACCATGCAGTTGGTACACCCTTTACAGTGAGGACGAAGGATGTAATGCCATGAAGACCAAAGAACTGGAAAACCTGCTTGGAATTACCAAAGAGAATCTTCGCTATTATGAAAAAGAAGGACTGCTGTCGCCAGAGCGTCTTGACAACGGCTACCGGGACTACAGCGAAGACGACATCGTACGGCTGAAGAAGATCCTGGTGATGCGGAAGCTGGGCATCACGATCGCCGAGATCCGCGACGTACTCGAAGAGAAACGGGAACTCAGCAGTGTGCTCTGCGATACCATGGACCGTCTGGACCGTGAGATCACGTCCATTCAGGAAGCCCGCGCCATGTGCGAAAGGCTTGCGGAAGAGAATATTACGATCGGTGAACTGGACGGAGAGAGGCTGCTGAGCGAGATCGAAGCGGAACAGGCAGAAGGCGGCCGCTTTGCCGATCTGGCAAAGGACGTACTGTCCAATTCAAAAGAACTGATCACCGAGTCATTCGGCCACCTGCAGTTCTTCTTCCCGGTCTTCAAGCCGCTGTTATGGAAGCGGAAACGGAAAGGTTCCGGTGCGCTTGCGGCAGTAATGCTCGTACTGTTCCTGCTGGCGGGAGGAAATGCCTGCGTACAGGCAAGTTCACGCAACAATATGCCGGACAGACCGTACTTCCTGACCGGTATGCTCGTATTCGCGCTGATCTTCCTGTTCTGGCTGTTTCTCCGCAACGTCATCTGGTATGCGTCAAAGAAACATCCTGCCCATGAACGGGTGATCGCTGTTACGGGATCGATCCTGTGCGCGCTGCTGTGCCTTGGTCTCGACTTTGCGGCTGTGCTGCACTGGTCGCATGTTCTGATGTTCCGCAAGAATACCGGCGCCCCGGTCTTCCGGGACGAAGAAGCAATGTCCATCCAGGTGAACCGCAACGATGAGATCCCCGGTCCGGACAACGATTTCACATCCTCGCACCAGAGTATGTATTACCGCGCTTACGATCCTTACTACATCAATGCAGTAACACAAGCCATCCGTAACAGCATCCCCACGGGAAAGTGGTCCGTGACCCGTAATGACCTGACGCTTTACGAAAGCCGGCAGCTGCTGAAAGTGCTCGGCAAGGATCCCGGACCATACTGGCAGATCCTGTGGAACGGGAAAACAGAGGATCCACGAAGCGGCAGGTATACGTTCTTCTACCTGTATGAAGATGAACAGACGGGATGGATCCTGGACGAACCGGAATATGGTTTATACTACGCGGACGAAGAACTGGTTTACCTCATACAGCATTATGCGGAACACATTACGATCGGTCCGGAAGTCGTCGAATCCCTCCGTTTCGTCTTTGAATACGATCCGAAACGGGTATGGCACAACGACATGTATGAAGACGGCCGGTTCGATACATACCGTTACCTGACTCTGACGGACATAGAGACCGGCGAAGACGTTACCGAAACATTTATCGAAACATGGAAGCCGGCGTATGAGAACCGGGAGTGGGATACGCTGCTTAGCGCGATGGAAACGGTAAAGCAGAGCTGGCGGGAAGAATATGTGCATCCGGAGGACGCGCATTTCGAAGAATAAGAAAAAAAGAGCCGGAGCTCTTAATAATAGTGATAGCGGAATTTCGTTTCGCCTTCGACGACGGCGGTCGGTTTGACGGAGATATTATCTACCCGGATGAACCGGTCGCCTTTCTGCACTTCGGCGAGGAATGCGTCGATCTCGGCTTCTTCTCCCTGCACAAACATCTCCACCATGCCGTTGGACAGGTTGCGCACGGAACCGGTGAGACGGTGGCGCTGGGCATGGATCGTCGCAAAGCCGCGGAATCCCACGCCCTGTACGCGTCCTTCCACGATGACAAGATAACGTTTCATACAGTACCTCCTGCTGACTGTATTATAGCAATTCTTTGCGATTGGCGTATAATTGTACTGCCTGTGAGGTGACTGAAATATGACCAATGTATTGCTGAATGTATCCAATTTCCATGAATCCTGGGCATATGAGGCACTTGCCCCGTATCTGAACCGGGACAGCCGTGTGCTGATCCTGCCGCTGTCCTATCAGGAAGGCTGGATCACCGACGCGATGGAATGGCGCGAGCGGTATGGAAAGGGAACAGAGCTGTACGATGAACTGGTGGAGCCGTTCTTCATGTACGGCGTAAAAGAAAAGAATATAAACTGGATCAACTACTACGAAGATACCGAAGAAAGCGCAGCCCGCAAGATCGGACAGGCGGACGTGCTGTTCTTTACGGGCGGCTACCCGGACTGGATGATGCAGAGACTGTATGATCTCGGCATTCAGCAGGCAATACGGGACTTTGACGGTGTTGTCATGGGAACAAGTGCCGGAGCCCTGATCCAGCTGGATGAGTTCCATCTGACGCCGGAAGACGATTATGAATACCAGTACCAGGAAGGACTGGGTCTGCTGTCCGGCTTTGATATCGAAGTGCATTACGAAGACAGTCCCGAGCATATCCTGTCCCTGATCCGGGCACTGGAAGACACCGGAAAGACGATCGTCGTTCTTCCGGACAAGGCAGGCATTCTGATCGATGAGGGAAGATTCGATCTGCTCGGAGAAGCGTTCCTTCTCGACGTCAATGATCTTGATGAACTGTATCAGGCGTACGATTCTCTGACCGGGTGGTGATCTCGGTTACTGTTGCCGACGTGTCATCGGCGCGGAAGCGCACTTCATAACGTCCGTAGGCAAAGCCGTAGATCTTTTCCGGATCATGGTGGAAGCCGGGACGGGGATCCTGGGAAAGGATCTCTGTCAGTTCATTGCGCAGTGTTTCATCCAAAGCAGGTTCTTCGGGAAAGAAGACCTGTTTTCTTATGATGCGGGTATTTGCTGTAAAGCCTTCCGAAGCATCCGGGATACTGTCGCTGTAGGGAATGTACGGCTTGATGTCATAGACCGGGGTGCCGTTCTTCAGATCGGCACCGGATACATCGATCACAATGCCGGTTTTTTCTTTTCGCACGGCAAGGATCTTCACGGCAGAAAGTCCAAGCGGATTGGGACGGAAGGGGGCACGCGTAGCGAATACGCCGAGACGCACGTTTCCGCCGAGCCGCGGCGGACGGACAGTCTGGTTCCAGCCTTCCTCAAAATGATCGCTGAAGCCCCAGATCAGCCACAGATGACTGAACTGCTCCAGTCCCTTTACCGCTGCTTCGGATGAATACTCCGGTTCGAAGACAATGGTGGAAGTGACTGAGGGGGCGAGGCTGCTCTGCCGTGGAACAGCAAAAGAAGTGATATAGGGACTGCGCACATAGGCAATCGGTCTGATCGTAATCGTATGTTCCATGCCTGCATTATAACCCATTGCCGGCACTGCCAAAAATGCGAACTGAAAGACGTTACGGATACCCGTAACAATGAGAATCCTGTACAATAAAAACAGTAAAGGAAGGAATACTATGAAGAAATCCGGTTTTCAGTATGTTTTCGTCATGATCGCCATGTGCGGTCTTGTCGGCGCAGCTGTCGGTATCTGCAGCGGCAGTGCCGGTCTTTTCTACAGTTTCATTTCAAAAGAGCTGGGTCTGTCCAGCGGATCGGTGTCTCTCATGTATACGATCCAGGCGATGATCGGTGCTGTGGCGGGACTGTTCGTACCGCGGATCCTGAAAAAACCAGGCATGCTCAAGCCGCTGATCTTTGCCGGCACAGCCCTGATGGCAGGCGGAACATTCCTGCTGTCGCTGGCAGGCAATATCTTCACGCTGTATGCCTTCAGTATTATCCGCGGCATCGGTTCCGGCATGATGAGCTTCGTTCTGGCAACGACCGTGATCAATAACTGGTTCTATGCCCGCAACGGTCTGATGGTATCCATTGCCATGGCGTTCAGCGGGATCCCGAATGTCCTGCTGTCCAATGTGTTTACAAGCTACATCTCGGCGCATGGATGGCGCAGCGGCTATGTTTTCGTCACCTTTGTCCTTCTGGCATTCTGTCTGCCGGCAGTGCTTCTGCCGGTATCCCTGCGGCCGCAGCAGAAAGGACTGGAAGCGTACGGCTATGAAGACTATGTGAAATACCGTGAAGCCAATCCGGACAAAGTCGTCGTACAGGCCGGAACGGATCATATTCCGCTCATTTCGCCGCAGATGGCAGCGCTCATGCTGTTTACCGTGAACGTGTGCATCATTGCCGGTTTCCTGCAGCAGATGCCGAGCTTCGCCGTATCCATCGGTATGACGGCTGCGATCGGTGCCTCCATGGCATCCGCCGCAAGTCTCTCGAATATTCTTTCCAAGCTCATGTACGGTGTTCTGACGGACAAGATCGGGCCGCATAAGTCTTCTCTGCTCTGTGCCGGGATCAACATTGTATCCATCTTCATCCTGATGTTCATCCGCACACCGATCACTGTTGTGCTTGGTGCGTTCATGTACGGCTTCTCATTTGCCAACAGCGCCACCGCTATGTCGGTACTGACCAGGGAGACCTTCGGCATTGAAAACTACACCCGCGTCTATCCGCTGATCAGCTTTGCCGGGAGTTCCGCCAATGCGCTCGGCGTTACGCTGCTCGGTATGGTGTTTGACAGCACCGGATCATATACGGCAGTATTCCTGCTTCTGCTGATCCTGCAGCTGCTCGTCGTTCTGTATACGATCGGGCTTATGAAACTCAGAAATACAAAAACTGCCGCATAACGGTATCGGAGGAACTATGAAAATCACACGCAGACTGATCCAGATCCTGCTAACGCTTATTCTTTCATTCACGATGCTTCCGCAGCGCGTTATGGCGGACGAAGAACGTGAAGAGACTTTTACATGGTATAACCCGCTTTACTACGACGGCGAACAGGCGGAACCGCTGAACAGCGGCGATGCCGCTGCTGCGGTCGATGCCTCTGCTGTCCAGACCGTACGCAATCATCTGAAAGCACGCCATACAAACTTTGTCGTCGGTTATCCTGACGGGGCACTGCCGGACACGAAAGAACTGATGAATCAGGCAATGGCGCATACCGGACAGCCGACAGAGGGAGATTATCTGAAATGGCAGTTTGGTCAGTGGAATTCCAGCGTCAGGTACTCTCCGGCCGGTGATGGCTATGGAAGAAATATCCAGATCACATATACAGTACAGTATTATACCAACGCTTCCCAGGAAGCGCAGGTAGATGCTGCGGTATCAGAACTGCTGGAAGAACTGGCGCTCGATGGTTACAGCGATTATGCCAAAGTCAAAGCGGTTTATGACTGGATGGCAGATAACATCTCCTATGCGATGGATTATCAGACCAATCCGCAGGATATCAATCATACTGCCTACGGTGCGATCATACGCCGGGTATGCGTCTGTCAGGGCTATGCGGTACTGTTCTACCGCCTGATGTGCACGCTCGGGATCGACTGCCGTCTGATCTCCGGCATCGGCAACGGCGGCGGTCATGCGTGGAATATCGTAAAACTCGGTGATCTTTACTACGATCTGGATGTCACATGGGCATCCACGGCGCATAACAAGCCGGCGTTCTTCCTGCGCGGAACAGACTATTTCGATGATCATGATCCGGACGATGAATACGATAGCGCGGAGTTCTATGCGGTCTATCCGCTGTCGCCGGATGACTATCTGCCGACGGAAGACGACTATAAGATCTCGGTAACGGATCTGATTCTGGAACCGGAGTCTCTGGAACTGGATGTGGATGAGACCGCTGTTCTCACGGCAGAGGTAATGCCGGAAAAA
Source organism: Solobacterium sp. (assembly GCA_017510405.1). Classification (GTDB taxonomy): domain Bacteria; phylum Bacillota_I; class Bacilli_A; order Erysipelotrichales; family Erysipelotrichaceae; genus Bulleidia. Next base: position 59,453 of record JAFWNG010000003.1, read on the forward strand.
GCGACGGATAAGACCGTTACATGGGTCTCGGATGATCCGTCTGTGGCATCGGTCTCTGCGAATGGAACGGTGACAGCGATAGCCCCGGGCGAAACGGTGATCCGGGCATCCGCCGGGAATATTTCAAAAGAATGTACGGTGACTGTCCGTGCACCTGAGGAAAAGGAAATTGCCTACGCTGCAATCGATACACAGAAGAAGCAGGGGATCTTCTTCCGCAGTCACACCAGCCTGCTTTCAAAAGAGCAGGAGATCGACGTGGAGGATATTCTCGGCAATGTCTATCATGTAAAGCTTCTCACCAGTGACGCGGACGGCGATCGTCTGGAAGACGGCCTGGCCAACGACGCGTCTCTGTATGCCATGTTTGCCGGCAGCGGACTGCCGTGCGAAAGCATCGCGGCTGCCCCGGAACAGACGATCCGTCTCTGCCAGTCGATGGCAGGCTGGTTCATGGATCTGAGTTCTCTGAGAGAGTTTGACGGGACCGGTCTTGACACGGCAGCGGTCGTCGATATGCGTTCGCTGTTTGCCGGCGATTCCGTACTGACAAATGCGGATCTTACCGGTTTCGATACTGCATCGGTTCTGTACTTCCAGGAGATGTTCAAAGACTGCGGCAGTCTGAAAGAACTGGATCTGTCTTCCTTTGATACATCTTCCGCAAAGAATATGAAAGATATGTTTGCCGGCTGCACGGCTCTGGAATCCGTGACGCTGGGAAAGGGATTCACGGTGTGGAACGCGGATGCCCGGCTTCCGGAAGGCATCTGGACAAACGGATCATTATATAAAACAGAAAAAGAGCTTCAGACGGAATACCCGGCGCATGCGGCAGAGTGGCAGGGCACATGGACGCGTCTTCCGGCATTTACAGTCGTCTGGAACTGGTCCGAAAACCTTACGGAAGCCACCGCATCGACAGTGCTTTCCGACGGAACAGTGCTCCTGACGGTCACTGCGGAAGTGACGCTGAAGGATGTTCCTGCAGAATGCGAAAAAGACGGTTCACGCACGGCTTCGGCAAAAGCAGTACTGTTTGATGTCGAATATACCGATACGCGTTCAATGGTGCTGAAAGCTACCGGACATGACTGGCAGAAGCCGTCCTATGTATGGTCCAAGAGTTATAACACATGTACAGCCACAGCGGTCTGTGCCCATGACGGCAGTCACGTACTGACGGAAACAGCAGACGCTGTCCGCACCGTGATCAGAGAACCGGGCTGTGAGACCGAGGGAACGGTTCAGTACAAGGCATCTTTCAAATCACAGGTATTTACCGAACAGACGGCTGAAGATACGATCGCTGCGCTCGGTCACGACTGGTCGGATTGGCAGACGGTCAAAGAACCGACGGAAGAAGCACCTGGTCTGGAAGAAAGAACATGTTCCCGCTGCGGTGAAAAGGAACAGAGAGAGATACCGCCGCTCGCCCATGTCCATAAACTGATCCACTTTGACGCAGAAGATGCGTTATGTGAAAAAGACGGACATATCGAATACTGGCAGTGTGAGACTTGCGGACGCTGCTACAGGGATGCCGAAGCGGAAAACGAGATCTCCCTGGAAGATACGATCATTCCGGCACTCGGCCATGACTGGCATAAGCAGTCTTATGTATGGTCCAAGAGCTATAACACATGTACGGCAACAGCAGTCTGTTCGCATGACAGCAGCCATGTTCTCACAGAAACAGTCGACTCTGTACGCACTGTGATCAAAGAGGCAGGCTGTGAGACGGAAGGAATAGTACAGTATAAAGCGACATTCAAATCCCCGGTATTTGCCGAGCAGACAGTCGAGGATACGATCTCTCCGCTTGGTCATGACTGGCAGAAGCCGACCTATGTATGGTCCAAGAGCTACGGTACCTGTACAGCCACGGCAGTCTGTTCGCATGACAGCAGTCACGTTCTGACAGAAACAGTGGATTCTGTACTCACTGTGATCAAAGAGGCAGGCTGTGAGACCGAAGGAACAGTTCAGTACAAGGCCGCATTCAAATCTACAGTGTTTACAGAGCAGACAGCCGAAGATACGATCTCTCCGCTTGGTCATGACTGGAGCGACTGGACTGTTGTGAAGGAACCGACCGAAACAGAACCGGGTCTGCGGCAGAGGACATGCCGCAGATGCGGAGAAACAGAAACGGAAGAGATCCCGCCGACAGGACAGGGAACGGTACATGTCACAGGTGTCGAACTGAATAAGAACGAACTGACACTGAGAGTTGGAAAGAGTGAAAAACTGACGGCGACCGTACTGCCCGCAGACGCGGAAGACAAGACCGTCACATGGTCCAGCAGTGACCCGACCGCGGTGACTGTTGATGAAAACGGCAGAGTGACTGCGGTGAAAGACAATGGCATCGAACAGCCGTCAGAGGCAGTCATCACCGTCACCACAAAGGACGGCGGCTATACCGCATCCTGCACCGTGACCGTGGAAGATCCGATCAACCAGTTTGTAAGACGTCTGTACCGGCTTTGCTTCGACCGTGAAGCAGAAGAGAGCGGATTCAATACCTGGACGACCGTACTGAAGAACCGTTCCTATACGGCTGCACGGGCAGTCGTGGGATTCTTCCTGAGTGATGAAATGAAAGCACTTGATCTTGAACCGGAAGAGTTCGTGGAGAGATGCTATCTGGTCATGATGGACCGTGAAAGTGACGAAGGCGGAATGAAGACATGGTCAGACCGTCTGAGAGCAGGCATGTCGGAACTGTATATCCTGTTAGGATTCATCGGCAGCGGTGAGTTCCAGGCGATCTGCGCAGACACCGGCATCGAAGTCGGAACGATCAAGATCACAGAGGCAAGAGATATGAACTTCGGCATCACGGCGTTCGTATCGAGATGCTATACAGAAGTGCTGGAAAGAACAGCAGAAGCGGAAGGACTGAATACCTGGTGCGGATACATCTTCAAGGATGCGAACCGGAAAGCAAATGCGATCTGGGTGGCATCGAACGGATTCTTCCACAGCCCGGAATACCGTGCGAAACACACCAGCAACGCCCAGTACGTGCATACCCTGTACAGGACGTTCCTGGGACGCGATGAAGACGAAGCGGGATACAACATGTGGACAGGTCTGCTCGCAAAAGGAAAGAGCCGCGATGAAGTCATGATGGGCTTTGCAAACAGCAGTGAGTTTGCGGAGATCATGAAGTCATACGGGATCCAGTAAGAATCACATAAGGAGACAGGAAGACAAGCTTTCTGTCTCTTTTCTTGCAGGAACAGCCAAAATACACTAGATTGAACGTATAGGAAAAACGGAGGATCCCGCCATGAAAATCAATACATATAGAAAGATACTGTGTGCAGGTGCTGCAGTTCTTGCCGGATGTACTTCCTCTGCACCGGCAGGAAGATCCATGCCCTCCGGGAGCGCGGAAACAGCGATCGAAGATGAGAGCGTGCCGTCGGGAAACAGCGAACTGGACGCAGTGAAAGTGACATTCACTGCCCGTAAGCTGGAATTTGATCTAAATGATGCGGATCCCATGCAGTATGTCTATTGTGATCATAAAGATGTGAAGATCGAGACGAAAGATACGATCGATCTGAGGCAGACCGGGGAACAGACAGTGACCTATGAACTGCGGCTGGGCAGCGATGTGCGGAAAGAGTCGCATACATTCGTGATCCGGGATACGAAGCCTCCGGTCATCTCCATTCAACAGAGTGAGATCGAACTGTCCGTCGGTCAGGAATATGACGTACGGACGAATGTACTGTCGGTCATGGATCCGGTGGAAGGGGAACTGCCGTATCTGGAGCGAAAGCCGCAGCAGGAAGGACAGGGCTGGTATACGATCTTCGGCGCGTACAGCACAGCGGGTGAAGGGATCTACGATCTGACCGTGGAAGCTTTTGACTGCAATGGAAATGAAGCCGAAGAGGATATCCGGATCATCGTCAGGTAAATACCCGGACAAGCCGCCAAAAACGTTGCAAAACTCTTTGGAAACGCTATAATAGGGAATTGTTAAAGCGTTTACGAAGAGACCAGTAACTGTGAAGAACATGACAGAGAAGGATCGGCAGGCTGAAAAGATCCGCATGGGGGAAACAGTGAATTCACTCTTCCAGTGAGACCAATCCTCTCCGGATGATCCCCGTTACGGATCGCAGAGGTGCACACAGCGATGTGTGAATCAGGATGGTACCGCGTATGTTTACGTTCCTGGAAACAGGAGCGTTTTTTTATGAACGGAGGAAACATGGAACAGATCAGAGAAGTAGAAGAGAAAGCGCTGGAAGCAGTACGGAATGCGGCAGATCTGAATGAACTGCAGCAGGTACGCGTCACGTATCTCGGCAAAAAGGGAAGCATTCAGGCACTGATGTCAATGATGAAGTCCCTTCCGAAGGAAGAAAAGCCTGCATTCGGACAGGAAGTCAACCAGTGCAAGCAGACCGTCAGCGATGCAGTGGAAGCACGCATGGCGGAACTGAAAAAAGAAGAACTGGCAAAACAGCTCGAAAATGAGAAGATCGATATCACACTGTCCGGCGACCGGCTGGAAGTCGGTACGACACATCCGCTCATCATGGTTCAGCAGCAGCTGGAAGATCTGTTTATCGGAATGGGCTATACGGTAGCGGAAGGCCCGGAAGTCGAACAGGATCACTATAACTTTGAACTTGCCAACATCCCGAAGGATCACCCGGCAAGAGATATGCAGGACACATTCTATATCGATCCGAATACGCTCCTGCGCACGCATACGACAGCGATGCAGATGCGCGAACTGGAAAAGGCAAAAGGCAGAACACCGATCAAGCTGATCTGCCCGGGCAAAGTCTACCGCCGCGACGACGATGACGCGACCCACAGCCACCAGTTCATGCAGTGTGAAGGTCTTGTCGTCGGTGAGAAGATCACACTGGCAGATCTGAAGGGAACCCTGACGGCGATGGCAAACCGCATGTTCGGAGAAGGCCGCAAGGTCCGCTTCCGTCCGTCGTTCTTCCCGTTCACGGAACCGTCTGTAGAAGTCGACGTTTCCTGCCCGTTCTGCAACGGCAAGGGATGCAGCGTATGCAAGGGCTCCGGATGGATCGAGATCCTCGGTGCCGGCATGGTACATCCGCATGTACTGGAAATGAACGGCTTCGATTCCGAGAAATGCTCCGGCTTCGCGTTCGGCGTCGGTCTGGAACGTGTGGCAATGCTGAAATACGGTATCGATGATATCCGCAACTTCTATACGAATGATCTGAGATTCCTGAAGAATTTCGATCGCTTTGACTGAGGAGGAAGACCGGTATGAAACTGAGTTATAAATGGCTGAATGAATATGTGTCTCTGGAAGGCATCACACCGGAGGAACTGGCAGACAAAATGACGACTGCCGGCCTCGAAGTCGAAGGCGTGGAGCCGGTAGCCAGCGCAACAGATCTGGTGATCGGCGAAGTCATCGAGTGTGAATCGATTCCGGATACGCATCTGCACGCGACAAAAGTGCGCGTCGGCGACAAGCCGGAGGATGTCTATGAGATCGTCTGCGGTGCGCCGAATGTCCGTACCGGACTGAAGGTCATCGTTGCTCTGCCGGGCTGCGTACTGCCGGGCGGAACGATCCTGAGCAAGCCGGTGCGCGGCTACAACAGCAACGGCATGATCTGCGCGCTGTTCGAACTGGGCGTGGATAAGAAATGGCTGAGCGAAGACCAGCTCAACGGTATCGAGGAACTGCCGGCAGACGCTCCGGTAGGCGAAAAGAACGTACTGAGATGGCTCGGTCTTGACGATACGATCCTGGATGTCTCCCTGACGCCGAACCGTGCGGACTGCCTGTCCATGTGGAACATGGCAAAAGAAGTCGGTGCGATCCTGCGCCGTCCGGTCAACTGGCCGGATTACGAAGGCAAGAGCGATGTCGGCGGACCGTCTTCGTTCAAAGTCGCTACGGCTACAAAGAACTGCACATGCTTCTACGGAAAAGTCGTCAACCACGTCAAGGTAGGACCGTCGCCGAAGTGGCTGGTCAACTATCTGCACGCGGCCGGCATGAATTCCATCAATAACGTTGTCGACCTGTCCAACTTCGTCATGCTGGAGACCGGACAGCCGCTGCATTACTACGATCTTGCCAAGCTGCCGCATAAAGAGATCACAGTCGTGGATGACCGCGACATGACGATCAAGGCACTGGACGGCGTTGAGTTCGAGATCCAGAAAGGTGATATCCTGATCACGACCGGCGGCGAAGCGACCGGTATTGCCGGCATCATGGGCGGCGAGGAATCCATGATCGATGAGAATACACAGGGTATCTTCATTGAAGCAGCGCACTTTGACGCAGCTTCCGTACGCCGTACATCCATCCGCCTCAATCTGATCACCGAAGCAGCCCAGCGCTTCACAAAGGGTGTGGAAATGGGCGCTATGAAGAAAGCGGTAGACCGTTCGGTACAGCTGCTTGAGAAATACGCAGATGCGTCCGGCTTCGAAGAAACACAGATCGCCGGCGATCCGTCCGCGGAACCGGTCATCATCAAAGAAACTCTGACGCACTGCAACGAACTGCTCGGCACAGAATTCACGATGGACCAGGTCACAGAAGTCCTGTCCGCTCTGGATTTCCGTCCGGAAGTCGACGGGGATGAGATCACCTGTCATATTCCGGGCTACCGGATCGACATGGAGCGTCCGGCGGATGTGGATGAGGAGATCATCCGTCTGATCGGATTCGACTCCCTGAAAGAGACTCTGCCGGTCATGGAAGCGACCGTCGGCCAGTTCACGCCGGCACAGGCGACCCGTCGTACGGTCATGAACGTTCTGCAGGCAATGGGTCTTCACCAGATCGTTACATATACGCTTGTATCGGAAGACTATATCAATGATGCATTTGATCCGTGCGGGGAAGCGATCGCGCTTTCCATGCCGATGAGCGAAGCACGCAAATACATCCGCACCAGCCTCATCAACAGTGTTCTGGAATGCGTCCAGTACAACGAAGCGCACCAGAACACCGGCAATAACTTCTTTGAGCATTCCTTCGTTTCCTGGAAGGGCGGCGAAGAAGAGCGTCTTGCCATCGTGCTGGACAGCCCGCTGACGGAAGACCTGCTCCATAAGATCACGATTCCGGCAGACTTCTATGCCATGAAGGGAATCGTTACCGCGGTTCTCGGCAAGCTCGGCTTCAACGCCAGCCGTGTGCATATCAAAGAAAACACATGCGACAAGGTCCACTTCCATCCGTACCGTTCGGCGGAAGTATGGCTCGACAAGACACGTCTCGGCGTCTTCGGCGAAGTGCATCCGGAATATGCCGCGAAGTTCGATCTGAAGCGCATCGTTTACGCAGAACTGCGTCTTGGACCGGTGCTCACAGCCCGTACGTCCAAAGTCCGCTTCAACGCGCTTGACCGCTACCCGGCAGTTACCCGCGACATCGCGATCGTTGTAAAGAAGAACGTTACCGGTGAAGAGATCCTCAATACGGTCCGCAAGGCAGGCAAGAAGATCATGCGCAATTCCGAGATCTTCGATATCTACGAAGGCGAGCACGTCGGCGCAGATGAGAAATCCGTGGCGCTTCGCATCACATACCAGGCAGACCACACGCTGAAGGACGAAGAGATCACTTCCGCACACGAAGAGATCCTGACACAGCTGAAGAACAAGCTCAAAGCACAGCTTCGCGCATAAGAAAAGGCAGATACCTCAGAAAATGAGGTATCTGCTATTTTTTTGGCCCGAAAGTGAAACCGAGGCGTTTCAGGAAGTAGCGGTTCTTCCCCAGGTAGAGGAATACCATGGTCAGGATCGAGGCCTGCCTTGCGAACAGCTGTACGCCGGTGCGCTGGTAGATGCACATGTACTGTCCCGGTTCCGCTGTCCGGATACTGACGAGGCGGCTTGAGGATGGGATCACCGGCAGGGTAACATACGAGCCGGCGATATCATCTCTTTTCCAGATCGTATAGCCTTTGTAATACGTGATCGGCAGTTCGACGAAGTCATGTGCGTCATCGAGCGTGAAGAGGATCGATGTCGATAACCGTCTGAGCTCCGTATCCAGCGGACCGTCTTCGGTATAGATGACAGGCTCTCTCTCGCGGAAATCCGGGGAGCCGAGCGGCAGATAATCGCCGCCGGCCAGTTTGGTGCGTACATAGTAAGCGGAATAATACGGATCGATCAGCGTCCCGTCGACCAGAGCGCTGTACGGTGTCTGGGAGGTGATGCCGAATGTCCGCGTCAGTGCCGGCGTGACATGCCAGATGCCTTCCGCCGCAAGGACGAGGGATACGGCTGCGGCAAACACCGCTCTGCCGGATATCTGCGTCACAGCTATGGCGGCCGGGACACAGAGCAGCGCCATTGCCGGCATCACAAGCCGCCAGGGGAACTGGATGATCGATGCGAAATGCATATTCTGCCAGGGCAGAAGCGAACACGGCAGAAGCAGGAATACATACCCGAGAATGCGCACGTCGCGCAGGAAGGCAGCCTGCTGTCCGCTTGTATTTTTCTTCCGCATGAGAAGCGGCGCCGCCGTCAGGAACCATCCCGGATTCACCGTCATGATCATGTCTCTGGCATAGTCGTTGTTGCCGTAGCCGAATACGGTGCGGTTGGTGATATACTGCCACGGCTTCATCGTGTACGCCGCAAGGTCACTGCCGGTGATATTGAGATTGAAGCGCTGTGAGAATAACTGTTCGATCATCGGCAGGGTAAAGAAAGCCGTTGCGAAGAACGCTCCGAGTATGCCTTCAAACAGACTGCGGATATCCTTCGGATCTGCGCCTGGCGCCCGCAGCAGAAAGAAGATCACCGTCAGGATCACGCCGAAGAGAAATGAGATGTTATGCGACAGGACCAGGCCGGCAAGACCGGCGCCGACAAACATGCGTCCTTTCGCGTCGCTGTCATACAGCACGGCATACAGTCCGTACAGCAGGACCGGCAAAAACATCATGGCGCTGATCTCACCGAGAGCGCCGCGCACATAAATGTCCGTGATCCGGTAATTGGCAAACGCAAATGCTGTCAGAGCGATGCAGGCGGCCGGCATATTCCCGGTCACGCGGTCTGCGTACAGCGCCGTCATGAACAGTGAGATCAGCGTGAATACGAAGACGGTGAACTTATAGCAGAACGCGATCGAGACGCCGAACGTATACAGCAGGGCGGCCGGCATCAGAAGCACGTCGGAGTAGAACAGCGGGGACGCGTAGCCGTAGCCGTTGTTTTTTAACGGATAGACGGACGGCAGGTATTCTCCGTTCTTCATGGACATCGCCATGCCTTCAATGCGGGAGAGATGGAAGAACGTATCGTGCTCGATCGCCAGAAGATCCTTTACAAGATAGGGATAGAGCAGGAGCACGGTACATACCAGGGAAGCGCCGAAATACAGCAGATACCGTTTTGGTATTTTTTTCATCCGAACCTCCATCCGGACAGAAGCTCAAGCGCCCGGATCCATGGAAGCGGCGCACCGTGTCCTGCAGTGGCCGGCAGATAAAGCAGAAAAATAAGGAAATAGACCACAAGGACCGCATGGAAGAACAGCTTCCATCCCGGTGATTCTTCCAGCACCATGTTCACTGCCCAGGCAATGGCAAGGACGAGGAAGACGGAAGTCGGATAGTAATGATAGGCAAATGTGCATCTGCCCACGAGCAGCGCCCACGGCAGGATGGCGGTCAGGATCAGGACAAGGATCTCCCATGCCCGTACGTCTTTTTCACCGATCCATCCGGATACGGTCATCAGGAAACAGAACAGACCGCCCCATGCCAGCAGGGGATGCGAGAAGCAGGAGATGCTGTAGGTGATCTCATCCGGACTGGTGTGAAAGTAATACCAGATCGGCCGCAGATCCAGCACCCAGTGATACCACGAACTCTGAAACGGGTGGGTGGCTTCCAGGGTGGAATGGTAGCGGTACATATAGAGCGTCTGTTCCCAGACCGTACCGATTGACCATCCGCTCCGGCTGATATGATCCGGAAGATAAGCCAGCCAGTATACTGCGATCGGCAGAAAGATGAAGAACACGAAGCACCAGGCCGCCGTCTTCCAGAACATGGCGGGGAACTGCTTCTGTACGGAACGCGCGTACGGTCCGGTATGTCCGCGGGATGCCTTCCACGTCCGGTACCACAGGAAGAAGCGGGTAAACAGCAGAAGCGCCAGGCCGACGGCACTGTAGCAGGCCGTCCACTTGACCGCGATCGCGACGGACATGGCAAGACCGGCTTTGAACAGCTGTTTCAGCTGTCTGTCAAACGGTTCCTCAAAGTGATCCATATGGCAGTATTTCAGCATCTCCAGGACCATCCAGAGGATCGTGATCATACTGAACGGTTCCAGCGTGCCGATCCGCGACGTTGTCAGATGCATGAAGTCGCCGGCCAGGAAGCACGATGCGAAGAACGATATGTACGTGGAAGAGAACAGCAGATGGACAATGGCATAGAACAGAGGGATCATGAAGATCCCGCAGAGCGCGCCGGGCAGACGCCACACAAACGGCGACAGTCCGAACAGCCTGATAAACAGCGCCATGATATTCGTTCCCAGAAGCGGGTGCACCGTCGCGTACATATACTGTCCGTTCGCAATCTCCCAGGCGTTGCGCACATGGTAGACTTCATCGAAATACGCTTCGTCGGTAAAGAGCGGATCGATGAGCAGCTTATCCTGTTCGTCGATCATCAGCACGGCCGGATATCTGCTGTCCGCGTATGCGTCTTCGGCGACGGCGAGGGGAAGGTATTCGTCTTTTCCGGCGGCCTTGACAGCAAACTCGGTAATGGTATTGTGCGGATCGACGGAGGACAGGCGCAGATAGCGGTAGTCCAGATTGCATTCCATCATCATGTATTCATAGATCTGTCCGGCATCCGGACTCCAGATCAGATCCCACTGACTCTGATCCTGACTGCCGTATACCGCAAGACCGGAAAGGCCGATCTGATACCCGGCTTCCAGCGCGTTATTGTCGCCTTCGCCGTACAGCAGCACCAGGCGGTCAAACCGGGTGTCCCCGGTCAGCTCAAATACGACATCCTGTCCGGCAGTGGAAGGCTGCCATGTCGTCACCGGAAAGACCGTCGAGCCGAGCCGGTACAGCGAGACCGCCGCATACAGGGCAGTGACGGAAAGCACTGCCATTATGTCCTGGTTCGTATAATTCCGGAAACGCAGATTTATCTTTTTCAGCCGCAGCTTCCATACCGCAGCCAGAACAGCGGAAACGACTGCCAGAAGCAGCAGTAATCCCCCGGTATCCTTAAATTGAAATAATGCATTCATACTCTGAGTATACTACAGGGTCACCGGGGTTTTGCTCAGAAAAGTGTTAGCACTCATATTGACAGAGTGATATCACGTGGTACAATACTCGTGTTAGCAGACAACGTGTCTGAGTGCTAAATGTGAACAGGAGGCAATTATGTTAAGACCATTACACGATTATGTCGTACTGGAAAAGATCAAAGAAGAAGAAAAAACACAGAGCGGAATCATTCTGACAACAAGCAAGGCGAAAGATGAACCGAGCCGGGGCATCGTCATCGCTGTCGGTCCGGGCAATACGGAAGACGGAAAACTCGTACCGGTCGGACTGGAAGCCGGTCAGAGTGTCATTTATAAGAAATATTCCGGAACAGAAGTCACAGTCGATAAGAAAGACTATCTGCTCATCAGTGCGAAGGATATCCTCGCAGTTGTTGAATAAGGGAGGAAATAAAAACCATGGCAAAGGAAATCAAATACGGCAAGGACGCGCGCCAGAAAATGCTGGACGGCGTCAATACGCTTGCGGATGCAGTAAAAGTTACACTCGGCCCGAAAGGCAGAAATGTTGTTCTTGAAAAGAGCTACGGCTCACCGGTCATCGCTAATGACGGTGTAACGATCGCCAAGGAGATCGAGCTGGAAGACCGTTTCGAAAACATGGGCGCAAAGCTTGTTTACGAAGCAGCCAACAACACAAATGAACTCGCCGGCGACGGTACAACAACAGCGACCATCCTGACGCAGGCAATGATCACTAACGGTCTGAAAGCAGTCGATAAAGGCGCTAACCCGGTCCTGATGCGGGAAGGCATGGAAAAAGCTGCCAAGGCAGTCAGCGATGTTCTTCTGAAGGCATCTCATCAGATCGAGACCAATGAGGATATCCGCAATATCGCAACCATTTCTTCCGGCAGTGAAGAGATCGGTTCGATCATTGCCGAAGCGATGGAAAAGGTCGGCAAAGACGGCGTCATTAACGTCGATGAATCCAAGAGCTTCGAAACGGTTCTTGAAATGACCGAAGGCATGCAGTATGACAAGGGATATGTTTCCCCGTACATGGTCACCGACCGTGAGAAGATGGAAATCACAATGGAGAACCCGCTCGTTCTCGTTACCGATCAGAAGATCAATACGATCCAGGAGATCCTGCCGGTACTGGAAGAGATCGTCAAGGCCAACCGTTCCCTGCTGATCATTGCGGAAGACTATGACAACGAAGTCATGAGCACTCTGCTGATCAACAAACTGCGCGGCGCGTTCAACGTCGTTGCGACAAAGGCACCGGGCTTCGGCGACAATATGAAGAACCAGCTTTCGGATATCGCTGTCATGACCGGCGCAAACTTCTATGCAAAAGACCTCGGCATGAATCTGGCAGATATGACTGTTAAGGATCTTGGTCAGGCAAAGAAGATCGTTGTCGGAAAAGACAAGACTACGATCATTGACGGCGCCGGCGATCCGGCTGCTGTTGCGGCGCAGACTGCGGATATCCGCACAGCGATCGAGATTACCAAATCGGATTATGACAAAAAGAAACTGCAGGAACGTCTCGGCAAACTGACAAACGGCGTTGCTCTGATCAAGGTCGGCGCAATGACAGAGACCGAACTGAAAGATAAGAAACTGCGTATTGAAGACGCACTCAATGCCACTAAGGCAGCGGTTGAAGAGGGCGTCGTCACCGGCGGCGGACTGGCACTGGTACAGGCATACATGAGCGTTAAACCGGAACTGAAATCCGACATCGTTGATGTACAGCGCGGTATGAACGTCGTTCTTGACGCACTGAAAGAACCGATCATCCAGATCGCTGAGAATGCCGGCTTCGACGGCCATGAGATCTATGAGCAGCAGCTGAAGGCAGAAGAGAATATCGGCTTCAACGCGCGTACCGGTGAGTGGGTCAATATGTTCAAAGACGGCATCATCGACCCGACGAAAGTCACAAGAAGCGCGCTGCGCAATGCCGCAAGCATCTCCGGCATGTTCATCACGACCGAAGCAGCTGTTGTGGATATTCCGGAAAAAGAACCGGCAATGCAGCAGATGCCGCAGTACTGATCGGATACACGAATCATTGAATGAACAGGGTCCTTTCGACAGGGATCCTGTTTTTCATATGGAAAAACAGGGCGGTATCGTATAGAATATGGAAGTTGTCCGGGAGGACTTTTTATGCTGAAAGCTGTTATGTGTGCAGCCGGTCTGTTCGTTGTATGCGGCGGATACGGAGCTGCGGTACAGAAATATCTGAAAACAGAGCAGGAGGAATTGACGGCACCGTTCGGGGCTGCCGTTGTTTTTGCGCTGCTGGAACTGCTCTATATGCCGGCGCTGGTCCTGAACCTGTCCATGGGATGGATCGACGTCATGACCGTCATCGTTCTGCTGGCGGGAGCCGCTCTGGCGGTAAAGGAATACAGAACACTTGCGGGACACCTGAAAGAACCGTATCTTTGGATCACCGTGCTTTCCGGCATCCTGTTTACCGTGCTGTTCGTGCGGTACGGCGGCAGTGTGCTGAACGGGAATGACCAGTATCTTGCGGCGATCCTGGATCATATCCGGGCTCCGTCGATGCATCTTGGCCAGTTCAATATGCAGGGATATATCCCGCTCGTCTCGTCGCTGGCGGAACTGCTCGGTTCGCCGGAAGCTGCGCTGCTCGTAATGGGGCTGTTTGCCAACCTGACGGCCGCGGCGCTGACACTGAATATCCTGAAGAGTTTCCGGCTGCGGAATCCGTGGCTGCGGTTCGTACTCATCTTCGCATGTCTGTTCTATATGAACTTCTATTCCTGGAAGATCATTCGCGCATGGAGCGATGACAACTGGCGCGTGCTGTTTACGGCAATGAGCCTCTATACGGCATATACGTGGATCCGCACGGAGAAGCCGAAGATGCTGTATGAGATGCTGTACATCATGATGGCCGGCCTGTTCGTATCGAACGGCTATTCACTGCTGGCCATGGAACTGCTGTATGCGCTGTCTGTCTATTTCCTTTTCCAGAAGCGCATCCGCACTCTGTACGATATCATCACGCTTACGGCGCCGGTCGTAGTATACGGCTGCGCATGGATGGGTAAATGGTCGCCGGCACTGGCATGGACGATCCTGATCCTGTATGCGCTGGTGCTGATCTACCGCAATACGAAAAGCGGCTACCGGATGCTGATCAACGCGGAGAACTTCATGATCGATCATGCCCGCGAGATCTTCCTTGCCGTGATCCCGGCCGTCTTCCTGATCGGATCCATGTATCTGCGTTTCTTTACCGACATCGGCGTTCCGTTCAGTGAGTATATGGGCTTCCTGCAGGGAACGACGATCCGCAACTACATCATCTTCCGCTGCAACATTCTGGATGTGATCGTGGATATATTCCGGATCGGCGGCCTGGCGTGGATGCTGTATACAGCAAAGAAAAACGAAGACCGCATGATCCGCATCGTCTTCGTCTGTACCGTCGTATTCTTCCTGAATCCGCTCTGCATGGGTCTGTTCACAAAGATCACCGGACCGGAAGTCTATGCGAATGCATTTGAGATCCTGTTCAATCCGTTTACCGATATACTTGTATTTGTAACGATCTATTATCTGTTTGAATGGAAAGTCATCGGCCAGTGGGTGCTGGAACTGTCGCTCTGCGCGGTCGTCCTGCTCGGCCATGTCGGCTCTTTCCTTCAGCAGCCTTACGGTCTGTATACGGATCTGGTGGAACAGAGCACTCAGGAGGTGCAGCCATGAATGTTTATGATTTCGACAATACGATCTATCGGGGAGATTCCACGGTCGATCTCGTGTTATGGTGCGTTCGGAAGCGCCCGCAGTGCATAAAAACACTGCCGCGGACGGCAGTGTACGGGATCCTTTACGGACTTCGCATCAAGGATAAGCTGACATTCAAGAAAACGCTGTACCGGCTGTTTGCGGCAATCCCGGACATGGAGCGCGTGACGGATGAATTCGTCCAGGCGCATCTCCATAAGATCAAGCCGTGGTATAAAGAACAGCAGAAGGAGGATGACGTGGTCATCTCCGCATCTCCGGAGTTTGAGATCGCCCGCTTCTGCAAAGCGATCGGCATTCGCCATGTCATGGCCAGCCGCGTCGATCTGCATACCGGTGAATACGACGGCATCAACTGTCACGGAGAAGAGAAAGTACGCCGTTTCCGGGAAGTCTTCAAAGACGCGAAGATCGATGAGTTCTATTCCGATTCCTATTCCGATACACCGCTGGCGGAACTTGCCGAACGGGCGTATCTCGTAAAAGGGGACAAACGTCTTCCCTGGTGAATCCAAGGTCCTGCGGGGCCTTTTCTTTTTCCGCTGTCGGTATTCAGCGGATCTTCAGGACATCTCCCTCAAGAACGATCGTTTTCATGTCACAGACGGCATTGAGGATGCTGTCTGGGGAACTGGTGCTGTAATTCCAGCCGCAGTGCTCGTATTCGGCACCGAAAATGCCGTTTTCCGCGTCATGCACGAGGTCCGTAGAAAGGCATCCGTCATGTTTATCGGCAAGTTCGTCGTAGACCTCCATACAGAGGCAGGCGATGCCTCGGTACGTTTCGCCGTTCTGCTCTCTGCCTTTGACGTTTGCGTCAATGTTGAAGGAACGCAGTTCGCTGCAGAACCAGACATGCTGGCTGCGCCAGAAAAGATTGTCGTCGCCGTATGTGAATCTGTCCGGCTTTTTGAAGTAGCAGTAGGGGCTGTGACCGTGGATAATGCAGGCATTGTGTGCAGTCAGATCTTCTTCCGACGGCCATACATGCCGCCAGGAACGCTGCGAATACAGTCCTCTCAATGACCATACCACCTGTCTCAGAGGCGCGTCATAACAGCAGGTGCTGTCTTCCAGACGATAGGCAAAGACCTTCCGGTGCGGTTCTCTGCTCATGTCGTCATTGATCAGACCGAAGGCGGCCGATACAATACCTGCATGCGCGATATAGAAGTTCAGCTTCCTGCCACGGACGACCATGATATCCGGAAGGTTTTCGAGCGGATACACCGGGAACAGTTCTCTTTCATGATTTCCGCGTATCATATGAAATCCCGGCAGCTCATGATCCGCCTGGTAATAGCGCGACATGTAATTCAGAAGGGCAGTGACATCTCCGCCGCTGTCATAATCGCCGACAAAGTACACATGGTCTCTGGCGGGATCGAATCTGATCTTCTTCATCAGTTTTTTCAGCGTCCGGACTTCACCGTGAATATCGCCGACCGCGAAGTGCAGTCCCTCGGGATGCTTTTTCCGCAGTTCATCGATGTTGTCGTCCGGTTTTGTTACGATACGGTCTTCCAGGCTGCGCATACGGTTCCTCCTGATCCGGGTTGGATAGTTCTATTGTAATGGAATTGACTCAGCGGCAGAACAGGGGAGTCTTTCTCCGAAAAAAAAGACCCGCATGTGCGGGTCGGGAAAGCATTTAAGCAGCCATCTGTGCCTGAACGGCAGTGATCGCGACAACGCCGACGATGTCTTCAGCGCTGCAGCCGCGGGACAGATCGTTTACCGGCTTGGCGATGCCCTGCAGCATCGGTCCGTAAGCTTCTGCCTTGGCAAGTCTCTGTACGAGCTTGTATGCGCTGTTTCCGCAGTCGAGGTTCGGGAATACCAGAACGTTTGCTCTGCCGGCAACCGGGGAACCCGGAGCCTTGGAAGCGGCAACGGACGGAACGATCGCAGCGTCTACCTGCAGTTCGCCGTCACATACGAGATCCGGATATTCTGCATGTGCTGCTTCGACAGCAGCGACGACCTTGTCGACCAGAGCGTGCTTTGCGCTGCCCTTGGAAGAGTGGGAGATGAATGCAACGTACGGATCTTTTCCGGTCAGTGCCTTGAAGCTGTTTGCACTGTCGCTTGCGATCGCAGCGAGCTGTTCCGGATTCGGATCCTGGTTCAGACCGCAGTCAGCGAAGACGAATGTGCCGTCAGCGCCGTATTCGCAGTTCGGAACGTCCATGACGAAGAAGCCGGAAACGAGCTTTGCGCCTTTGGCTGTCTTGAGGATCTGCAGAGCAGGACGCAGTGTGTTAGCTGTGCTGTGGCAGGCACCGGAAACAAGTCCGTCGCCTTCGCCGGCTTTCAGCATGACAACGCCGAATGTCGTGCGGTCTTTCATCAGAGCTTCTCTTGCGGCTTCCGGTGTCATTCCCTTTGCCTTGCGGAGTTCATACAGAAGGTTGACATAGTCTTCGAGCTTTTCGGATGTCGCAGGATCAATGATCTGAGCGCCGGTAATGTCGACGCCATATTTTTCGGCATCCGCATTGACGACTGCAGGATCACCGATCAAAACCAGGTCTGCTGTTCCTTCTTTGAGTACTGTTGCAGCAGCACGGATCGTTCTTTCATCTTCGGATTCCGGCAGGATGATCGTCTTGCGGTCCTGTCTTGCCTTTTCTTTAATGCTTTCAATAAATGACATGTGTAATGCCTCCTTATATTTTTAGTTTACTCCAAAATCATATGATTATGTGTTCTGATTTGATATTCGTGCATTCTTTTTACATGGTATACTGTTACCAGAAAAAAACAGGAATCGGTTATCCTGTTTGGCGGAGGAATCGTAATGGCATCTTATACAATGAGCAATCAGGAAGTACAGGTCGTGATCGATGAACACGCTTCAGAGATCCACAGTTTCAAAGATCTTTCGACCGGTATCGAGTACATGTGGCAGGGTGACGCTGCGTACTGGAAAGGCAGAAACCCGTCGCTGTTCCCGCTGGTCGGAACGACATGGGACAAGATCCTGCACATTGGCGGAAAGGAATACCCGCTGAAGCAGCAGCACGGCTTCCTGCGCAGAAGCGACTTCACATGTGTTGAGCATTCTGACAGCAGGATCGTCATGGAGTTCAAAGACAGTGAAGAGACGAAAGAGGAATTCCCGTTTGAATTTACTGTCCGGATCCTCTATGAGCTGAAGGGAAGACGTCTCTCCATCACATACCAGATCACCAACGAAAGTGATAAGGTCATGCCGTTCGGCTTCGGCCTGCATCCGGCATTCAACTGCCCGATCGATCCGGCGAAGTCCTATGAGGATTACCGCATCGAATTCAGCAATCCGGAGACATTCGACTGGAAGACAACATCTCTGAAGAACGAAAAAGTTCTCTCCATTCAGGACCGCGACGCACTGGCAAATACGATCATCATCCATGAACCGGTAAGCTCCGAAGCCAGTCTGACCGACGGCACGCACAGCGTCACCGTTACCTGCGTCGGCTATGAATGGCTTGCGTTCTGGTCTCCGCGGGCACCGTTCGTATGCATCGAACCGTGGCATTCCCATACCGACTTTGAGGAAGTGCGCGTTCCGTTCGAAGAGCGCGAAGGAACGATCCTGCTGGATCCGCACCGCACGTTCACAACAGCCTATACCATCACCGTAAAATAAACCGTTAACCGTTAAAAGAGAATAGAAGGAGATTTAACATGTTTAACATCATCATTGCCGAAAACTACGACCAGGTAAGCAGCGAAGCGTTCAAGATCATGCGTGAGGTCATCCGCAAAGAGAATCCGGTCCTCGGACTCGCAACAGGCTCCAGCCCGGTAGGCCTCTACAAGAAGATGATCGCAGATCACAACTCCAACGGAACATCCTACAAGAACTGCATCACATTCAATCTTGATGAATATATCGGTCTGCCGAAAGACCACGACCAGAGCTACTGGACATTCATGCACGAGAATCTGTTCAACGGCATCGATATTCCGGAAGAGAATATCCATATTCCGGCCGGCGACAAAGAAGACGAAGAAAAAGAGTGCATGGAATACGAAGCAAATCTTGCGGCACACGTCGTTGATCTGCAGGTGCTCGGCATCGGTTCCGACGGCCACATCGCTTTCAATGAGCCGGGTGCTCCGTTCGACTCTGTAACACACATCATGGAACTCACCGAGCAGACACGCCGCGACAATGCGCGCTTCTTCGACGATGACATCAGTCAGGTTCCGACACATGCGATCACCATGGGTCTTGCCAGCATCATGCGTGCCCGCAAGATCATCATGATCGCGACCGGCGCAAACAAGGCAGACGCTGTCTACGGCATGATCAAGGGACCGAAGACCACAGACTGCCCGGCAAGCATCCTGCAGGATCACGCAGACGTAACCGTTCTTCTCGATCCGGCTGCGGCTTCCAAGCTCTGAGCATTTGAATTGTATTGCAGGAAAGACCTGCCATAATGAAGATACACGGAGGTATACAATATGAAGATTGTTGAAGATATGAAAGAGTTCGACAGCATCCTTGCTGAGAACAAATCGGTATTCGCTGATTTCTACGCAGACTGGTGCGGACCGTGCAAGATGGTCGGACCGGTCGTGGAAGGCCTTGCGGCTAAGTATCCGGAGATCACATTCGTCAAGGTCAACGTAGACGACAATCCGGAACTGGCAGAGCGCTACGGCGTCATGTCCATCCCGGCAATGTTTGCGTTCAAGGACGGTCAGCCGGCAGCCAGCACACTCGGCTTCCAGCCGGAAGCTGCGCTGGAGCGCATCGTTCTGCAGGCAAAGTAAGACTGACAGTAAGAAAACAGCCGTACTGACGGCTGTTTTCGTTTGTTCTGTTCATTCAGTATGGAACGCATACGCAGACACATCGTCTTCCATGGGGAAGTGCAGGGAGTCGGCTTCCGCTATACCGCCATATGGGCAGCCCGCAATGCCGGAGCGACCGGCTGGGTGCGCAATGACGCGGAGGGCACCGTAACGATGGAAATCCAGGGCAATGAAGCGCAGATCCGCTACGTCCTCGATGCGGTCGAACGCGGCACCTACATCCGCGTGACGCGCATGGAAGTACGCGAGATTCCCCTGGAAGAAAGAGAAACCGATTTTGAACCTGTATTCTGATCCTTCAGATACAGGTTTTTTTACAGGGCGGAAGCGATGCGGCGGAAAGCTTCGTGGAACTGACCGATGTGGTATCCGTCGATCAGACGGTGATTGACTTCAAAACACATGGAAAGCGTCGTTCTGCCGTCTTTTGTTTCGTAGCGTCCCCAGCTGATACGCGGAATACTGTCGCAGGGATCGGTAAGACCTTCGTTCGTCAGTCCTGTGACTCTGATCCATGGAAGACAGGAGATAAAGATCAGGGCATCCGTCTCTTTGTCATAGCGGATGAACTCCTTCTGGGAAGCAGCCAGGCTTTCCGCATGGGCGGCGAAAGAAGGGAGATCATTTCCGAGGCAGCCGGCGGTAATGATGCGGAACTGCTCACTGCCGCTGTCCATGACCGTAAAACTGGGGAGACGTTCTTCCAGTTCATAGATGCCGTCGGCGCGGACGGCATACCGGAATTCCCGGACGCTGTTCAGCGCTCTGCTTACTGTGTGGATCATTGCATAGTAGAAGGATATATGCATTTCTTTCGCGTATGCGAGCACCTCGGTAACGTCCTCTTCGTAGACAACGCTCCAGAACGGCTTCGGCGTCATTTTGAAGTGTTCATACAGTTCTTTCCGCGGCCATGTTTCGTAATCGATCTTTCTGTCTGTCATAGTTTTTCCTCGCTTTTATCAGTATAACCCGTTCGCCGGGAAACGAAAAAGGCTGTTGTTTACAGCCTTACATATGCACGATCTGGCGTACGTCGTATCCCTGTTTTACAAAGTCCGTGTCGTACATCTCAAAGACGGACGGGATGACGCGGACGACCGCGACTTCGACTTTTGCGGCTTTCATGACGTCGAACGGTATGCCTTTGAACGCAAGCAGTTTCTTAAACTCTTCCGACCAGCAGTCATACAGTTCGGCTGTCCCCATGACCTGCAGACCGTGGGAGTCCTTTACGTCGCCGTAGTATTCAAAGATGGCGAGCGAGACATTGCGGTTCTTTTCCAGTCCGATGAACTTACTGCCGCCTTCGGAAACGAACCAGAACTCATCGTTCATATAGGTGTATTCGATCGGCGTACAGCGTATATAGGTGCCGTATCCGGTCGCAAAGCCGCAGGTATTATGGCTGCGGATAAAGTTCTGAATATGTGCATAGGCGGCGTCACGGTCCATATGTACGGCAGTCTTCTGCTGCTCTGTCCAGAAATTCTGAAAATGCTCAAAATCGATCTTATCTGACATTATGCGGTATCTCCTTTGTATTAACTGTATTTTATCATGAAGGAAACGGTGTACAGGCCGCATGAGACGGCCGTTATAATGGAAAAATCGAAAAACTTTCTAAAAAGATATTCGACACATCCGGGCGTCTGTCGGATAAAAAAGTCTATAATTATATTGATTTATGGGAGGAAATAATAATGAAAATAGTACTCGCCGGTGCTTTCGGCAATCTGGGTTTTGAAATTCTGAAAGTACTCACAGAACGCGGCCACGAAGTCGTGGCAGCCGATCTGAAGGAAAAGGAAAACAACGGTCTGGAAGGGAAATACAGCTTCCGTGCCATTGACGCTACCAATCCGGCGACCCTGAAAGGTCTCTGCGACGGTGCCGAGATCGTGATCACGACCATGGGTCTGACGACGGCGTCGACACGCTTTACATCGTATGATATCGACTACCAGGGCAACCTGAATCTGTACCGGGAAGCAAAGTCTGCCGGTGTCCGCAAGTTCAATTACATCTCGGTCATCGCCTGCAAGGAACCGGGTGCGGAAAAAGTGCCGATGCTGCATGCGAAGGCAATGATGGAAGACGAGATCCTCAAAGGCGGGATGCCGTATGTCATCTACCGTCCGACCGGATATTTCTATGACATCGCCAAGGTGTTCAAGCCGTATATCGACAAGGGCGAGATGCAGCTGCTGAAGGGCTACCATGACATCCGCGCCAACGTCGTTGACTGTCCGGACTTTGCGGCTTTCATCGCGGACCACATGGACGATGAAAACGCCGTATACGAAGTCGGCGGAAAAGAAACCTATACATACGAGGAAATGGCAAAGATGTGCTTCCGCGCTGCCGGCAAGCCGGTCATCATCAAGGACAGCCCGATCTGGATGTTCGGAATTCTTGCCAATCTTCCGGCAATCAAGAAAGCGGGAAAGCATGATATTATCCTGTTCTCCAAGTGGACGCTGTCCCATGATCTCGTCGGCAAGGATGTGACGGGCGAATCTTCCTTCAAAGAATACATTCAGCAGTATTTCGGAGGTAAGAACTGATGTTCCATCTGGATCCGTCCTATATCGGCAAAGTATGGCCGGCATTCATGTGGGGCGTTACGCTCGTTGCGGCAGTGGGCTGCTGCATGGGCTTTAAGGAGTTCGTATGGTTCATGTCCGTGGGCTACGGCTTCGCGGTCATGTGCATCGGTATCTTCCATCTCGTATTCGGCCTCATCATGCATACTCTCACACCGGCAACAGCAGTCCTGTCCGTGCTCTTCGTGATCTACGGCTACCGTCTCGGCGGCTATATTCTCAAGCGTGAACTGACCAACAAGGCATACCGCAAGACGCTGGAATCCACCGGTTCCACAAAGGCAATGCCGATCCCGGTATCCCTCAGCATGTGGATCTATTCGATGCTGATGTACACGGCGCAGACCTCTGCCGTCACATACCGGATCATGAACCGCGCGTCCGACAATATCTTCGCGTGGATCGGCATCGTGATCATGGTGCTGGCGATCCTCGGCGAAGCGACGGCGGACAAGCAGAAGTCGGCCGCCAAGAAGATCAATCCGAAGCGCTTCTGCGACACCGGGCTGTACCGCTATGTCCGCTGTCCGAACTACTTCAGCGAGATCCTGTTCTGGGTCGGCGTTACGGTATCCGGCATCGGAGCCGTGCAGGGGAAGCAGTACATCATCGTGATCATCGCGCTTCTGCTGATCACATACGTCATGTACAATTCCGCCCAGCGCCTGGAACTGCGTCATGAGAAGTCCTACGGCCTGGATCCGGAATACCAGAAGTATTCGGATACCGTGCCGCTGCTGTTCCCGTTCACGTCGCAGTATCATTCCATGAAGGTGTACAGAGACTGACATGAAACAATTCTCTGTTCCAATGGCACTGGTGGATTATATCCCCGTTGTGCTGTTTTTCCTGGCAGCGCGCATGATCGTAAAGGATCTGAATGCCTGCAGGACGAAGACGTCTTCACTGCTGTTTCAGACCGGCGCATGTCTTGTGACGATCGCCGGACTGTTAAAAGCAACCTATAAACTTCTGTATGCGCTGGGAGCGGGCGATTTTGTCTGGATGAACGGTCAGTTCTTCTCCAACCAGGCGATCGGCTTCCTGCTGGCAGGCATCGGCCTCATGCGGTCGGTGAAGGAATACGGCACAAAGGCATACGCCCTGATTCCGACGATGGCGCTTGTCGGCATCATGGTCATCGGTCTCGGCGCGATGGACGCGGCGCTCTGCTCGCTGGCTTCGAAGCGTAAAAAGACATCGGCGCTGATCCTGTTTGTCGTATCGTTCTTCCTGTGTCTGTGCATGGGATACCTGTCATCGCGAAACTTTGACAGGGCAGCCATGAACTGGATCGCGCAGGGGATCAACATTCTCGGCCAGGGTGCGCTCTACGGCGGCTGCACAATACTGAAAAACTGATCTTTTCGGGCACCGGATCCGCACCGGTGCTTTTTTCATGCCTGCAGATATTCCGTTTGTTTACAATTCCTAAACAAAAAGTTTGAAAAACTTGTTGTATATATGAGCGGATTGAATATAATTATTATGGTTTCACTATTCTGAAAGATTTGTTTAGCATTAGTAAACACCTGAAAGGAGGCCGGCTATGATCGATATCGGACAGAGAATACGTCAGCTTCGCATGAAAAATGATCTGACGCTGGAAGAACTGGCGTCGCGCACAGAACTGACCAAAGGCTTTCTGTCACAGCTGGAACGCAATCTGACATCCCCGTCGCTGCAGACACTGGATGACATTGCGTCCGCGCTCGGCGTTACCATGTCAAGGTTCTTTGCGGCAGACCAGGAGGAACAGGTCGTCTTTACGGCAGAGGATGAGTTTGTCGACGAACAGGACGATTACACGATCCACTGGATCATTCCGAATGCGCAGAACAACCGCATGGAACCGGTCCTTACAGAGATCCACGCAAACTGCAGATCCAGGACGATCGAACCCCACAAAGGGGAGGAGTTCGGTTATGTCCTGCAGGGCAGAGTGTGGCTCGTCAGCGATTCCAATCCTGCCGGCATACTGGTCCGTAAAGGGGAATCGTTCTACATGAAGGGCAATGAGAATTACTGGCTTGATAATCGTACGGAAAAGGAAGCTGCTGTCATCTGGGTAAGTACACCGCCCAGTTTCTGATAAGGGGAGAAACACATGAAAAAACTGATTGAGATCAAGAACGTCGTCAAGACATTCGACAAAACAGTCGTTCTGAAAGGGATATCGCTGGATATCTATGAGAATGAGTTCGTTACACTGTTAGGACCGTCCGGATGCGGCAAGACAACGCTTCTTCGCATCATTGCGGGCTTCCTGGATCCGACGGAAGGCCAGGTCATCATGGACGGCGAGAACATTGCGGCGATTCCGGCATACAAGCGTGATGTAAACACCGTATTCCAGCACTATGCTCTGTTCCCTCATCTGGATGTATATGACAATATCGCATTCGGTCTGAATATCAAAAAAATGCCGAAGGACATCATCGATCAGAAAGTCATGCGTATGATCTCTCTGGTCGGTCTGGAAGGCTTTGAACACCGTGACGTCAACCGTCTTTCCGGCGGTCAGCAGCAGCGTGTCGCCATTGCCAGAGCTCTGGTCAATGAACCGCGCGTCCTTCTGCTGGATGAATCCCTGAGCGCTCTCGACAAGAATCTGCGCAAGGAGATGCAGCTGGAACTGAAAGAGATCCAGAGAGAAGTCGGCATCACATTCGTATTCGTTACGCATGACCAGGAAGAAGCCCTGACGATGAGCGATAAGATCGTCATCATGAAAGACGGTGAGATCGAACAGATCGGCACACCGCTGCAGGTATACAACGAACCGGTCAACGAATACTGTGCCCGCTTCATCGGCGACTCCAATATTATCGACGCTGTCATGAAGAAAGACCGTCTGGTCAGCTTCGATGACCATGATTATGACTGCGTGGACTACGGCTTCGAAGAAAACGAAGCAGTCGACGTCGTGATCCGTCCGGAAGATATCGATATCGTTCCCCGCAACCAGGGTCTTCTGAACGGTGAAGTCAAGTCGGTTCTGTTCAAAGGCGTGCACTACGAAGTCATCGCCGAGACAGCGTCCGGTACATCCAAGAAAGTAATCATGCACGTGACCGGTCCGCAGGATGTTGAGAACGAAGAAGCGCACGAGAAGATCAGCGCCATGAGCTTCTACATGGACCCGGAAGACGTCGAGAACCTGACCGATTCCGAAGTCATTGCCAGAGCGAACGCAAAGGCATGGAATGACAAGGACGAAGATGTCTCGCTGTCCCATATCAAATACGATATCAAGGCGGAAGAGGGCGTCTATCCGTGTGTATTCGGCACAGATGCCGGCACCGAGATCCGCATCAATGTCAAGGTCGTCAAGCCGAAGGCAGTCGAAGACGCTGCCAACGAGGAATCCATCCAGGCATTCGATTTCTACAAGACAGTCGATGATATCAAAGAGTCGATCGCACTCGATACCGATCTGATCCGCTGGGCAGACGCCTATGCATGGGATACGGAAGACAACTCCCGCGTTGAGATCTGGGACGTCAAATATGACTTCGACGATGAGAATATCGAAGAAGGCGACTATGAGATCACATTCTCGACCCAGGGCCGCGAGCTGAAGATCGAAACGACGGACAGAACGGAAGTCGGCGCAAGGATCGGCCTGAAGTGGAGTCCGGAAGATATTCACGTCATGAGAAAGATGGGTTGATGCGTCATGAAGAACTTCAATAAAATGGCATACCCGTATCTGGTCTGGATGACGGTCATGATCATCGTGCCGATGCTTATGATCGTGCTGTATGCCTGCACGGTGCAGGGAAACAGCGTACTGACATTCCAGTTCACGTTTGACAACTTCCTGCGCTTCTTCTCGGATTCGATCTTCCCGAGCGTCCTGTGGCGTTCGCTGAAGATGGCTGTCGTCACGACCGTCTTCTGCATTCTGATCGGCTATCCGTGCGCATACATCATGGCCCGCATGAAACCGGATTCCCAGGCACTGTCAGTCCTTCTGATCACTCTGCCGATGTGGATCAACATGCTGGTCCGCACCTATGCCTGGAAGGGCATCCTGGACTGGGTGAAACTGGGAAGCGAGTTCTCGGTATACATCGGCATGGTATACAACTTCCTGCCGTTCATGATCCTGCAGATCTATACATCTCTGTCCAAGATCGACCCGAATCTGATCATCGCAGCCGGAGACCTCGGCGCCAATGACCGCCAGACATTCCTGAAGGTCACTCTGCCGCTTTCGCTTCCGGGCGTGATCAGCGGCATCACACTGGTATTCCTGCCGGCAGTATCCAGCTTCTTCATTCCGAAGCTGCTGGGCGGCGGCCAGTATGTTCTGATCGGTAACCTGATCGAAGACTACTTCATCAAGACCGGTGACTGGAACTTCGGTTCCGCCATTTCTCTGATCATGGCGATCATTATCCTGATCTCCATGTATGTGACAAGAAAGCTTGACCGGGCAGCGAAGGAGGATGACTGATGAAACAGAAAAAGGGCATCTTCAGCAAGATCTATTTCGCTCTGATCATGGTATTCTTCTACCTGCCGATCATCTATGTCGTATTCTTCAGCTTCAACAGCTCCAAGTCGCTTACCAAGTTTACCGGCTTCTCGCTGAAGTGGTATGAGGCGATGTTCGCCAACCGCTCCATCATGGAAGCGATATACTATACCGTACTGTGCGCAGTCATTGCCACGATCGTATCCACCATCGTCGGTACGATCACCGCGATCGGCCTGTCCAAGAACCGCAGGGTCATCCGTGAGCTCGTTACCCAGGTCAACAACCTGCCGATGCTGAATCCGGAGATCGTAACAGCCATCGGACTCATGCTGTTCTTCACATCCCTGCGGATCAAGACCGGCTTTATGACGATGCTTCTGGCGCATATCGCGTTCTGTATCCCGTATGTCATGCTCAGCGTAACGCCGCGTCTGCGTCAGCTGGACCCGAACCTGTCCGACGCTGCGCTGGATCTCGGCTGCACGCCGTGGCAGGCAATGACTAAGGTCATCATCCCGCAGATCAAGGGAAGCATCGTAGCCGGCGCGCTCGTTGCCTTCTCGATGTCATTCGATGACTTCGTCATCTCCATGTTTACGACCGGTCCAGGTGTCTCCAACATCTCGATCTACGTATATTCCAACGTCAAGCGCGTTAACCCGACGATCAACGCTCTGTCGGCGATCATCGTCTATGTCATCACGATCGTACTGATCATTGTCAATGTTGTTCCTATGCTCAGAGAAAGAAAACTTAAGAAGGAGGTACTCGATGCATAAAATTGTTAAAGCCGGTATGGCCGGCGCACTGCTTGTACTCTGCGGATGCAGCGGATCCGGTTCCGCTGCGGAAGAAACGATCGACGCCCAGACCGAATACGGCTGCAACGTACTGAACATTTACAACGCCGGTGAATATATCGGTGAAGATGTCATCTCCAATTTCGAAAAGAAGTACAACGCCAAAGTCAACTACGATATGTTCGAATCCAACGAGATGCTGTATACAAAGCTTCTCGGCGGCAGCTCCTACGATGTGCTGGTACCTTCCGATTATATGATCGAACAGCTGATGCAGGAAAAGCGTCTGCAGACGATCGACAGAGATGCCATGACAAACTACGGAAATCTCGACCCGAATGTTGTTGAAATGCTCAAGGTCTTCGACCCGAACCAGGAATATGCAGTTCCTTATTTCTGGGGTTCTGTAGGTCTTCTCTACAACCGCAACACTGTGGATGAAGAAACGATCAAAAAAGAAGGCTGGAACATCTACCACAATACAGACTACAAAGGACGCATCTATTTCTACGATTCCCAGCGTGACGGCTTCATGGTCGCTTTCAAGGCTCTCGGATATTCCATGAATACCGATAACGCGGATGAGATCCAGAAGGCTTATGAATGGCTGCGTGAAATGAATGCAACAATGGAACCGGCATATGTTACCGATGAGATCATCGACGACATGGTCAGCGGCAAGAAGGACATCGCTATGATGTACTCCGGCGACGCAGCATATGTCATGGCTGAGAACCCGGATATGGCTTGGTATGAGCCGGAGCAGGGCACAAACATCTGGATCGACGCAATGGTCATCCCGGCAAACGCTTCCTGCGTACCGCTCGCCAACGAGTTCATCAACTATGTCATCAGCATCGATGTACAGCGTGAGAACTCCGAATATGTCGGATACACATCGGTCGATACAGCAGTTGTCGAAGAACTGTCCGGTGAAGGCGGAGCTTTCTTCGAGAATCCTGCATATACGCCGCGTACCGGCTTTGCCAAGGACGAAGTCTTCCACTACAACGAAGAGCTGAAAGCAATGCTTTCCGACCTCTGGAACAAAGTCAAGATCCAGTAAACTGCAAGGGCTGCCTCAGGCAGCCTTTTGTTTTGCACAGAGGGTTTTCGAAACGGAGAAGGTGCGTTAGAATTCTCCTGTAAGCAGTCAGGAGTCATAAGATCATGGATAAATTTGTCATACTGGGACAGTACAAAGGCCTGCGTGTGCCGGCTGCCCGTACGGAAGTCAGTGAAGAGGAAGTCCGGCAGGAGATCGAAAAGGAGCTGTCGGCGTTTGCCGCGCGGACACCTGTGTGCCGTCCCGCGCATACGGGGGATACGGTCGTCATGGATTATCAGGGCGAGCATCGCGGAAAAAGCTTTGCCGGCGGCACTGCCGCGGATTCCGTCCTGGAGCTGGGATCGGGAAGATTCATTCCCGGTTTTGAAGCGCAGCTGGAAGGCGTACTGCCCGGAGAGAAGAGAGACGTGCATGTGACCTACCCGAATATCCCGGCATTCGGCGAAGTGGCAGGGGAAGAGGTCGTCTTTCACGTGACCGTGAAAGAAGTGCAGGAAAAGAAGCTGCCGGTACTGGATGATGCCTTTGCGGCAGAGAAACTGGATGCGGAAAGCGCGGACAGATACCGCCGCCGGATCCGTGCCCGGCTGGAACGTATGCGCCGCGATCAGATCGAGATGCAGAAACAGCAGTATATCATGCAGCAGGCAGTCCGCAATGCCGAGTACCATATTCCGTCAGAGGTCCTGGAGGCAGAGACACAGGGACTGCTGGATGCCTTTGCCGTACAGCTGGCACAGAGCGGCATACGCGAGGAGGAATACCTCGCCCGGATCGGCCGGACGAAGGATGACTTCCGCAGGGATATGCGGATACAGGCGGAGATCAACTGCCGGCAGCGTCTTCTGCTGGAAGCGGTCGCCGAAGCGGAAGGACTGACCGTGAGAGAGGATGAGATCGAACAGGAATACCGGAAGATTGCGGATCGGCACGGTGTCAGCGTCAGAGAAGCAAAAGAACGTCTCGGCAGAACACACGATGAACTGATCCGGAAAGACCTGGTGTGCCAGAAAGCGCTGGAACTTCTGGTACGGTGCTGTGAAGAAGTGCGGTTCAGCTGAGCAGGGGAGACGCCCAGCAATTTTCTGTTGCAATTCCCATCATGTGACCGTATAATGATAAAGCACTGCGGAAGAGTTGGTGCCTTAGCCAAGTGGTAAGGCAACAGACTGCAACTCTGTGATCGCCGGTTCGACCCCGGCAGGCACCTCCAATCGCGGGGCCATGGCGGAATAGGCAGACGCAACGGACTTAAAATCCGTTGGTGGTAACACCGTGAGGGTTCAAGTCCCTCTGGCCCCACGATCACCTGCAGGACTGTACTTCCACGAAGTACATTTATTTTGTCAGAAGCTGTGAACAACACACTATAGGAAAACGCATCTGGACAGCCGGAACAAATTGACGAAATTTGTACTTGCAAAAGGGTTGAAATGTTGTTATTATTCTATAGCACTGATTTTGAGTGTGAATGCGCCGATAGCTCAACTGGATAGAGTATTTGACTACGAATCAAAAGGTTGCGGGTTCGATTCCTGCTCGGCGCGCCATTTATTATCGGGATGTAGCACAGCTTGGTAGTGCACTTGATTTGGGATCAAGGGGTCACAGGTTCAAATCCTGCCATCCCGACCATATTCATGGCGAGGTAGCTTAGTTGGCTAGAGCAATCGGTTCATACCCGGTAGGTCGTGGGTTCGACTCCCACCCTCGCTACCATTCCTTGATCCTCAGTGCATGATTCCATCGGACCCTTAGCTCAGTTGGTCAGAGCTATCGGCTCATAACCGATTGGTCGAAGGTTCGAGTCCTTCAGGGTCCACTTGTCGGAGGAATACCCAAGTGGTTGAAGGGTCCGGTCTTGAAAACCGGTAGGTCAGGAAACTGGCGCCAGGGTTCGAATCCCTGTTCCTCCGCCATTTCTCAAAAGTTTATCGCGAGGTAGAGCAGCCTGGTAGCTCGTCGGGCCCATAACCCGGAGGTCGTTGGTTCAAATCCAGCCCTCGCAACCATGATGGTCCTGTAGCTCAGTAGGTAGAGCACGGCACTGAAAATGCCGGTGTCGGCAGTTCAATTCTGCCTGGGACCACCTTAAGACTTCGGAGTGATCTGAAGTCTTTTTTTTGCGTTTGTACGCATGTATGCAATCTGTTATCTTTTAAGTATAAAAGAAAGAGGAGAACATAATATGGAACTGCGTAAAGACTTTCTGTGGGGAGGTGCTACGGCAGCGAACCAGTACGAAGGCGGTTATCTGGAAGGCGGAAAAGGCCTGAGCATCGCCGATGTGGAGCGCGGCGCACGTCATGGCGTCAAGCGTCAGATCGATCCGGAGATCCTGCCGGGAGTATTCTATCCGAGCCATGAGGCAACCGACTTCTATCATCATTACAAAGAAGACATCGCGCTGTTTGCCGAGATGGGATTCAAGTGCTTCCGTATGTCCGTGGCGTGGACACGCATCTATCCGCGCGGGGACGAAGAGACGCCGAATGAAGCAGGTCTCGAATTCTATGACAAGGTATTTGATGAACTGCTCAAATACGGCATTGAACCGGTCGTAACGATCTCGCACTATGAGACGCCGCTGACGCTCGTGCGGGAATACGGATCATGGCGCAGCCGCAAACTCGTGGATTTCTTTGAACGCTATGCGACAACACTGTTTGAACGCTACAAAGGCAAAGTCCGCTGCTGGATGACATTCAATGAGATCAACGCAACGATGACGCCGGGGCGCAATCCGTATCATCAGGCAGGCATCGTCTTCGAAGAAGGCGAGGATCAGGGAAAGACGATCGTTCAGGCTTCGCATCATATGTTCCTGGCAAGCGCAAAGGCAGTCATTGCCGGTCACCGCATCGATCCGGAAAACAAGATCGGATGCATGCTGCTGGTGCCGCTTGCCTATGCTGCGACCTGTGCGCCGGAAGACCAGGTGGCGACCCGCGATAAGCTCAAGAATCTGTTCTACTACGGCGACGCGCATATCCGCGGACGCTACACGAACACATGCACGTCCAAATGGAGAGATCTCGGTGCGAAGCCGGAGATCGAAGAAGGCGATCTTGCAATCATGGAAGAGGGCAAAGTCGACTACTGCGGCTTCTCCTACTACTTCTCTTCCATCGAAAGCGCAAAGCCGCTGGAACAGATCGAAGGAAATGTCATCATGGGCGGAAAGAACCCGTATCTGAAGATGACAGACTGGGGCTGGCAGATCGACCCGGTCGGCCTGCGCGTAACGCTGAATATGCTGTATGACCGCTACCAGGTACCGCTGTTCATCGTGGAAAACGGCATGGGTGCGCGTGATACCGTGGAAGCAGACGGTTCGATCCATGATCCGTACCGCATCGACTACCTGCGTCAGCATATCGAGGAAATGAAGAAGGCAGTCGAGATCGATGACGTCGATCTGATGGGCTATACACCGTGGGGATGCATCGACGTCGTATCGGCAGGCACCGGTGAGATGCGCAAGCGCTACGGCTTCATCTACGTTGACCGCCATGATGACGATACCGGTGACTTCCACCGTTCCAGAAAAGACAGCTTCTTCTGGTATAAGAAGGTCATCGCCAGCAACGGAAACGACCTCGACTGACCGTTGAAAAAGGCATTCTGTTGTGGTTTAATAAATGTGCGCTGACGGAGTGAAGCAGTATACGTCCCTCGTTACAGAAAGGCAGCGGCTGATGAGAGCTGCCGATACGGATGCTGTGTTGGACCTCCCGAGCATATTCGAAAGAACCGGCCGGCCCGTTATCCCGTCGAAAGTGATCCGCAAGGATAAGCAGGGTGGCACCGCGCAGAATTATGCGTCCCTTCATGATGAAGGGACGTTTTTGTTTCAGGGAGGAGAGATCATATATGAAACGTATGTTAAGCGGCATCAAGCCTACAGGACAGCTGCATCTCGGCAATTATATCGGTGCGCTGCGCCATTTCGTGGAAAACCAGGAAGAATATGAAATGATCGCATTCATTGCGAATCTGCACTGCATCACCGTTCCGCAGGATCCGGATGAGCTCCGTAAGAATCTGCGTGACTGCGTTGCGCTGTATCTTGCATGCGGTCTCGACCCGAAGAAGAGCACGATCTTCCTGCAGACCGATGTCATGGAACACGCCCAGCTCGGCTTCATTATCAACTGTCATACATATCTGGGCGAGCTGAACCGCATGACCCAGTTCAAGGACAAGCAGGCAAAAGGAGAGAAGAACCTCTCCGGCGGTCTGTATACGTATCCGGCGCTGATGGCTGCGGATATCCTGATCTATGATGCGGACTATGTACCGGTCGGTGAAGACCAGAAGCAGCATGTTGAACTGTGCCGCGACGTCGCCATCCGCATGAACAACCGCTACGGCGAGCTGTTCCGCGTTCCGGAACCGGCAGTGCCGAAGGTCGGCGCCCGCATCATGTCGCTTTCCGATCCGTCGAAGAAGATGTCCAAATCCGATACGCTCGGCGACAAGGGATGCATCTATCTGCTCGACCCGCTGCCGAAAGCGCGCAAGAAGATCATGTCCGCCAAGACCGACAGCCTCGGCTGTGTCCACTATGATCCGGAAAACCAGGCAGGCATCTCCAATCTGATGCAGATCCTGTCTTCCCTGACCGGCGAATCGCTGGAAGATATCGAAAAGGACTTCGCAGGCAAAGGCTACGGCGACTTCAAGAAAGCGGTGGCTGACGCCGTATGCGGTACGCTGGAAAAGATCCAGGCACGCTACAACGAGATCCTCGCCGGGGATATCATCGATACCACTCTGCGGGAAGGCGCAGAAAAAGCACGTGTCCTGGCATCTGCGAAACTCAACCAGGTACAGCGTGCCATCGGTATGGAGATCCGCTGATCATCACAGATCTTGCGAAAGAAATCATAATCTGAAACAGTTTTCTGAATCCCAGGAGTATAAAAAACGGAGATACAGTACATCAGAAACCTGCCGCAGCAGGTCCAGATGTGAGGTGTTCTCCGTTTTTTATTATTGTCATTTTATGTTCATGTATCGCAATCGGATGTGATATGATTTGAAAAGAACAGATTTCTGTCGATACATTAATCGGTTTATTTTTTGAATCATAGATAACAATTACAGGGTGATTTACTGATCAAGGGGGCTTTATGAGTAAGAGAACAATTTCATCCATTTTATCTGTTTTTATGATTTTTTCGTCATGGATCCAGCCGGTCCGGGCGGAAGAACCGGAACCCATTCCGGAAGATGCAGCTGGGGAAGCAGCTGAACTTTTGAATGGTTCCTATGAGAATCTGAATTATGAGGTGACAGGAGATACCGTTCAGATTACAGGGTATACAGGAGAACCGGTTAATCTGACAATTCCGGATACGATCGATGGACTTCCGGTAGATACGATCGGCAGTTCAGCATTTTCAAACTGCGATACGCTTCAAAGCGTTTCTATTCCGGATACTGTTACAACAATTTCCAATTCTGCATTCTATGGCTGTTCCAGTCTTGCGGAAGTGACACTGGAGGAAGGTCTCGTTACTATTGGAAATAATGCGTTCCAGTATTGCAATCAATTGCGTCGTATCGTCATACCCGACAGTGTAAGAAGCATTGGGTCAGAAGCTTTTTCAAATTGTGACCTGAGAACTGCAATTCTTCCTGATGGAATCACAAGTCTTCCTGAGTATCTGTTTATGGGAAACTCAGGAATGATGGCAGTAGTCATACCGAGTTCAGTGACTACAATTTCGTCGTATGCGTTTGGATGGATCCACGATATTAAAAAAGTCGTTTATAAAGGAACTCCGGAACAATGGAATGGCATCAGTATCTGGGACGGAAACGAGTTTAATAATTTTGAGATACAGTATGAAGGTGAACCTGCTGAAGTTATCCTGAACCAAACAGAACTGACGACAGAAATAGAGAGTACTTTCCAGCTGAAGGCTGTCCTGACAGATGATCAGTTATCCGAAGGTCCTTTCGTCTGGTCCAGCAGTGATGAAAGTGTGGCTGCAGTTGATGAAACCGGTATGGTGACAGGTATCGGCCGCGGCAATGCAGTAATTACCGCGGCTACACAGGATGGATCCGTTTCTGCAGAATGTACGGTTAAGGTGACCGGGCCAACTTCAACCGGCACGTATGAGCATCTGACATACCGGATCTATCATGACGAAGTCTCAATTCAGAAGTTTGATAATGAAGTTGAATCCGTTGTGATTCCAGAAGAAATTGAAGGATATCCTGTAATAAGTATTAATGCAAATGCTTTTGAAAACTGTGACCGGCTCGTTTCCGTTGTGATGCCGGACGGGGTTACAAATCTTGATTGGATGCAGTTTTCAAATTGTACGAATCTGAAAGAAGTGCACTTGCCGGCTGGTCTTACCAGTTTGGGAAGTTCTGTATTTCAGAACTGTACAAGCCTTGAAGAAATCACGATTCCTGACGAAGTGACAAGTATCGGTTTAGGTTCTTTTTATGGCTGTACTGGTCTGAAGAGTGTTCATATTCCAGCAGACGTGACGGTAATACAGGATTATGCTTTTAACTCCTGCGACGCATTGGAGTTTATCTATTTCGGCGGCACGGAAGAACAATGGAGCCAGGTTTCTATTCAAAATAATAATCAGCCTCTGTATTCAGCGACTGTTATAGCGTCTGATACGACAGCCGGTATCCGTTTAAACAGTACTTCACTGAATTTAAATATCGGCGATACGTATCAGCTGTCTGCCCACATCATTCTGGATGAAGAGGAAGAAAATGTATTTACCTGGACCAGCAGTGATCCGTCTGTTGCATCTGTAGATAATGAAGGTCTCGTCACAGCCGCAGGGAAAGGTGATGCCAGGATCACTGTGCAGACCACAAGCGGCAAGTACAGTGCGGCCTGTGATATTACTGTAATTAAACCGATCATATATGGAAATGACGGTTCGTTTAATTACAAAATTCAGGATGATGAAGTTACTATCACCTCATTAGTCAGCGATGCAGGATTAAATGATGCGGTCATTCCGGATGAGATTCAGGGTTATCCTGTTACAGGAATCGAGAACAGTGCTTTTTCGGGCAAAACAGAACTGTCATCTGTCACACTGCCGTCAACTCTCAGATGGATCGGTTCAAATGCGTTCTCCGGTTGTTTCGGTCTGACGAATATTTCGATTCCTGACGGGCTTGAATCTATTGGAGATTATGCATTCACTAACTGTTCTTCCCTGAAAAGAATCGTTCTGCCGAACAGTGTAACCAGTATCGGTAAAGAACTGTTTACAGACTGTTTTTCCTTGAAAACAGCAGTTCTTCCGGATGGAATCACAGTTATTCCTGATCAGCTATTCTATAACTCAGCCTTAAAAGCTGTTGTCATACCTGCTTCGGTTACAGAGATATCTTACTATGCATTAGGGTTTATTAATCTTCAGGCAATTGTTTTCAAGGGGACATCAAAACAGTGGAACAATATTACCCTTGGAGAAGGAAATGAGTTCAGCAGCAGTATTATCCATTTCAAAGATGATCCTGCCGAGATCATCCTGAACTATACAAATATTATTACTGAAATGGAGAATACCTTTCAGTTGTCTGCTTTCCTGACAAATGAAACGTTATTTGATGGTCCTTTTAACTGGTCCAGCAGTGATGAAAATGTGGCTTCGGTTGACGAAACCGGTATGGTGACAGGTATCGGCCGCGGCAATGCGGTGATTACGGCATCGACGCCGGACGGGACGTATTCCGCAGAATGTACAGTAAAAGTGACTGGACCGACTTCAGCCGGCACGTATGAGCATCTGACATACCGGATCTATCATGACGAAGTCTCAATTGAGAAGTTTGATAATGAAGTTGAATCTGTTGTGATTCCTGAAGAGATCGAGGGCTATCCTGTAACAGGTATTTATTCAAATGCTTTTGAAAACTGTGACAGGCTCGTTTCCGTTGTGATGCCGGACAGGGTCACAAATCTTAATTGGATGCAGTTTTCAAATTGTACGAATCTGAAAGAAGTGCACTTGCCGGCTGGTCTTACCAGTGTGGGAGATTCTGTATTTCAGAACTGTACAAGTCTTGAAGAAATCACGATTCCGGACGGAGTCACAAGTATCGGCAACGGAGCATTTTATGGATGCTCCGGACTGAAGTGTGTTGCTATACCGGATAGTGTGTCTCTGATCAATAATGATGCGTTTAATTCATGTAATGCTCTGGAATATCTCATATACAGCGGTACAAAGGATCAATGGTATTCAACTATGGTTTATTCCGGCAATAGTCCTTTATCTTCGTGCACTCTTATAACGTCGGAAACCGAACCGGGTGTCATTCTGAGGCAGACGGCGCTGTCATTAACAGTAGGGGACACCTCTCAGCTGTCCGCACGCATCATCAAGGATGAAGACGAGGAAAAGACTTTAGAATGGAGCAGCAGTGATCCGACCGTGGCCTCTGTAAGCAACGATGGTCTGGTCACAGCTGTGGGAAAAGGAACTGCCAGGATCACAGTTCAGACTGTAAGCGGTAAATACAGTGCATATTGTGATGTTACTGTATCGTCTCCGGTCATAAATGGAAATGACGGTACCTATAATTACAGAATTCAGGATGATGAAGTGACAATTATATCCATGAGTTCCGGAAAAACAGAAGCAGTCATTCCGGATGAGATTGAAGGATATCCGGTCACAGGTATTGCGGATGAGGCATTTAAGAATCATTCGGAGCTTACATCTGTTACACTGCCGTCAAATCTCAGATGGATCGGTACATATGCGTTTTACTGCTGTTCTGGCCTGAAAGAGATTACATTCCCCGATGGTCTTGAGTCTATCGGACAACTTGCTTTCACTGCATGTCAGTTAGAACGTATCGTTCTGCCTGAGAGTGTGACAAGTATTGGAGATAGTGCATTCAGCAGCAATAATCTGAAAACTGCTGTTATCTCAGGCGGAATTACAGAATTTCCTGGTGATCTGTTCTGGTCAAATGGAAATCTGATTGCAATCGTTATACCGGATACAGTAACCACGATTGTTTCCAGAGCGTTCACAACGCTTTCCAGCCTGAAAAAGATTGTTTATAAGGGAACCCGGGAACAATGGGAGAATATCAATATTGCCGAAGACAGCGAACTGGGTGATACTGCAGTTCAGTATAAAGGTGAACCTGCCTCAATTATTCTGAATACTACAGAAAAGCTGACTGAAATGGAACAGTCGTTCCAGCTCATAGCAGTTCTGACCGATGAAGTATTGACTGACGGACCATTCGTATGGTCCAGCAGCGATGAAAGTATCGCTGCTGTTGATGAAAACGGAAAGGTCACAGGAATCGGCCGCGGAACCGCAGTGATCACAGTATCAACACAGGATGGTGCGTATTCTTCAGAATGCACGGTAAACGTAACAGGGCCGACTACGACCGGCACAATTGATCATCTGACATACAGGATCTATCACGATGAAGTCACGATCCAGTCTTTTGATAATGAGGTTTCGTCTGTCGTTATACCTGATACGATCGAAGACTGTCCTGTTACAGGCATCGAAGCCGGTGCATTCAGAAACTGTGATAAACTCACAGAAGTCACAATTCCTGAAAGTATCAATAAAGTAGCGAATCTTGTTTTCCAGGGATGTTCAAATCTTGAATCTGTTCATCTGCCATCCACGCTGACTTCTATCGGCTCGCAGGCATTCGAGAAATGTACACAACTCAGCAGCATAACTATTCCGGAAGGAACGAGTTCAATTGGCTCCGGTGCATTCTCCGGATGTACAAGTCTTGTTGAAATAACAATTCCTGACTCCATCACTGAAATAACGAATAATCCATTTGCAGGATGCACAGGTCTTCAGAGAATTATTGTTTCAGAAAACTCTTCGTCTTATTCCTCAACAGATGGTGTTCTGATGGATAAGGCAAAAACGAAACTGATCTCGTATCCGGCAGGGAAAACAGGCGCTTATGAGATTCCTTCGTCTATTGTCGAAATCGGTAATGAGAGTTTTTCCGATTCGCCTGTTTCGGAACTGATCATTCCTGATTCGGTAACCGCAATTGGGTCTCTTGCATTCAGAAACTGCGGCAATCTGAAATGTGTCCGCCTTCCAAAAGGACTGACACAGGTGAGTATAAGTGCTTTCTACGGGGCGGGACTGGAACATATTGCTCTTCCGGATTCGGTAGAATACATCAGGAATTCCGCATTTGCCAGAACTGCTAGTCTGCAGAGTATTGTTATTCCGGAAAGTGTTAAGGAAATCTATTCCTTCATCTGGGGTACTGCATTTACGGGAAGCAGTCTTTCGACGGTATATTATACCGGTACAGAATCTTCCTGGGATACGCTTATAAACAGATTCCCAAGTTCAGACCCGATCCGTAAGGCAAATGTTATTTATGTAGAACAGTCCGGCGGCCTGAAATACTATTCGGATGATATCGGAGTAACGATTATTGACTGCGATCCTTCATTGCGAGAAGTTCGTATTCCTGCTCAGATCAACGGCAAGGAAGTTATCAACGTAGCCAACTACGCATTCTATGGATGCCGTGATCTTGAAAAAGTAATCTATGAAGATACGAAAGAAGAATGGGCTGCGATAAACATTGGCATCGGAAATGAAGAATTGATACAGAAAGTCCGGTGCAGGGGGGACGTCTACGGTATCTCTCTGGATCGTGAAAAGATGGCGATCGCCGAAGGAGATCATTTTACACTGAACGCTGCTGTTGTTCCGGAAGACGCGAATGACCGTTCGGTGAAGTGGAGCAGCAGTGATGAGAGTATCGTAACAGTGACAGATAACGGTACTGTTTTCGGCCTGTCAATGGGCACTGCGATCGTAACGGCTGAAACAACAGACGGCGGATTTAAAGCAACATGTGTCGTTACTGTCAAGGATCTGGTATATCCTCAGTCGATTCAGCTGGACAGAGATAAAATGATGATCCGCGTCGGCGGCACGGACACTCTTCAGGGACAGGTTCTGCCGGCGAATGCAGATAATCCGGAACTCTACTGGGTCAGCTCTGATCCGGAAATTGCTACCGTTGATGAAAACGGAACAGTGACCGGAAAGGCTGTCGGTACATCAGAAATAACTGCTCAGACATATAACGGAGCAGTGAAATCTGTATGTACAGTGACCGTACGTGACATTATTGATCAGCTGAGTTTTGTCAGCGCATATGCAACAGCTGTTGTTGGCGAAACGACAAGTCTCCAGTATGATGTCTCTCCGATGCCGAACGGCAGTTCTTATCCGATTGAAGTGACTGTAAGTGATGAAAATATCGCAGAGGCCGAAAACACAGCATGGGGAGCAGTCCGTGCAACCTGGAAACAGACCGGAACTGTTCGGATTAAGATATCGTATGGAAATCTGTCTGATGAGATTACGGTTGATGTTGTAGAAGGAGACTACGCACAGAGCATTTCAAACGAAGAAGGTAATATAGTGCTTTCTCCGACAGAAACAAAGCAGCTTACTTATTCACTGGATCACGATGCGAAAGATGAAAAAGTAAAATGGTATTCGACAGACAGTTCGGAAAAAATCATATCTGTATCGGATAAAGGTCTGTTAAAAGCCAATGGTTACGGCAACAGCACTGTTTACGCTGTGATAACGAACGGCAAATACACGACTTATATGGTTACCGTCAATGCTCCGGTAAATGCAATTTCATGTTCAAAGGAATCATTCTTAATTGAATACGGGTCAAAGTACGGCGTTTATGTTCCGGATTATCTCACGATCGATTCTGAGTTCTTCGATCTGTATTCACTGGAATATGAGATACAGGATGAATCTGTAGCAAAGATTACCCAGGAAGGCTATCTGAACGGAAAAGGTGTCGGGACAACGCAGCTGACAATTAAAGCCGGCGATAAATCAATCATTGTTCCGATACAGGTCTATGATGCCGAATCACCGACCGGTCTGAAAACTGAGCATGAAGATGTGACTGTTTTCCGGAATGCTGTAACACCGATCTCTGTCGGTTACTTACCGGAAACGGCCCAGAAAGACACGGTCTGGACCGTGGAAGATGAGACGGTTGCGTCGATCCAGTCCTCAAATATGGATACGGCTGACATCCTGGGAGTAAGCCCGGGCACAACGACCGTAACAGCAGTATCCGGTGTTAATTCCAATATCATAAAAACCTTTACAGTCACTGTTTCCGAGGATGAAATGGATGGTAAAGACTTTGATCTGAACATCTTTGTTGGAGAACGTCCTGCAAAGTTCGGATCACAGGTACCGTCGGGAATGTCTTCATCCATAACAGATGTGCCGAAAGTTGATGGAAATTATCTTCTGTATGTCGGTAAATCTTACTTGCTTGGAATCGATGTCACTATTACAGGGCAGCATCCTGCAAGAAGCTTTTTGAACAATACAGATAAAAAACTCAATGACACCGGACTGTTCAGTGCATCGCTTTATGCCGGCGGAGCCAGTGTTTATAACGGAATCTGGAATGAAGGGTTCAACTGGTTTGTAAATCCGGTGGCTCCAGGCAGTGTAACGATTCAGCTGTATCCAGGATGTGAAGAACTCAGTTTCATTGTGATGGATGTAGAGAGCGGACAGCCGGAGATCAATGCGGATGGTATTGACAATGAATCTGTTGTTAATGCTCTGAACAATATTACAGATCTTGGACTGTCAGGAGTGCTTTCTTCACAGCTGGATTGCCAGGGAGTTGTTGAATCATCCGAACTGGAAGAAACAATTGTTGATCAATACGATAATGAGAAGGGGTCTGTAAAAGTCGAGACGTATCTGGACATTAAGGCGGATGATCTGATCCAGACAGAAGACGAAACGGCACTGACGCTGGATATCACACCTAAATACCGCATTGTTTCTGAAACAGAAGGCGGAGAGCAGGAGATCCTTAATGAAGGAACCGTAGATGTTAATACACCTGTTTCTATGGCGATTCCTACCGGAGATCTGTTTGAAGACTCTTCCGAGGTTTATATCGAACATCAGAAAGATACTGGTGAGACCTATGAGTATAACGGAAGCGTTAAGAATGGCGCTGCAGAGTTTGTAAACTACAACGGATTCAGTATATTTAAGATCACCAATATCAGCAAAGCGGTCGTCAGAGTCAATCAGACAGGATATCTGACGATTGAAGATGCACTGAAAGATCTGGAAGATAACGGTACTCTGATTATTGAGAATGGTATCGAAGATAATGCAGAGATTTTCATAGACCATGAAATGTCCTTCTATCTCGTTAATGAGACCGGAAAGACCATTACTGTAACTGCTCCAAAAGGATATACAGTAACAGAAGAAAATGGTCTGTATACGATTACAGATACACGCATTCGTGTTGAAAGCGTTGCACTGAATGTTGAAACGCTGCTTCTGAATAAAAATGAAACATTCGTATTAACGCCGACGATACTCCCGGAGAACGTAACAGATCCGTCTGTGACCTGGTCATCCAGCGATCCGACAGTTGCGGCAGTTGACGAGACTGGTAAAGTGACCGCGGTGAAGAGCGGAAGGACAACGATCACAGTCACGACGACAGACGGTGAGAAGACGGCAGAGTGCGCAGTCACAGTCGTAACCCCTGTTGAAGGAATAACACTGGAAACAACAGAGAGAACTCTGGAACGTGGTGAGACTTTCGAACTTAAAGCAACAGTAACACCGGCAGATGCGGATGATCAGAGTGTAACGTGGACATCGAGCGATCCGACAATAGCGGCTGTGGATGAGAACGGTAAAGTGACAGCAGTGAAGAGTGGAATCGCCGTCATTACTGCGACAACGACTGATGGTGAAATGAAAGCCACATGCACAGTGACAGTCATTACATCCGTACAGAGTGTATCTCTCAGTGAAACGTCAAAGACAATTACAAAAGGCGAAACATTTACACTTGAGGTGACGATCGAACCTGAAGACGCGGATGAAAAAGCAGTTACCTGGGAATCGAGCGATGAAAGTATTGCTATTGTCGATGATATGGGAAATGTCACAGCGATCGAAAGCGGTGAAGCAACGATCACAGTAACTACGGTATCGGGCAGAAAGACCGCAGAATGCAAAGTCACAGTCATCACCCCGGTAAGCGGAGTCATGATCAATAAGTCGAAGACGACGATCGAAGCAGGAAAGACAGAAACACTGCGTGCGATCATCACGCCAAGCACAGCAGACAACCAGAAGGTAAGCTGGATATCCAGTGATCCGACAGTAGCGACAGTAGATGCATACGGCGAAGTGACGGCAGTGAAGACTGGAACGACGACGATCACAGTGACGACAGAAGACGGAAATAAGACGGCGACATGTATCGTTACAGTCATTACGTCCGTACAGAGCGTATCTCTGAATGAAACAGAAAAGACACTGGAGAGAGGCGAAACATTCAAGCTGACCGCAACAGTGACACCGGAGAACGCAGACGAGACAGGAGTTACATGGAGATCGAGTGATGAAAGCATAGCTACTGTGGATGACGAAGGAAACGTCACAGCAGTGAGCAGCGGTGAAGCAACGATCACGGTAACTACGGTATCGGGCGGAAAGA
Source organism: Solobacterium sp. (assembly GCA_017510405.1). Classification (GTDB taxonomy): domain Bacteria; phylum Bacillota_I; class Bacilli_A; order Erysipelotrichales; family Erysipelotrichaceae; genus Bulleidia. Next base: position 102,875 of record JAFWNG010000003.1, read on the forward strand.
CCGCAGAATGCAAAGTGAAAGTCATCACCCCGGTAAGCGGAGTCATGATCAATAAGTCGAAGACGACGATCGAAGCAGGAAAGACAGAAACACTGCGTGCGATCATCACGCCAAGCACAGCAGACAACCAGAAGGTAA
>JAFWNG010000009.1 GCA_017510405.1 Solobacterium sp.
GCCGAGTCCCGTCTGCCCCTTGTCACCTTTATAAAAACGATCAAAGATGTGCGCGATCTCTTCATCAGATATCGGCACGCCGTCATTGATAAACCGGATAATGATCTTATCCTGCTTTTCGATCCGGACAGAGATTTCCCGCTCTGCATAGCGCAGGGCGTTCGTCAGGATATTGGAAAACGTAGAGAATATCATCCTCTCATCGCACTCCATAAACAACGGTTCCGCTGCCTCTATATTTACCTGAATGCCCCTTTTATCTGCCTCCGGGAGAATAATTCCCGCAGCATCATATAATATCTCGCGTACGTCATTCATTGTCACTTCCATGTGAACAGCCCCGCTGTCCAGTTTTGACAGATCGAGAATACTTCCGATCAGAGCCGACATGCGTTCTGTTTCTTTTTCTATCACATCATAGGCCTTTTCCGGTTCCACATAGCCGGAACGTATCCCGTCTACATTACCGCGGATCGCCATGAGCGGCGTTTTAAGTTCATGAGACGCATTGGCAAAGAAGTTCCGCATGCCGTTATCCTTCTTCTCCAGAAGTATCAGCAGCCTCCTGCTGATAAAGAAGAGTAACAGTACCGACAATACCGCCCCGAGAGCCATGATGACCAGCGACGAATGCAGCGCATGTACAGAATAGCTGACATCCGTATACAGAATGAGTCTTTCATCTTCTGAAATAAATTCATCACCCCTTCTGGCAGCATTGATCGGCGTGAAGTACATATAATGTCCGTTTCCGGTAAAGCTATAAATGTTTCCGGACATATACTGACTGCGGTTCTCATTGTAGTGATTCAGCAGATCTGTTTCGGCTTCGTTCAGGATCCCCTCTGCCAGCTCTTCTGTATAAAATTCATATGCCGGGGGAAGCGTACGATCCTCATATGCTTCATTCACCATTGTCTGACGGATAGATTTTTCGGCGCGGATCCTGATCTCCTGACTTTCGGACAGCCAGAAAACAGCCAGAAGGATCATGATGACAGCAACCAGTGCTGTCATCATGAGCATGACTGCTTTTCTGTTAGTAAGAGTTTCGTTTTTTCCGGCACTTTTCATCAACGTTCACCACGTTTTGTCAGCTTAAAGCCATATCCCCATACTGTCTGCACATAAATATCCGCTCCTGCTGCGGTCATTTTCCGCCGCAGCCTGCGATTCGTTTCATCCGCAACACGCGACTCGATATCATGATTGATATCCCAGATCGTCTCAAGCACGACCTCCTTGCTGACCGCTTCTTCAAAGTGTTCCATCATATAGATGAGGAATTTCAGTTCTGTTGGTGTGAGGGAAAGCGGCCTGTCATTTACCGCCAGTTCATGTTTCACATAGGAATAGCGTACATTGCCGCAAATGAGATCTGTTTTCTTATCTGTGGATCTGTCCTCATTTTCAAAGCGTATGCGGCGCATAAGAGCGTTAATTTTAGCGGACAGCATGATCGGCTTGAATGGCTTTGTCAGGTAATCATCACTACCCAGAGCCAGGCCGTTGTAGTAGTCGGCATCTGTGTCCTTCGCTGTAAGCAGGATCACAGGCACCTTTGAAATACCTCTGATCTTTTGCAGAATCCCGATTCCGTCCGTTCCCGGCATCATAATATCAAGGATAACAAGATCGCATTCTTTTTCCTGAAACGCCTTAAAGAGAAGGTCGCCGTTTTCAAAGGTCGTGACCTCATGCCCCTCACTTATAAGAAAAGATGAAACTACATCCCTTATTTCCTGTTCGTCATCTGCATAATATATGAAAGCCATCAATCCACCTTCTTTACTGCCACATTTCTTGTGAGCATATCCGTTTCAAATCTGCTGCTGATCGCATCCACAGGGCAGACCGCTTTGCATTTCCCGCAGCGGATGCATTCCGGGCTGTTGATATGCTCCGTTACCTTCACCGCCATCGGACATACATTCTCACAACTTTTGCAGTCTACACATTTTGATTTGTCCAGATCCATCCGAAACAGACTGAACCGGTTGAACAACGAATAGAAGGCACCGAGCGGGCACAGGTATCTGCAGAAGAACCTTGGGACAAACACAGATCCAAGGATCACCAGAATCAGGATACCCAGCTTCCAGTTCCACAAAGCTCCGGCCGTTTTGCGCAGACTTTCGTTCATCAGAAGGTGCGGAATTCCTCCCTCCAGCGTTCCTGCCGGGCAGATGTACTTGCAGAAATAGGGAGGCGCTATGCCGAACTGGTTTACTGCAAGCATCGGGAGCAGGATCACCAATACTGCAAGGATCACATATTTCAGGTATCTGAGAGGCTTATCGATCTTTTCGGGCACATGCAGCTTTCTTGCCGGAATCCTGCCAAGCAGATCCTGCACCAGTCCGAAGGGGCACAGAAATCCGCAGATGAGCCTTCCGAATAATACACCAAACAGCATCAAAGTGCCGAGGACATAAAAGGATATATTATGTTTTGCCCCGCCCTCGACTGCCTGCAGGGAGCCGATCGGGCAGGCACCAAGCGCTCCGGGGCAGGAGTAACAGTTCAGCACCGGAAGGCAGACCATCTTGCTCGTTCCCGTGAAGATCTTACATCCCGCAAAGCCCGCTGCATAGCCGTTCACAAGTGCTGCAGATGCCAGCTGGATCAGCAGACGGAACC
>JAFWNG010000010.1 GCA_017510405.1 Solobacterium sp.
CCGAACCGGTGCCCGCTGTTGTCGGCACCGCCAGGAACGGAATGTCATTCGGAACAATAAGCTGATCGAGATAGTTCTGTCCCGGATCCATATTGGCATACAGCTTGATGCACTTGGCAACGTCCATGGCACTGCCGCCGCCGACCGCCAGGATCATCTGGGCGTGCGATTCATTGAAATGGTATACGCCTGCGCGCACGGACTCATAGAGCGGATTCGGCTGGAAATCATTGAAATATACGATGCGGCGGCCGAGACGTTCTTCCGCGGACGCAAAGTAGTCATTCAGCGCCAGAAACGGCAGAGAGGAATCGCATACCAGGAACACGGTGTCTGTACTGTGTTCCTTTATATATGCGTCGAGCTGTTCCCAGCTGTTTTCCGCGGTGAGGATCTTCTGACTCATATCAGTCCTCTTCCGGGATCAGACGGATGATCTCTTTGAACGGCATGAGGATACTGTCGCATTCCTCGGCACGGTGGTTGTCCAGGATCATCTTTGCGGCATTCTGCATCGCCGGTACGCTTGCCCGCATGAGCTGGTTGGCATAAATGACGATATTGACGCCTCTTGCCTTGAATTCTTCTTCCTTTACGGAATTGAACGACGTCGGTACGACAACGAGCGGTGTCATGGCGTCTTCCGCGCGGAACTTTTCAACGAACTCAAAGATCTCGGACGGATCTTTCTTCCGGCTGTGGATCATGATGGCGTCTGCGCCTGCCTTGACGAAAGCAAATGCGCGGGTCAGCGCGTCTTCCATGCCGCGTTCCAGGATCAGGCTTTCAATACGCGCGCAGATCATGAAGTCTTTTGTCTTCTGCGCCTTCTTGCCGGCCGCGATCTTCTCACTGAACGACTCGATGTCATCCTGTGTCTGTACGACTTCCGTACCGAACAGGGAGTTCTTCTTCAGACCGGTCTTATCTTCGATAATGACCATGGACACACCCATTCGTTCCAGAGAACGGACCGTGTAGACGAAGTGTTCCTTCAGTCCGCCGGTGTCACCGTCAAAGATGATCGGCTTCGTCGTCACTTCCATGATGTCATCGATCGTGCGGAAGCGTGACGTCATATCGACAAGTTCGATATCCGGTTTTCCCTTCGCCGTGGAATCGCACAGAGAAGAGATCCACATGGCGTCAAACTGGTGTGCTTCACCGTTCTGGTACGATACGGTGTTCTCCACGATCAGACCGGTCAGACCGTCATGGGCTTCCATGGCAGTGACCGTTCCCTTCATGGCAATTGCCTTCTTCAGGCGGGCACGGCGGATATCCGGCATGGACAGTTCGATCTTGGCGCGCTTTTCCAGTTCGCGCACCGCCTCGTTCTGCGCATACGGAAATTCGACCAGACGGCCGCCGTAAGACGCAAGGACAGAAGCCACTTCATCGCGCACCGGACGCTGGAAACCGTGATCCCAGTCATCGCCGTGAACAACGATGTCCGGACGGTATTTTTCCAGATTCTCTTTATAGCTCAGTGTTTTCTGTTCTACAACACGGGAAACACCGTTAATATTCTCAAACATCGTCTTGCGTTCGGAATACGGAAGGATCGGGAACCGGCGGTAGCTGACAATTGCTTCGTCGGACAGTACGCCGATCGTCAGTTTTCCCAGACGCGCAGCCTTGCGGATGATCGCAATGTGTCCGCTGTGCAGAATGTCCGTGGAGAAGCACATATAGACCGTGCGCGCCTCGACCTTCTTCAGTTCATTCGATACGATGATCAGGTCTTCCGGATTATCGATCTCGCTGCATAAGCGTTCCTTGACGTCGAGCGGCAGGATACTGCAGTGATCGCTGACTTCGTTGAACGCGTTCTCAGCGTATACTTTGACATTGCCGTTCTCGCAGAAACGTTCAATGGCATCCAGCCAGACATTCCAGTCTTCCTTCTTCAGCTTGTACAGCGGCTGCGCTGCGTAGGCTTCGTTGAAGAAATCAATGCCGACCGCAGTGATCTTTCCGTTCTTTACTACTGCCTTGAAATCCTTCTGCGGCAGCGGCTTTGTCGAACTGACCGTCATGCAGGATACCGGGCTCTGTACGACATCGCCCAGCACGTCGTTTTCAAATACCAGATCGCCGTGCATCAGGACGATATCTTCATCCCGCAGATAATCCCGCGCACAGTAAATGGAATAAATATAGTTTGTTTCTTTATATACAGGGTTATTGACAAATACGATATTGACCGGAATATCCAGACCGCGGCAGTAATTCACAAGAACACTGTCGAATGCACCGGTCGTCATAACCACATCTGTGACGCCTTCGTCCGCAAGCAGGCGGAGCTGGCGGGACAGGATCGTCTCCCGGCTGGATACTTCTGTCATGCATTTGGGATGTTCGCTTGTCAGAACACCCATTCTCGTACCCATTCCCGAGTTTAATATCAATGCTTTCATACTTTGTTTACCTCACAAACCGCTTACCTATATTAGTCCTATCAAAGCGTTTCCGCAACCTTATCACGAAAAAGGAAGAGATTCCCGTTCAGGGCATCCTTCCGGCTTTTCTTATTCAACAAAATGACGGGATACAACAGCACCGAGCGATGTCAGCTTCCGGTCGATCTCGGCATATCCGCGGTCGATGTGATACACGTTGGTGATCTCTGTTACGCCTTCTGCCATCAGGGCTGCGATCACAAGACTTGCGCCGCAGCGCAGATCGGTAGCGCATACCCGCGCCCCGTGCAGAGGCGTCGGTCCGTTGATGTTGGCTTCTCCCTTTAATACTTCGATATCCGCACCCATGCGCTTCAGTTCCTTACAGTGCAGGAAGCGGTCCGCATAGATGGTATCTTCAATATGGCTTTTCCCCTCCGCCATCGTCATCAGCGCTGTCAGAGGCTGCTGCAGATCGGTTGCGAATCCCGGATACGGCATCGTTGTCACATCCACGCCCTGCAGTCTGTCCGAGTGCCGGATCGTTACTCTGTCCACGTCGACTTCCATATCGACTCCCATATCTCTCAGTTTTGCCAGCAGGGAATCCAGGTGTGCCGGGATGATCGAGTTGATCGTCATCTCCTTTGCCATGGCCGCGGCGATGATGATATAGGTACCGGCTTCGATCCGGTCCGGAATGATTTCATGGAAACAGCCGTTCAGATTATTTACGCCGTCGATGGTGATGACATTCGTGCCGGCGCCGCGGATGCGGGCACCCATCTTGTTCAGCAGAGTTGCCACATCGATGATCTCCGGTTCTCTGGCCGCGTTCTTGATCGTTGTGCGTCCCTTCGCATACGCCGCCGCCATCATGATATTGATGGTTGCGCCGACAGAAGAGATATCCAGGAAGATCTTCGCGCCGACCAGCTCGTCCGCGTGGATCGTATAGCTGCCGTCTTCTTCTTCCGTGCATGTGGCGCCAAGTGCCTCAAAGCCTTTCAGATGCAGGTCGATCGGTCTTTCTCCGAGCGGACAGCCGCCCGGCATCTTCATCCGTACATGGCCGAACTTGCCGAGCAGCGCTCCCATGAAATAGTAGGACGCTCTCAGTTTGGATACGGCATCGTCCAGAAGGTCGGTATTGACCATATTCTGGGGATCTATAATCAGATGGTCGCGGGATGTTCTGACAACATCCACATTCAGAAGCCGCAGGATCACGGCCAGATTTTCTACGTCGGCAATATCCGGAACACCCACGATGGTGACCGGTCCGTTTGCCAGCACTGCCGCAGGGATCAGTGCAACCGTGGCATTTTTGGAACCGGAGATCGTTACTTCGCCTTCCAGTTCATGCCCGCCTTCGATTCTTAATACTTCCTGCATAGTTATTCCTTTCCGCAAAAGTTGCTGCAATGGCTATTTTACTGTATTTTCCCGAGAAAACCAACACATCAGCGTTCTTTGATCCGCCGTGCTTCCATGTAATATCTCTTTTCTTCCGCCTCGCCGATGGAGAACGTTTTGCGCGGATACACGCCGCTCTTCGCGATATTCCGGAAGAATCCGTCCTTGGACAGCGGTTCCAGCAGGAAGCCCGCTGTACGCGGCTGCCTTGCCAGCTGCCTGACTGTCTCTTCCCCGTGTATGTAGTCCATCCGTCCGCCGTACGCCGCACAGTAGGCATCCAGGAACGGCTGCAGAACACCGAGCTGGTATCCGTATGACTTCGTGTCCAGATACATCGTATACTCCTGTTCCCCGATCACCAGCCGGAACGGCATGCCGTCCTCTTTCGTCAGGATCCTGAGGGAATGCAGCAGAGTATCGGTATCGATATCAAAGAGCACCCTGTGGATCGGTTCGAATACCTGGACCGGATCCTGGAGGTCTTCCAGTTCCACCAGGGCGTAGCGTTCGATCCTGCCTTCCGCACCTACTGCGGGATCTTTCGCCTTTTTCTGCAGGTACGCTGCTTTGGCAGATGCCAGGGAATGATTGCCGTCGCCGCTGGCAAAGCACAGCGGTGGGCAGTCCGGGAATTTCTTCTTCTGGCATTCCATATACGCGTCCATGTACGCAGTGACTGCGTCGGCGTTTTCTTTTTCGATCAGCCAGCCGCGGATCCGTCCGCCCCCCAGCATCAGTTCAAAATCATAGAGCAGCGGCAGGGTATCGCGCATCGCCGTGATGCGGTCCATGACGCCGACAGTATCGTCATCCATCAGAAGGATCACATGCGGTAGTTCCAGAAGCGCGTTCTGCCGGACAGCCCGCCGCGGCGGTATGCGTTCCGCCACTGTCTTTTCCGTTGCCCGGATCATCGTCTCCGCATGATCGTGATAATCATATTGTTCCAGATCGACACACCCGACGAGACCTCTGCGGATCCGTCCGTCGAGAAGTGTGCGTTCTACATATATATACGCTTCGCGGTATTCGGTAAACCACCCGCTGTCGTATGCTTTCTCCATGGCTTCCTGCACTCTGCGGATCCGTCCCTCGGCATGTTCATTAAGCCGCGCTTCGGGAATGATCATATCCAGGGATGAATATTCCTCTGTACAGAGTTCTTCCGCTTTCTTCCAGTAGTCCGGTTCCGACGTATGCTGATCGCATGCGATCACCGCCCATGTCTCCGGATGTTCTGTTTTCGGCAGAAGTATATCAGCTGCCCGGAATAATCTGCTCATGGTGCCTCCTCTGCATCAAAAGATGCTTTTACATTATACTGTCAGCCATTCATAAAAAAAAGGACTTCCGCATAATGCGAAAGTCCCGGAAGCTATCCTGCGATTGCGTGATAAATATAGATCACATACTGGACCAGAATGACACATCCGACAAAGGTCCAGAGCCATAATGAGGAATCCCTCATGTACAGCTCTTCTCTGTGTTTCCAGATATACCAGATGCCGATCGGCGGAAGGAATAAAACAATTGCATACGCGATCAGATTCTTCGTGGACAGGTTCTGCACGATACGCTTGGAGTCTTCCGACGTATACGTGCCTGCCGCGATCTTATTGCGAAGCTTCTTGTTTTCTTCTTTCAGTTCATCTTTGGAAAGTTTCCGTTTAGCCTCACGACCCATGGATCAGATCAGCCTTCCTGAACCTGGTTGTTCGCTGCGATAACGAACGGTGTGTAGATCAGTGTAGCTACTGCCAGGGAGATCAGCTGAGACAGACCGCCCAGCAGCTTACCGCCGGATGCCAGGAAGCCCAGGATACCTGCAGGTGTTGTCCACGGAGCGTCTACGCCGAATCTCGGGCAGATGCCGATCGCTGTCAGGATGTATCCTACTGCTACAGATGCCATCGGAGCGAGGAAGAACGG
>JAFWNG010000011.1 GCA_017510405.1 Solobacterium sp.
CCGTGTAGGCGGCGGCGACTCGTTCGCATCCGGCCTGGTATACGGCCTGATGACATTCCAGGATCCGGAGAAGGCAGTCAACTACGGTGCTGCGCACGGCGCGCTTGCCATGACGACTCCGGGCGACACATCCATGGCGTCGAAGGAAGAAGTCGAAGCGATCGTCGGCGGTGCCGGTGCCCGTGTAAAGCGCTGATCCCGCTAGCGGTCTGATCGAAGGATCACTGGATAAAACAACTGAAAATGCAGAAAGCAATCATACGCTTTCTGCATTTTTTTCAGGAAAACAGGATGACGGTGGCAGCGGCTACGAGTCCCTGGCAGATCACATTGGATATTTCGATCACCCAGTGGACCTTCGGATTCTTCAGATCCGCCTTGATGCCGATCCCGCACAGCATGACAAACAGCAGGATCGCCAGTGCGTACATGACAACGGGAAAGATGGTTCCTTTCTGGATCGAAAGAGTGATCAGAGACGTATACAGCATCAGATAGCCGGCCGCTCCTGTGAGTACGGCGACCGTGTTGATCTTTCTGTTTTTTGAATAGATCTCTGCCAGCAGAGCGATGATCAGGACTGCGACAGCTGCCAGCATAAGCGGCGGGATATTCAGCACATACTTCAGCAGGACAAGTCCCGAGATCAGGATGCCGGCATTGACGCAGAAGACCAGGCTGACCGGCATCACGAATTTGATCGGTCCGAGACCGACGATGACTTTTCCGGTCGGAATGATAAAGCCGAAAAAGATGGAAATGATCGCTCCGATCCGGAAGATCATATGATACGGACTGCCCATGAGGGCGGACAGATTCCGCATCAGAGTGATCATCGTGATCGTGTAAAACACCGGGTTGACATAGTCCAGAAGACCCGGCGGTACGGAAAACGTATTGAATTTTTCAGTGATCATTGTTGTTTTTTTCTTCTTTCTTCAGAGAGTTTACAGCGTATACTGCATGAAATTGCCGTTCTTTACAAATCCGAAATCCGTGTACAGAAGCACACCCATATCCGACGCGGTGATATGGACCGCTCCGCATCCGTACAGACGCGCTTCTTCAACGACGCGGCGAAGCAGTTCTTTTGCGATTCCCTGACGGCGGTATTCCGGAGCGGTATACATACTGGAAAGCAGTCCGATCTTTCCGCTCGGGCAGCCGAACCAGGGCGGCTTCTCGACAAAGGAGATCCCGCTCGTGGCGATGATCCTCTCACCGTCCAGTGCCAGCCACGAAACAAACGTGCTGTCGGCCATATGTCTGGCGTAATAGTCCTGCAGGGCAGGGACAAGATCGATCTGATCGTCAGCGCCTTCTTCCCGGAGCTGGGCAATGCGCATCTGAATGAACACCGGCAGTTCTTCTGCCGTCAGTTTCTGATAGCGGATCATCATGACATGGATCTCCCGGATCGTCTTGTACAGGGTCTCAGCGGTCTTCGCCTGCGGTAAACCGGATCTCCGTGTTTTCCAGCTTCTTCAGACGGTATTTTACCAGACGGATGTGCGGCTTTTCCGAGATCCAGATATTCGCTGCTTCATATACGGCAAAAGAACCGATGATGGACAGTACTTCAACAAAAATTCTGTCGGACGAGGCTGTGAACAGCCATGCGGCGATAAAGGCGAGCAGAATGCGCAGGGGACAGGACAGATCTTTGCGGACAGCACCTCCCCCGAACAGTGAAGCAGCGTTCATACTGTGACCGCTCGGGAACGAATATCCGGTCGCCGTCTCCATGGCATTGCCGTAGGGGATGATCCGGGCGTCCCGGATCCACGGACGGTAGGCACAGGCGGTGACCTTCAGAAAACCGTTGACGATCCGATTGCCGCTCCATCCCATCAGAAGATACGTGCCGAATTTCTTACTGATGCACCAGTAGATGACCGCCATAAGGATCAGTACGGTAGGTATTTCTCCGAAAAATGTCATTTTTGCCATGAACTCCGCAAGAATACGGCCGATGCCGTTCCGGAATTCCTGTAGCCATAAAAGAATCGTGATATCCATTCTGTAGCCTCCGTGATATCAGAAGTCTGAGCATAACAGGTGTGCTCTTACTGTTTTGTGTCGGTTTCGTCGGGAATGCTCTTCAGCGCAGTCAGCTGCCATTCTCGTTCTTTCCGGACAGCGTCCATATCGTCCGGATACAGAAGATTGATCACTCTGACAGCGTAATCCGAAGCTACCATCGCATGCTCTTTCATATGCGCGGACGCTGCAGCGTGTCCCGCAGTACGCAGCGCTGCGGCGGTGATCCCGTCGCTGCACTCCTTCGCTGCCTGATGGATGCGGAAAGCGGCTTTACGAACATCGTGCATGCGGGCATTGCCGCTCTGCCATAGTTCATTTACATGAAATGCCTCTCTGATCATTTCGTTCTCCGTTTCCGGATAATCGATCAGCTGAAAAATGTGGTTGGCCAGCTGAAGTGCGTATCGGCACATTCTGATCTGGGATGATGCTTCGTATTCGGCGTCGAGCCGGTCTCTCGCTGCAGTGTCGTCCCGGATCCGTATCTTTACGCGGGTCATCGAAGTCTCATCTAAAATACGAGCATCCCGTTCTCATCATATCTGAAATCGGGACCGTATGCGACTTCCCAGTAATAGCCGTCCGGATCGGAAAAATATGCGTGATATCCGCCCCAGAAGACTTTCTGCGGTTCCTTGACAATTGTTCCTCCGGCTTTGCGGACCAGGTCGATCACTTCGTCGACCTTCTGCGGGCTGTCAACGTTGTACGCCAGAGTAACGCCGCCGAAGCCGCTGCCGGGAACGGGCGGATCATCCGGACAGATATCCTGTGCCAGAAGGTCCAGCGGATAAAGCTCGAACTTTGTGCCGGGCGTGTCAAAAAAGCATACACGGGGATTATTCTCTGTGCAGTCCGTACGGAAACCGAGCTGATCTCTGTAGAAACGGACAGAGCGTTCCATACTTCTGACGCCTAAGCAAATGCATGTGATCTTGTTCATATCTGTTTCTCCACGTAAATGAGTACTGATGAATTCAAGTCTATCATGTCACAGAGATATAAAGGGATAACAAAACAAGATATATGTCCGGGTATCATCAGCGGGTACTGGAACGCATTCCGGAATCGCTGCGTGGGCCGCGGAAATCAGCTGTCAGAAGGAATGAAAACACGCTGATTTTTCTGTAAAAATAATCTCAGGAAAGAAACTGATTATGAAAAGATATGATCTGAGAAAATACATTGCGGCAGTTCTTGTTTCTGCACTCCTGTTTATAACATCATGGATCACTCTGCCGGTCATTGTTCATGCGGATGAGGCCGAGCCGGACAACGGCATTCCTGTTGTGACGATCACGATCGATGAATCCCAGGGCACTATTGAGGACATGCTCAAAAGTCCGGATCATTCGGTGTACTGCTATGGAACGGTTTCGATCAAAGTACCGGAAGGATTTCATTACAGCGATTATCCGAATGTCGATCTGAAGAGTTATTAGAATCTTAAGATGAGTATCCGCGGAAGGGGCAATTCGACGTGGAATCAGAAAGAAAAGAAGCCTTTTAAGATCAAACTGGATAAGAAGGAAGACATCTTCGGATTTGGAAAAAACAAGCACTGGGTGCTGCTGGCCAACGCATTCGATCCGTCTCTCATCCGAAACCGAATTACCTTTAAACTGAGTGAAGCACTTGGCTTTGAGTTTACGCCGCAGGGGGTTCCTGTCGATCTGGTGATCAAAGGTGATCGGTACGGAACAAAGTATCTCGGCAATTACTGGTTTGGAGAGAATATACGTGTTGATGACAACCGTCTGGAAATTGATGAACTGGATGAGGATGATACGGAGATGCCGGCCATTACGGGCGGGTATCTGATCCAGAATGCCCTGCAGGTGAATGAGGGATCTCCCAACCGCTTCAATACGACCCGCGGTGAAGCCTGGGCGACCGATACGCCTTCTTTCGATGTGCTGGACGGCGGCTATGTGAACGACGCACAGAAGAACTATATCCGCAGTCACCTCAATACCGTGGAAGACGCGCTGTTTGAAGGCGGCGAAGCGTACAGAGACCTGCTGGATATGAAATCTGCCGCAAGTTACTGGCTGATCAATACCCTGGCTATGAATCTGGACGCATATAAAACCAGCAGTACCTATATTTACAAAAAGCGTGATGCGAACGGTGTCACCGGCAAGGTCTACTGGGGACCTGTCTGGGATTTCGACTATGCCTGGGATGAGGGAGAGACCTTTGAAGGCATGAGCGCGGGACATCTCTGGATGAAGCCGTTATTTACCGATCGATCTGCGGGCGGTTTCATTGAAGAAGTCCGGAAACAGTGGCCTGCGTTCCGCAAACTGGCGGAACAGATGACAGCGGACGGCGGCCTCATCGATCAGTATTATGAAGAGACGAAACTCTCTGCGGAAAGAGACCATTTGATCAATCCGGGGGAAGACGCAGAGGGTGAATACAGCTATAAGGAAAAGGTTGAAAAGCTGAAGACCTGGATTCAAAACAGACTGGCCTGGCTCGATGCCAATATCGGCACTATAGATGAACTTGTTCATACCGTAAGATTTGTTGTTGAAGGGGAGATCGTCGATCAGGATTACTGTGAAGTCGGAGATACGATCATGATCCGGGCGGAAGATCCTGTAGAAGACGGCTGTATCTTCATGGGATGGGAAGATGAAGATGGCAGTGTGATCAGTTTTGAGATCACGACTGACCGTGATATGACGCTTACTGCGAAGTTCATTCCCGAAAGTGAAGCAGTGCAGGGAACCGATATCGTATTTGCCAAAAGTTATGATGTGATTCCTTTCCGGTCTGAAATGATCTATACCATGGACTGGTACGTGCTCCCGCAGGACGCGTACGACAGAGTGGTGGAGTGGTCCAGCAGTGATGAAAGCATTGCCTCTGTCGATGAGTTTGGCGACGTGACCATCCACGCACCGGGAACAGTGATCATTACCGGAACACTGCATAACGGTGTCAGTAAGGATTTCCCGCTGACCATCACGGAAGATGCGATACCGCTTCCTCAGGCGATCCTTCCGGACAGGGAAGTGATCCATATGACCGTCGGTGAAACAACGTATATAACCATGCGGACGGAGCCTGCCCTGGCAAATGTCGGTGAGTACGTGTATGAATCGGAAGATCCGGAAATTGCGGAAGCCGTTTTCTACGGCGTCATCAAGGCTCTTGCGGAAGGGACGGCACGCATCCACGTACAGTCAAATACTTACGAAGGAGAGAATACCCATACATGCGATGCCTGGGTCACGGTGATCGTATCCGAACCGGTGTCCGCGGCGGAGTACACTGTGGTGTCCGGGGAAAATGCCGAGTGGAAGAAAGGTTCCAGGGAAGGCATTACGCTTACCGTAAAGAGAAGCGAGGCAGATGAAGACTGCTTTGCCCACTTTACTGGCGTTCAGATCAACGGAAGTGATCTGGTCAGGGATACCGATTATACCGCGAAAGCAGGAAGCACAATTGTTGCGCTCAGCCCGGCATACCTGGAAAGCCTGCCAGTCGGAGAACATACTCTGACGGTCGTGTTCGACGATGGAAAGGCGGAAATGACACTCCTGATCCGAAACGCCGATACTGTTCCGGATCAGGGAACGTCACCGGATACCGGTGACGGGAATTCTGCCGGTGTATGGTTCCTGATGATGACGGCTTCGCTGTCTGCGTTCGCTGCAGGCATGATGCTGAGAAGGAAACTTTCACGGTAAGCGAATTATACAGAACTGCTGTAAGACAAAAAACAGAGGACAGGATATCTGCCCTCTGTTTCTGTTGAGGAATCTTTCTGCCGCTGTGCGTGCAGATCCATTCAATCACGTATCTGCTCAGCGGCTGTTATTTCTTCGCTGTTTCAATGAGAAGGGCGGCGCCGATCAGGCCGGCATCATCGCCGAACTTCGCCGGCTCGATATGAAGCGTTTCCGGAAAGTTCATATACTGTTTTGCCTTCTTAGCCGCTGCTTCGATATAGAACGGATGGAAGATGGCGACTGATCCGCCGATGATAAAGATATCGGGATCAATGACGCAGGTAATATTGGCAATGCCTTTTGCCAGGACGTCGACCGCACGGTCAATGATCTCCACAGCCGTAGCGTCGCCGCTGTAATAGCGGTCAAACAGTTCTTTGGTATGGGTCTCTTGACCGTAGATCCGTGACGCAATAGCGTGCAGACCGCTGCCCGCAGCCTGTTCATTCAGGGAACCGGGATTGGCGTTCTTATGCCCGTACGGATCTTCGTTGACGATCATATTCCACCATTCCGCCGCGTTGCCGTTGGCGCCGTTCACCAGTTTTCCCTGATACACATACGCCCCGCCGAGACCGGTGGAAATGCCCATGAAGCAGACGGATTCATAGCCTTTTCCGCTGCCGAGCAGAGCTTCCGCAAGGCCTGCCACGTTGGCGTCGTTGTTGAGGACTGCCGGCAGTCCGGTCTTTTCGCGGAAATACTCGGTGATCGGGAAGTTGTCCCAGCCGATCAGATTCGGCGGATTCAGGATCGTTCCTGTTTTCATATTCATGGGACCGGGAGCGCCGATGCCGATACCGGAAAACTCCTCATTCTGCGAACAGATAAAATCGATCAGCTTATCGCAGTTTTCCCTGCAGGTCAGCGAGCGGTCATTGGGTGTTTTGAAGATGTCAATGATGTTGTAGTTTTCATCCAGTACAGCGGCGCGCAGCTGGGTGCCGCCGATATCAATTCCAATCGTTTTCATGATTATTCGTCCTCATCTTACTGTTCCTATCGTGCATTAGACACCGTGTTGTTTGCAAAGACATCGTATCACAAACCGTAAAAGATCTTCGTCGGAAAAATCTTTCACGGCTCCAGATACAGATCCCGCAGTTTTGTGAGATCCTCTTCCGTAAGATCGTATTCCTGAAGCAGGAAATTCTCATAGGTGCCGTACCGTTCCAGGATCTCCGCCAGGATCATATGCACGGCTTCGGGAAGAACGCCTTCCGCTGCGAGAATCGCAGTTTTGATGTTTTCGCTGAAACGGTGCAGGAGTTTCATGGACTGCATCCTCTTATCGATCAGAGGTTTGCGGTATTCGTTGGACAGCAGATAGTCGCTGCGGATCTGATCTTCATCGATTCCCAGTGCCAGCATGATGAGGATCGCCGCAATGCCCGTGCGGTCCTTTCCCTGTGAGCAGTGGAACAGAAGGGGAACCGCATTGTCCAGCAGTTTTCGGAACATCAGCTTATACGCTTCGTTGGAATACACAAGGGACGCGTGAATGCTGGATACCACCGTGGCGGCCATATTGCCGTGCTGATCCTCATCTATAAGCATCTCATAGAACTCACGGGGTGAGTCGTTCAGGTCGTCTCGGAAGTTTTCAAACGCGGCGCACATCTGGATCTGCTCGCAGCCTTCGATCACGGGATCCGGAAGTTCTGCACATGCTTTGGACGAACGGAAGTCCAGAATCGTACGGATCCCCAGATTCCGGAAATGCTCTAATTCTTCCGGACTGAGCAGACCCGGCGCACCGCTGCGGTACAGCAGGCCGCTGCGGATCTTCCTGCCGTCTGCGGCACAGTATCCGCCCAGATCGCGAAAATTGATTTCTTTTCGAAAATGTTCCAGCTGTGTCATAGCATTCCTCCTTTTCCGGTTGCAGGGTGTTTCCGCAGGCGTGAATGCACGGAGGTGTTTTCCATTGTCATTCATACCGCAGGAAACGGATACAGAGCTTATTCCAGTGTGAAAATATCATTTACGGTGATGCCGAAGAATACAGATATCCGCATGGCAAGTTCCAGACTGGGATCGTATTTGTTGTTTTCAATGGCTATGATCGTCTGGCGTGTAACGCCTAACTCGGCAGCCAGGTCTTCCTGACGCAGACCTTTTTCTTTTCGCAGTTCACGGATGTTATTCTTCATTGTTTTCGCTTCCCGGCGCAGTCATTCTCTTTGTCAGCCATAGTTTGACAGAAAAGAAGATCATATTGGAAATGAGGATCAGAATGAGAGGGATCGTCAGGAGCTCTCCGGTCGACATGTATTCCGCAATGACCCAGATCATCAGGGATACCAGCAGAAAAGCCCACGCGTACTGCATCGCTCTGAGGTTCACGGATCTCTCCATTTCATCCGCTTTCCAGTGATTAGATACCATAATTATATACCTCCGGAATGTAAAATATACTTTACATTATTATTCTAAGAGAAATCGTTGAAAATGTAAAGATGTCTTAACATTCTGGATACTGTTATGTTCGATAAACTGTTTCGGTTCAGCGAAGAAACAGAGGGTGATCCCGTTCGGGCGTTATTCACCATCTGACGACGAAGTCATGCTATTGTGAATGGCGGGAGATTTATTATGCAGTACAGAAATGATAAGAATGGAACCCCGCTGTCCGTGCTGGGCTACGGCTGTATGCGGTTTACGAAGAAGGGCAGCGGCATTGACGTGGACAAGGCTGAGAAAGAGATCCTTGCGGCGTATAACGCCGGCGTCAACTACTATGATACCGCCTACCTCTACAGCGGCAGTGAAGCAGCGCTGGGCGAGATCTTTGAAAGAAACGGTCTGAGAGACAAAGTACATATCGCTACAAAACTGCCTCAGTATATGATCAACAGTGCCGCCGCGCTGGAAAAGACGTTCAACGAAGAACTGTCAAGGCTGCGTACGGACTACATTGACTATTATCTGATGCACCATATGACGGATATTGCCATGTGGGAGAAGCTCAAGGCGATCGGCATTATTGACTGGATCCGGGAAAAGAAAGCTTCCGGAGCGATCCGCAATATCGGATTTTCCTACCACGGCAATACGGACAACTTCCTGAAGATCCTCAATGACTATGACTGGGATATCTGCCAGATCCAGTATAACTATCTCGATGAAGTGACACAGGCCGGCAGGGAAGGTCTGAAAGCTGCATATGAAAAAGGAATTCCGGTCGTGATCATGGAACCGCTGCGCGGCGGAAAACTCGTGAATATGCTGCCGGAAAAAGCCAGAAAGGCCATGGAACAGAGCGGCCGTTCCTGGAGCCCGGCGGAATGGGGACTGCGGTGGCTGTATGATCAGCCGGAGGTCACAGTCGTACTGTCCGGAATGAACTCGGAAGAGATGGTAAAGGAAAACTGCCGGACAGCGTCCGAAGCACTTCCGCACAGCATGGAAGAACAGGACTTTGCCGTTCTCGAAGAAGTGAAAAAGAGCATCAATGAAAAAGAAAAAGTCGGCTGCACCGGCTGCCGTTACTGCATGCCGTGTCCGAAAGGCGTGGATATTCCCGGAATCTTCCGCAGCTACAATACAATGTACACGGAGTCGAAAAGACAGGGCAGATTCCAGTTTGCGCAGACAGTCGGCCTGACGCGGAAACCGGCTTTTGCAGATCAGTGCATAAAGTGCGGCAAATGCGAACAGCACTGTCCGCAGAGCATCCCGATCCGGGAAAAACTCGTCGAAGCGGACAAAGCACTGCGGCCGCTGCCTTATAAGATCGGCATTAATCTGGTCCGTGCCTTCATGTTCAGAAACGCAAAATAAGGGAACGGGTCGGACAGAGAAATGAATACGAAAAAGGATCCTGTGTGCGCAGGATCCTTTTCGTATCTCAGAACTGTTTTTTGATGGTCATGTCAACGCTGCTGCGGGTGATCCTGACACTGATGTCATCCGCGATACTGGAAACGATGGATCGTTCCAGTTCGTCCCATGCCGCTGCTGCTTCGCTGCTCTGGTCTTTGTCATTCTCCAGAGCGGTTTTATATTCTTTCAGCGACCAGCTGGCAAGCGTTCCGTCGGAATCGGATCCCTTGACCATACCGAGATTCATCAGATGGGTATGTGCAGGTGTTTTCTCATTCTGGATCGTACGGATCATCCAGCTGATCTTATCCATCAGTCCCCTCGGAGCCGCATTGGTTCCGGTGGATGACATTGCCAGCAGAAGCTGTCTCTGTGCTTCATCAGGATTGATATGGGATTTCAGATGCAGATAATACGTATCTTTGGAACGGGCGATGTGATAATACGCATCCATATTCTGGAGAATGCTCCGGATCATCGTCAGTGCTTCTTCTGAGAGCAGACGCAGGCGGAGGACTTCTTTCCTGCTCAGGCCGCAGGCATTGCCGAATTTTTCCGTCGTTTCGATGGCTTCTTTCATGCCTTTGCCGTCGGCTTTGATGATCATGTCTGCCGTGACGTAAGGCTTGCCGCTTCTGACAAGCTTGCCGCCGTCCTGCTTGACGCCGATCTCGCGGTTGACAACATTGACGTAGTTGTAAGGAATTTCGATGCCGTTTTCATTCAGTGCCAGATCCACGCGCAGGTTGACGTCCGACGTCATTACTTCGGTAGGTACATCCGGCGGGAAGTATACGGTCGTTTTCAGAACCAGACTGCTGCTGGCAAACTCCATGAAATAGACAGGAGCGTAATCCATACCATATTCTTTTTTGATTCCCGGAACCGTATAGGAGGAACTGATGATGGCATCACGGATCACCTTAATTGCCTTGCGTACATCGGTGTCGTAAGCGATCTGGAAGGAGAACTGCTTTGCCTTGAGCCCGGACTGGTAACTGTAGTTGATGACCGACATGGCATTCAGTTTGGAGTTTGGGATAACGCATACTGTTGCGTCGAGGAGGCTCAGCGCAACATGCCGCATCGTAATATCCTTGACAATGCCTACGGTGCCGTTTTCCAGCTCGATCCGGTTGCCGATCTCAAACGGTTTATAGACACTGATCATGAAACCGGCAAGGATATCCTTGATAATGTCCTGTGCGGTAAAGGCAAGCACAGCAGTGATGACGGCAGTTCCGCCAAGCAGTGTTTTCCACAGTTCACTCAGTCCGCCGAAGATCGAGAACGTAAGAATAACCGCTATAATCAGGATGATAAACGAGAAAAATCTCTCAAAGAATTTCAGCTTGAGTTCGTTTTTCTTTTTCCTCATCTGGGTGAACAGAAGCTTGTTCACCTGGGTTGCGCCCCAGGTCAGTACCAGCAGGCCGAGGAAAAGCAGCCATTTATTCACTTCAATATTTTCAAACACGATATCACCTTCAATAATCTGATTATAAACGATGGTTCCGTATGATTGAAGACGTAAGCTCACAGATCCGGAAAATAGGCGGCAAAGCCAAACCAGCAAACAGTATCGTCCCGGTCCGGATGAGGGAAAAACAGCGGAATCATAACGATTCCGCCTGTATGATCATTCCTGCCCGCCGTAATTCACAGCCAGACGTGCTTTGAGTTCTGCGATTTCCTCATCGCTGAGACCGATCCCCAGCAGATAATCACGGGCATATGAACTGAGGGACTCATTCTCTTTGAACTCTGTAGTTCCGTAAGCATTCTGCAGCTGCTGCGTGATGATCGCTGCGATACGGCCGTAGTTTTCGGAGTCTTCCTCAACCCCGTAAAAGTTATGATAAGTGACCATGTAGTCTTCGACGACTTCGCCGATCGATGCGCCCATAAGGCTTTCCAGAACGGCGATGGTAAAGCCGGTCCTGTCCTTTCCCTCCAGACAGTGGATCAGGTAGGGACCGTCATGGCTGATCATAAAACGAAGACCCTGCGCCAGTTTGATCCTGTTTTCCTCTACGGAAAGATCCATTGACATGGCGAGATTCATGATGCCGCATTCCGAATAGTAAGTGGAACTGTAGTCAGGGAATGCTTTCATCTCCTGTTCGTAATCGGCCAGGTTCAGGACGGTGCGAATGCCGTTGAGAGATAGTGCTTCGTCGGCCTGTCTGTTCCTGCCGATCTTCGGATTGACCGGGGAAGAAGAACGAAACAGCGTGTCTTTGCCCATGCCGGCTGTGCTGACGGCTCGGAAGTTGGCAAATTCCGCATCGCTCAGATCCGGATAGTCCGCACGTTCATTGGTGCGGGTGGAAGTTACTTTGTGGATCTGGTATTCATCCGCATAACCCTGTTTTTCCGCCATCCTGATATAGATCGTGACGTTTTCATCGATTCCGTCGCGATAGATCCAGGTAAAGCCTTTCTCATCATTGGTCTCCTTCTTGTCTGCCACACCCATGGCAGAAGTGAGATTTCCGCCGGAAAGTGCGAGGGTAATATAGGGCGGATCGTTCTCCAGATCATAGCGGCAGACGGCACGGCCGACGTCAACGTCGCTGTAATTGGTGCCGATCGGCATCGCTTCATGCGCGCTGCCGATCTGTACGTCAATGATGTCCGCTTCCTCGTAGCCGTACTGGATCATCGTATTCGGGGAAATGGTCAGAATAATATTCCCGTATTTTGAAATGTCGTAAATGCCCGCCTCAATGACCGGATATTCCTGTTCGGATGTTTCGGGCTTCGACGATTCGTTCTGCGGCGCGGAACTGCAGCCGCACAGTGTCATCAGAGCGGCAAGCACCGCTGCTGTCAGTTTATTTCTATTTGTTAAAATCATACATACTGCCTCTTTCTATGACAGAGTAACATGGTCCTGCATAAAAAGTATGAAAAAAAGCATCTTTCCATGCTGTGCGGGAAAGATGCTTGACGGGAATCGGATATGACCGGTTCTTATTCCATCGGCAGGACTGACATTGTCGGCTCTGAGAAGTAGACTTTCTGAATGACAGCGTCATCCAGATCCTCGAATTCGTGATCGCCTTCGACGTCAAATCCTTCCGGAAGGGTTACTGCTGCTGTATATTCAAAACCGTCTTTTTCAAGGATCACAGAAGCGGTGTCCCCGATCATCCAGCCGTTGCCGGTAAAGCCTGCTTTCACAGCATCAGAGACGGTGCTGCCGGCGAATGCTTCGAGTTCTGTCTCAGGGATCAGAGCATCTGTGAAGTCGACACAGTCTGTGAAATCCAGCTGACGGATCATATCAAGAGCCTTCTTTTCAAAGCCTTCTTCCGTGATATCCAGTGCGTGGTAAGCTTCCGCCTGGTCGCCCAGCGGAGCGATCATCTGCAGATGTCTGCCGTCTTTTTCCGTGAAGACCAGGACGTCGTCACCGAAGACGACATAATTGAAATCTTCCTCATTTTCGAATGTTGCCATAACGTCGCTGACTTTTGCGTACGGACTTTCAACGTGCGTGTAGCTTGCGCTCGGATCGGAGATCGTATACTGAGGCAGTTCTACCTTGACATCGTATGCGAATTCATAGCGGAACAGTTCTTTTTCGCCCTGGCTGACAGCGAGCGAACGAACTTTGCTGTCGGATTTCGTGCCGGTGACGCGGAGCGTCTGTTTTTCGCCTTCCATTTCGCCGGTGATATCTGTAGTGAGTGTGGAAGTGTCATCCTTGGCACTGAGCGTTGAAGAATAAGTGAACTGGTTATCTGTATCAGCTTCGAAATAACCGTTCACAAAGATCATTACGCTTGCCGTTACCATGTTTTTGTAGACGTCGTACATGAGATCTTCTTTGACAGGCTGTTCGCCTTCGCCCATGTACCAGTTTTTCCCGTTCTCTTTGAAGAGATAGTAGGACGTACCGGATGTTTCATCGACAATGTGCATCTTGTCGCCGTCAATGTCCAGGACCAGAGTCTTTGTTCCATTGACAAAGGTGGTCATGGAAATAGGATCTGCATCCTCCAGACCGGCATAGAATGTGTCAGTCAGTTCCTTGACCTCTTCTTTTGTCGTTACTGTCGTTAATTCCTCTTTCTTTCCGCAGGCCTGCATCGGCAGAACCATAGCAGCTGCCAGAAGGGAACTCATAATTTTTAAAAGGTTCTTCTTCATGTTTTTCCTCCAAATAATATGCCGTATTCCATACCAGGCAGGTGCACCTGGCGGAACGGCTCAGATATTATATTACAGGATAATTCAAGCATCTGACTGTTTTTCCGTGGATTTTAAAAAAGAAGCCTGCCGGAACGGCATATTGTTATGGATCGTTCCGTATGGTCATGGCGAGAGAAAAGGGGACTGTCTGCGGACAGATCCCCTGATACTATATTTCGAATGAGAATGGTTCTGCAGAAATCACAGCGCGGACAGTTTCTCGATCAGCTTGTCGAATCCGTAGATCTCAAGCGATGTTTTTCCCTGTTTCAGCGCTTCTGTGATATGCAGTTCCTTTTCAAACTTGGCCTGTGCTTTTGCAAATACGCCGTCTTCCTGTTCTTTCGGAACAACAACTACGCCGTCGCAGTCACCGATGATCATGTCGCCGGGATGCACGGTAACGCCGCCGCAGATCACCGGAACATTCAGCTTTGCAAGGCTTGCTTTTGTGGTGCCGGAGGGATTCATCCCTCTGACGAAGACCGGCAGTCCCAGGGCAACGATGTCCTGTGCATCCCGGCAGCTGCCGTCAATGATCACGCCGGCAATTCCTCTTTCGATGCAGGCAGTGGCCATGATGTCTCCGAAGTGTCCTGCCTCGCAGTAGCCGTGACAGTCAAAGACCAGTACATCGCCGGGCTGTGCGGCATAGATTCCCTGATGCAGAGCCAGGTTGTCCCCGGGATAGCACTGTACCGGGAACGCACGGCCGACAAGGCGGCATGATGGATCCAGAGGTTTAATGCCGGAATCCATCACGCCCTGGCGGGGAGTGCCATTGTTGTTGTCGGCCACATTGCCGGTGGGAAGCCGGCGGAGCAATTCATAGTTTTCTTTTGTGAGTTCCATGGTTTCCTCCTATTGTTCGGAATCCGGGGTCTGGAGTGTATGATAGCCGGTTTGTTTCCGGGCATCTTTCAGTTTCATGCCGCTGCGGACCTTTTGCAGGATCTGCTGTTCTACTGTTTCGATCTGCTTTGCTACTGCCAGTACTTCTTCTGCGTGTTCGAAGGGGACGACGATGACGCCGGTATTGTCGCCGCATACGAGATCGCCGGGATTGACCTGGACGCCGGCAATACTGACGGTTCCGCCGACTTTGTCAACGGTCACGCGGTCTTTTCCCGTTACCATGTATGTTCCTTTGGTGAAGATCGGATACTTCAGTTGACGGATGACGTTGATATCTCTGCAGACACCGTCGATGACAGTGCCGGCGATCCCGTGCTGGGACGCATAGATCGACATGATGTCTCCCCAGACGGTGCAGTCGTCTCTGCCGTTGTTGTCGATGACAGCGACTTCGCCCGGCAGGATGTCATCGATGAAATCACCGACAGTGCCTTTGATCGTTCCATTGGGAATGTAGTGTACAGTGAAAGCCTGTCCGCATACGTACGTATCCGGTACGACAGCTTTGATATGATAGAGAGCACCTGAGAGTTTCAGCTTGTCCATTGCATCGGAGATGCTCGGTACATCCAGTTTTTTGAATTCTTCAATCACTTCTTTTCGTAATGTTCTTTCCGGCAGCATGTTTTTTTCCTCCTTGTTTTCAGCGAAGCTTTCTGTGTGTGTTCATAAAGACGAGGCCGATGCCGTACGACAGCAGCATGATCAGTGCGCCAAGTCCGAGCAGGATCATGGTTCCGTTCGGCTTCACGGCAAGTTCCGGTCCGATCGCAATCATACCGACCCATACCGGCATGAAGAGGAACAGGCTCATGCCGCTGGCATCACCGGAGCAGCTTTCGTTTTTCGGGTCGACGCAGCGCAGAAGCGTCATGCCGGTAGCGGCGTTGCCGGTGCACTGGCCGAAGACATTGACCATTTTCTCAAACCACTGATCCTTGCAGATCTTGCTGCTCATGAATACATACAGGAAGGTAAGGATCGCGAGCATCAGGACGCAGTAGATCGTGATCGGGATGATGTATGAGACCATTGCGTCGACGCTGATCGTTCCGACTGCGGAGACGATCAGATATTCGAGAGCGAAGCCGCTGATGTTCGAGCAGGTCTTCTTGTCGACATATACATCTGTACCAGTCTTGCACATCAGCGGCCAGATGATGATGGCGCCGATAATGCCGAGTACCAGGTCATTGACATTTTTGAAATACGGGGAAATATAGGTGATTCCCAGCCAGCGGAGGCCGTAGCCGAGCATGATGCAGGCAGAGATGAAGAACATCTGCAGGGCGATGGCATTGATACCGGCTGTAGAAGTTTTCGTCATGCCGATCGGCATCTGCTTTTCTTTCGGCATCGGTCCGCCGTAATAGTCATCCGGAAGTTTTTCCGGCTTGTCGACGAACTCACAGTAGCCTTTCCGGATGCCCCAGTTCAGCAGCGGCATACCGATCGTCAGAGCAGCCACAAGACCGACAGTCGCAACGACCATGGCAATTCCCATGAAATCCGGATAGCCTTTTTCCGTGAAGATCGCTGCAGCGCTTCCGGCGGCACCGTGGCCGGCATAGAAGGAATAGATCGCGGTGATGCCCCAGTTCGGCGGCATCTTTGTCCAGATCTTTGACAGGATGGCACCGATCCCGACGCCGAAGAACAGCTGTGCGCCGTATGTACCGGCCGCCACCAGCGTGTAGTCCATGTAGGAACGCACTCTCGATCTGTCGAGTTTGTTGCCGAAGATGAGACAGGTAAGAATGATAATGATCAGGAAATTCGGATATTTGCCGATCATTTCAGATACCGGAACGAGCCCGAGTACCTGCGGTCCCATGATGAGAAGAAGAATTCCGCCGATTACGGAAGAGGGCAGGAATATCTTCTGAAAGAGCTTGACCTTTTCCCGGATGATCCAGCCGAGTCCCAGGAAAATGTTCAGTATCATAAAGTCCATTAACAGTTTCATTTGTATCTCCTTGTGATTATTCAGATGTGCATTGCGCTGTTCTGCTGGCAGTGCAGCAGATGATTCTGTAAGGTGATCACCTCTTACACCCATATCCTAGCAAAGGAAAAACAATGCATATAACGGATAATAATGATATATAATATCGATATAGTTGATAATTAGGAGGGGCCATGAATTACGATCAGATCGTTACATTCCTGACTGTTGCGGCATATAAAAACATTTCTTCCGCAGCGAATTATATGTATCTCTCACAGTCGACCGTGTCCAACCGCATCCAGACTCTGGAAGAGGAGCTGGATGCCCAGCTGTTTGTGCGCCGCAAGGGACTCCGCAGTGTGGAACTGACCAGTTACGGCAATGCCTTTATTCCCATTGCGGAACAGTGGGCTTCTCTTTACAAGGATATGCAGGCACTGAAATATCAGGACAATATCAGTACGCTGACCATAGCTGCGATCGATGCAGTCAATACGTATACGTTCACCGGGCTTTATGATTCTGTCATCCGGAATCATCCGCTGCTGAAACTGAATATCCGGACGCACCATTCCAATGAGATACACGGTCTGGTAGAAAACCGTACAGCGGATATCGGGTTTACGTTCAGCCGCATCAATTATCCGAATATCATCTCCAAACCAGTCTTTCGTGAACTGATGTATCTTGTCTGCCGCAAAGACACTCAGTACCATGATCAGATCTCCTGCATGGAATTATCCACAGATCATGAGATCTATCTGAACTGGGGTCCGGATTATTATCAGTGGCATACGCAGCACTGGCCGGAGGAAAAGTATCCGCGTGTAACTGTCAATACCGGCAATCTGCTGCAGCACTTTCTCCATGAAGAAAAATGCTGGGCGATCGCACCGATGTCCGTGATCCAGGCAATTAAGGGAAAGGACATTACCTATTACACGATCAAAGAAGCTCCGCCGTCGCGGATCTGTTATGAACTGACCAGCAGATATCCGAACTTTTCCCATGTACAGGCAATTGAGCTGTTTGATACCGAACTGCAGAAATACATACAGAACAGCAGCAGCGTCTGCGCATTCGAAGACTGGATGCTGGATAATAACTGAAAACCAGCACCGGGACTGCCGATGCTGGTTTCAAAGCATATAGTGTTTTGTTTCTTTCAGGGCCTGTATGTTCTGCAGCGGATCATCTTTCACTCAGCTCAGCGGTCAGAGCAGCTGTGATGATCATTGCGGCACCGAGGAAGGACAGAGGCGTCAGCGGTTCCTGCAGGATCACTGCGGACAGCAGGAGGGCAGAGACCGGATCGATATAGCCCATGACGGCGATCGTCTGGGCACGCAGTTCTTTCATACTGTCAAAATAGAACAGGTAGGCGATGCCGGTATGCACCAGGCATACGACAGCTGTAAGTACAGCAGTCCGCAGATCCATTGCGGGCATCTTGAAGCCGTCGGTAAACAGCAGATACGGAACCATGACCATTCCGGCGGAAAACAGCTGCAGAATGGTTTTTTCATACGCATCTGCCGGAGGTGCTTTTTTGTTGAATATCACGACTCCGGCGTACAGGCAGGCGGCCGCCAGTCCGTACAGAATGCCGCGCAGACTGTTTCCTTCCGGATGGATCCCGGTGACGAGTCCCATACCCGCAGCTGCGAAGATAATACACAGGATCTTCCGGACAGTCAGTTTTTCATGAAACAGCAGCGGGGAAAGAAGGATGACGATCACCGGCTGCGTATAGTAGCAGAGTGTTGCGACCGGCACACTCGTAAACCGGTATGCTTCAAACAGAAACATCCAGTTGAGACCGATGAGACATCCGGAGACGATAAATGACAGTTTCGCTTTTGCGTCTGCGGGAGGGCTGATGGTATGTCTGCGCATGCGGACGTAAAGAAAAAGAAACAGTGCCCCGGTCAGTCCGCGCAGGCACGAAAGCAGCGCCGAAGAGAGCGGGATCACCCGGCGGAAGATGCCGACGGTGCCGAAGATCATCATGGCGGCTGTCATTTTCAGGATCGATGTGCGGCTGTTTTCCTGTGAAGAACTGTTCATGGTATTTCCTGTTTCCTCTCCAATCATACTGCACTGCAGAGGAGGCAGGGGACGATTTGCCTGCGGCTGTGATACCTGGCAGCAGAAAATCAGCGGCCGGTTCATATCTGTGTTCAGCTTTGTGAAGCTTCTGCTAGAATAAGAACACTGTGATGATGCGGCGTGATGCTGTCATTCTCAGAATCGCATCGGTAAGGGATCCGGGTCCCGGAAGGCAGTATTATGAAGAAACTGATAAAAGGTATTATGACGGCAGTGCTTCTGCTGTGTACAGCGTGTTAGAAAGAATCCGTGCCGTCTGCCGGGTCAAAAAAGACCAACAGCATTTACATTTTTTATACCAGTGACGTGCACTGCGGCGTGGATGACAATCTCGGCTTTGCAAAGCTGAAAGCACTGGTCAATGAAACAAAGGCGGAACATGAGAATACGGTGCTTGTGGATCTCGGCGATTATCTGCAGGGAGGAACGCTCGGGTCTCTGACCCGCGGCAGCGCCGTTATTGAACTGATGAACGCGAAGGAATATGATATCGCAACCATCGGGAATCACGATTTTGATTTCGGAACAGCCCGTCTTGGCGAACTGATGGAAGCGGCGCAGTTTGATATCACTTTGTGCAATGCGGAATATACCGGAAGCGGAAAGAATATATTTGCGGATGTACCGCCGTACATTATCAAAGACTTCGACGGCGTCAAAGTGGCCTTTATCGGCGTACTGACGCCGGGGGTGATCGTGTCGTCAACGCCTGCGTACTTTCAGGAAGACGGCTTGTATGTATATGATTTCGCATACAGCGATGACGGAATGAAGCTGGCTGAAACAGTACAGGCTGCGGTCGATGCCGCAAGAAAAGAGAAAGCGGATCATGTCATCCTTCTGTCGCATCTTGGTTCCATAGAGCCGATGGCGCCGAATGACGCGATCTCACTGATCCACAGAACAAGAGGAATTGATGCAGTCCTGGACGGTCATTCCCACTCGGTGATCATCGGCGACAGCTATCCGAACGCAGACGGGGAGGATGTGCTTCTCACATCGGTCGGCACACAGATGCAGAATGCCGGTGAGCTGATCATTCATGACGACGGCACCATTGATTCACTTCTGATATCTGAATATGACCATGAAGATAAAGAAATGCGGAAAGCGATCGATCAGGCAAACAGCAAACTGGAGGATATTCTTTCGAGAGAGGCAGGACATCTGGACTTTGACCTTCCGATCACGGATGACGACGGCATCCGGATCGTCCGCAGCCGGGAAAGCACTGCGGCAAATTTCGCGGCCGACTCATTCCGCCATACCGGGGACGCAGACGCTGCCGTCATAAACGGCGGTGGTGTCCGCGTGACGATGGAAAAAGGCCCGGTAACGTATGGGGATCTTGTGCAGCTCATGCCGTTCGGCAATTATCTCTGCACAAAGGAATGCACCGGTCAGGAGATCCTTGACGCCCTGGAATTCGGCGCCAGAGAAACGCAGGCAATTACTGCGTTTGACGGCAATGCGGTCGGAGAGTTCGGCGGTTTCATGCAGGTATCCGGCCTGAAATACACCATGAATTACCACGTGTGATCGCCAAAGCAATCTCGCGTGGTTTCAACGGAGTTCTCACGAACTCCCGGGGATTCACGTCTCCCATATCTGGTTTTATCCAGATTACTTATTCTTCTGTTTGTTGCGGTTACTTACCATTGC
>JAFWNG010000004.1 GCA_017510405.1 Solobacterium sp.
AACTGGAACAGTGTAGCAAACGAACCCATGATGACGACAGGCATGTTGTCGATAAAGGAGTCCTTAATAGAGGACAGAACCTTGTTCGACTGCATCTTTCCAGCAAAGGAAAGAAGCGTGTTTGTTAAATTCTCATTCATTTGTGAATCATTCCCCTTTCGATAAATATGATATTACCGAATATACCCTTGATTTGCAACCGGACCGTTCTGCCGAAAAAAGAAAAGCGGGAACGACATCCCGCTTTCATTGTGTCACCTGACCAGGAAAGTATTCATATCCCCGGACTGTACAAACCAGGAAGGAACTGCTTCCGTACCTAATGCCTCCGGAAGCCAGCGCAGCATATATTTCATCCCCGGCTCTTCCACATTGAAGTGTCCGACTGCCAGGATTGCCTTGGAATCCCCCAGCATCATGCCGTCCCGCATGTATTCATTGATCGTGTAGTCGATCAGCTCCATTGTGATCAGGCAGTCTGTGTTATGCGCATTGACATTGCGTATCTCCGCATTGTCCGCAAATCCGATACAGTGCATCGGGATCGCAATTCTGTGTACGACGGTTTCCGGGTCACCGATCAGGCGAATACCGTTCAGCCCTGCTCCTTCAATGATCTTTTCTGCCAGTTTCCGGACTGTAATGCCTTCCGGTATCAGCATTTCTACCGGCATGCCGCTGAAACGCACCGGATTGCCGACCATCGGCACATAGTATTTCTCAAGACCGGTCTCATGCAGGAATCCCCTGAAGATCCCGTCATACCAGCCGCCGTTTCCGTCCGGCAGTCCGGAATGAATATAATCATGGTCCCGCCAGACGGTTATGCCGTATTCATCCAGCAGTGCTTTCTTGCGAAGAAATACACTGTTGCGGTCTTCTGTCAGCCAGTCGGTATGATCCCCGTGGTTCCAGAACAGCGCTTCATGCGGAATGATCAGATTGGCATTCAGCTCATGTGCTTTACGGATCACGTCAACAGAAGCGAAGCACGTAGTAACGATACCGGTACATTCTTTATCAGTCTCCCCGTACAGTACTTTGTCTCTTGTTTTGCTGTCATCGATCGGTGTGCCGTCTTTATTCAAACCGCGTGAATATGCTTTGATCTTTGCAATGACTTCGGAAATCAGCATCCCTTTTCCCTCACTTTTCTGCTCTTATTTTAGCGGGAATATACAGGATATTCCCTTCTTTTCCGTCTCTGCGCCGCTTCGTGATGGGATCCACTGCTCTGGCAATGAAACAGTCGATTCCGTTGAATACAAACGGTTCATGATCATCCGTACCGTCCAAGATCGACTGTACGATCGCTATATCTTCATCCAGAAGCGACTTTGGCGACTCGCAGGTGCCGTGCTGGCGCAGGATCCGGTCATATTCCGTTTCCCGTGATTTCAGCTTCTCCATGGAGACCATGAATTCTTCCAGGGACGAAGCTTCCGGCATGACAAACAGCGTGAAGACGCCGCAGGCATCCCCGAACAGTATCGTACGGTCTTCTCTGACAAGGAATGTCATCATACCCTGTGTATGTCCCGGTGCCGCAATGGTTTCCACACATACACCGCCGAGATCAAAGGTATCCCCGTCTTTCAGATCCAGGAATTCTCTGTCATATACTGGTACATAGAGGGAATCCGGATAGGTATCCAGATTTTTTACATAGTTGGACAGGAAGTTCTTCCGGGACGCGATATCAGCGAACTGCCGGTACAGGTCAATGTCTTTATGACTCATATATACGCTTTCCCACTGTCCTGCGCCGTTGGCATGATCCAGATGACCGTGAGAGAGCACTACTTCATACGGCTGTCCAGCCAGTTCATCCACATAGGCCTTCAAGTCACCAAAGCCGTATCCCGTATCGATCAGCAGGCCGCTTTTTTCACCGCGTACATAGTAGACACAGGCATCATTCCAGAATGCGCGGATCCGTGTGATATGTTCTGTTACTGCTTCATTTCTGTAGAAGTCCATTGTTCCTCCTTATTCAAATACAGGCAGCTGCCTGCCTGTATTCCTTTATTATTCCGCCTTTGCAGCGTTTTCCTCTTCTTCCTTCAGAAGGGAGTTGTCATACGCCTTCAGGAACGGATAGAAGATGACCATATTGACAAGAATGCATACGATGGAGAACAGGAAGCAGCGGATATCGCCGCCGGTTCCCAGCAGTGCATTTAACGGTGCCGGTGTTGTAAACGGCAGAGAGATGTAGAATCTTCCAACCAGATTCATAGATGCCAGTACATAGTACGATGTCAGATTGAGGATCTGGCAGATAACTGCCGGAATGAAGTAATACATATTTAATACTTCCGGAAGACCGAAGACATACGGTTCTGCAATATTGAACATTGCCGGGATCGCTGCCACTCTGGACAGTGATTTCACACGTCCGGACTTGCCGAAGATCAGAAGATCCAGGTTCATTGCATTGTTTCCGACGATCCATCCGCCGAATACTGCCGCCATCATACCTGCATAGATATACGGGAGCGGCTGGCCGGCCGCGACTGCCTCTGCGTTTGCCGCAAGAGCCATAGTCGTGATCGGCGTCGTAACTGCGCTCATCATGTTGTCGCCGTGAATTCCGAAGAACCAGAAGAGTGAACTCAGGAACGTGAGGAATAAGATGGACGGCAGAGAGCCGGTTGCCTTCATTAACGGAGCAATCAGAGTATAGACCAGATCCGGAATACCGCCGCCGGTCAGTTTGATCAGTAAAGAGTTAACAAGTGTGAAGACAATCACATTGAATGCAAGAGCGATCAGTACGTTGAACGGAGCTGCCACATTCGGCGGAACCGTGTCCGGAAGCTTGATCTTGATATTGTGAGTATCAAATGCTCTGGTGATCTCGACAACGAGAATGCCTGTGATCATTGCCGCAAACATATAGCCGGCGCCGAAGCGTGAACTGTCGATCATACCGTTCGAGAAATCCAGTCCGCCGGATATGATCAGGAATACCAGCAGAGCACTGATCATGTTGTTCAGACCGTTCATGTTGTAGCGTTTTGCCAGCTGATAGGATACACCGCAGACAGCATAGATCGAAATAATGCCGATCGTCAGATAATACGGCGTGATCAGAGCACCGAAGTGCGCGCCTGCCCAGGACTGCCAAGCCAGCAGGAAGGCGTAGAGAATGTTCGTCGGCTCTGTGACGCCGGCCGGAATCGGCGGGACAGCAAGCAGGATCGCGAAACCGCCGATGATCGTTGCCGGAATCATGATCGTAAGACCGTCACGGACAGCTGCCAGATGCCTCTGGTTGCTGATCTTATTAGCAACAAGAACGAGTTTTTCATTCATCCAATCGGATATCTTATCCATGATCTTATTGGACTTTGATGTGTTTTCAGACATTGTTTTACCCCTTTCATTGTCTTTCGATCCGGGATCCTGAAGCCGACGCACCATATCGTTGACGGCACTGCCGCTGCATGACGCATAGATATCCGCCGGGATCTCCAGTACCTGGATATCTCCAAACGGTTCTGCAAGGACACGGATATCCTGTAATGCGAACTTCATCTGAGGTGCCACAAGAATATAATCGTATTTGCCGATGAGATCACGTACCTGACTGACGCCTTCCGCATCGATATACCAGTTTTCATCCTCGCGCAGATCTTTGCGCATGCTCTGTACCAGAATACTTGTGGAATTTCCGCCGGCACAGACCAGCAATATGCTGCATTTTTTCTTCATATCTCCCTCACGCACTCTCAATTTAGCAGTTGCCTGAAAACGGTGCGGCAGACTTCTTCCGTTTTAAAAAGGAACAATTCTGCCGAAACCCATATGCTCTTCTGTATTTTCTTTCTCTATAATAGTATTGCAGTATGAGAATTGACCAGAAACTCCTGAATATCCTGATAAATGAAAAAGAACCGGTTTCCGGAAAGAAACTGGCTTTTGAACTTGGCATTTCAGAGAAGACCGTAATGAAGTATATCAACCTTCTGCGGGAAGACCTGGAGAAGAACGGTGCCGAGCTGGTGATCAAGCAGCGTGTCGGCTCTTCGATCGTTGTTCATGACTCCGAGAAGTTCCAGAGATTCCTCAGAAGATTCAGCAGTGATTCTTTTCTGGAGGACCCCGTACTGCGCAAGCGCTATGTTCTGATGCGTCTTATCACCAGTGATGACTATATCAGTATCTATGATCTTGCGGATGAGATCGCGGTCTCTCCGTCTCTCCTGCGCAGTATTTTCCGGGAATTACGTCCTGTTCTGCAGAATTACTCCCTGACGCTCGAACATTCACATCTGGAAGGCTATCGTGTTGTCGGTTCGGAAAAGAACGTCCGCCGCTGTCTTGTACGCGAATGCAAGGAAAGCGACCAGATCGCGGATCTGCTGACAAGTGAAAGCATCGGAGAAAACGAAAAGCAGGTGATCCGGCGCATCATCGCCCAGACGCTGGAACGTTTCCATATTGCCGTCTCCGGAAAAAGCATTACGTCCCTGACACTTCATGTCATGGTCGCAGTCAATCGGATCGAAACAAAGAATCCGATCGGAATCGAGGACAGTTTTCTCCGGATGAAAACAAAAACAAAACCGGAATACTTTGCGGCTGTACAGATCGGCAGGCAGATCGAACAGGAATTAAACACGGTTCTTCCGGAAGAAGAACTGATCTATCTTACACTGCATATCAGCGGCCAGCAGCGTTTCTACGGACATGAGTCCCTTCAGGTCGAGATCGACAATGATTCACTGATTTTCTACCAGCGTTTTCTGCGCAATATCTGGAAACTGTGTGATGTCGATTTCTTTAAAGATGAAGAACTGCGCATCAGCCTGCTGAATCATATCGTACCGTTTCTGAACCGCATCCAGAACGATCTGCAGATCGAGAAAACGGAACTGAATAGTGTAAAGAGCGAGTTTCCGTATGCCTATGATCTTGCTGTGACCGGACTTTCTATACTGGAAAAACGGGGGATCCGCGTTACCGAGGCAGAGATCTCCTATTTTGCTCTCCATCTGCAGCTGTCGCTGGAAAAGCAGAAAGCAAACACTCTGTGGACCTATAACGTACTGGTCGTCTGCGAAGAAGCTTCCTCAGTATATGACATTCTCGCCTACCGTCTGAAAAACGCATTTGAAAACAAGATCAATGAAACGGTATTTGCATCGATCAGAGATATCCGGTCATATGATCCGGATGATTTCCAGATCATTCTGAGTACGACGCCGCCTTCTGACGAACTGCCGGCAAAGACGATCTATATCTCTCCGTATCTCAATGACAGGGACAGGGAAAAACTGGATCAGTCATTCAATCTCATTACTTCACGAATCGTAAATACCATTACTCTGAAGGACTATCTGTTTCTTCATTCAGACGCATCGTCAAAGGACGAGGTACTGAATACCATGTGTGAACAGATCGGAAAATATATTGACCTGCCGTCAGATTTCCTCGAACGTGTAAACAAGCGTGAGGAACTGGCAAGCACGGAGTATGAGAACCGGGTCGCTGTTCCGCACCCGCTGAATACCGAGGACATCCCGCAGTTCATCTGTGTTGCCATATTAACAAAGCCTGTGCTTTGGAAAGAAAAAAACGTACAGCTTGTCTTCCTGATCTCCAACAGCGGAGATGTCGGTCCGTGGCTGTATGCAAAGCTGTCAAAGATCATCAGCAGTCCCGAACTGTCACAGCAGCTGATCTCCTGCAATTCATTTTCCGATTTCCAGAGTCAGTTCGAAAAAATCTGAACACAGCAGAAAGCCGGCCATACGATAATGACCGGCATTTTTCTTCTTATCCACAAAAAAAGGAACTCGCGTGAGTTCCTTCTTTTAGCTTAGTAGACTGAATTAGCCTTCCTGAACCTGGTTGTTCGCTGCGATAACGAACGGTGTGTAGATCAGTGTAGCTACTGCCAGGGAGATCAGCTGAGACAGACCACCCATCAGCTTACCGCCGGATGCCAGGAAGCCCAGGATACCTGCAGGTGTTGTCCACGGAGCGTCTACGCCGAATCTCGGGCAGATGCCGATCGCTGTCAGGATGTATCCTACTGCTACAGATGCCATCGGAGCGAGGAAGAACGG
>JAFWNG010000012.1 GCA_017510405.1 Solobacterium sp.
TGGAATTGACAGAAAACGACATCTTCTGTACCATTGTGGTTAGAATACAGTTCTATCCACTGACTGGAGGTGTCGTATGTATATCACGTATCAGGAGAAGAAAGGCATTGAATATGCCACCCTGACTAAATCTGTCCGTGAAGGCTCCCGGGTAAAGAAGGAATACATAAACCTTGGCCGGGTTATCGATAAAGAACGAAATATCTTCAAGAACCGGGAACGTGGTGTATTTACCTTTGATCCTGAAACAGGATTGTACGGAATATGTCCGGAAGACTGTGTGCCGCCCAAAGACACCAGGAGAGGTCAGTATTACACGGTAGACAGAAAACGTCATTCTCTCCTTGTTCTTAGATTTGGTGATGTATTCTTCTTTGACTGTTTCCTGAAGAAGATAAAGATCCTTGATGTGATCGATGCGATTCCATACAACAACAAGGATACACTTCATGCATTGCTTGCGTATTACTCTCTGTCTTCAATGACGAACTATCACGCAAAGGACTGGTATGAACTCAGCTATGCCAAAGTGCTGTATCCCAATGCAGTGCTTTCTTCTCAAAGAATCAGTGAAACGCTTGCCGCAATCGGAATGGAGGAAAGCAAGAGACAATTCTTTGTAAAATACTATGACTTCATCCGCAGGATTCAGATGAATGATACCAAGGGAGATTATGGTATCGGTGATGCGCTTGATGACGCAATCCTGCTGGACAGCTGCGGTCTGCCGAATGATGCCCATCTTCCGATCACCAGCGTTAATAACCATAATGGGATTATCAGTCTTGAGTTCAGACTGATTTATGTTGTTCAGCAGAAGACCGGACTGCCTCTGTTCTTCCGTTATGTAGCAGGCAATGTCATCGATGCCAGTACGGTTAAGCGTACGATTGAAGAACTGAAGGGAATGGGAGTCAATACAAAGTTCGCGCTGCTTGATTCCGGATACTATAACGGAAAGAATGCGGACATCCTGATTGACGCCGGTATCTCATTCGTCTCAAGAGTCGGCGGTAATCATGGTATCTATCTGGATGCGAAGAAATATGAACGGGATGATCTTGAGAGAAAAGAAAATCTGATCCAGCACAATGGCAGAGTGTATTACATCAAAGAGATCAAAGTGAAGATTGGTGAGAAGAAAGACAAAGATGCTTACGGTTATCTCTGCCTTGATACCACAATGCGTAATGAGAAGCAGAAACGCATTAACGCCGAAGTTTCTGATGAAGAAATGGACGAAGACAGACTGTATGAAGAAATGCAGACGGCGGGTCTCTTCATGCTTGTATGTACCAGAAAGGTTGAGAAAAAATACCTGTTGGGACTTTACTTCACAAGAAATCAGGTGGAAGAAATCTTTAAAATTGGAAAAGGAAACGGGAAGATGTTACCAATCTGTGTTGAATCGGAAGAGGCTTTAAGAGGCCATCTGCTAATTACATTCATCTCATCCGTGATCACCAAGATACTCATGGATCGTCTGTTGAATACCGGATGGAGTCCGGTATCAATCTACTCAATACTGCAATATCAGATTGCTCAGATATTTCCGGATTATCTGCTGACATCAGAACCGGTGAAGAACATGAACGATATTTACAAACATTTCCGGATCACATGCCCGTCATCAATCCCCTGCAAGGCAACAGCAGATGAACTTGCACGCATGGGTGTGGATAGAATTAGCTGACGGGAACTACGGTTAATTATATATTGTATTTATACAGCCGCAGGCAGTCAGTATCAGACGGCGGTCATTTCACCCGCAGCGAAGAGGGAAGGAACAGACATGCGCCATGCCATCGTCTCCTTCTTCCCAGAGTCAATTCTTATATATAATAGTCTAGGATTTTGAAGGAGATTTTTTTTATGGCAGAAACAAGTACACAGCACCATCAAACCAGTCAGATACTGGCTTCTCTTCTGCTTATGATCGCCGCTTGTGCCCTGTTCTTCATGATCGGAAAAGGAAACAGCGATAAGGAAAAGCAGAATTTATACCGGCTGAACCGCAGTGAACTAGAACATCTCGATGTTGGGGGAGAACCGATCTATGTCATCGGCCACCGCAGTCCCGATGCGGATACGGTCAGCTGCGCGATCGCTTATGCCGAGCTGATGCAGAAACTGGGGTATACGGCGGAGGCCAGGATCACCGCTCCGATCGACCGGGAAACCGCCTACATCATGCAGGATGCCGGTGCGGATACGCCGCCCGTTCTTTTGGACGCGGCCGGCCAGAACATCATTCTCGTCGACCACAGCGATTATGCCCAGGCCGCGGAAGGAATGAAGGATGCGAACATCATCGCAATCATCGATCATCACGGCGTCGGCTCAGTCACGACCGGAAAGGCGATCATCTATGATGCCCGGCCAATCGGCGCAGCCGCAACGATCGTCTGGATGCGCTACATGAATTACGGTGTCGAGATGGAAAAAAAGACCGCCCATCTGCTTCTCGGGGCGATCCTGTCGGATACCGCAAATCTGACCGGCACCGCCACCACCACCGCCGATAAGGAAGCTGCTGCGGCACTCGCAAAGATTGCAGGTGTAACGGATGTGAATACCTTCTATGCCGGCCTGCATGCGGAAAAACTTTCCTATGAAGGCTTCAGCAGTGAAGAGATCCTCTTCTCCGATTACAAGGAATACTCTGCCGGCGGCACCACCTTCGGAATCGGCCTTATGAACGCGATTGATGAGAAGACCGCTGCCGAACTCGCCGGGCGAATGAAGGAAGTGTTCCCTTCCGCGGCAAAGACAAAAAATGTGGATCTCATCTATGCGGCAATCACAATCCGTGAAAACTGTGAAAAGATCGATTACATCGTTCCCGGAGACGAGCATTCAAAGGAAGTATTTGAAGAAGCCTTCCCGATATATGATGAATATGACGGAACTTCCTTCATCTTCCGGACCGGACTCGGAAGAAAGACAAAGTTTGTCCCCGGACTTACAGAACATCTCAATTTGTATCCGAAAGAGTAAAACCGTTAAAGGGGCTGGTAAAAAACCTCTGGTGATTAACTGGTCTGTGCATCATTAACCGGTTGAAATCAAAGATGGGATACAACGTGATTTATGCATAATTGGGTTTGTACACAAATTCGTTAAAGTTTCCATAGAAATATACTGGGTGCTGAAAGCTATCAATTATAATAGCGATTAAGAGAGACGCTCTTTTCTGACTGCGGAAGTGTTTTTGTCTGCGTCTGGAACAGTAGCTGATCACGAAATCCAAGGGGTTATTATGAAAAACTCAGAAAAAGTATTGCGGTTTTTCTGACACTGGAAATGCTGGCGGGGACACTTCCTGCCCCAGTGCTGGCAGAAGAAACGGTGCCGGAGTATCCTTCTTCGGAAGTGGAAGGATTCAATGAAACAGGTGAGAATCAGACTGAAACGGAAGGTTCAGGGTTTTCTTCTGAAGAAAAGAAGAATGAAAATCAGGAAACCTCAGGTCAGGAAGAAAATCCTGACCAGATCTCTGATCCTGTAAATGAAAACAAAGCTGATCAAGGTTCAGAATTGAATAATGAATCCGAAGAAAAGAAAAATGAATCGGAAGAACAGCTGAAGGAAGAATCTGAGAAAAAACAGGGGGAATCTGAA